>JBDRNF010000284.1:0-19029 GCA_043811435.1 Pseudomonadota bacterium
GAGGGTCGACGCGACTGAAAGGAGCGGCGGGGTGGGGTGACGGTCTCTCGTTCGAGCACTGCATCAACTGATAGACCTTCACCCCACCCCGCCTCGCATCTGCGATGCGAGCCGACCCTCCCCCTCCAGGGGAGGGTAAGAGCAATCACTTGCACGGCCTGGAATCCTTGACGTCGAACTTGCCGAGCGCGCCGGAGATGACGAAATCATTGTAGTCGAGCACCAGCGCCCGCGAGACGCCGTTCTCGAACAATTCGAACGACATCGCGTAGACCGGGGTCTGCTCGCCATCCCTGGCCTTGGCGTCGCGGTCGTAATAGCTGACCGTGACCGGCCAGCGCGTCAGCGATTTCATGGCGTCGTTGGCGATGGATGGATCGGGCGTCTCGATGCTGCGGTCGCCAGGGATCGGCTGCCCGATCACCGACAGCGTATTGTAGACCTTCTCGCCATTATCGGAACCGTCATAGACGGTCAGCTCGAGCACGGATTTGCCCTCGCGGGCGGCCGCGATGATGCGCGTGATCTGCTCGGTCGGAAATACCGTGGCGCCATCGAGCGTGAAGGTCTTGGCTTCAGGCTGTTTCAGCTTGACCGTGATCCGACCGTCGCTGCGTTCGGCGATGCCGTCGACCGGGCTGGACTCGGCCTCGTTCATCCGGGTCGCGATCTTGAAGCGATAGCTCTTGCCCTCGCCGTCCTCCCAGGAGGTCGAGCGCAGGTCGCTCAGCGTCACCTTGCCCTCGCCGCTGTCCAGCTCCGAGACCTGACGGAATTCCGAGGTGTAGCCCTCGCAGGCGCTGCCGGAAAAATTGTAGAGGATGCGGCCGCGCGCGCTGTTGATGGAGGTCGAGCCGCGCGACTTCAGCAGCTTGAGTTCATACAGCGCCTGATGCGCGAGGAACGGGCCACCGGCCGCCGCCTCCGCCCTGCCGCCGGCAAGACCTGTCACGCCAAAACCCGCGACCACAACGGCAGCGGCCGCCGTCAGCAAGAGCGGGCTGACGTCATGCGACAAAATCCGGAACCAGCGAGCCATTGTGTCTTCCTTGCGCCGTGAATCATACATTACTGACCGCTCTATTGCGCCGCAACTAGGGCCGTTTCACAAAAAAGCGGGAATTGCCGGCCGGATTGCCGTGTTTTCCGGCACGTTCCCGGCCAACCCGCGGCTGGCTTGCATGTGATGGCACGATGCGCGAAACAAAGCGGCCCGATTGCGTCGGGATCGGGTGCGGAACAACTTGAACGTCAATTCAACGGGGACGAAACATGGCGGGTACGGTCGAGCAGAAACTTGCGGCGCAAGGCGTGGTGTTGCATGAGCCGCCGAACCCGGTAGCGAATTACGTCGGCTTCGTCCGCACCGGGAACCTGCTGTTCGTGTCGGGACAGGTCTGCGTCAATCCGGAAGGCAAGCTGATCGCCAAGGGCAAGCTCGGCGCCGGCGTCACCGTCGAGCAGGGCAACGCCGCGGCCAAGGGTTGCGCGATCAACCTGCTGGCACAGATCAAGGCAGCCCTCGGCGATCTCGACAAGGTGGTCCGCGTGGTCCGGCTCGGCGGTTTCGTCAATTCGGCGCCGGATTTTCTCGACGGTCCCAAGGTGCTCAACGGCGCTTCCGACCTGATGGTCGCGGCCTTCGGCGACAAGGGCCGCCATGCCCGCACCACCGTCGGCGTCTCCTCGCTGCCCTCGGACGCGGCGGTCGAGGTCGAGGGCGTGTTCGAGGTCTCGTAAGGGAGAGGTCCGGTGCGCGCGCCTGACTGGCTGACGGCGCGGCCGGTAGCCCATCGCGGGCTGCACGATTTTGCGCGCGGCATTATCGAGAATATGCCGGGCGCGATTAATGCCGCGATCGCGGGCAATTTCGCCATCGAGGTCGATCTGCAACTGACCGCCGACGGCGAGGCCATGGTGCACCATGACGACGCGCTCGGCCGCCTCACCGAGGGCTCGGGCCCCCTGCTCGGCAAGACCGCGGCGGAGCTGAGAGCGGTCACGTTCCGCGACACCGCCGAGCGGATGATGTCGCTCGGCGATCTCTGCGCGCTGGTTGACGGCCGCGTGCCACTGGTGATCGAGGTGAAGAGCCATTTTGACGGCGACCGCAAGCTGGTGGCGCGGATGGCGCAGGTGCTGGCAAGCTATTCGGGGCCGGCGGCGGTGATGTCGTTCGACCCCGACCAGGTGCTGGCGTTGCGCGAAACCATTCCGGATCGTCCGCGCGGCATCATTGCCCAGGCCAATTACGACGACGCCTACTGGTACAAGCTGACGCCGGAGCAGCGCCGCGGCATGCTGCATCTGCGCCACGCCTTCCGCACAAGGCCGCATTTCGTGGCATTCTGGGTCAACCAGTTGCCGGCTGCGGCGCCCTGGATCGCCCGCCATGTGTTCGGCCTGCCGCTCCTGGCCTGGACCGTGCGCACGGCGGAGCAGCGCGAACGCGCCGCCCGCTATGCCGACCAGATCATCTTCGAGGGCTTTGCGCCTTGAACCGGATCTGGTTCCACGCCCTTGAAGTCATCGGCGCAATGCACGATCTTTGGAATTGGTCACCATGTGCGATGGCTAATCGCAACGCGTGACCGGTCTTTTTGCTGATGGCGTCATCTGAAATCACCTTGGAATCGCTGCCCTCCGTCAGCCAGATTCCGGCTGCCGATTGGGATGCCTGCGCCAATCCGCCGTGCGGTCCCGACAGCCTCGAGGGGCTCGACACTCTGGCTTCACGTGAGCCCGCACCTAAGTCCGGCGCCGCATTAAGACGACCCTACAACCCCTTCGTTTCACACGCCTTTTTTGCAGCTTTGGAAGCCTCCGGCTCGGCCTGCGCGCGAACCGGCTGGGGTCCGCGCCACCTCGTCGCCAAACTCGGCGGCGCCATCGCCGGCATCGTGCCGTGCTATCTGAAATCGCATTCGCAGGGCGAATACGTGTTCGACCGCGGCTGGGCCGATGCCTATGAGCGCGCCGGCGGCCGCTATTATCCGAAACTGCAGGCCTCGGTGCCCTTCACCCCGGCCACCGGGCAGCGCCTGCTGATCCGCGACGGCGTCGATCGCGAACGCATCGGCACCGCGCTGGCAGGCGGCCTGATCGCCCTGTGCGAGGCGACCCATGCGTCGTCGGTCCATGTCACCTTCGCCCGCGAAGCCGAATGGAAGTTTCTGGCCGAATACGGCTTCCTGCAGCGCACCGACCAGCAGTTCCACTGGCATAACCACGGCTACGCCTCGTTCGATGATTTCCTCGCCACCCTGAATTCCCGCCACCGCAAGGCGATCAAGCGCGAGCGCCGCGAGGCGCTTGCCGTCGAGGGCATCACGGTCCACGCGCTGACCGGCCGCGACATCACCGAGGACGCCTGGGATGCCTTCTTCGACTTCTACATGGAGACCGGCTCGCGCAAATGGGGCCGCCCCTACCTCACGCGGGAGTTCTATTCGCTGATCGGCGAGAGCATGGCCGACGACGTGCTGCTGGTGATGGTCAAGCGCGCGGGACGCTGGATCGCCGGCGCCATCAATTTCATCGGCTCAGATACCCTGTTCGGCCGTCACTGGGGCGCGATCGAACATCACCCGTTCCTGCATTTCGAGGTCTGCTATTATCAGGCGATCGATTTCGCCATTGCGCGCGGCCTGAAGACCGTCGAAGCCGGCGCGCAGGGCGAGCACAAGATCGCCCGCGGATACCTGCCGCAGACCACCTATTCCGCGCATTACATCGCCGACCCCGGCCTCGCCCGCGCCATCGACGAATACCTGAAGCGCGAGCGCGCCTATGTCGCGGAGGCCGGTCGCGAACTCACCGAGGCCGGACCGTTTCGCAAAATTGCCGAAGAGCCGTCTTGACGGTTTGAGCTGCCAGAAGCGAGAGTGAATTCGAATTTCAAGGAGACCGCCATGCCCGCCTACGACACCAACAACATCTTCGCAAAAATCCTGCGCGGCGAGTTTTCCTGCCACAAAGTGTATGAGGACCACCATGTGCTGGCCTTCCTCGACATCATGCCGCGCGCCCCCGGACATACGCTGGTGATTCCAAAGGCCCCTGCCCGCAACATCCTCGACATCACGCCTGACGATTACGCCCATGTCGCGCGCGGCGCGCACAGGATCGCAGCCGCCGCAATGACCGCCTTCAAGGCCGATGGCATCACCGTGCAGCAATTCAACGAAGCCGCCGGCGGACAGGTGGTGTTTCACCTGCACATGCACGTGATGCCGCGCCACGACGGCATCGCGCTGTTGCCGCCGGCCAGCCGCAAGGAAGACGTCAAGATACTGGAGGACAACGCGACCAAGCTGATCGCAGCGCTGAAGGGCGGGTAGCGTTCAACTCTCTCAACGTCATTGCGAGCGCAACGAAGCAATCCATCGCGCCGCAAAAAGAAAGAATGGATTGCTTCGTCGCAAGTGCTCCTCGCAATGACGAACTCACTCCGTCTCGAAATCCCCGGGATGCGGCTGCGCCAGCGGGGTGAATTCGCAGCGGTCGGGCTTGATGTCGAGCAGCGGCGTCTCGTCGAGACAGTCGAGCCCGCGCACCAGCACCACGTTGCCCTCGACGCCGACCAGCCTGACGATCGAGGTGCCGATCGGGTTCGGCCGCACCGGCGAGCGCAGCGAGAAGGCGCCGCGGGTGTTGCCGTTGTCCTTCGGGCTCTGCAGCACCAGGTCGCGGCGCGACTGATGCAGCCAGTAGATCACTTCGAGATTGCTGTAGAAGTCGACGCCCTTCAGCGCCGGCAGCCACGGCTCGAAAATCTCCAGCCGGCAGACCGGGCCGTCGTGGCGGCCCTGCCGCGGCGTCATCTCGCGCGAGGTCCAGGGCGTGCGGATGCGGCCGATGAAGTAGAGCGAAGCATTGCCCGCTTTCGGCAGATCGACCGCGAGTTCTCCCTCGCGGACTTTAGTCAGTGCAACCATGGCTTGGGTCCGTAAAATGAACTGCTTCTCAGCTGCCGGACAGTATCAGCCCAGCCACCATTTGCCAGCCAGCATGACCGCCTCGCCGCCGACCACGCCGGCAAAAATCGAGCGCCGCGTCAGCATGAAGACCGCGAATCCCGCCGCCACCGCCCCGTAGCGCAGCCAGTCCGGGATACTGGCCAGGGAGCCTGGCGGCAGCACCAGGATCTGCGCGATGACGCCGGCGAGGATCGCGGTCGCCACCGCCCTCACCCAGACCAGCAGCTCGGAGCCCTCGTCGACGCCGCCGCCGAACCAGAGCCCGAGCATGCGCCAGACTTCGTTGGGCAGGAAGCCCGCGATCACGAGTATCAGCAGGGCATGCCAGTCGCCGATAAAATCGCTCATTTGCGCGCCCGCCACCGGTGAACGCCGTAGGCGATGGTGCCGGCCGAAATGCCGCTGATCAGGATATCGACGCCGGTCTGCAGCAGGGATACCAGCGGAAACAGCGCCAGGCCCAGCACCAGCGCCAGCACATCGGAGAGCTGCCGGCAGTTGCGCGCGGTAGAAAGCAGGAACGCCAGCGGCGTCAGCAGCAGAATGGCCGCGCCCAGCAGCGGCGGCAGGTTGGCGGCGAGGCCGTAGCCAAGCGTGGTGGCAACGAGGCAGACCGCGCACAGCCCGCTGCCGAGCCCATGGGTGAACGCAATGCGACGCTCGCGCGGCACCTGCGGGAACAGGCGAAAACATTCGACCCACAGGGTTACCGCGATGAAATGGGTCGCCAGCACCAGATGCCGCCGTTTGGTCTGTGGCGTGCGCATCATCGGCAAAACCGACACCACCATCGGAAACAGCCTGATGGCGCTGACGGTCACGGCAATTGCCGCCTGCACCACCGTCGCCCCCGATCCCAGCGTCGAAATCAGGATGATCTGCGCCGGCCCTGCCCAGACCAGCGCCGTGCTCGCCAGCACCCATCCGAGACTGAAATGGCTGTCATGCGCCAGCGCCCCGATGCCGAGATAGGTCGCAAACAGCACCAGCGTCAGCACCGTCGAGGCAACCGAGCGCATGCCCCATGCGAAGGCGCGCACGGGACTTTGCCAACTTGTCGAGTCGAGCGGAGGAAGCGCCAAGGGCAACCGGACCATGTGAGTCGTGTCGGGGCATAACGAGTGCGAAAGCGACTTGCGTCAAGCGAAGCCCGGGCAGAGCAGCCATACGGCCGGATAGTTACGGGCGCCCCTCTTTTCGTCGAATCGGCAGGCGAGCCCGACTCAGTTCTCGTTCCAAAATGAAGAGACACCAGCTATGCTTAAGCTTGAGCTCTGCACCGAGCCCATCGGATTTTGGAGGATCATGACCTCGCGCGACGAATTTTCGCAGGCCACAAAAAAGACGCTCGCAATTCGTGCCGCGCATTTCTGCTCGAATCCGGATTGCATCAAACTTACGGCGGGTCCTCACTCCGATGAGAGCAAGAGCCTTTCCACAGGGCACGCAGCGCATATTCATGCGGCAGCCCCAAACGGTCCGCGTTACAATCAGGCCCAGTCGCCCGCTGAACGCCGAGCAATTGCAAACGGACTTTGGCTGTGCCGCGTGTGTGGCGACCTCGTCGATAAGGATGCGGCACCGTATTCCGCTGAATTGTTACGACATTGGAAGCGTAACCATGAAGCAATGATCGCGGAGGTCGGGACTAAAGGCTATTCTCAAAGTCTCACCCTCATTCAAACGCGCCGCGCCGCACCCGCGCTTGCGAAACAGATCATCGCCATGCTCGAAGACCGTCGTGTTTTCTGGGCATCATTCGACGCTGAATTTCCAGACCGCGTCCGCCATTCGCTCGATAGCGTTCGTTCACAGCTAGTCGCTTGGCGCAGCGGCCTGCCTGATGGCAGCGGATTGGATCAAATTCTACTCTCCCTGACGAAGACCATCCATGTCTTCTTTGACGAGGTCGAACAATCCGACCTTTCAACACTGCGCTGCAATGGAAATGACCCTGAATGGCGGCAATTCCGCGACGCCTTGTCGGCCCTGCGCAAATCAGTTGGGTTTCAAATCGGAAACCTAGCGACGGCCTACGATATCAAACTCAGTGCAGATCTGAAACGCATTGCGCCAATGCCGACGGCGTGATGGCGCACTACGCTAATTCTATGCTCTCCGCCCCAGCAGCTTCTGGCCTTCATTAACAGCATCCATGACGCCGCCGCCGAGCATCATGTCGAGCATCAACATCAGGTCGGACAAGTCGGCATACTGAATGAAGGGCGGACCTACGCGCCGGGTCACGACGGGCTGTTTCGGCCTGTGCAGATCTTTCGCCCATCGTTCCGAAAATGCACTGCTCACGTTGGCGACGCCAGACACCGGGGTCAGTCTCACGAAATCGAAGCCTTTGTGTGCCGCCGTGATCCGGTTCATGGCGTGGCTCAGGATCAGGCCGTCGATGTCTTCATCCGGGAACGCCCGCTTGTAAGCGGAGCGATAGGGCTTGTAGGCGACGTCAACCCAAACCTGCCGTCGCGCGTGGAAAATGCCCGCGTTGGGATGCTCGCTGATGGGAAGCAGCGGATCAATCGGCGCGCGCTCCGGTACAGTCACCACAAGAGCTTTTCGCAGGCCACGGCCTGACACAACCTTCTCGACGTTCCCGACGTGGTTGCGAATAGCCTCCTCGTCGACGGCAGCGATCGGCACGTGCAGGCATTCCGGCAGGGCCCATCGGGTCAGGACGATGGCTTTCGCGGTTTCGTCGACAAGCAATGCCATTCTAACTCGCCTTAACCTCAAGACGCTCAAACGCGAGTTTGAGCGTGCCGCCAGCCATGCCGATCTCCCCCCGGAGAGGTCAATACTCCGCTGGCATAGCGCCGAAGTCATCCGAATTTTGGTGTTCAACCCCTCACGTTCGTATTCCGCAGCACCAGGCACGCGCCGCCGGCGCGGCGGATGCGGGTGCAGAGCGCGTCAGCGGCGGGGCGCGTGTCGGCGCCGATCCGCACCTGATAGAACGTTCGCGTGCCCCGGCTGCGCCAGATCCGGCCCGACAGGCTCGGATCCTGATCGCCGATCACGGCGCTCAGGCGCTTCATCGCCCGTGAATACATCGCCAGCGCCCGGTCGCGATTAAAGCCGGCGGCGAGCTGGACGCCCCAGAGCTTGTCCGCGCCAAGTTTGACGTGCTGCTCCAGCTCGGTGACGAAGGGATTGGGCGCGCGCCTGAGCAGGGCCATTAATTCCCGGCAGGACGAGTTCGGCGCACGGTCGGGCAGCTTGTCTTTCGTGCCGGGCCTCGCCCATTCATCGACGGTAGCACCCGTGATGGCTGCAACGTAATTGCGTGTCTCCTGCGGCATATAGCCGGAGCCATCCAGCCATTCCCGCACCCGCCGCGGCCCGGCATTGTAGGCGGCCGCCGCCAGCCCGAGATTGCCGAACTGGCCGCGCAATTCGCGCAAAAATTCGGCGGATTTCGGCAGCGCCTGCACGGGATCGAAGGGATCGAGCAGACGGCGCTCGCTGGCGGTTCCCGGCATGAATTGCGCGATGCCCTGCGCGCGCTGGCCATTGCGCGTGACCGGACCCACCGCATCGGCTTGAAAGCGGCTCTCCTGCCAGATCACGCGGGCGAAAAACTCCAGCGGCAGCTCGTTGGCCTTCGCCGCCGACTCGATCATCAGGCACATCGCCTCGCGTGTGTCGGTCTCCCGCGCGTTGGCCGCGGGTTTCTCCGCCCTGCCCTTGCTTTCGTCGCCGGCGGCGGATTGTTCGACGCCCGGCTTGGCCAGTTCGCCGCCGGCCGCGGCGGGCGCCGCATCCTCGGCCACCACCGGCATCACGGGTTGCCAGAGCGCCACCAACACAGCGCAAAGCGCAGCTCTCGGACCAATGACCGTTCGCATGGGAGCTCTGCTATCCGCCAGCCGCGCTTGACACAGGGAACCGACCGTCTAGCTATCAAGACGCAGCTATCCGCAAGAATGATGGCGCACATGTGGAGCGCAAGGCATGACGGCAGCTTCGGACGAACAATTCGGCTTCGCGCCCGACGACGACACGCCGATTCAGTACATGGCGCGGACCCGCGACTATTATGCGGCGATCGGCTACACCACGCCCTATCGCTGGGCGCATTATGCCGAAGCGCCGTTCCAGCCGCTGAACAAGCCGCTGGCGAAATCCCGCGTTGCGCTCGTGACCACAGCGGCACCGTTCGATCCCGCCAAGGGCGATCAGGGCCCGGGCGCGAAATACAATGGCGGCGCCAAATTCTATGCGGTCTATGACGGCGATACCTCCCGGGATCATGATGTGCGGATCTCGCACATCGCCTATGACCGCGTGCACACCAGGGCCGACGACAGCGGCACCTGGTTTCCGCTGCCGCAACTGCGGCGGCTGGCGAGCGAGCGGCGGATCGGCGGCGTGGCGCCCCGCTTCTTCGGCGCGCCGACCAACCGCAGCCATCGCGTCACCATCGAAACCGACGCCCCCGAAATCCTGGCGCGCTGCAAGGCCGACAACGTCGACGCCGCCGTACTGGTTCCGAACTGCCCGGTCTGCCACCAGACCATCAGCCTGGTCGCCCGGCACCTGGAGGCCAACGGCATTGCCACCGTGGTGATGGGCTGCGCCAAGGATATCGTCGAACACGCCGCGGTGCCGCGGTTCCTGTTCTCGGATTTTCCGCTCGGCAATTCGGCGGGCAAGCCGCACGATCCGGCGTCGCAGGCCTTTACCCTGGAGCTGGCCCTGCGGCTGCTGGAAACCGCCCCGGGTCCGCAAACCACGGTGCAGTCGCCGCTGCGCTGGAGCGCGGACGCGGCATGGAAGCGCGACTACAGCAACGCCAATGCCCTGAGCGCCGAAGAGCTGGCGCGGCTGCGGCGCGAATTCGACGCGCAGAAGGAAATCGCGCGTGGACTGCGCGAGAGCGCGGCGTGAGCGGTTGCGGTCGATCAAAGTAACCTTGTCAGCTGGAAAAAGCCCGGAAATCAAGGCTTCTCCGGGCATCATCAATTTACGTTAACGGCGCATTTTGCCGGCCGCGGTCTTTCGCCTGATGCGAAGCCGGGTATGGTCCCTCCTTTGAAGGGGAGACCATTTCGATGCTGGATCGGCGCCAAAACGCACGCGACAAGGTGATCTACGGCGGCGTTGCCGGGATCGGCGAAGACGGTGCAACCCGGGAATGCGTGGTGCGCAACATCTCGGAAACCGGCGCCAGCGTCGAGTTCAAGAACATCGTCAAGCTGCCCAGGGAGCAGATGTCGCTGACCATCGCGCGGAAGGGCCGCTCGTTTCTCGCCAGGATCATCTGGTGGCGCGACAATTTCGTCGGCGTGGCCTTCAGTTCCGAAACCGAGATGCCGGTTTCTGATCTCGAGGAGCGGCTGCGCAAAAGCGAAAAGAAGAAGCGCCAGCTGCAGCGCCGCATCAAGGAGTTGATCGGCGAAGGCTGAACAGGCCGCGCGCCAGGTCTCGTCCAACAAAAAAGCCGGCGGTCTCGCGACACGCCGGCTTTCCGATTTTCGATCTTCGCTTGGCGACTCACACCTTGACCAGCGGGCCTCGCGAGGCCGACCCGCCGCCGGGGCCGCTGGGTTTCGGCTTGCGCGACACGCTGCGCTTGCGCGCGCCGGGCAGTTTCTCCGGCTTCGGCGTCACCGGTCCCTCGACATATTCGAAGGCGATTTTCTCCTGGTCGGCCTCTGCATTCGCTTCGTCCGCCACCAGCACGACGCGGACATGGCCACCGCCCTTCAGCTTGCCGAACAGCACCTCGTCCGCCAGCGGCTTCTTGATGTGCTCCTGGATCACGCGCGCCATCGGCCGCGCACCCATCTGCTCGTCGTAACCATGCTTGATCAACCAGGCCTTGGCCGGCTCCGACAATTCGATGGTGACGTCGCGGTCGGCGAGCTGCGCCTCGAGTTGCAGCACGAATTTTTCCACCACCATGCCGATGACATCGGGATTGAGATGCGCGAACGAGACGATGGCATCCAGCCGGTTGCGGAACTCGGGCGCGAACTGGCGGTTGATCGCCTCGTGATCGTCCCCTTCCCGCTTGTTGCGCGTGAAGCCGAACGCCTGGCGCGCCAGGTCGGCGGCGCCGGCATTGGTGGTCATGATCAGGATCACATTGCGGAAATTGACCTGCTTGCCATTATGGTCGGTGAGCCGGCCGTGATCCATGATCTGCAGCAGCACGTTGTAGAGATCCGGATGCGCCTTCTCGATTTCGTCGAGCAGCACCACGCAGTGCGGATGCTGGTCGACGCCGTCGGTCAACAGGCCGCCCTGGTCGAAGCCGACATAGCCCGGAGGCGCGCCGATCAGGCGCGACACGGTATGCCGCTCCATATATTCCGACATGTCGAAGCGGATCAGTTCGACGCCGAGCGAGGCCGCGAGCTGCTTTGCCACCTCGGTCTTGCCGACGCCGGTCGGGCCCGAGAACAGATAGGAGCCGATCGGCTTTTCCGGCTCGCGCAGGCCGGCACGCGACAGCTTGATCGAGGCGGAAAGCGCCTCGATGGCCTTGTCCTGCCCGAACACCACGCGCTTCAAGGTCTGCTCGAGATGCTTGAGCACTTCGGCATCGTCCTTCGACACGCTCTTGGGCGGAATCCGCGCCATGGTCGCGATCGTGGTCTCGATTTCCTTGATGCCGATGGTCTTCTTGCGCTTGTTCTCGGCAACCAGCATCTGCGCCGCGCCCGACTCGTCGATCACGTCGATCGCCTTGTCCGGCAGTTTGCGGTCGTGGATGTAGCGCGACGACAGCTGCACCGCGGCCTCGATCGCCTCGTTGGTGTATTTCAGCCGGTGATAGTCCTCGAAATAGGGCTTTAGCCCCTTCAGGATCGCGATGGCGTCTTCCACCGTCGGCTCGTTGACGTCGATCTTCTGGAATCGGCGCACCAGCGCGCGATCCTTCTCGAAGTGCTGGCGGTATTCCTTGTAGGTGGTCGAGCCCATGCAGCGGATGGTGCCGGATGCGAGCGCCGGCTTCAGCAGATTGGAGGCGTCCATCGCCCCGCCGGAGGTGGCGCCGGCGCCGATCACGGTGTGGATTTCATCGATGAACAGGATGGCGTTGGGATGCGCCTCGAGTTCCTTGAGCACCTGCTTCAGCCGCTCCTCGAAATCGCCGCGGTAACGGGTACCCGCCAGCAGCGTGCCCATGTCGAGCGAGAACACCGTTGCCGCCGCCAGCACTTCCGGCACTTCGCTGTCGACGATGCGCTTGGCGAGGCCCTCCGCGATCGCGGTCTTGCCGACGCCGGCTTCGCCGACGAACAGCGGATTGTTCTTCTGGCGCCGGCACAGCACCTGGATGGCGCGGTTGATCTCGGAATTGCGGCCGATCACGGGATCGATCTTGCCGTCGCGCGCCTTCTTGTTGAGGTTGACGCAGTAGGTGTCGAGCGCCTCGCCCTTCTTCTTGGAGTCCTCGTTGCCCTTGGTTTCGGTCTCCTCGTCAACGCCGCGCACCGGGCGCGCCTCCGAGACCCCGGGCCGCTTGGCGATGCCGTGGCTGATGTAGTTGACCGCGTCGTAGCGGGTCATGTCCTGCTCCTGCAGGAAATAGGCGGCATGGCTCTCGCGCTCGGCGAAGATCGCGATCAGCACGTTGGCGCCGGTCACTTCCTCGCGGCCGGACGACTGCACATGGATCACCGCGCGCTGAATCACGCGCTGGAAGCCGGCGGTCGGCTTGGCGTCGTCGGCGCCGTCGGTGACCAGATTCTCGAATTCGGTCTCGAGATAATTGACCAGGCTGGTGCGCAGCTTGTCGAGATCGACGCTGCACGCACGCATGACGGCGGCCGCGTCGGAATCATCGATCAGCGACAGCAGCAGGTGTTCCAGCGTCGCATATTGATGATGACGCTCGTTGGCGATCGCCAGCGCACGATGCAGGGATTGTTCAAGGCTCTGGGAAAAAGTTGGCATTCGCGTCCTCTGTGGCCCCCGCCATCATGATCGCCGTTTTCAGGTCAGGCAACAACAACCTTTGTCATATAGTTACGCCCGATCATGGCGGAAGGCCGGCTGCGGCAATAGTGGTTTTCCTCTAAATGCACATGCAGCAGCAGGCCCAGGGCCGGAACCCAGCGATTCGCGGCATCCGTCGGATCGGAACATTCAAAGCAAGACCCGTTCCGCTTTGGCGGGAATTTGACGCGACGCTACTTCTTTTCCATCACGCATTGCAGGGGATGCTGGTACTTGCGGGCAAAATCCATCACCTGAGTCACCTTGGTCTCGGCGATTTCGTAGGTGAACACCCCGCACTCCCCGATTCCATGGTGATGGACGTGAAGCATGATCTTGGTCGCCGCCTCGACATCCTTCTGGAAGAACTTCTCCAGGACGTGAACGACAAACTCCATCGGCGTGTAATCGTCGTTCAGTATCAGCACACGATAGAGATTCGGGCGCTTGGTCTTGGGCTTGACCTTGGCGATAACCGATGTGGTCGGACCTCCCGTCCCCGCGGCATTGCCCTCATCATTGCCCATTCGGGGAGCAGATGCGACGACGGCGGGCGCGGCGGAACGGTCAAATCTGGAAGTTAATTGCAGCATGGCACAGACGTTCGAAATCCCCACGGGAAAGCCGGACTAAGCGACCGGGAACGCCTCAGGCGACGCGCTCCCTGCGGAGCCATCCACTCCTTGCGGAGTCAACCAAAGAGTTCCCAGACACGTCTCCAGATCGCCGCTCCCGGGCGGCCCGATCCCACCAGCTGGATCGATAGCTCCAAATATGGGTCTGGCTTCGGCCCGCTGCAAGCGCATTGATCTCAAGCCAGATGCGACCTGCCGCGGGGCCGATTCCGAGCCCGGCGATCCCCGCAAGGTTAATCAATTCTTGCGGATTTGACAAAGCCTGCCCTCGGGTCATTTAGCGGGCATTGACGATAGCGAGCGCTTCCGGTGGCCATCCGAATTTAGGTGGCTATTGAGCCAGTTTTCTCCAGGACCGATTTACCACCTGTTTAGCAGACAGACCCGAAATGGGGCCGGAAACCCAATTACGGTGAAAATAATGCCCGGTAGCTCCATTGCCAGTCAGGTTCGACACGCGGTTAGCCGCTTCCCCGGCGCCAATCAGGGCAATATCGCGGTGCTTTTTGGCTTCGCCCTGCTGCCCATCCTCGGCTTCATGGGGGCGGCGATCGACTATAGCCGCGCCAACAGCGCGCGTTCGTCGATGCAGTCGGCCCTCGATTCGACGGCATTGATGCTGGCGAAGGATCTGTCCGACGGAAGGATCACGGTCGGCGAGATCAACAGCAAGGCCACGATCTATTTTACCGCCCTCTACACCAATAAAGACGCCAATGCCGTGACCATCACCGCAACCTACACAGCCAGTTCAGGTCAGGGTTCGACCATCCAGGTCAACGGATCCGGCAACGTGACCACCGAATTCATGAAGGTCGCCGGTTTCCCGAAGCTCGATTTCAACACCAGTTCCACCTCCGCATGGGGCAACGTGCGGATGCGCGTGGCGATAGCGCTCGACGTCACCGGCTCCATGGCCCAGGACGGCAAGATGGACGCGCTGAAGCCCGCCGCGAAAAGCCTGATCGACCAACTCAGCGCCCTCGCCAAGAATCCCGGCGACGTCTACGCCTCGATCATCCCCTTCGCCAAGGACGTCAATGTCGGCGCCAGCAATTACAGCGCGAACTGGATCAACTGGAGTGAGTGGGACGACGCCAACCAGAGCTGCAGCGGTAAGGGTTGGAAAAAAACCTGCGCGCCGAAGAACCACAACACCTGGAATGGCTGCGTGACCGACCGCGATCAGAACTACGACACGCTGAACACCGCGCCGACCGGAGGTCCCTCCACCCGGTTCTATGCCGAGCAATACGATTCGTGTCCGGCGCAGCTGATGCCGCTCACCTACGACTTCGCCGCGCTCAAGAGCAAAATTGACTCGCTTACTTCCAAGGGCGGCACCAACCAGCCGATCGGTATCGCCTGGGGATGGCAATCCCTCACCCAGACCGCGCCGCTCAACGCGCCCGCCGAAGATCCGAATTACACCTACCAGAAGGTGCTGATCGTGATGTCAGACGGCCTCAACACCCAGGATCGCTGGCCTTCCTACGGCAACGGCCAAACCCAGTACAATGGCCAGATCGACGCCCGCCAGCGAATCCTGTGCGACAACATCAAGGCGGCCGGCATCATCATCTACACCATGCATGTGAACACCGACAACGATCCGACCTCCGCCGTCCTGCAATACTGCGCCAGCGGCGCCGACAAGTTCTCTACCGTGACTTCCGCAAACCAGATCATGGCAGCCTTCAACAATATCGGAAGCTCGCTGTCGAAGCTGCGCGTCGCGCGATAGTCCCCTGCAAATCAGTCACAAGAAAAAAGCCCGGCCATAAGGCCGGGCTTTTTGATATCCTGGAAAACCGCGTCGGGCTTAGTGCGTGGCGGCCGGGGTGAACTTCGCGACCAGTCCCTCGAACGGCTTGAAGGTCTGCTTGGCGAGATCGCCATAGAGACCCGCGATCTTCTGCGACTCGGCCACGAAGGTCTCGTAGGCGGACTTCGCGAATTCGGTCTGCAATTCGATCGCCTTGTCCAGCGACTTCACGCCGGACAGCTTCTCGACCATCGACTTGGTGTCTTCGAACGACTTCTTGGTGTAGTCGCCATAGGCGCTGGCGATCGCCTGAATGCCGTGCTGCATGGTGGTTGCAGAGGCAACAACCGTCTCAAGCTGCTCCTTGCCGTACTGCTGGATGTCTTCAACCTTGACCATCGTGGAGTCCTTCCCAGACTGATGTCTATTAGATCCGCCGGGAGGTCCCGGCTCCCTAACGCCCCGACATCATAGTGCATCGCACAATCAAGTCAATTATAATTGTGCGACGCACAATTTCATCGAATTTGCCGTAAACACCGGGGGACTACGCAACGGTTGCTTAATCTTTTGGAAACTCGACCCGCCTAACCTGATTCTCGGACTTGTTCGCGTTCCGGACATCAGCCTGAAAAAAGCTGTTTGTGAGCAGCGCCTTAGCTGGAACAGCGGCGGCGCCGGCCATTCGGGCGAAGCAGCCTGCCCGGATAAGGAGTTTGAGCAGGAAAAACCTCTGGGACGTTGGGCATAATTTAGCCTCACGAACCGGTGATCAAGACAGAAATTGGGACAGGGAAGTTATGCTTCGCACAACCTTGGCTTCCTCGCGTTTATTGCGAGTATGCATACTCGGCCTGGCCACGATCACCACCGCGGTCATTTTCACCACCGACAGCGCCGATGCCCGCCGCTACCGCAAGCCTGCGCGCCACCATGCGGCGAAATCGAGCTATAGCCCGGCGTTCGCCTCGATCATCGTCGATGCCAATTCCGGCGCGACGCTGGCCGCCAACAATCCCGACGCCATCCGCTTTCCCGCCTCGCTCACCAAGATCATGACGCTCTATCTGCTGTTCGAGCGCCTCGAATCCGGCAAGCTGAAGCTCGATTCCGAACTGGAAGTTTCCGAGTACGCCTCCCAGCAGGCGCCGACCAAGCTCGGCCTGCGTCCGGGCCAAACCATCAAGGTCGAAGACGCCATCAAGGGACTGGTGACGCGCTCCGCCAACGACGCTTCCGTGGTGATCGCGGAAGCCATTGCCGGCGATGTAGAGGATTTCGCCAAGTTGATGACGCGCAAGGCGCGCGCACTCGGCATGAGCAAGACGGTGTATCGCAATCCCAACGGCCTGCCCAACAGCGAGCAGGTGACCACGGCGCGCGATCAGGCGACGCTCGGCCGCGCGATCCAGGAGCGCTTCCCGCGCTATTATCGCTACTTCTCCACCTCGAGCTTCGTCTATCGCGGCCATGCGATCCGCAATCACAACCGCCTGCTCGGCAAAGTCGAGGGCGTCGACGGCATCAAGACCGGCTACACCCGCGCCTCCGGCTTCAATCTCGTGACCTCGATGCGCCGCGGCAACCGCCATCTGGTCGGCGTCGTGCTGGGAGGCCGCAGCGGCGCTTCGCGCGATGCCATCATGCGCAACCTGCTTGCGGAGAATCTCGCAAAGGGTGCCACCAACCGCACCGTTGCCGCGATCACCGAGCGCAGTGTTTCGGCAGCCAACGCCGATGTCGCCGAAGCTGAAGCCGCCGCGCGTCCCACGCGGACGGTTCAGAGCCAGGGAGCGATTCAGGTCGCCTCCACAGCGCCGGTGCCGGTCGCAGCGCCGACGACGCGTTCGATCGCTTCAAAGCCATCCGTGCTGGCCGCTGCCACCGCGGCCGTACCGCTGCCGCAGGCCAGGGTCGCGGCCGCGCCGCCGCAAGCCAGGACCGAGCCGGCACCGCTGACATCGGGCGTCATTCAAACCCAGCAGCTCGCCGCCATCCCCGGCTCGTCCGAACCGATGAAGCCGGTCCGGGTGAAGACGGTTCAGGTCAAGGCCGGACCGATGAGGCTGGCCTCGGCCGGTTCGGACCAGCCGGCCACACCGATCACCCATGCGATCACGCCGCCACGCGACGTGCCGGAAACATCCGGCGCCGTCGTGGCCAAGGCCGAAAGCAACAAGCTGGAAGGCAACGTCGCAAGGACTCAAGCCGGCAGGAACCAGATCTTCAGAACCGAAATGCCTCCGCAGCCGGCCAACCACGGCACCGGTAACGGAATCCTCGGCGTCTTGCCGGCCTCGAGCGCCGCCCCCGCCTCGCAGGCGATGGCCTATGCGGAGCCGGCGCCCCGGGCAGCGCCGCAGACCGTTCAGCAGAACGGCGCCATCAAGCCGGCCAGCGCCCACACCGGCTGGATCATTCAGGTTGGCGCCCTCGAAAGCGAAGGCGAAGCACGGGCCCGCATCGAAACCGCGCGCAGCCAGGCCAAGGGCCTGCTCGCCAAGGCGGAGCCGTTCACCGAGCCCGTGGTGGCCAAGGGCGACCGGACGCTGTACCGGGCCCGCTTCGCCGGCCTCGACCGCGATCAGGCGGTAGCGGCGTGCAAGACCCTGAAGCGGTCCGACATCTCCTGCATCACCGTTCGGAACTGATCCGAAGGGGCACACGGGTCGATCCGGGATCACAATGCCGGCGCCACGCGCCGGCATTTTTGTATCGACGGTGTCGCGCGGCAAATCACTCCGCTGAAAACTTCTCGTCAAGATTTTGCGGTTAATACTGTGTGACGAAGGATCGACCACGCCGGACAACGGCGGGCGGCCACGGGGCGTTTGGCAGAGAAGAACAGAAGCAGCTTTCGGTTTGTAGCGTGGCGTTGCCGGAGTTAGCTTAAATGCGTGCGAAGCAAAGTATCCTTGGCCTGGTTCACGCGGGCGGCCAGGTACGTCGACCCCCCTTGATCGGGATGCAATTTCTTCATGAGGGCGCGGTGCGCGCGCCCGACCTCGTCGCGGCTCGCCCCCGGCTGCAGGCCAAGGATCTGATAAGCCTCCTCGTCCGTCATTTTGCCGCCCGACGGCGCGCGGCTCTGCCCCCTTGCCGCGTCTCCCTGCGCGTCCTGACGCCAGGCGGGAAACCTGCGGTCAAGATAGCTTTCAAATAGCGCCACGCTTTCCGCGTCGAAGCCGGATATCATCGAAGTCAGCTGGGCCAGGTCGAACTCGCCGAGATCGTGACCGGCGTAGGGACCGGCCACGATCTGGCCCGAGAGTTCGCCGCTGTCGTGATCGAGCGTCATATCGAGAAACTGCGAGCGGACCTTGGAGGTCTGGCCCGCGGAGCGCTTGGCGCCGGCGCCGAACATCCCGCCGATATTGCTGAAGCCCGATTGTCCGAACGGCGACCAGCCGAGCAATCCCGCGCCAAAGATGCCAAGCGGGATGGCGACCGCTAGCTCGCCCCTGAGACCGGTGAAGGCCGCGACCGCAAGCAGCACGACGCCGCCGCCGATCTTGATGGCGCGGGCCAGAATGACGGGACTGGCCGCGCGGAACATTTGCGCCAGCGAATAGAGCAGGATAACGGCGACGATGCCGGCGATCAGGGTTGCCATGGCTTCAATATAGTAAGGTCGGGGACAAAAAGCATGCGGTTACCCCCCGCCCTTGCCTTTTCAAGCGCAGAAGCG
>JBDRNF010000285.1:0-12685 GCA_043811435.1 Pseudomonadota bacterium
TGCGAACGCAGGGACCCATACGCCGTGCCGTCGATGTTGTGGATGGTGCGAAAGGACTTGTTGAACCATTGCGCCGTTGCATCAAGCTACCGGGATTATGGGTCCCTGCGTTCGCAGGGACGACGAAAGAGTTCTAAACAACAAACGCGATCTTGCATTTCCGCGCCATGGCAGGTTGAGAACGGGTCCTCTTTGCGTGGTGGCGAATTCAGCTATGCTGGGTCCAACGACACGAAGGTAATTCATGAAACGCTATCTGATTTTCGCAGCTGTCGGCCCCTTCCTCGGTGGATTCCTGCTGCTGTTCGCCACCACCTACGCCTCCGGCTACTGGACCCAGATCAGCGCCGGCGAAGTGGCAAAGCTGTTCGTGGTGTTCGGCAAGACGCTGCAGTTCGCCTATCTGTTCGGGATTGTGCCGGCGCTGATGATGGCCGCGGTGGACGATATCCTGTTCCACGTCCAGCGGATCAACCGGGTGGCGCGGATGCTGATCGTCGGCGTGATCGCCTTTGCCACGGCGCTGCTGATCTATGGCGGGCAGAGAACGGAGCCCGGCGCGCTGCAGTTCATTCTCTTCGGCCTGCCGGGCTTTGTCCCCGCGACGGTGGCGTCATGGCTGGCGCACAGATACGCCGAGCCGCAGCCACAGCCGACGACCTGACCGCGACGGCGTGACGCAACTTGCGGCCGCCTCGCGCGTTACCATGTGATGGGAATGTCGAACGAGGAAATCATCTCCCCGAATCCCGCGCGGGCTCGCAATTCCGGCCCGTTTCGCGGCGCCGCGCCGCGTGGTCCCGTTATCGATCAGGACGGGCGTGAGATCCGCCCGGAGACGCTGGGGCCGCAGGTCGGCGGCTTCCAGTTCGAGTTCGCCACGTCGGGCGCCAATCCGTTCGGCGATCTCACCCGCGAGCAGCGGCTGGCGCGGCTCGACGCGCTGTCGAAGCTGCTCGACATCGCCTTCGTCGTGCCCGGCACCAACATCCGCTACGGTATCGACGGCCTGATCGGATTGATCCCCGTGGTCGGCGATATCATCACGACGGCGATTTCGCTGTGGGTGGTGCGCGAGGCGCGCGCGCTCGGCGCGCCCTGGTATCTGACGACGCGGATGCTCGGCAATGTCGCGCTCGATGGCGTGGTCGGGCTGGTGCCGCTCGCCGGCGATGCCTTCGACGTCATGTTCCGCGCCAACGTCCGCAACGTGCGGATGCTGCAGCGCTGGCTGGACAAGCAACCGCGCTGAAGGTGTGAAGAGATGTTGAGTTGAGCGTCACCTCTCCCATAGGGAGAGGTCGATTTGCGCAGCAAATCGGGTGAGGGGTTACGCCCTACCGATGATGCTTAACCCCTCACCCGGCGCTACGCGCCGACCTCTCCCGATGGGAGAGGTGAAGTGAGCATTCGGCGCAAGATCAGCGTCCAGTCGCCAAACGAAGTTACGCGGCGTCCGCGTTGGCGTCGCTGCTGGCGGGTTCGGGCTCGGGGGCACGCGGGCGGCGCTCGAGCGGAAAGTCCTGGCTTTCATACAGCGTGCGGATGCCGCTCTGGTCGAAGCGGGCTTCGTCGACCTGCAAATACGCGCCGTTCAGCGAATCCGCCGGCAATTCCTCGATCGCGAAGCGAACCGCTTCGGCCGCGGTGCCGAACCGCCGATAGGCGAAGCCGGCTCTCTTCTTCTTGCGGATCGCGGCGGGGAATAGTTCTGCGGCAGTGTTGTAACTGAAGGCAGCCATGGTCAGTGACCTCTAATCTTTTCGTGAGGACGCGATTCGGAAATCGCGAACGTATCGTGCGGGCGGGCTCAAGGGCGCGTCGGCACACGTCATTTCAGGACAGACTTTAATATAAGCTCGTTTGCCAGAAATGCGACTCCTGAGCGCCCGGATGATGAATCCGGGCACCTCGGTACCGCTTGAATATTAAACCTTGTTATTTCAACAGGTTACGCGGATCAAAGCTTGCCGAGCAGCAGCAGGATGAGCAGCACGACCAGAATGACGCCGCCGAGGCCCATGCCGGAGTGGCCCATGCCGTAGCCATAGCCGCCGAACCGCCCGCTGAAGCCGCCCAGCAGGAAAATAATCAGGATGATGACGAGTATCATTCCAAGCGACATGGCGCTCTCCCCGAAGGGGCGGCCGGCGGATGAAAATCCGCCATCCCGCCCTCCATAGCAAAGCATAACCCGGGCCAAGGTTCCATTGCCGGGAACCCGCGGCGGCAAGAAATGATCCCGGGTGGAGCTGGGCACCTTTCTTCATCCCCCGCAGGCGGGCAAGGGAGAAGAACCTCGCCGGTCAGAGGTCGCGCGTTACTTCTTGCCGTCTTCGATCGGCAGCACCTTCAGCGGCGAGGCGTAGGGTTCGACGCGCAGCGACTCGCTGGCGATCAGGCCGACCTGGCGCAGCGGCGCCTGTTCGAGATCGCCGGTCGACGCCTTGCGCACCGCATATTGCCACACGCTCATCGAGCCCTTCGCCACCAGCATTTTGGCGATGCCGCCGGCATGGTTGCCCTCGAGCTTCGCCAGTTCGCCCTCGGTCAGCCCGATCACGATTTCATCCTTCGCGGTGATGACCTTGAACAGGGAAACCTTGTCGGCGGCAAAGGCGGGCTGAATCATAACGCTCTCCATGATGAGGCCGGCAAGGCCGAGACCGAGCAGCAGAGGTTTGGAAATATGCATGTCGAAGTTTTTCCTTGATTGCGCGCCGGGCAAGCTGGGAGCGGCCTCCCATCGACGAAGCCCCGCGTGACCGGCTCTTGGTCGTATGCAGTGAAAGACAGGTTCGATGTGAACTGTAGATTTGCCTCGGTAAGCGGCGCGGGACCTATTCGCCGCGGTGCACCGCTCCACGAACGTCGGAAGGTCTCAATCCGTAGCAGCGGCGGAAACTGCGGTTGAAGTAGGACAGGTCGCCGAACCCGCAATCGAATGCGATGGCGCTGATCGTGCGTCCGAGATGGCGCCGGTCGGCCAGCATGCGGTAGGCGCGGGAAAGGCGCAGGCCGCGCACGAAATCGGAAAAACTCGTTCCCTCGCCGGCGAACAGCATGCGCACATAGCGCGGCGTGATTCCCTGGTTGAGCGCGACCGTCTCCGCCGACAATCCTTGCCAGCCCAAATTCGCGCTCACCTCGGCCTTGATCGCCCGCAATCGCGCCGCCTTCAGGCCGCGTCCCCGCGCGATCTCGGCGGCGTCGCGCGTCGCGCCGATGGCCAGTGCAGCAAGGTCGTGGACATGGGTCACGATCGTCTGACGCAGGTTCGGAGCGGACAGCGCGCTGTCCTCGCGCAAACAGCCGAGATAGCCGACGAGAAGACGAACGGCGTCGGCATTGCCCGCGCTCACCGGCGTCAGCGCCGCATCGAAGCCGCTGCCGATCAGGGGAGCCAGCACCGTGGCCGGAATGGCCAGGCTGACGAAGCGGGACACGGATTGAACGACGGTCAAACTCGGTTCGTCGGACGGAATCAACCAGCCGCCGTTCTGCGCCAGCTTCATCTCCTGATTGCGCTGGCTGATCGCGGCCTCTCCATGGGTCGGCATGACAAATATGAAGTCGCCGTTGCCGCCCGCGATCAGATCGCGGCTTCGCGTCAGCCGGTTCGGCGTCGTCGTGATCGCGGCGATTCCGAGATCGGGCAGGTTGTGCAATTCGGCGATGCATCGAAAGGGCTGCTGCGATAGTGGCTCCATGTCGACCTTCATCATCGTCCGGCCACACATTTCGCGCCACTGCGTCACCCGCTCCGGTTCGGGAAAATCGTCGGTAGAGAAGCGGTGCAAGCTGAAATCCGCTTTGTCGACAGCGTCCGTCATGCGTCACCTGAAATCCCAATCATGCCGAGAGGCAGTCAAATCGTATCGGAAGCGATCCTCACGCGGGATCGCCCCGTTTCGTCGGATCGCGCACGTCAGAAGGTGTCGATCCGTAGCGGCGGCGGAAAGTTCGGTTGAAATAGGACAGGTCGCTGAAGCCACAGTCGTAGGCGATGGCGCTGATGGTGCGCCCGAGGTGACGCCGGTCGGTCAGCATGCGATAGGCCCGTGAGAGGCGCCGGCCTCGCACGAAATCGGAGAAGCTCGTTCCTTCGCTCTCGAACAGCTTGCGCACATAACGCGGCGTGATGCCCTGCCTTGTGGCGACGAGATCGATCGAAAGATGGCTGCTGCCGATGTTCGCAGCGATATCGGCCTTGATCGCGGCCAGCCGAGCCGCGCGCATCCCGCGCCCGGCTGCGATCTCCGCAGCTTCGCCGGTCGCGCCGATCGCCAGCGCGGCGAGGTCGTGCATGTGCATTGCGGCCGCCTGGCGCAGTTGCGACGTCGCGATCTCCCGCTCGTCGCTTAGCAGATTTGCATAGCTTTTCAGCAGTCGCAGCGCAGCGCTGTCTGCGAGGATGGGCTGGCGCAAGGCGCGATCCAGATCGGCGACCTGCCGCGCGAGCAACGCCCGGCTCAAGCGCAGATTGACCACCTGCGTGTGCGTATGGCCGGTGAACGTCGCGGGCTCGCCATTGGCGGTCAATGCAACCTGACCTTCGCCGATTTCAATTCTACGACCGCGCTGTTCCAGCGTACCAAGCCCGTTCTGCATGGCGACGAGCACCAAATCGTCGTTGTCGATCAGGTTGGGCGCATGGCGGTTGCGCATGGGTGAAAGCGATCCTGACGCCATGCCGAACCCGGAAAACGCGCGCAGCAGCATCTCGGCCCGGAGTGCGCTGCCCTGCAATGGCTCGATGTCGATCCGCAGGATCGCATGGCCAAAAACCTCCCGGAACGCTTCGACACGATCACGATCGGAAAATGCGTCGGCCGACAGGCGCAGCGTCGTCAACTCGTCCTTGGCTGAGGTCATTCCGCCGCGCCCCCATCGTCACCCTTACCCGTCTATGTCGCCGTTCGGCAACAACGGGTTCGAAAACAACGGGAATTCCGCGGGGTCCAAGCACCTGTTCCGCATGGTCCAAGAGCTTTGCGGTGAAGGCGGATAGCGTTCTCGTCCGGTACGGGAATCGAAGGGTGGCGGCATGAACTGGTTTCGGATATTGGGCGCGGGGCTGACAGCAGCCGGAGTTGGCGGTCTGTCGCAGGCCGCCGTCGGGGCCGATGTGCCGATGAAAGCGCCGTCGCATATGACCGCGGCCGCGCCGGACTGGGCAGGCTTCTATGTCGGCGTCAACGCCGGCTATTCGCGGGGCCGCTCCGATCCTGCCGTCACCTTCACCGCCGATCCAAATAGCGCTGCCGCGTCCGCCGCGTTGCCGGGGCTTTCCCCCTCGAGCCTGATCGGCGGCTTCCAGGCGGGATACAATGCCCAGTTCGGCCGCTGGCTGCTCGGCGGCGAAATGGATTTCAGCTGGCTCGACGCCAAGGCCGATGCTTTCGTTGAACCGTTTTGGGTGAACTCTTTCAACCTCAACCGCTTGACGATGTCCTCGCGCTACGACTGGCTTGCGACCGCGCGGTTGCGCGCGGGCGCGCTCGTGTCGCCCGACCTGCTGATCTATGCCACCGGCGGGCTCGCCATGACGCGCGTCCAGGACCACGCCGACTACCGCTTTCTCGCGTTCGGCCCGCCCTCGATATGGAGCGAAACGCGCACGCTGTTTGGCGGGGCGATCGGCGGCGGTTTCGAATATGCGTTCGCGCCGCGATGGACGGTCAAGGGCGAATACCTGCATGCGGCGTTCAACGACGTGTCGCCGCAATGGACGACGGCGGGGACGGTGGCCAGCACATCGGCAAAGTTCGCCCACGCGGTCGATATCGGCCGGATCGGGGTGAACTATCGATGGGGAGCCCCGCAGGCGGTGGCGGCGAACGGCGCCGGGATTCCGACCCGCGCGCCGGCTGTGGCGAACGAGCGCTGGCGCGGCCTCTATGCCGGCCTTCATGCCGGATACGCCTGGGGCGGTTCCGATCCGTTCACGATGGCCGAAACCACCTGCGTGCCGGAATATTGTCTCACCGGATTGCCGACGGTACGGCCTGGCGGATTCATCGGCGGCGGGCAAGCCGGCTATAATTGGCAATCCGGCCTCTGGGTGCTGGGCGGCGAGGTCGACTTCAGCGGGCTCGGCGCGAACGCGGAGGTGACGACCGATCCGCTCTATACCGGAGATCCGATGTTGGTCGGAAACGGCATCAGGGGGACGTTCTCGTCTCGATACGACTGGTTGGCCACCGCGCGGCTTCGCGCCGGAGCGCTGATCACCGCCGACCTAATGCTCTATGCGACCGGCGGCCTCGCCATCGCCGGCGCGAAGGATTCGGTGGTCACTTCCTCCACTGTGTTCCCCGAAATGACATGGGCGCAAAGCAAAGCCATCTACGGGGCGACCCTCGGCGCCGGCGTGGAGTATGCGCTGTCGCGCCATTGGTCGCTGAAGCTCGAATATCTCCACGCCGAATTCAACAAGACCGCGCCGCAAACGGATAGTCAGGGGTACTTGCCGCCCAAATTCGGCTTCAATCACCGCCTCGACATCGCGCGCGTCGGCGTGAACTACAAACTCGATTGAGCGCCTGTCGCCGGCGGATCCGATGCGGGTCGGGCAGGTTCGATCATGAACGGCTACATCACTTCGGCTGCAGCTTCAGCGCGGCCGAATTGATGCAGTAGCGCAGTCCGGTCGGGCCGGGGCCGTCCTCGAACACGTGGCCGAGATGGCCTGAGCATTTCGAGCACAGCACCTCGGTGCGGACCATGCCGTGGCTGACGTCGCGCTCCTCATCGACATGGCCTTCCGCCGCGGGCGCCGTAAAACTCGGCCAGCCGCAGCCGGAATCGAACTTGGCGTCGGATTCGAACAGCGTCTGGCCGCAGCCGGCGCAGGTATAGGTGCCCGGCCGATGCTCATGCTCGTATTCGCCGGAGAACGGCCGCTCGGTGGCCTTCTCGCGCAGCACGGCGTACTGCATCGGCGTCAGCTCCTTGCGCCACTCGGCCTCGCTCTTCTCGATCTTGCCGGTCGAAGTCTTGGTATCGGGCATGGAAACTCCTTGGGTATTTCCGTCATTGCGAGCGAAGCGAAGCAATCCATGGTGAGGAATTAGGTGGATTGCTTCGCTTTGCTCGCAATGACGGAAAGCGTTGCCTCAGTTGGTGACCTTCGCATTGCTCACCAGCGTCGGCTTCGCGATGTAGTTTTCCGCAAAGATCTTCTTCAGGTTTTCGATCTTCGGGATGTCGTTATAGGCGATATAGGGCTGGTTCGGGTGCAGCGTCAGGTAATCCTGGTGATAGGCCTCCGCCGGATAAAACGCCTCCAGCGGCCCGACCTTGGTCACGATCGGCTTCCTGTACACCTTGGCGGCGTTGAGCTGGGCGATATAGGCCTCCGCCACCTTCTTCTGCTCGTCGGAGGTGGTGAAGATCGCCGAGCGATATTGCGTGCCGGAATCCGGCCCCTGGCGGTTCAGCTGCGTCGGGTCGTGCACGACGGAAAAGAAGATCTGCAGCAGCTTGCCGTAGCTGATCTTTTTCGGGTCGTATTTGATCTCGACGGCCTCGGCATGGCCTGTCGTGCCGGTGCCGATCATGGTGTAGTTCGCGGTCGCCTTGCTGCCGCCGGAATAGCCGGACACCGCGTTGAGGACGCCGGCGGTATGCTGGAACACGCCCTGCACGCCCCAGAAACAGCCGCCCGCCAGGATCGCGGTCTGGACGCCGTCGGCGGCCTTGAGGTCGGCGCTGGGGGCGGGGATGATCACGGCCTCTTCGGCGGCGCGCGCGGGCGCGATGGTCAGGGGTGAGGCCAGGGCTGAGATCGCCAGCGCGCCGAGCGCGGCGGCGCAGAGCGAAAGGCGGGTGAAGCTGCGGGACATGAGGTTTCCTCTGCGGTCAGCGGATTGGTTGATAGTCTAGAGCCGCCGCCGCGGTTCGCAACGTCCGCGGCCGGCCCGATGTTCCCAAGATACGCGGCTGGGCCGAGGTTGTTACGGCCGAATGCACACGAGTTCGTGAATAAAAGCGGAGCCCTTCCAGCGCTTTAGCCGCCGGGAACCGCGACGCGGGAGGCGGCGTTGATCGACCGCGGCTCGCCGAAACTTCAATCCGGCGAAGATGCAGGCGAAACCCATCGAGGCAATCGCCGCATGCGATGGGTTTCGAAGGCTCAAACATCCTCTGTGCCTCTGATCCATTCCGCCAGTTCCTGCCATGGCCGCACCGACCAGTGGCCCGATGCGGCGCCGGATGGCGAGGCCAGCACGAACACGACAGGAAAATCGTCCTCGGCCTGTTGCGGGCCCAGCGCAATCGCCTTCGTTGGTCGGCCATAGAACAGGCTCGCGGCTTTCTTGCTGGTGAAGGCGACGGTGTCGGGCCGGTAGCGCAGCATCTTGTCCCGGAAGGCCGCGATATCGACAGGAAATCTGAGCGCCTGATGGTCCATCCCCGCGCCGAGCTTGCAGACATCGGTAAAGCCGATGCCGAGCTTCAGCAACGATGGAAATTCATGCGGCTCGTATCGGCGCGGCGTGATGCCAACCTCGTGGATGGTGCGCCAGAAACGATTGCCGGGGCCGGCGTAGTAATGGCCCGTGTCGGCGGAGCGCTGGCCGGCGGCGGTGCCGACGAAGACGAGGCGCAGGTGGGGCTGGAGTTGGTCGGGAAGTTTTTCAGCTGATGCTACCATTCAACAAAGCCTATGGGAGCGACTGAACCTCTTACAGCGTTTCAGCAAGGATGTTTAGAATAGAAGGCCGGGCTTTCACCCGGCCTTTCGCGTTCTCGATGGATGTGCAGGCATGATGATGCGAGGCAGCCCCTCACAACACCCGATTGCTCTCCTTCACCTTCTCCGCATCCAGATAAACCTGCCCGCCCATGTCCTTGAACTTCTGCGACATCGTCGCCATGCCGTCCTCGATCACGCCCGACATCGTCATCCCCACGTTGCCGCCCGCCACCGCGCGCTTGTCGGGATCGTTCAGCGTCGCCGCATAGTCCCGCACGTCCTGCGTGATCTTCATCGAGCAGAATTTTGGACCGCACATCGAGCAGAAATGCGCGACCTTGTGGGCGTCCTTCGGCAGCGTTTCGTCGTGGTAGCTGCGCGCGGTTTCCGGGTCGAGGCCGAGGTTGAACTGGTCTTCCCAGCGGAAGTCGAAGCGGGCGCGGCTGAGCGCGTCGTCGCGCAGTTGGGCTGCGGGGTGGCCCTTGCCGAGATCGGAGGCGTGCGCGGCGATCTTGTAGGTGATGACGCCGACCTTGACGTCGTCGCGGTTGGGGAGACCCAGATGCTCCTTCGGCGTGACGTAGCACAGCATGGCGCAGCCGAACCAGCCGATCATGGCGGCGCCGATGCCTGACGTGATGTGGTCGTAGCCCGGGGCGATGTCGGTGGTCAAAGGCCCGAGCGTGTAGAACGGCGCCTCGCCGCACTCCTTGAGCTGCTTGTCCATGTTGATCTTGATCTTGTGCAGCGGCACGTGGCCCGGGCCTTCGATCATGACCTGGCAGCCCTTCTTCCAGGCGATCTGCGTGAGCTCGCCGAGCGTCTCCAGTTCGGCGAATTGCGCGCGGTCGTTGGCATCGGCGATCGAGCCGGGACGCAGGCCATCGCCGAGCGAGAACGACACGTCGTATTGGCGCATCAGGTCGCAGATTTCCTCGAAATGGGTGTAGAGGAAGCTTTCCTTGTGATGCGCCAGGCACCACTTCGCCATGATCGAGCCGCCGCGCGACACGATGCCGGTGACGCGGTTGGCGGTGAGGTGGATGTAGGGCAGTCGCACGCCGGCGTGGATGGTGAAGTAATCGACGCCCTGTTCGCACTGCTCGATCAGCGTGTCCTTGTAGAGCTCCCAGGTCAGCTTGACGGGATCGCCGTTGCACTTTTCCAGGGCCTGATAGATCGGCACGGTGCCGATAGGAATCGGCGCGTTTCGAAGAATCCATTCGCGGGTGGTGTGGATGTTGCGGCCAGTGGAGAGGTCCATCACGGTGTCGGCGCCCCAGCGGATCGCCCACACCATCTTGTCGACTTCCTCCTCGACCGACGACGTCACGGCGGAGTTGCCGATATTGGCGTTGATCTTGGTCAGGAAGTTGCGGCCGATGATCATCGGCTCGAGTTCGCCGTGGTTGATGTTGCAGGGGATGATGGCGCGGCCGCGCGCGATCTCGCTGCGGACGAATTCCGGCGTGACGAAGGCCGGCACCGACGCGCCAAAACTCTCGCCGTCGGCGATGGCGGCTTCGGCGCGTTCGAGCTGTTGCTTGCGGCCGAGGTTTTCGCGGGTGGCGACGTAGATCATCTCCTTGGTGATGATCCCGGCGCGGGCGAATTCCAGCTGCGTGATCATGTGGTCGCCGACGCCGCGCAACGGCTTGTGATGCGCGGTGAAGGATTTCGCGGCATGCGCGGCGCCGACATTGCCGTTGTCTTCCGGCTTGATGTCGCGGCCTTCGTATTCTTCGACGCCGCCGCGCTCCTTGACCCAGGCGATACGGCCGCGCGCCAGACCCGCGTTGACGTCGATGGTGACGGCCGGATCGGTGTAGGGACCTGAGGTGTCATAGACCGGCAGATCAGGCTCGCCGGCGCCCTTGCTCAGGATGATCTCGCGCAGCGGCACGCGCAGGTCGGGCGCCTCATCCGGCGTGACGAAGATCTTTCGCGAAGAGGGCAGGGGTCCGGTGGTGACGGCGGGAAGCGTGGTGTCGGGATTGGAGCGGATGTTCATGACCTATCCTCCTGTGAATTCTGATTTGTCATTTCGTGGCGTGCGAAGCGGAGATGCCCACCCCAACAAGAGTGTCGTCGCCCGGCTTGACCGGGCGATCCAGTACGCCGCGGCTTCTCAGCTGAACACGGCCGTCTCTGGAATACTGGGTCGCCCGGTCAAGCCGGGCGATGACAACCGCATTTGCTGCAATCATCACGCCGCCTCCGGATGCAGTTGCAGCCACGCGCGCACCCGCGCGTCGGGATCGGCGTTCTGGGTGACGTCGCTGACCACGGCGATGCTGTCCGCGCCGGCGGCGTAAATTTCCGCGGCCTGTTCCAGCTTGATGCCGCCGATCGCCACCAGCGGGATGTCGCCGATGCGCTTTTTCCATTCGGTGATCTTCGGGATGCCCTGCGGCGCGAAGCGCATCGATTTCAGCGTGGTCGGGAAGATCGGGCCGAGCGCGATGTAATCGGGTCCGGCGCGGAGCGCGGTTTCCAGCTCCTCGTCGTCATGGGTCGAAATCCCCAGCGTCAGGCCGGCCTCGCGGATCGCGGCGAGATCGGCATCGACAAGGTCTTCCTGACCGAGATGCAGATGCTTTGCTCCGGCCACGATCGCGGCGCGCCAGTAATCATTGACCACGAGCTTTGCTTGCGTGCCCCTGATCATCTCCAGCGCGTCGGTGACCATCTGCAGCGCCTCGGAATCGTTCAGATCCTTGGCGCGCAGTTGAATGGTGCCGGCGCCGAGCAGCGCCAGCCGCGTCACCCAGGCGACGCTGTCGACGACGGGATAGAATTTATCAGGATACGGCATGCCAGAACGGTGTCCCAACGACAGGGGTTGAAGGGGAGGCGAAGTCGCGGGCTTCCATCAAGCCAGCCTCGTAAGCGGTGCGTCCGGCCTCGACGCCGAGCCTGAAGGCATTGGCCATCGCGACGGGGTCGGCGGCTTTTGCAATCGCGGTGTTGAGCAGCACGGCGTCGTAGCCGAGTTCGAGCGCCTGTGCGGCGTGGCTGGGCGCGCCCAATCCCGCATCGACCACCAGCGTGATGTCGGGCAGCCGGTCGCGCAGCAATTTCAGCGCGTCGCGGTTGACGATGCCCTTCGCGCTGCCGATCGGCGCCGCCCACGGCATCACCACCTTGCAGCCGGCATCGACCAGCCGCATCGCGACCGAGAGATCCTCGGTGCAATAGGGAAACACCTCAAAGCCGTCCTTGATCAGGATGGAGGCGGCCTCGACCAGGCCGACCACATCGGGCTGCAGCGTGTCGTTGTCGGCGATCACTTCCAGCTTGATCCAGGCGGTGCCGAACAATTCGCGCGCCAGCTTCGCCGTGGTCACCGCCTCGCGCACGCTGCGGCAGCCCGCGGTGTTGGGCAACACGGTCACATCGAGCTCGCGGATCAGCGACCAGAACGCATCGCCGGTCTTGCCGCCGGCGGCCTCGCGCCGCAGCGATACGGTGACGATGCCGGCGCCGGAGGCGCGGATCGCGCCTTGCATGATCGAAGGCGACGGATACAGCGCACTGCCGATCAGCAGGCGCGAGGTGAAGGTCTTGCCGTAGAAGTTCAGCATGGTTGCCATCCAAAAACACAGCTGTCGTCCCTGCGAACGCAGGGACCCATACGCCGTGCCGTCTCGTTCCGGCACGCGCGCAGAGACCTTTCGTAGCCCCAACTGCCTGTGTTTTTGGGTCCCTGCGTTCGCTGGGACGACGTGTGGAGAGATATTGCGAAACCGAGAGGCCGCGGCGTACTGGGTCGCCCGGTCAAGCCGGGCGATGACAGCGGAGTTTGACGATGCGGCGCCCTGGCTATCAGCGTGTCGGCCCTGCGAACGCAGGGACCCATACGCCGTGCCGCCTCGTTCCGGCACACGCGCAGAGACCTTTCGAAGCCCCGCCACCCTGTGGTTATGGGTCCCTGCGTCCGCAGGGACGACGGGTGGAGAGATGTTGCATCCATCATCCTCACCC
>JBDRNF010000286.1:0-22294 GCA_043811435.1 Pseudomonadota bacterium
CAGCACCCCTCACCCGATTTGCTGCGCAAATCGACCTCTCCCCGCTGGGGAGAGGTAAGCAGAATCCGCGGACGACCGGTTCAACTAAAAGCCATCTCGCTCGAAACGGGAAGTACTACCACGCGCAGGGCGCGGCTACGATCTCGCCTCTGCTGCGAAATCTGACCGCTCCAGCAGAAACGAGATCACGACGCCGGCCACGAGGCCCCAGAACGCAGCGCCGATATTCAACAAGGGCACATCGGCGACCGTGACAAGGAATGCAAACAGCGCGCCGAAGGCGAAGCGCTCCTTGAATGCGGTGACAAAGGCCGTCTGCAGCACGCGCAGCATCGCGAGTCCTGCCAGGGCCATCACCAGGGACCTGGGCGAAACCAGCAGCAACCGCGTAAATGTCGGCGCCAGCAGCCCGAACACCAGCGCCAGGCAACCAACGAACATGGCGGCGGTGTAGTGGCGTTTTTGCTCGCCGCTCGAGACCACAATGGCGTTGGTCGGCCCCGTCAGGCAGGAACTGACTCCACCGACGGCGGCACTGATCATCGAGCCGATGCCGCAGGCCATGGTCACGGCGTTGATCGGCGGCGTCTGCCCTGCCGCCCTGAGCACGGCAAAGCCCTGGCCATTCTGCACGACGAGGACCGTGATCGCGAGCGGTACTACAAGCTCGATCATGGCCGCGAGCGACCAGACCGGTGTCTGGATCACCGGGCGGATCAGTTCGAACTGAAGCGTTGCAGTGGCGTCGAACCGGCCGAACAGCACGGTCATCGTTGCGCCGACCACGAGCGCGCCGATGATTGGCGGAAAATACCGGCCAAGGCGCGGGATCGCCGACAGGATGAGCCAGATCGCGACCATCGGTCCGACGATGACGGTGTCGGCAAAGAGGGCACGGACGAGTTCAAGACCAAAGCGCAGAAAAACGCCGGCGACCATGCCCATGACGATGGGCATCGGAATGTACTGCATGACGCGTTTGACCCAGCCGCTCGTACCCAACACCAGCATCAGCAAGCCGGTGGCGTAGAAAGCCCCGACGACCTCGGGAAACGTCAGATGGGTCAGCGATTGTCCGACCAGGACCGTACCGGGAATAGTCCAGAAGAAAACGAGCGGCTGACGATAAAGCCCGCTGAACAGCAGCGTGATCACGCCGTTGAAAAAGAAGACGCCGAAGATCCAGGATGCGATTTCTCTTTCGGAGAGTCCCCCGTTGGTGCCGACCGCCAGAATGATCGCGACAGGCCCGGTCACAGCGAACAGCCAGCCGATGAAACCATTCGATGCGTAGAGGAAGCCGAAAGCCGAAATAATCCCCCCGAAACCGGGCGGTCGTTCAGTCGGTCGTTCGATCTGAGTTAACATCAGGAAAGGCCGCTCCTCACGTCCGCAGCTTCAGCCGGCCCATGAAATCGCGCTTTCCGAGCGGCGCGCCCTTGTGGCGGAGGATGTCGTAGGCCGTGGTCGCATGGAAAAAGAAGTTCGGCAGCGAGAACGACATCAGGAATCCTTCCGCCGTGAAAGGCAGTGCGCGCTCGCCGAGCTTGAAGGTGACGTCGCGGCCGATCAGCGCGTCGACCACCTCCGGCGTCAGGGCCGAGAGTTCATCGCGCGCTGCCGCCACCAAGGCCTGAAGCTCGGCATAGTCGAGATCCGGCTTGCCGGACGGCGGCACGAACACGCCGTTTTGCGCCGCCTCCATCGCGCCGCGCGAATGATGGGCGACCGAGACGATCTGGAAGCGCAGCGGCAGCATGTCGGGCGCAAGCCGCGCCTCGACGATTTCGGCCGGATCGACGCCCTTCTCGCGAAGATGCGCAAGGCTCTTCTCGAGGCTGGCCCCGACGGCGCCCAGGATCTGCAGGTAGTTGGCGACGGTGGCGTCGTAGAGCGAAAAGGCCATGGCGTGAGTCTCCCGTTATTCTGTGTTTCTTGCTGGCGATACAGTTCCCGGAATTGCTCCCGATTGCAATCGGTGAGGCCAGGCGCGTCAGGACCGGAGGCCGGCATCCAGCGAATCATCCGCTAGCCGGCGTTGTGAACCTTGTCGCGGAAGCCTCGTGGCGACAGGCCGGTCGCGCCGGAGAACAGCCGGCTGAAATAGGCCGGGTCGCTGAAACCGAGCGCATAGGCGATCGTCGAGACCGGCAGGTTGGTATAGACGAGGTTGCGCCGCGCCTCGCGAATGACCCGGTCGAGGATCAGATGCGATGCCGCATGGCCGGTCGCCGCGCGGGTCAGCCGGCTCAGATGGGTCGGGGTGATCGACAGCGCGGAAGCATAGTCCGACACGGTCCAGTGCCGCAGGAAGTGCTGCTCGAGCAGCGCCTCGAAGCGGCGAAACAGGTCGGGCTTCGCCATGCCGCCCGGCATTCCGCCGTTCGCGGCTATTTCACGCGCCACCAGGCCGATCAGGACGGCGGACAGCCCCCGCAGGACATGCGCCCTGGCAAAATGACGCCCGGCGAATTCGGCGAAAATCTGCTGCATCGCGTCGCGCATCCCGGGCGTGCCGCGCACCACGGTCGAATGCGCCAGCACGCGCCGCAATCCTTCCGCGGGTGTCAGCACCTCGTCCAGCATTTCCGCCGATACGGTGAGCACCCAGCCTTGGGTGCCCGGCTCGAAGCTGAAGCCGTGGACGTCGCCGACCGGCACATTGACGACCCGCATCGGACGCAGCGCATGGATTCGTCCCTCCAGCGTAGCCTGTCCGCCTCCGCTTTCGATCAGCAGGATCTGGTGCAGCCGCGGATGCCGGTGCGGCTCGAATTCCCATTCGTGCAGCACCGAGCGCGCCGCGATGGTCTCGCAATGCACGACGTCAGGCAGATCGCCGGACTCGCCAAACAGATTATAGGTCTGAACGGTTCGGTGGGCCGGGGTGGTCATGTTCGAATCCTGCAAGACAAAGGAGAGTCCATCCATTCTAAGCACATCAAAACTTCGTAGATTTGTCCAAAATCAAGGGAGGATCTCATGAAGGTTCAGGTGTGCATCATTGGCGGCGGGCCGTCGGGGCTGCTGCTGTCCCAGCTCCTGCATCTGCAGGGCATCGAAACCGTGGTGCTGGAAAAATACAGCCGAGAATATGTATTGGCGCGGATTCGGGCCGGCGTGCTGGAGCACGGCTTCGCCCAGCTGATGCGCGAGGCCCAATGCGGCGAGCGCATGGACCGCGAGGGCGAGATCCACAAGGGCTTTCACATCGCCCATGACGGGGTGATGGATCATGTCGATCTGTTCAAATATTCGGGCGGCAGTTCGGTCGTGGTCTATGGCCAGACCGAATTGACGCGCGATCTCTACGACGCGCGCGAGCGGATGAACGGCAACGTCATTCACAACGCCGAGGACGTGACGCCACACGACCTGACGTCGGACGCGCCTCATGTCACCTATCGCGACGGCGACAAAATCGTGCGCATCGATTGCGACTATGTCATCGGCGCCGACGGTTTCCACGGCGTCAGCCGCAAATCGATCCCCAGGGATGTGCTGCGGGAATATGAGCGGGTCTATCCGTTCGGCTGGCTCGGCGTGCTGTCGCGCACCAAACCGGTTTCACCCGAGCTGATCTATGCCAAACACGAGCGAGGATTTGCGCTGTGTTCGCTGCGGTCGCAGGTGCTGAGCCGCTATTACATCCAGGTGCCGCTGACGGACCGGATCGAAGACTGGTCCGACGACGCGTTCTGGGCGGAGCTCAAGCGCCGGCTGCCGGATCATGTCGCGGCCGGCCTGATCACCGGGGCGTCGATCGAGAAGAGTATCGCGCCGTTGCGCAGCTTCGTGGCCGAGCCGATGCGCCATGGCCGCCTGTTCCTCGCCGGCGACGCCGCGCATATCGTGCCGCCGACCGGCGCCCGCGGGCTCAACAGCGCGGCATCCGATATCTACTACCTCTATCACGCCATGGTCGGTCACTACAAAAAGGGTAACGACAGCGGTCTCGACGGCTACTCGAAAAAGGCGCTGGCGCGGGTCTGGAAGGCGCAGCGTTTTTCATGGTGGATGACCATGATGCTGCACCGCTTTCCGGACAATATTGCCTACGACGACAGGCTGCAGGAAACCGAGCTGTCGTACCTGTTCTCGTCCGAAGCGGCCCAGCGCTCGCTGGCCGAGAATTATGTGGGGCTGCCGTTCTAGCGATCTGGTCCGGCCGGTTTCGATTTGATCCAGAGCAAATCGTCCCGGCAGCCGATCGAATAAAAATCATCCGATATCAGGGAGAGGTCCATGGCCAGTTCGCGACAGCCCGTGCCCGGCACCACCATCTTCGACGGTGAGCAGGCCCGCAAGGGCTACGCCCTCAACAAGATGTGCTACTCGTTCAACGACGCTGCCAACCGGCATGCCTTCGTCGAGGACGAAGACGCCTACTGCGCCAGATACGGCCTCAACGCGCAGCAGCGCGAGGCCATCCGCAACCGCAACGTATTGCAGCTGATCGAAGCCGGCGGCAATGCCTACTATCTGGCCAAGTTCGCCGGGATCTTCGGCCTCGACATGCAGGACATCGGCGCCCAGCAGACCGGCCTGACCAAGGAACAGTTCAAGGCCAAACTTCTCGCGGCAAGGGGATAGGCCATGGCCAGGATCGTCGGGAGCATCACCACCTCGCACGTCCCCGCCATCGGCGGCGCCATCGCCAGGGGACTGCAGAACGACCCCTACTGGAAGCCGTTCTTCGACGGCTTTCCGCCGGTGCGCGAATGGCTCGCCAGGGTGAAGCCTGACGTCATCGTGCTGGTCTACAACGATCACGGGCTGAATTTCTTCCTCGACAAGATGCCGACCTTCGCCGTCGGCGCGGCGGGCGAGTACCGCAACGCCGACGAGGGCTGGGGCATTCCGACGGTGCCGCCGTTCCGTGGCGACCCGGCGTTGTCATGGCACCTGATCGAGGCGCTGGTGGCCGAAGATTTCGACCTCACGACCTGTCAGGAGATGGTGGTCGACCACGCCTTCACCCTGCCGATGGCGCTGTGCTGGCCCGACATGAAATGGCCGGTCCGCACCATACCGGTGTGCGTCAACACCGTGCAGGGGCCGCTGCCCTCGGCGGCGCGCTGTTACAAGCTCGGCCAGGCGATCGGGCGGGCGATCGCATCGTGGCCGGGGGGCGAGCGGGTGGTGGTGATGGGCACCGGAGGCCTGTCGCACCAGCTCGACGGCGAGCGCGCCGGCTTCATCAATAGGGAGTTCGACCTCGCGTTCATGGACAGCATGGTCACCAACCCGGCCTGGGCGACGCAATACTCGACCGTCGAACTGGTCGAGCTTTCGGGCACCCAGGGCGTCGAACTGCTCAACTGGGTGGTCGCGCGCGGCGCGCTGCCGGAGAAGGTGCGCCAGCAGCACGCCAATTATCACATCCCGATCTCGAACACGGCGTCGGGGCTGATGGTGCTGGAGCCGCAGGGCTGAGACCGGGTCGCGCCGAACGCGGACGGGATTCGGTGGCCCTTGGCGACTGGAGAAGTCGGTACGAAGCTGTTATGGCCGATCTGGCCAGGGACGCCGGATTCGCCGTGTCTTCGGTGCATCTTCCCTGGCCGGTTCACCATGCTGGTTTCAAGTCCTGACAATCCAATTCCCGACGGTGCCGTAACGGGCACGATCGAGACGCCGGACGGCGTGGCGCTGCGCTTCGCGCGTTGGGATGCGCCGGCCAATGCCAAGGGAGATACCAAGGGAACGGTCTGCGTCTTCACCGGGCGCAGCGAGCTCATCGAAAAATATTTCGAGACGGTGCGCGAGCTGCAGCATCGCGGCTTCGCGGTCGCTGTCATGGACTGGCGCGGGCAGGGGCACTCGTCGCGGCAGTTGCCCGATCCGCGCAAGGGGCATGTCGCGAGTTTTGCCGATTTCGAGATCGACGTCGAGACCTTCATGCGGCGCGTGGTGCTTCCCGATTGCCCGCCGCCTCATTTTGCGCTGGCGCATTCGATGGGCGGCGCCGTCATGCTGCGTGTCGCGCATTCCGGCCAGCGCTGGTTCGAGCGCATGGTTCTCGCCGCACCGCTGATCGATCTGCCCCACGGGCGCTCGTCGTGGCCGGTGCGCATTATGATGCGGACGCTGCGTCTTGCGGGCTTCGGAGAGAGTTATGTTCCCGGGAGCAATGTCGATCGGGTGAGGGCATCGGGCTTTCCAGGAAATCCGCTCACTACCGACCCCGAGCGCTATGCGCGCAATGCCGCGCTTCTCGCGCAGGATCCAACGCTCGGCATCGGTTCGCCAACCGTGGCCTGGCTGGATGCGGCATTCGATACGATGGTCGGATTTCGGTCGGCGGATTACCCGTCGCATATCGGGCAGCCGGTTCTGATGGTGGCCGCGGGTGCCGATACCGTCGTATCGGCGGCGGCGGTCGAGGCATTCGCCGCGCGGCTGCCGGCGGGGTCGCATCTGACGATCGAGGGCGCCCGGCATGAAATCCTGCAGGAGGCCGACCTCTATCGCGCCCAGTTCTGGGCGGCCTTGGATGCCTTCGTACCAGGCGCGCCGGCGCGGCCAACTCCGGAGGGCATCCCCGGCGCGTCAATTTAAGGATGCGCGGGCCCACAAAGCCTCTTGCGGCCAGGCGGCGCCTTCGATGGTATCCTGATCGCTCAAAGGGTCGCCCTGGTTGGCAGGGGCAATCCATGGAGGCGGCGAGACAGGGGGCGTTATGGGGTCGCAGATTGCCGTGCCGCTGTGGGCCGTCATCCTCGTCACCGGGCTGGCTGGTCTGGCGGTGATCGATCGTATCCTGATGCCGGGCGTGCGCTGGGCGCTGCGCCGCCGCGCCAACCGCGCCATCGACGAACTCAATACCCGTCTGCGGCTTCACATCCAGCCGTTCAAATTGACAAAACGCCAGGTGCTGATCGATCGCCTGGTGTTCGATCCAGAAGTGCTGCACGCGGCCGACGAATACGCCAGGGAAGCCGGCGTGCCGCGCGAAGTCGCGATGGAAAAGGTGAAGCGCTACGCCCGGGAAATCGTGCCCTCGTTCAGCGCCTACGCCTATTTCCGGGTGGGAACGCGAATCGCGCGGAGCATTTCCCAGATGCTCTATCGCGTCCGCATCGGCTACCGCAACGACGACGCGCTGGCCAGGGTCGATCCGGCGTCTTCGGTGATCTTCGTCATCAACCACCGCTCCAACATGGACTACGTGCTGGTGACCTATGTCGCGGCGACCTCGTCGGCGCTGAGCTATGCCGTCGGCGAGTGGGCGCAGGTCTGGGGACTGCGCGGCCTGATCCGCTCGATGGGGGCCTATTTCATCTCCAGGGATTCCCGCGAGGGGCTCTATCGCAAGGTGCTGGCGCGCTACGTCCACATGGCGACGGCGGCGGGCGTCACGCAGGCGATTTTCCCGGAAGGCGGCCTCAGCCGCGACGGCTGGCTGCGCCCGCCGAAATTCGGGCTGTTGAGCTATATGGTCCAGGGCTTCGATCCGCTCGGCCCGCGCGACGTGGTGTTTGTGCCCGTCGCCGTGAATTACGACCGTGTGCTGGAAGATCGCATGCTGACCTCCGCCGCCAGTAGCGAGCCGGGCAAGAAGCCGGTGTTCGGCTTCAACGCCCGGGTTTTCGCGAGTCACTTCTTCCGTCATGTCGGGATGGCGATGCGCGGCGAATGGCATCGCTTCGGCTATACCTGCGTCAGCTTCGGCGAGCCGGTGTCGCTGCGCCAGCATGTCGCCGGGGCCGGGATCGATTTTCGCCTGCTGGCGTCCGAGCCGCGCCATGCCGAGATCGAAAAGCTCGGCAACAAACTGATGCAAGCGGTCGGCCGCGTGGTCCCGGCGCTGCCGGTCTCGCTGGTTGCGACCGCGATACTGGAAGCCGGTGACACGCCGCTCTCTTTGCTCGACATCAAGCAACGTGTGTCGGGTCTGATCGGCGTGCTGGAGGCCAGGGGCGCTTACGTCCACATCCCGCGCGCCGATCGTGACTACGCCATTACGGTGGGCTTGCGCATGCTGACGCTGCGCCATCTGGTGCTGGAGGAAGACAGCAGCTATCGCGCCAACCCGGAAGAACTGATCCTGCTGAAATACTACGCCAACGCCATCGTGCATCTGTTCGAGAGTGCGGCGGAGCCGGCGGTGGCGTGATCCCTCTCGTCAAAGCGAAGCAATCCATCTTTCATCATGCACCAAAGCTGGATTGCTTCGTCGCAAGGGCTCCTCGCAATGACGGCAGTAGGCACGTGGAGTCGCAACCTACTCAATGACCGCATGTTCCGGTGCCACCGACTGCTTGCGCAGTGTGGCCTTGCTCGATCCGATCATGATGGTCAGCGGGATCGCGCACAGGGTGAAGATCATCACCATCTGGTAATCGTGCGAAAAGGAGATGACCTGGGCCTGCAGTTTGAGTATGGCGTCCAGCATGGCGCGGCCCTTGTCGGTGCCGAGGTCGATCACGGACCGAACGTCGGGCATCTGCAGGGCATGGTTGAACGGGCTGGTGTGCTGTGACAGCACGGCATAGCTCCACCGCGACCCCTCGGTCAGCTGCGAAATGACGAGGGAAATGCCGATCGAGCTGCCGACGTTTCGCAACAGCGTCAGCATCGAGGTGCCGTCGGTGCGCAGGTGGTTGGGCAGCGTCAGGAAGGCGACGGTGGAGAGCGGCACGAACACGAGGCCGAAGCCGAAACCCTGGAACACGCTTATCACCAGGATCTCGTTGACGCCGGTCTGGTCGGTCCAGGCCGTCATCCAGAACAGCGACAGGCAGGTCATGCCGAGGCCGGCGACAATCAGCGTGCGCGCCTCGATATAGCGCATCAGCCGGCCGACCATCATCATGGCGACGAAGGTGCCGACGCCGCGGCTGGCCAGCAGCAGGCCCGCGGTGATGATGGGATAGCCGAGCACGTTCTGCAGGAACGGCGATGCCAGCGCCATGGTCGAGAACAGCACCACGCCCATTACCGACATGAACACGCAGCCGCCGACGAAGTTCTTGTCCTTGAACAGCGCGAACTGGATGAACGGCTTTGCCGTGGTCAGCGAATGCGCGAAGAAATAATAGAATCCGACGGCCGATATGATGAACTCGGCGATGATCTCGCCGGAACCGAGCCAGCCGAGCTGTTCGCCGCGGTCGAGCGCGATCTGCAGGGAGCCGATGCCGACCGCGAGCGCGGTGAAGCCGAACCAGTCGAAGCGCAGCTCGCGCGCCTTTTTGGTCTCGTCCATGAAGACCATGAGGCCGAGCACGGTGAAGATGCCGAACGGCAAATTGACCAGGAACACCCAGTGCCAGGAATAGGTCTCGGTCAGCCAGGCCCCCAGCGACGGTCCCATGATCGGGCCCATCATCACGCCCATGCCCCAGATCGCCATCGCCTTGGCGCGCTCGTGCAGCGCGTAGGAGTCGAGCATCACCGCCTGTGACAGCGGCACCAGGGCTGCGCCGAACACGCCCTGCAGCAGGCGGAACAGCACCATCTGGTAGATGTCCTGGGCCGCGCCGCACAGCACCGACGCTACCGTGAAGCCGGCGGAGCAGATGATGAAAACCCGCTTGCGGCCGAAGCGGTTGGCGATCCAGCCCACCGGCGCGGTCATGATCGCCGCCGCTACGATGTAGGAGGTCAGCACCCAGTTGATCTGGTCCTGCGAGGTCGACAGGCTGCCCTGCATGTAGGGCAGCGCCACGTTGGCGATGGTGGTGTCCAGCGCCTGCATGATGGTCGCCGTCATCGCGCAGATCGTCACCATGGTCCGGCGCAGGCCGGGAACGGCAACGGGGGCTGCGGCCGATGTCGGCATCGCCGCTCAGTCCTCCTTCGCGGCCACCGCCGGCGAGCCGAACAGATTGGCGAGCGATCGGCGGTGTTTGGTGTCGATGGTGGCGTAGACGCTCATGCCGGCCTTCAGCTTGCGGACAAAGCTGTCGTTCTTGTCGAAATAGATCCGCACCGGCACGCGCTGCACCACCTTGACGAAGTTGCCGGTGGCGTTCTGCGGCGGCAGGATCGCGAATTGCGCGCCGGTGCCGGGCGAGAGCGAGCCGACCGTGCCCTTGAAGACATGGTTGGGGAAGGCATCGACGTCGAGGGTGACGAACTGGCCGACCGCGACATAGGTGAAATCCGATTCCTTCGGATTGGCGTCGACCCACGGGTTCGCCGTATCGATCACGGAAAACACCGGTGCGCCCGCGATGACGTGGCGGCCGAGCTGGATCTGTTCGACCTGGGTGGCGGTGCCGTTCATCGGCGCGCGCACGGTTGAGAGGTTGAGGTTGCGCTGGGCGTCGTCGAGCACGGCCTTCGCCTGCATATAGGCCGGAAACCGCTCGAGCGGCAGATCGGGGTCGCCCAGCAACTGGTTGAGTGCGTTCGAGCGCCGCTGCGTCACGATCTGCCGCTGCGCCTGCGCGGTCACCAGCGCGGTGGCGCTGTTGTCGAGATCGAGCTGCGATCCGGCATTGCTCTTCACCAGCGAATTCTTGCGCTCGACGTCCTTCTGCTTCAGCGCGATCCCGGCGTTGACCAGTTCGATGGTCTGCGCATAGAGCTTGATGTCGGCAACGAGATTGGCGTGGCTGATCCTGGCGTCCTCGAGCTTGGCGCGCGCCTGCGCCAGCGCCAGCTGGAACGGCACCGGATCGATCTGGAACAGAACGTCGCCGGATGTGACCTGCTGGCCTTCCTTCACGGTCACGCTGATGATCTTGCCGGAGACGTCGGGCGTGATTAGCACCTTCTGGGCGCCGACATAGGCGTCGTCGGTGGTCACGTAGCGGCCGCCATTGAGATAGAAGGTGATCCCGGCCACGAGCGCCACCAGCGGCAGCACCACCAGCAGCAGAAACCGGCGGTAGCGCCGCATCGCGGCCATCAGGCGGCGCCGCGGCTCCGCGGCGATCCTGGTCCGGGGTTTTCCGGGCGGCTCGCCCTTCTGCTCCGGCGGAAATTTGAGGACTGGATCAGCCAACGTGCCGCTCCTTGTCCAGCGGTGCGCCGGCCGGGTTCTGGATCGCGTTGCGGACGTTTTCCTTGATGGCTTCGAGCTGCGCCAGCAGCCGGTGGGCGTCGGCCGGATTAATGCCTTCGAGCGCGGTCGCCGTCAGTTCGGAGCGCAGCCCGCCAAGCTTGCCGAGCAGCGGGCGCGCGGCCTTCTTCAGATAGAGCCGGTTGACGCGTCGGTCACTGGCATCGCTGCGGCGCTCGATCCAGCCGGCCTCGCACAGCCTGTCGATCAGCCGCGTCAGGGTAATCGGCTGCATTTCCATCTGTTCGGCGAGTTCCGACTGCTTGAGGCCCTCGGTGCGTTCCACCTTGGCCAGCACTGCCCATTGCGCGCGGGTGATGCCGTAGCGCGCCGCCTGCTTGTCGGCATAGGCGCGCATCATCCGCTGCACTTCGCCGAGCGTGAACAGGAAGTTCATATCCACGGAACCGTGGGGCATCGGCGGCATCTCCATAAGCTAGCGATATTATAAGCTAGCTTATCAACCGGGCTTTTCAAGTTAATGTTGGTTAAGGAATCGACCAGCCGCGGAGCTGCTCCGCGGAAAGCACATGGCCGGGTCGGGATGCGCGCATACCGGCGTTTCAGCTCTGCGTGGAACGAAGGCCAGATATTGCGGTGCAATCGATCGGATTACGGGGACATGGACCATCGGGTTCATCCGCGTTACATCATGGGCCGTCATGAACCTGACCAAGCCGACCTTCCCTGCGCCCGATCACGATCACGGCCGCTGCACCGCGGACGGGATTCTGCATGCCGAGCAGGTCTGCCAGGCGAGGGCGCAGAAATTCACGCCGATCCGCCGCCAGGTGCTGGAGGCGCTGCTGTCCAGCCATCGCCCGCTCGGCGCCTATGAGGTGATCGACGAACTGGCCAAGTCAATGCCGCGGCCGGCGCCGATTACGGTCTACCGGGCGCTCGATTTCCTGATGGAGAACGGGCTCGTCCACCGCATCGAAAGCCGCAACGCGTTCCTGGCCTGCGCGCACGATCATGACGCCACCGCGATGGTGGCGTTCCTGATCTGCGAACGCTGCGGTTCGGTCGGCGAAATGCCGGCGGCGCCCGTCGCGCAAGGCCTCAATGCCGCGGCGCGCGCCTCCGGCTTCGCGCCAAAACTGTCCGTCGTCGAAATCACCGGCACCTGCGCGCACTGCCAGAAGGCCGCATAATAAGAAACGGCGCCAAGCCGGTCGCGAGGATGAATGTCGTCAGATCAAATGCCCTCATCGGCCGGGCGTCCGCTCAGCGCGGTCGCCATCGCGCTGATGCTGATGCTGTGCCTGAGCTGGGGCTTCAATCAGATCGCAGTGAAACTGGTGCTGCCGGACGTGCCGCCGATGCTGCAGGCGCTGATCCGCTCGGTCGGCGCCCTGCCGGTGCTGCTGATGATCGGCTGGTGGCGCGGCGTCAGGTTTTTCGCCCGTGACGGCACGCTGTGGCCGGGCCTTGCCGCCGGCATCATCTTCGGCGTCGAATTCGTGCTGATCTATCGCGGCCTGCTGCTGACCTCGGCCTCGCGCGCCGTGGTGTTTCTCTATACCGCGCCGTTCTTCGTGGCGCTCGGCTCCTATTCGTTTCTCGGCGAGCGGTTGCGCGCGTCGCAATGGGGCGGGCTGGCCCTGAGCTTTGCCGGCGTCGCACTTGCGATCGGCGTGCCGCAGGCCAATGTCGACGGCGATGTGCTGCTCGGCGATCTCCTGATCGTCGCCGGCGGCGCGCTGTGGGCGGCGACCACGCTGCTGGTCAAGGCCACCTCGCTGCTGAAGGCGCCGGCGGAAAAGGGCCTCGGCTACCAGGTGGCGATGTCGATCCCGATCCTCGGTTTCGCGGCATGGGTCTCGGGCGAGCGATTGACCCATGTTCCCAGTCCGCTGTCGCTGTCGCTATTGGCCTACCAGGCGTTCTGGGTGGTCGGGCTGACCTTCCTGCTGTGGTTCGCATTGATAAAAACCTATTCCGCCAGCAAGCTGTCGGCCTTCACCTTCATCACCCCCTTGTTCGGCGTCGTCGCCAGCTATTTCATCCTGCACGACACGCTAACGATCACCTTCGGCGTCGCGGCGCTATTGGTGATCGCGGGGCTTTATCTGGTGAACCGGCCCGAGGTTTCGGGATCGAAGGTGGTGCCGGATCCGAATGTGCCGGCGTGACGGGGCCACAGAGGCCGTTGCAATAAGGATTGTCGTCGCCCGGCTTGACCGGGCGATCCAGTACGCCGCGGCTTCTCGGCTCAATCGCTGGCGTCTCTGGAATACTGGGTCGCCCGGTCGAGCCGGGCGATGACAGCGGTAGGTGTGAAACGTGCAATTCGCCCCCGCGAACTTCGCTACCCCGTCTCGATCGGCAGCGATTCATCCTTCGCCCATTCGCCCATCGAGGCATCGTACAGCGTGAGATTGTCGTAGCCGAGCCGGTGCAGCATGAACAGGTCGATGGTGGCGGAGATGCCGCCGCCGCAATAGGCGACCACGCGCTTGTCTTTTGTCACACCTTGCGATGCGAATTTCGTCGCCGCCTCCGCCAGCGGCACGAAGGCTTTTGTCGCGGGATCGACCAGCGTCGCCGCCGATACATTGACGCTGCCGGGAATATGCCCCGGCCGGCCGTAACGGCTCGGCTCCAGGCCCCTGTGCAGTTGCGGGTTGAGCGCATTGACAACCACGGCGTTGCGATGGCCGCTGGCCTTCAACACCTCGTGCTTGTCGACGAAATATCCGGCCCGCGGTTTGGCCGTGAAGGTCGTCGGCGGATAGCCTTTTGCAGGCCCCGTCTCGATCGCGCGTCCCTCGGCCTTCCAGGTGTCTAAGCCGCCGTCCAGCACCGCGACATTGTCGAAGCCGAGCGATTGCAGCATCCACCAGAACCGCGTCGCCCACATCGCCGTGCCGATCGAATACAGCACCACCCGGCTGCCCGCGCCAATGCCATGACGGCCGAATGCGGCCTCGAGCTGCGCGGTGGCCGGCATCATGAAATGCAGCTCGATGCCGGCTTGCGAGAATTCACCCTGCAGGTCGAGAAAATCCGCGCCCGGAATATGCCCGGCCTCGAAGGTGTGCTGCCCCGGCACCGCGATATAGGGAACGCCGGAGCCTTCCGGCTGGTATTCGAGGTAGGTGGTACAATCGAACAGCCGGAGGTCGGGATGGTCCAGGATGGCGGCGAGTTCCGCCGTTGTCATGAGCCCGTCTCGTTCTGCCATTTGCTGTTCCCCCCGGTTCCGGTCATGCTAGGGCAGCCGGGGAGGGCTGAAAAGGTAAGCGCGCATTGACGTTTGCCCTTTAATCCCGAGATTCCGGCCCGATATAGCGCTGAAGGGTCAGCGCGGCGCCACAGCCTGCTTTGCCGCGAAATGGCTCGAAGCTATTGAACCAAAACGAGAAAAATCCGACCTAAGAACGGGCGCCGGCATCTGCCATTGGCCCCTTGGTGAATGTCACCAAAACCTGATATTCGAGACCCCATGAACAAGCCCGAAAAACTTACCGACGACGACATCGCCGGCCCCAGCGCCCGGCACAAGACCACCCAGGTCATGGTCGGCAACGTCGCCGTCGGTGGCGGTGCGCCGATCGTGGTGCAGTCGATGACCAACACCGACACCGCCGATATCGAGGGCACGATCGCGCAGGTGGCGGCATTGTCGCGCGCCGGCTCCGAAATGGTGCGCATCACGGTCGATCGCGACGAAGCCGCCGCCGCCGTCCCGCACATCCGCGACGGCCTGCGCAAGCGCGGCATCACCACGCCCCTGGTCGGCGATTTCCATTACATCGGCCACAAGCTGCTGGCCGATCATCCCGCCTGCGCCGAGGCGCTCGACAAATACCGCATCAATCCCGGCAATGTCGGTTTCAAGGCCAAGCGCGATACCCAGTTCACCGACATCGTCGAGATGGCGCTGAAGTACAACAAGACCGTGCGGATCGGCGCCAATTGGGGTTCGCTCGATCAGGAATTGCTGACCAAACTGATGGACGAAAACGCGCTGCTGCCGGAGCCTAGGGACGTCCGCGCGGTGACCCGCGAGGCCATGGTGCAGTCGGCGCTGTTGTCGGCCGCGCGCGCCGAGGAAATCGGCCTGCCGAAGAACCGCATGATCCTGTCCGCCAAGGTCTCGGCGGTGCAGGACCTGATCGCGGTCTACCAGACGCTGGCCGAACGTTCCGATTACGCCATCCATCTCGGCCTCACCGAGGCCGGCATGGGCTCCAAGGGCATCGTCGCCTCGTCGGCCGCGCTCGGCATCCTCTTGCAACAGGGCATCGGCGACACCATCCGGATTTCGCTGACGCCGGAACCCGGCGGCGACCGCACGCTGGAAGTCCAGGTCGCGCAGGAACTGCTGCAGACCATGGGCTTCCGCACCTTCGTGCCGCTGGTGGCGGCCTGCCCCGGCTGCGGCCGCACCACCTCGACCACCTTCCAGGAACTGGCGCGCTCGATCCAGGATTTCATCCGCGAGGAAATGCCGAGCTGGAAGACCCGCTATCCCGGTGTCGAATCGCTCAACGTCGCGATCATGGGCTGCATCGTCAACGGCCCCGGCGAATCCAAGCATGCCGATATCGGCATCTCGCTGCCCGGCACCGGCGAAACCCCGGCCGCACCCGTGTTCGTCGACGGCAAGAAATTCCGCACCCTGCGCGGCCCCAACATCGCCACCGAGTTCAAGGCGATGGTGATCGACTACATCGACCAGCGCTATGGCGCGGGTTCGAACTTGCCGGTGACCGCGGCGGAGTAGGGCGCTTGTAGCCCGGATGTAGCCAGCGGGCGCGCAAATGCGCGGCCGATGGCGCAATCCGGGAGCGGTGCAAGAGAAGTCCCGGATTGCGCGGAGTTTATCCTCGGGCACGCGAAGGCGTGACCCGGGGACCCATCCGGGCTACGATGCCGGCAAATCAAGAAAAGCCGGAGGTCGCCCATGTCTTCGCTGTCCAGCAAACAAGGCCCGCGCTATCGCCACACCTCGAGCGAAGAAGCCCCTTACGAGACCATCGGCGTCGAAAAACTCACCCCGATCATCGGCGCGGAGATATCGGGCGTCGATCTCGCGGGCTCCCTCTCCAACCGGACCATGGACGAGATTCATCGCGCGCTCGCCGAAAACCTCGTGATCTTCTTCCGCGACCAGCACATCACGCCGCAACAGCATCTCGCCTTCGGCCGCAAATTCGGCGAGCTGCACATTCACCCGGCAGCCCCGCATGAGGGCGACGATCCCGCGCTGATGAAGATCTATGCCGACAAGGATTCGCCGCGCGCGAATGGCGAGGGCTGGCACTCGGACGTGTCCTGCGATGTCGAGCCGCCGATGGGCTCGATCCTCTACATCAAACAGTGCCCGCCGCGCGGCGGCGACACGCTGTTCGCCAACATGTATGCGGCTTACGAATCGCTGTCGGACCGGATGAAGGCCTATCTCGACGGCCTCACCGCGCTGCATGACGGCGAATCCACCTATCGCGGCCTCTACGCCAATTACGGCGTCGCCGACCGGCCTGCCTATCCCAGCGCCGAGCACCCCGTCGTGCGCACGCATCCGGTGACGGGCAAGAAGGCGCTCTACGTCAACCGCGGCTTTACCAGACACATCATCGGCATCCCGCGCGACGAGAGCGACGCCATGCTGGCCTATCTCTACCAGCATTGCGAAAACCCGCTGTTCCAGTGCCGCTTCCGCTGGACCGAAAACGCCATCGCGTTCTGGGACAATCGCTGCGCCCAGCACCGCGCGATGTGGGACTACTGGCCGCACACGCGTTCCGGCACGCGGGTGACGGTGAAGGGCGAGCGGCCGGTGTGAGGAGGTGAGTCACCCCTGTCGTGGGTGTAATCCATTGATTTTATTACAAGAAAATACGGGGCCGGGATATGGACTTACAGGCTTAAGCTTCTCTTAACTTCTGTAATCTATGGTCCACCAGACGGAGGTGGCTCATGACAGATTTGCATTTGAGGGCCGGCTTGTACGTCTTCTCGGTTGCTGCATCGATTTTGGCGCTTTGGATGGGTGGCGGATCGATCGGCTTGCTGATCATCGTCGCCTTCATTTGCGCCTTTGCAGGAGCCGCTGGAAAGATTCCGAATATTATCTCGGTGATTGCGAGGATCGCTAAGATGGTTTCGCGATGAAAAGTACTAATGCTCTCCTGATAAAAATTGAAAATACAAAGGAGTTTCACTTCATCGTGGTTTCCGACGATCGGAGTGCGGTCGTTCGTTTGTTCCCCAAAAGCGATGAAAGACTACGCAAGTTTGAGAACGTTACAGCAGTTCAAAGTCTTGCTGATCTCTTGAGCATTTACGTTTCAAACAAGAACAAAAGACTCATCGTGTTTGTCGATGTAACGTCCCATGACCGTGCGCCCGAATTGAAGGAGATGATCTATAGCATCCACGCAGAAGCACGAGGCTTACTCTTCGCATTTACGTCCGGCACACTTACCAAAGATGATTTCGAGCGTCTAATTTCGTCAGGTTTTGATGATGTATTCGAACTAGATAGCAATGACATGCGGCAATACGTCCGCATGTATTCTTGGATACGACGGTTCGGAGGAACCCCGATCTTATCTGAGCACGCTGAAAGGAATGCAATTGCATATCTAAGTATGAAGAAGAACAGCCGCATTGGTAAGTGGACCGTGATCGGAAACGAGATGGCTGCTTATGACAATAGCGGGCTGAAGGTAAAACTAACGAGACAGGAAATCGACTTTCTAACTTTGCTTTTTGAGGAAGCGCCTGTAGGTTCAGGCGCTTCCTACGATAGCCTCTTTAAAGCGCCCCATGCTATTGTACACAAGCTTAAGAAGAAACTCGGCGACGACCTTCCCATTCAGCATGAAGTCGGAGGGAGATACCGCCTATCGAAATCAGCTCGTACGGAGTAGTAGGGGGTGGATTGCTACGCGACACTTTGATCAGTAGTTGGTGCTGCCGTAGTTATGATTGTCCGGGAGCTGTACGGATACCACTGCGGAGTCAAAGCTCGAACATTTCCGTCGGGCTGAAGATGGATATGCGCAGCTCCAGGAAATGTCTCATGCGAGAGGGGTAGATTAGCTTGGGGATTGTGAAAAACAGTCAACCCTTCAACCCACGTTTCGGTGTGATCTGACGATCCGACCACATAACGAAAATGTTTCGGCGCGGCTGAATTCGGGTTGCTATCGTGCGCGAAACCTTCCCGAATCATCCGAACACTTTTTGATCCAAAGCCTGCTATCGAGCCCATCCTGTTAAATTTGGAAATAGTGCCACTATTGCTAAAGATTACGGCGCTGATGTTCTCGGATCCAGGCAAGAAGAAAAATCCCGAGGGGATTTGTTTGCTCTCCCATCGATGCGTAGTTATCCGTCGGGGTGTTATAATTAAATTGCCAGTGGCGTCGTGCCGCCAATCGTGGTCGTAGCCGTAGAGGTAGATTTGAAGCGCGGTACGGGTGAAAGTCATTGAGCCCGGAGATGAAAAATCCTGAATAGCCAATGTGAATGGTAGGCCGCGGACATGCGGTTGAGCCCAATATTCTCGAACTAGCTTCGAGTAGAGAGCGCTCCCGAACTTGATGGGCATATACTCGCGAAGGAACGCATGTTGTTCTTCAGCAGTTGTAGCCGTTGGTGGGTCAACGATTGCGCCCTGCGGGTCTCTTGTGGGGTTCACTGTTACTGCTTCAATAGCAATTTGACCGTGTAACCCACTCGCTATGAAATCCGGTGCGACCTTGGTGCGATCAAGTCTAAAGCCCATCTCGACCAGAGTGGCGAATAGATACAACTCCCATATCCGAGCATCGAAGGCCGCAGTCTGAAATTGCTCGATGAAGTTACCATCAACATCTTCATACCATCGCATCATCGGCTCGATAATGCCGCGAGCCGACGAAAAGCCCTCAAGTTCGACCAGAGACAGAAAGCTGGAATTTAATCTGTCGCGCTCGACCAAAGGCTTAAAAAAATCGACGACTTTGTGGTTAGAATGACCTTGATAATGCTCCTCATCTGGCGCCATGGCCGCCCGCTCCATCGCTGGACGAAGAAGTGCGCGCGCACGTCGGGGTGTTGACTCAAAATCGGTCATGGCTGTCCAGCGATATTGCTTGAGTTCATCGCGAGCCAAGACAATCCCAGCAAAATCATTGTCCGCATGGTCACGAATCAGGACTCCGAGAACTTTCTCTTGAGCATGTTCGAACCAAGCTAATTCGTCAGCGTACAAGCTAGTCCGCGGGTCTCGCGCGTAGCCTGCCAAAGCGTTAAAACGAAGTTGGGAAATCGGAAGCATAAAAGCTAATATAGGCGCTATTTTCGAACCACAAGTATCGAGGCCCGCTTCCGGCCGTGGACGCAGATGATTTGTTGACGCTCCGCGCAACCTGCGCCAATCTCGGCCCAAAGCAAAACAAACATCGGAGGTCACGCCATGCTCCGCGCCGAGGACAACAAATTCCTGACCGAAAGCAATGCCGGCACGCCGATGGGCGAGTTGCTGCGCCGCTTCTGGCTTCCCGTCCTGCTCTCGGAGGAATTGCCCGAGGCCGACGGCACGCCGAAGAAGATAGTGGTGATGGGCGAGAAGCTTCTGGCGTTTCGCGATACTCGCGGCGTGGTCGGGGTCATCGACCAGTATTGTCCGCACCGCGGCGCCAATCTGTGGCTCGGCCGCAACGAGGAATGCGGCATCCGCTGCGTCTATCACGGCTGGAAGTTCGACACCGACGGCCGTTGCGTCGACATGCCGACCTCGTATCCCGATCTCAACGCCAAGGACCTGATCCGCATCAAGTCCTACCCGGTGCGCGAATGGGGCGACATGATCTGGGCCTATATGGGACCGGCGGAGTCTGTGCCGGAATTGCCTGATATGGAAATGGCGCTGGTGCCGGCCTCGCACCGCTACGTCTCGAAGAAATGGCAGGACTGCAACTGGGTGCAGGCGCTGGAAGGCTCGATCGACACCGCGCATTTCACCTTCGCACATTTGAGCTTCGAGAAAGAGGAAAACGAGATCCTCGACATCAAGAAGCATTTTGTGAATCCGCTGGTACGGGTCGCCACCGATCACATGCGCTGGATCGCCGAGGATCCGCGGCCGGTGATCAAGATCATTCCGCATGAGGCAGGGCTGACCATCGGCGGCGGCCGGCTTACCGGCAGCGACAACATCTACTGGCGCATCGCCCAGTTCCTGATGCCGGTGCATGCCTATGCCCCGAGCGCGATGCCGGGCGAAAACATCTTTGGCCAGAGTTTCGTGCCGGTGACCGACACCAATTGCTGGATCTACACCTATGCGTGGAATCCGGAGCGGCCCATCACGCAAGCCGAACGCGACGCCTACGACCGCGGCAACGGCGTGATTTCCCAGGTCGACGAGAATTACGTTCCGCTGCGGAACAAATCGAACGATTATCTGATCGATCGCAAGCTGCAGAAGACCCACAGCTACACCGGCATCAAGGGCGTGTCCGAGCAGGACGCCGCAGTGCAGGACAGCCAGGGCCCGATCGCCGACCGCACCCGCGAGCATCTCGGCCCCACCGATCTCGGCATCATGCATTTTCGCAAGACCGTGATGGATGCGGCCCGCGCGCTGCAGCAGGGCGCGCCGCCCGCGCAGCTGGCGCATCAGGACCGCTACGCCGTGCGTTCCGGCGCCTGCGTCACCAGCAAGACCAAGGATCTGCCCGCCGTGATGGTCGAGCGTTTCGGCGACGCGACGGGATATGTCGGACGGCCGCGCACCGCGGCGGCGGAGTAGGCGCTTTGCGACGTGATACGGGCTCGCGCCACAATCAAAATTGTCGTCGCCCGGCTTGACCGGGCGATCCAGGGCGGATTCAACCGGTCGTCGCAACACCTAGCACAGGAGGTTGCGATGAACGAGCTGGTATTGGATGGCGACAAGCAGTTGGCTTTGCGAACGCCGCGGCGTTCTCAAGACGCTCGGCGGGAGAATTGTAGACAGTTCTGGAGAGCAATTGCTTTAGGACGCTCGAGCGAGGATGCTGGTGTTGACGCCGGAGTGTCGCCGGTTGTCGGCGTGCGGTGGTTCCGGAAGGCGGGCGGCATGCCACCAACACATTTTTCGCAGTCGTCAAAACCTCTGTCAGGCCGCTACCTTGCGTTCGCCGAACGCGAGGAGATCGCCATCTTGCGCGCGCAGGGGAAGGGTGTATGTGCCATCGCCCGGCAGCTCGATCGCCCTCCCTGCACGATCTCCCGTGAGTTCCAGCGCAATACGGCGCGCGGCCATGACGCTCCGGAGTATCGAGCGACCACTGCACAATGGCACGCCGATCGGTCCGCTCGACGGCCGAAGCCGGCGAAGTTGGCGGTTAATCCAGTCCTGCGGGATTATGTGCAAGACAGGCTTGCCGGTATGATCGCCAAGCCGGATGGCGCGCCCGTTGCCGGCCCGAAGGTCGTGTGGAAGGGGCGCCGGGCCGTGCATCGACAGAACCGACGCTGGGCGACGGCGTGGAGTCCGGAACAGATTTCCCGCCGCCTTCGGCTCGACTTCCCCGAGGATGAGACGATGCGCATCAGTCACGAAGCGATCTATCAGGCACTTTATGTGCAGGGCCGAGGAGCCTTGCGCCGTGAACTGTCGGCCTGCTTGCGCACCGGGCGGGCGCTGCGGATGCCCAGGGAGCGCACGCGCAGGCCAGGCAGGAGCTTCGTTTCTCCCGAGATCATGATCAGCGAGCGTCCGGCGGAGGCCGCCGATCGAGCCGTGCCGGGCCACTGGGAAGGGGACCTCATCATAGGTCTCGGAAGTTCCGCTATCGGCACCCTGGTGGAGCGCACGACACGTTTCACCATGCTGCTGCACCTGCCGCGGATGCCGGGCCATGACAACAAAGCCCGCGTGAAGAACGGACCCGCACTCGCCGGACACGGTGCCGAGGCCGTGCGAGACGCCATCACCCGCGCGATCTCAACCATGCCTGAACAACTGCGTCGGTCGCTGACCTGGGATCAAGGAGCTGAGTTGGCCCAGCACGCCCGCCTGAAGATCGACGCGGGCATGCAGATCTACTTCTGCGATCCTCATAGCCCCTGGCAGCGCGGCACCAACGAAAACACCAACGGCTTGCTACGCCAGTATTTTCCAAAGGGCACCGATCTCAGCGCTCACGACGCCGATGACCTTGAGGCGGTAGCCCTCGCACTCAACACAAGGCCCCGCAAAACCCTTGGCTGGAAAACACCGGCGGAAACCCTCGACGAATTCCTACAAGTGAGACATACACCTAGTGTTGCGACGACCGGTTGAATCCGCCC
>JBDRNF010000287.1:0-39278 GCA_043811435.1 Pseudomonadota bacterium
GTTCGTGTTGGGGTCCGAATTGTCGGATGTCGAAAAAACAATGTTCTTGCCCCAATGCGAGTATCGGCCCCGGCCAAGTTTCGCAATGTCCGCGTGCAGGGAATGAGCGGGGCCTAGCTGGAGATTGTCCTCGCACAATACGAGGCTTGAATTGATCGCTCCCGGGCTGTCTCCTGAATCGCTGAAGCGCTCCTGCACGTAGGCCGCTCCGCCCGACCTTGAGAATGGCCCTGCCAGGGAAACGACGGTTCCTGACGGACAGTTCGATTCCGGCTGCTGCAGCGCCCATCGCGCAGCGAACAAGTATACGAAAAACAAGGCGGTGAACCCGACAAATCCGCCGATCCAGTTGAGCCATTTGCGCATGCTCGAGAGCTACCACCCCGCGCTGCAACCAATCAAGAGAGCGGACCATGCCCGCAACCGTCCCTGGCGAGGAGAACACGGTCAACGGGTACGGGAGTAGTTGATCTCACCGGGATGGCGCCCCCATTTTGGCGGCAAGCTCTTTTGACAGCGTGTTGGTGAATACCATCTGACCCCACCGGTTGAGATGGGTGTGACTGGAGAAATAGGCTGCAAACATCGCCGCGGGAGTTGCCAGAACGCGGTCGTTGTCGATGCCAAGCGCGGCAGCGATTTGCCCGGTTCGATTGGCGCGTTGGTCGCCGGCTTCGGCGGGGAATGCGACGTCCGGCACCGGCGAGACCACGAGGTAGACGCGTGTCTGAGGTGGAAGCGTCCGGATTGTTTCGCCGAGAACTTTCAACGCTTCGGCGTAAGCCTCGTTCCAGCGGTAGTCCGTGGCGGCGCCGGCCGGCGTTCTCGGGGCGGCGCGCAAGGCTTCGAGCGAGGAAATGTTGAGACCGACATTCGGATCGATGGCGCTGCCCCGGCGCGCCCGGATGGTGGAGCGAAATTCTCCTTCGCCGCCATAATAACGACCGTAGGCGCCAGGCAGCGGACTGTAGATCAACCGGCCGATCCACTCGAATTCGAGGTAGTCCAGGGCGCTGCGCGGAAAGTGGAGCCTGGGTCTTTCCACCTTTCCGGCATTTCTCACGAACCCGGGCCAGAATTCCCAACCCGGTTCGCGCCGGAAGGTGGCGGGGTGAAACATGAGGACGAGTACCTTCGGCGCGGCGTTTCGTTCAATCATTCCCGCCAGCATGTGGGCATATCCGGCAGGGCCGGCGTAGCCGATCGAGCAGAACGACTGGATTGGACGGAGTGCCAGCTCGCGTTCCATCAAGCGTGGATCGACTCCCATCAGGCAAGAACTGTCGCCGAAAAACGCGACCTCGGCGGCAGGAACCGTCGCTGCGCGCCGGAACTGCTCCAGCACGATGAAGTGGTCGATGTTCAGCTTGCGCATTCCATCGGTACGCGCCGGATTGCGCAAGTACAGCATATGCAACGCGCCGAGGCCGAGCAGGCAGAGCGCGGCGAGCGGCAGCAACACCCGCGCGAGCAGGCCTGACGCGCGCAAAAAACTCTGCAAGGATGCACGGCATTGCCCAAGCGGCCGTCTGATGACTCTGCCGAACGATCCGAATTCGATGGGGCGGTCCATGCGCTTTTTCAGAACTGGAAATAGATGAAACTGGCCTGGTAATGGCTCGCCATTGCCAGGCTCAGAATGACAAGGACCGCACAGGCGGGATAGGCGATCCAAACCGGGGCCTCAACCGGAAGATAATCTCCTTTCGTCTGCAGCAGCCATTCCAGCAACGCCAGAGGGATGACGATCGTGACGATGGCCGTCACCAGCGCCGCATGAACCGGTGCCCATTCCCAATTCGAGAAAGCCTTCGTCATTCCGGACATCAGTTCCCACGAGTTGGCGCGGAACAGGAACCAGCCGATGAAGACGATGGCCATGGTGGCGAGCCATCCCGCGAATTTTCCGATCGCCGTGACCGGGACCGTGGATACCGGAAGGAAACGCCATGCCACGAGAGCGACGCCGTGCAGCAGTCCCCAGAACACGAAGTTCCAGCCCGCGCCGTGCCAGAGACCGCCCAGGCCCATCGTCACCAGCAGATTTCGGCTGGTGACCCACGTTCCGCCGCGGCTTCCGCCCAGCGGGATGTAGAGGTAATCCCGCAGCCAGTTGCTCAGGCTGATGTGCCAGCGCCGCCAGAAATCGCTGATCGAGACGGCCCAGTAGGGGAACCTGAAATTCCAGATCAGGTCGAAGCCGAACAGCAGGGCGGCACCCTTGGCGATCAGGCTGTAGCCGCAGAAATCCGCGTAGATCTGGATGCCGAAGGCGACGGTTCCGAGTACGACGCTCCAGCCGAACGGTTGGTTCGCAACGAAAAGTGAATCGACGATGGCGGCCATGCTGTCGGCGACGACGATCTTGAGGCCGTAGCCGTACACCAGCAGCCAGACGGCGCGGCGCACCTTCTCGGCATCCAGTGTGCGCGGCCGCGAAAACTGGTCGAGCAGGTGCGTGGCGCGCTCGATCGGTCCGGCGACGAGTTGCGGGAAGAACGCCTTGAAGGCCAGAAAACGCACCAGGTCGTATTCGGCTTCGTGCTCGCCGCGCCAGACGTCGACGACATAGGCGATGCCCTGGAACGTCATGAAGGAAATACCGAGCGGCAGTAATATCTGGGCCGACGAAAGCTGCATCTTTAAGCCGAACAGCGCGGCTCCGGACACCGCTGATCCCACGAAAAAATTGAAATATTTGAAGAAGGCGAGCGCCGCCAGCGAGATTGAGACCGCAATCCAGAGATAGGCCTTCTTGCGAGAGGCGTTTGGAGTTTGGTCGATGAGGATTGCGGCAACGTAATTCGCGAGCGAAATTCCGAGCAGGAGAGGGATAAATCGCCAGTCCCAGGACCCGTAAAATACGTAGCTGGCTACCAGGATGATCAGATTCTGGAGTCGGATCGACGTCGACAGGTGGTAGAGCAAAAATACGACGGCCATGAAGATCGGAAATTCGGCCGACACGAATGACATTGGAAAATGGCCCCTTCGGAACGTGCCATTTGTCGTGGTTCAACCCACGACGTCAAGCTCCGGCACCACTCGGTGCGGCGGTGGATTGCCTTGCGCGGCCCTGGACAGGGGACCTTGACGTCCGGGGTTCTCCGCCAATGCCGAGTGCTCGATGCATTCTGGGGAGCTAAAAAGAGTCCTGCGGGGGTCGGTTTGGATTCGCTGCGGCTTCTTTTCTCCCCTTTGTCTGCACGTGCACGTGTCGGCCCCGACCAGAGGCAGGCGCGGTTTTGTGGTTTGCCAAGGCGCCATCGCTCTTGGGTTTTCCGGTTTTTCGCTCGATGCAACGCCCTCATGCGCGAGGACGATCGCGCTATGGGGTTGTCGCACAGCGCGCACGCTGACATCGCGGCCTGGGGGACGGCGGTTTTCTCGCTGAGGTATCCCGCGACGCTCAATGCGGAGCTGCGTTAGTTTGTGGAAATCAGAAAGACTGCAGCGCCAATATTGGCAATCAGCAGCGGAATGAACAGCGCCTCGCTGAACAACACACCCTGAAGGTGGAACACCTCAGTGTGACTTAGCAACAATAGCAAGGTAAGGATGCCGGTAAACCAGCGTCCGGTCATGCGATGGATGGACAACGCCACGATAGTACATGTGGTAACGAGCAGCGTCATCTGGGCGGTACCGGCCCAGCGCAGGCCGATCGTCGTCTTGATGGCGCTTAAAAACATCGGATAACCGAGCGGCACCAGGGATGCCATTGCAGGTAGGTGGTGGTGTCGACGCCGAACGTCACGCGGCCGAAAAAGAAGCTACAATAGATGACCAGCGCAAAGGCCCCAGCGGTCACGATAATCAGACGACCTGTCATCAAGTGAGCTTACCTCGGTATTCGGATTTCCCAATCGTGGTCAACTTACGGTGCTACGAAATGGGGCTGCCATACCCTTCGCGTTTCGCCACATCCTCGTGGCCCAAACCAGAATCCCGTCCGCCATGATCGCGCCTGCCAGCAATATCACGGGATCGACCGGCAGCGCGTAGCGCGGAATGAAAACAGTAGTCGCGGCCGTCAGCAGCATCGAGCCGTGGATCATGACCCCGCAATAGCCGAGCGCCATCCAGTGCCACGATTGTCGCCGAAGCAGGCCGCCGACGGGTATGGCGATCAGCGTGACCAGTCCAATCAGGTAGATGACAGGCCGTTGCGTGCGAATGTTCCTGTACGCCGTATCCAGCGTCTGGATGACATAGCCTGGAAAACTTTCCATCGCTTCCGGATTGAGGCGAACATCCTGTGGCGTCAGCGGCACGTTCCTGCTCGTGACAATTTGAACCCGATCCTGGTATCCGGTGTCGGCCACCAGCTGGTGTACCTGTTTGAATTGGCCGTAGTCGTACAGGATACTGTACTGCCAGGCGCCGATCAGCTGCTCGGCCACCAGCCGAAGGTAGGCCAAGGGTTCATGCGCAATGGTCGAAAGGAAAAGCGACAGGTAGATATCGTTCATTCTGCGAAATCGGGCGGCGCGCTCGTCCTGGCCGGGTTCGGGGGCACGAGGCTGTAGTATCAACTGGCGGTGTATCGCGGCGTCGGACGCGAGCAGTCTTTGATTGTAGTCATTGAGCAGGAAGTTGAACTGCGCCATCCGGGTTTTCGTGCTCTGGTATCCGGCGCGGCTTTTTGCGATGGCGTCGTAGACGGCCTGCGCGTAAATCCTGTTCTCGTCGGTGACGGCTTGGGGATCGAGCAAGAAAGCCACATGCGGGAAAAGCACGCGGCCCACCTGCGATTGGGAACTGGAGCCGCGAACCGCCATATTCAGTACGAAACTGCAGGCAATCAGCAGGAGCAGCGGCGCCACGGCCCAGCGCAACCACCACAGGCGCGATCGGCCGGCAATCACGAAGAACAGTATTCCTACGACCGCAAAGTACCCCGCGGGCCGCACAAGCATGATGAGAGCGGCGGAAAGCGCCAACAGCAACGCGTAACTAATTTCCAGCCGCCGGATCAGTCCCAGCGCCGCGCCTATGTTGATCAGGATCAAGGGGAGAAACAGACCTTCGCTGAGAATGCCTTGCTCGATCGCGAATGCCGGCGTGCAAACCAGCAGAAGTACCAGCGCCACGAAGCCGGGCGCGGCCCGACCGCTCAATCGGTTGATTTGCCAAGCGATGAAGATGCAGGCCGCGGTCAATAGCGCGACCTGGATGGCGCCGGTCCACCGTAGCGTCCCGGTTGCGTAGTTGATCGCGCTGAGAAACAGGGGATATCCCAGCGGCACGGTCCGTTGCCAGCCGACATAGGCCGATGAATCCTCGGCGACGGACACTTGGCCGAAATACAGCCATATCCATGAAATCAGCGCGGCCGCGGCAATGGCAATGGTGCCGCCGCGCCACGGCAGCGAAACGGCTTTCGCCAGCAGCAGGGAAGCCGTGAGGGCAACGATCAGCAGCATGGAAACGACAAGCGGCGTGAACTCGGGCTGTGCAACGATCACATAGCTGCGGCCGTTGGTCCGGGGGTCGGAATTGTCGCTGGTTGAAAAAACCACAACGCTCGCAGTGGAATCTCCCCAGTGGGAGTAATGTCCTCGGCCGGGTTCCCAGATGCTGGAGTGAAAGGAATGCGGCGGACCGAGCGCCTTTCCGTTCTCGAGCAGGCTGAGATTGGAGGCCCGCGGCCCGAAGAGGTGGTCGCATGCGATCTGAAAAAAGGCGGGATGGGGAGGCCTGAGCGTCGCAGGGGCCACATAGGAGGAGCCGACGCTGGAAGTGATGCCGGCAGGATCGATCGATTGGCTAACGGGCGCGACAAGATGGCTGATCGGGGAAAGCAACATCATCCATCCGGCGGCCGCGGCTATTGCCAGAGCAAGCCTCGTGATCGGATGCGAAAGGTTCATTGAAAATTTCCAACGGGCGCATCGACCCAGCTACGCAAGCCTGTAAAATTCCTGATGGCCCTCGCGGCCCACGATAACAGCATATCCACGATGATCACGCCTGCGATCAGGATCACCGGGTCGATTGGAATCGCATAACGGGGAATGAACACGGTGACGGCCGCCGTCAAGAGGATCGAGCCGTGAATGATGACGCCACAATAACCCAGCGCCAGCCAATGCCGCGAACGCCGTCCGAACAACAGGGCGATCGGGATGGCAAGCAGGGTAATGGCGCCGATCGCATGGATCAGCGGCCGTTGCGCGCGAATGCGCTTGTACTGGACTTCGAAAAATTCGATGAACCGGCCTGGAAAACTCTCGAGCGCCGCCGTATTGGGGAGCAACGCTTCCTCGCCGATCGGCAATCTCGAGTTCTTGATGACATCGACCGCGCCCTGGTATTTGTTGCGCATCTCCGTGATGTAGGATTGTGCGAACGGTCCCGAATCGAGCAGAACGCCCAGCTGCCATCCCCCCAGGATCTGGTCCCGAACGGTCATCAGGTAGCCGATCGGCTTGTTGTAGATCGTATCCAGGAAAAAGCGGATATAGATGCTCTCGAGCCTGCGGAAATCCGAGCCGGCACTCCGTCCAGGCGGGTTTCGTTCGGCAGCCAGCTGCGCATAAAGGGCAGCATCCGTCGCGAGAAGGCGAGTATTGAAGCCGTTCATCGAATGGATATAGCGTTCGAGGCGCGACGTGGCCTTGTCATAGATTGCGCGGTGCGGTTTCAGTGCCTCGTCGATCGCGATGGCAAACTTGCGGTCGGGACCGGTCGCCAGGCCGGGTTCGAACAGGAATGCGACATGCGGAAAGAGATTGCGTCCAACTTGCGACGGCGAAGCGTTGCCGCGCACCGCGAGGTTGACCAGAAGCGTGGCGGCCGTGAAGATAATCGTCGGCGCGATCGCCCATTTCAGCATCCAGCGAAACCGCGACGCCGGGGCGACGGCGAGAAAGAGCGCGCCCAGCGGCACGAAATATCCCGCAGGCCGCACGAACATGATCAGGGCGGCGGTCAGGGCCAGCAGGATCGCATAACGGATTTTCGGCTCGACGATCAGAAAAAGCGCGGCGCCGACGTTGATCAGGACAAGCGGAGTGAATAGCGCCTCGCTCAGCAAATGTGCGGCGACGGAAAACATCGGCAGATAGCAAAGCAGCACGAACAGGGCTGCGAATCCGGCGGCCCGGTGTCCGCTGATCCTGGCAACCGCCAGCGCGAGGAAAAGGCTGGCGCCGATCGTCAGCGAAATCTGAACGGCGGTTGCCGCGGTATAGGTTCCGGCCGCGGCCTTGATGCCGCTGAGAAACAGCGGATAGCCCAGCGGCACCAACGACAGCCATCCCGTATACGTCGTCGAGTCCGGGCTAAGCGTCAGGTGTCCCGTCTGCAGCCACAGCCATGCGACGGCCGCCGCGGCGGCCAGCGCGACGGTTAGGCCGCCGAGCCATGGCGACAGCAGCCATTGCAGGATCAGAGCCGAGAGCGGCAGCACGATCAGCACGAAGAACAGGAACGCGACCTGCGGCTGCGCGACGACCGTATAGGTGCGGCCGTTGCTCCGGGGGTCGGTGTTGTCGCTGGTCGAGAAGATGACGGTACTTTGCTTGCCGCCCGTCCAATGCGAATAGCGGCCGCCGCCAATGCTGGCGATATCGCCATGCATGGTGTGGGCGGGGCCGAGCTTGGTTCCGTCCTCGAGGATGCTCAAGGCAGAGCCCCATGGCTGGACCGGGGTGTCGCCACCGATTTCGAGCAGCCGCCAGGAAGATGTTTGCTTCAAGACCACGTAGTACGAATGAGGACCGTTCGAAACGATCTCGGACGGATTCAGGGTCTGGACGATCGGAGCCGCAAAGCGAAACGTCGCGGGACCAAAAACGGCAATCCAGCTCGCGATAAAGGCGAACCCCAACAGAAGGCGCAACAACCAACGGGGAAACGTCATCGTGTTCCCACCACGCTCCAGCTGTACCCATGCCGGTGATGGGTACGAACATTGCTGAAGCCATTGTTCTCCAGCAACGCTCGTGCCTCGTCTTCGCGATAGTATTTCGCATATGCCGGATTGAGCTGGTCGTAGATCACCAGCCGCCGCTTGTCGGAAGCCAGCCGGCGATAGATGGTTTGCATATACTGACGCATCGGAAGCGGCAGGACTCGCGAAGCCGCCGTGTAGCCTAGCGCGGTGAAGTCGAGGACGTAGCAGAGCAGAGCGAGCAAGCGGTGCGGCATTCGTTTGGTAAGGGCGCGGAGAGGTTCGGCCAGAGCCAGGTAAATCTCGTTGCCTTCGCGGCCGTAGAGCCAGATGAACATTAGCCCGCCCGGTCTGAGCGAGGTTCTGGCGGCATCGACAATAGGCCCGGGATTTTCGACGTGATGCAGGACGCCGATCGATACCACGAGGTCGAAATCGCGGCCTTGAGGAATCGCCATGCCGTCGCCGCGTATCACCTCGACTTTCCCGGAGCGATCCGCGGTATTGGCCGCGACGACGGCAAAGGATTCTGACGGTTCAAGCGCGGTGACGTGCGCCGCGCCGGCGTCCAGCAGCATGTTGACGATCCGCCCGGTTCCGGATCCGACATCCGCGACGGTACGGCCGCGCACGTCGTCGACACTCAGCAGCGGCTGGCAAATGTCGGTAAAATACGCGAGCGAGCCATAATAGCCGGAGTTGTCGGTATAGCGCGTCCACTGGTCACCGAAATCGCCGATCGTGCGCTGATCGATTTCCGATTCGGGTTTTGCCGATCGTAAACCTGTCATTTTCGTCTTCGCCCCCGGTCCATCGCTGCGTCGTCCTGACTACGTGCGAGTGGCCAGATAGAGATAGTTCATCCCGTAGACAAATCGCCTGATCGAAACCCGTCCGAAACCGGCCTGATCGAAGAGCCGCAGCATCTCAGCGCTGTCGATTCCCATCACTTCCCCCTCGGCAATGTCGCGATGCTTGTCTTCGCTGTACCACCAGATGGCATGACCGACATCGCCGATCAGCCGTCCGATCATGGTCGCGACCACCTGGCCGCCGGGCCTGAGCACGCGATGCGCCTCCTTGAGCGCGCCGATACGCTCCGGGATGTGATTGATGCAGGCGATAAAGCAGACGGTATCGAAACTCCCGGATTCGAACGGGAGGCTGTCGGAAGACGTGATCTTCAGCGTATCGCCGCCCCAGTCGACGACATCGACGCCGACGCTATCGTCCGCGTCAGCGCCGCTGCCGGCGCGAAGCCGCGTTTTCCGATAGAGCCGAACCAGAGCGTTGTCCCCGGCGCCGATGTCGAGAACACGGCCCTTCAGATGCGGCAACACGGCGGCATAGCGTTCAGCGCGCAGCGATGTCAGATGCAGCCGTTCGCTTTGGGAGTCGGGAAGCAGCACCATCCGCAAGGGCGCGCCCGCGAGATCCCATGCCGACTGCAGCACGCTCTTGCGCGATACGAGCGCCCAATCGGGCGGGAGAGTTCCGTCATGCGTCGTGGCCGTTGGCTTCATGAAGAACCCGTGTTTCTTTCCGTTTCAGAGCGGCGAGCAGGCGGACATTCGACCACGGGCGTGATCGCCTTCGCTCGCATTGCTCGCGCCAGTGGCCAGGCGAAGATGGCTCCCGGAATACTGGCCGCCAGATTGCAGAGACCAATGCTCAGGCCCAGCGCGACGGCGTCCGAGTTGACCAAGACGCCGCCCGGCACCAGCAGGGCGGCGAGCGCGATCTCCCGCGAACCGAAGCCAGCATAGAAGATTGGGACGACCTGGGAAAGGTAGATGGCCGGCGTCACCGCGAGCGCAATCCAGAGGGGAACCTGCAAGCCGAGACCGCGACCGAGGAGTACCAGCATCGCGGCGAACAGGCCAATGCTGGCGGTAGCGAGGCCAAGCTGCCAACCAAGGCCGCGGCGTGTTGCGATGTGTCCAACGAACCGTCGCATCGCTTCCGCCACGGGTCCAGGAAATCGCTGCCGCCAGGCGAACCCGAAGCCCGCGGCCGCGAGAGCCAGCAGCAGTCCGCAAAACGTTGCCGCCTGCGCCACGATGAGCGCTCTGGGCCAATGGACTGCCATCTGCACGGGAAGCAGCAGCAATCCGAAGAACGCAAATCCGGCTACCGCAAGCCCGCGGTCCGCGATCACGCCTTCCACCGCCTTGCCGACGGGTATTTTCAGCAGCTTGCGTGAAACCAGCGCCCGCATTGCATCCGCAAGCGCGCCGAACGGCAGAAAATGGGCGCTGAAGAGCGTCAGGAGGTTGAGTTTGATCAGCGGGAAAAATGGCACGGGATCGTCAGGGCAGAGGGCCTGAAGCACAGCCTGATAGCGCAGGGTGGCGATGGCGATGCTCAGTACCATCAGCGTCACGGCAACGACGAAGAAGCCGGGCCGCATCGCGGACAATTGTCGCAGTACCAGACCGGAATCGACCGCATACGATATCAGCCAAAGCAGCAGCGGCGTGAATAACAATGGCGCCGCGGATCGCGCAACCATCAAGAGACGGCTGCTCAAGGCAGTCCCTGCGGATTTTTCCCCTCGCCGTCTTTTTTCCCCGGCCGCACAGGATTGGACGTGATCGTCTCATACTGGGCGAGGCGCATCTGGCTGAGCTGGTCGGCGATCAGCCCCAGCATTCCCGTCATCAATCCGGCGAGCAGCAGAAAAATGCCGAAGGCGGGAAACCCTTCGCCGTGCAGGATTGCCAACGCTGCGCCGTAGGCCGCGCCGACGCCGAACAGCGCCAGCGAAATCGGCAGGAAGATGCGCATCGGCGCGAACAGCATGATCACGCGCATCACCAGCAGCAGGCTGGCAAAGCCGGCGCGAAGCGTCACTTTGCTGGTTCCGATACGGGCCCCGAGTTCCACCGGATGGTACCCGATCGGATAGCCGCGCTCCAGCATCACCAGCAGGCTGGTCATCGAAGCGCTGTAGCCGTTCGGCAGCAACGGCAAATAGCGGCAGATCACTTCGGTGCGGAACACGCGCAGCCCGCAGTTCATATCGCGGCCGCCGCGAAAACCGAGCGAACGGGCTAGCATCAGGATGACCGCCTTGCCGACGCCGCGCACCGCTGAAGTGCCGCCCGAGATCCGCTGGCCGATCACCGCCGCCAGACGGCCCTGGCGCATGGCGTGGATCATCGAAACCAGATCGCTGACACGATGCTCGTTGTCGGCATCGAACCAGGCGAGCAGGGGACGGTTGGCGCTTGCCATTCCGGTCTTCAGCGCGGCTCCGTATCCTCGGTTGAAGCTGTGCTGGACCAGCGTCACTTGCGGATGCTTCTTCACCAGTTCGGCGGTACCGTCGGTCGAACCATCGTCGACGACAATGATTTCTGCACCGGGCAGCGCAAGCAAAAGCTGTTCGAGCGTTGGACCAATCCCGCCCACTTCGTTGAACGCAGGAATAATGACCGAAACGTCGTCGAGCGGTTCCAAAGTCTTGTCCTTAAACGGATCGGAAAGAGAAGTGGGCTAGACATTGGCCGTCGTTCGCCACGTCGCCAGGGTCAGCAAGGTCCAGAGGGTGTAACTAGAACGGGAATTTCCGTCAATGTGATCTCGCCAGAGGCGCCGCACGGCGTCAGGCTGCAGGAACGGGGCGAGACAATCGGCATTTCTGTCGAGCAGCCTGTCCCCCAGCGACCGCAGGCCGCATCGCAAATAGCTCGCGACCGGAATATTGAAACCCTTCTTGCTTCCCCGTGTCACACCTTCCGGCAGGCCGTGTCTTTCGAGATAGGCCCGCAATATGCGCTTGTCCGGACCGCGCAGCGGACTGATCAGCGCGGTATCGAGGCTGTTGGCGAATTCCATGATTCGCCGATCGAGGAAGGGCACCCGCACCTCGACGCCATGCGCCATGCTCATCGCGTCGGTTTTCATCAGCATGTCGCCGGGAAGATAGTAGCGTTGATCTCCGACCAGTGCCTTGTCCATGGCCGAGCCTTCGTGACCTAGGGCCGCCGCGTACTCGTCGAGCGCGTCGGCGTCGCGGTCGATCTGCTTCATTCCGATTCCGTAGAAGCCGTCGATCTGCTCCGGAAACAAATACCGCCGCCATTGCGGGTGCGGCCGGTCTCTGCCGTTCGCCAAGCCGGCAAGCAAGCGCGCCAGCTTTTCCGCCGTCCCTACCTTGGTTGAACTCGCTGCCGCCTTCGCAAACAGGGCCTCTGAAAGGTATTGCATGGCGAACCTTGGCAACAACGGCCCCACGGTCGTGGCAACGCGCGTGGCGCGATAGGTCTCGTAGCCGGCGAAGAACTCGTCGGCGCCATCGCCCGTCAGCAGGACGCGGACGTCCTTGCCGGCCTCTTGGCAAAGCGAGTAAAATCCCAGCGCGCTGGAATCGGCAAGCTGACCGTCGAACTTGGCGACGACGTCCAGGAAGCGAGCCTCGATGTCGGATTCGGTATCGATCGAAACAAAGTGCTGGCGCAACTTCGCGTGTTTGGCGGTGATCGCGGCAAGTCCGCTCTCGTCAAAGGCGGATTCGCCGAAGGTCGCGGTATAGGCTGACAGGTCGGCGCGGTCGGGGAGCGCGGTCGCGATCAGTGCGCTGTCGATTCCGCCGCTCAGCAGCAATGCCACCGGCACATCGCTGATGAGTTGGTCGTCAACCACCTCCGGCCAGAGCCGGTCGAAATCGGCAAGCGCCTGCTCGAGGCTGGTGATCTTAACGCTGCGCTGCGGCTGCCAGAAACTTTCGACGCGCCATCCGTTGCGGTCCGCGACCAGCGTGCTCCCTGGCGGCAACGGCACAACGCCGTCGATCAGGCTACGGGACGGGCCAGGATAACCCTGCGCGAAGAATCGGTGCAGGCTTTCCGGCGCAAGCTGTCGCGGCTGGTCGTCCAATGCGAGCAGCGCCTTGATCTCGCTGGCAAAGCGCAGCGAGCGCCCGACGAAGGAGAAATAAAGTGGTTTGATCCCGACGGGATCGCGCGCGAGGATGAGGCGTTCGTTCTGCCGGTCCCATAGCGCGATTGCGTAGATGCCCTCGAACTTCAAAAATGCATCCTGGCCCCAAAGCCGGTAGCTCGGAGCAATGACTTCGGTGTCGCAGGCGGTGTGAAAAGGGGTACCCGCGGCCCCCGTAAGTTCGCGCCGAAGCTTGGCGTCGTTGTATAACTCGCCGTTATACGAGACCACGATCCCGGCTTCGGTATCGATCATCGGCTGTGCGCCGGCCGGTGACAGGTCCCGAATCGCGAGCCGGCGATGGCCGAGGCCGACAGGGCCCTCGACCCAGACCCCGGAACCGTCCGGACCTCGGTGCGCCAGCGCGTTGGTCATTTGAACGATACGCCGACCGTCCACCGGTTCGCCGTCAAAATTCACAATACCGGCTATTCCGCACATTCAATCGGTCGCCTTGCCCCGGGACGTCGTGCCGTACCACGGCAGCAACGAGAGGCGAACAGCTACCGGCGATTTTGTTGCAGTGGCGGTTCGAGGGGACTTGTCCGCATTCCCCCGGTGGGCAGACAGTGCTAGGACACCCACTCCGTCCCTGGCTGCCCACCAGCCTGTCCCAATCCCGGTCCCAAATCCCGGCCATGAAAAACGACCAGATCCTTGCCCTGATCTCCGAATTCTGCCGGCAGGCGGACATGGCGGAATCGACCTTCGGCCGCCGCGCGGTCAATGACGGCAAGCTGGTGCACCGCCTGCGCGAGGGCAAGCGCATCACCATCGATACGCTCGACCGGATCCAGGCCTACATCGCCGCTTCCACGCCCGGCGGGCTGCCGCCGCCGCGTGGGCTCGAGGTGCCGCCCGAAAAGCGCGATCCCCGCGGCAATTTCCGGTTTTTCGAGAATCGGCAGAAATACCTGCTGTTCGTCCATACCTGCAGCGAAAAGCGGGTCATCGCCGAGCGGGTGGCGCTGGAACTGGGCAGCATCCATCCGCGGCCGCCGGCGCTGCGAGTCTTCGATGCCGGGGTCGGCGACGGCACGGTGCTGGCGCGGGTGATGCGCTCGATGCACGGCCGTTTCCCCCATATGCCGTTCTATATCGCCGGCAAGGAACTCAGCCTGGAGGATGTCCGGCTGACCCTCGACAAGGTACCGGACCGGCTGTTCGAGCACCCGGCGACGGTTTTTGTGCTGACCAACATGTATTACGCCGAGGCGCCCTGGCTGACGCCGGCCTCGCCGTCGGCCGCCGCGGGCATGATCTGGCACGAGGTGGCGCTGCAGGGGGCCTCTTCCGGCGAATTCGAGGCCCAGATCGCCGCCTTGGGGCCGTTTCTGGAGCAGAACTGGCGGGCCAATGTCAGCCCGCGTTCGGGCATGCCGGTCTATGAGCGGCCGGTCGCCATCGTGCTGTACCGGGAGGACCACCGGTTTTTGCTCGATTCGATCATCCCGCGGGCCGGCCGTTCCGAGGCCAATTTCGACCTGATCATCGCTTCGCAACCCTACCGGGCCAAATCTTCTGTGAATTTCCGCGCCAAGCGCATCATAGCACCGCTGGCCCGGGCGCTGCGGGCAGGGGGCCGCCTGATTGGAATTCACTCCCACGGGCAGGATCCGGGGCTGGAAATTATCCAGTCGGTCTGGCCAGGAGAAAATCCTTTCGCGGTAAGCCGTCATGAGCTATTGCGCGCGGTGAAATACGAGCTGGGGTCGGCCGGGCGCGATCTTAACTTTAATGCCTATGCCGATAACCGCTCGATCTTCCGATATGATATGGAAGCGCTGCCCAACGAGGTCACCGGCTCGATCGGAACCTCCACGGCCTTTGCAGCGTGGAACGCGGCGGTGTATGTCGCCCAGATCGAAGACGACCGGTTGACGGAAATGACTCAAAGCGGCCGCACCCTCGATGCCACCAGGGAAGTTCTGCGCAAGCATAACGGGCTCTGGTTCTACGACGAGTCCTACGTCATCTCGCGCCGTCGCGACTGACATTTCAGGCACATTTTGATAACGGACCGCCGAGGTCAGGCGGAAAAGGGGTTGGTTGATGCGCGCGTCTTATCTGTTCACCAGTGAGTCGGTTTCCGAAGGTCATCCGGACAAGGTCTGTGACCGGATTTCGGACGAGATCGTCGATCTGTTTTTCCGCGAAGGCCTGAAGGCCGGTTTCGATCCCTGGGCGATCCGGGCGGCCTGCGAAACGCTCGCCACCACCAACCGGGTGGTGATCGCCGGCGAGACCCGCGGTCCTGCATCCGTCACCAAGGAGCAGATCGAAAGCGTGGCGCGTGCCGCGATCAAGGACATCGGCTACGAACAGGAAGGTTTTCACTGGGAGAAGGCCAACGTCGAAATCCTGCTGCATCCGCAATCCGCCAACATCGCGCAGGGCGTCGACGCTCTGCAGCCGGGCACCAACAAGGAAGAGGGCGCCGGCGACCAGGGCATCATGTTCGGTTACGCCACCAACGAGACCCCCGACCTGATGCCGGCGCCGCTGTTCTACGCCCACAAGATCCTGCGGCTGATCTCGGAAGCGCGCCACTCCGGCAAGGAGAAGGTGCTGGGTCCAGACTCCAAGAGCCAGGTCACCGTGCAATATGAGAACGGCAAGCCGGTCGGCGTCACCCAGATCGTGGTCTCGCACCAGCATCTGGTCGAGGACATGTCGTCCACGCAGGTGCGCGACTGCGTCGAGCCCTATGTGCGTCAGGCGCTGCCGGAAGGCTGGATCAACGGCAAGACCACCTGGCACGTCAATCCGACCGGCAAGTTCTTCATCGGCGGTCCCGACGGCGACGCCGGCCTCACCGGCCGCAAGATCATCGTCGACACCTACGGCGGCGCGGCCCCGCATGGCGGCGGCGCCTTCTCCGGCAAGGATCCGACCAAGGTGGATCGCTCGGCCGCCTATGCCGCGCGCTATCTCGCCAAGAACATCGTCGCCGCCGGCCTCGCCGGCCGTTGTACCCTGCAGCTCGCCTACGCCATCGGCGTGGCGCGGCCGCTGTCGATCTATATCGACACCCACGGCACCGGACAGGTGCCCGAGGACAAGCTCGAGAAGGCCGTGGCCGAGGCGATGGACCTGACGCCGCGCGGCATCCGCAAGCACCTCGACCTCAACAAGCCGATCTACGCCCGCACCTCGTCCTACGGCCATTTCGGCCGCACCCCGGACAAGGACGGCGGTTTCTCCTGGGAAAAGACTGACCTGGCCGACGCGCTGAAGCGCGCCGTCTGAATACTTACCTCTCCCCGCTTGCGGGGAGAGGTCGGCGCGCAGCGCCGGGTGAGGGGGACTATCCGCGAAGCGGTGCTTGTTGAGAGAGCCCCTCACCCCAACCCTCTCCCCGCAAGAGCGGGGCGAGGGGGCAGACCGCGCCATAAGGCGTCCAGTTTCGTTTTGTACCGATAAGTCCGAATTCACCTGCTCAGGGATCAACCACATGACCGCCGCCGCCAAGAAGCCCGCCTTCACCGATTACATCGTCAAGGACATTTCGCTCGCCGACTTCGGCCGCAAGGAGATTTCGCTGGCCGAAACCGAGATGCCCGGCCTGATGGCGACGCGCGAGGAATACGGTCCCAAACAACCCTTGAAGGGCGCCCGCATCGCCGGCTCCCTGCACATGACGATCCAGACCGCGGTGCTGATCGAGACGCTGGTGGCGCTGGGCGCCGACGTCCGCTGGGTCTCCTGCAACATCTATTCGACCCAGGACCACGCCGCGGCCGCGATCGCGGCGGCCGGCATTCCCGTGTTCGCGGTCAAGGGCGAGAGCCTGGTCGAATACTGGGATTACACCGCCCGGATGTTCGACTGGCACGGCGGCGGCACCCCCAACATGATCCTCGATGACGGCGGCGACGCCACCATGCTGGTGCATCACGGCCTGCGCGCCGAGCAGGGCGACGTCGCGTTTCTTGACAAGCCGGAATCGGAAGAAGAGGAAGTCTTCTACGCGCTGATCAAGAAGCTCCTGAAGGAAAAGCCCAAAGGTTATTTCGCCGAGATCGCCAAGAACATCAAAGGCGTTTCGGAGGAGACCACGACAGGCGTGCATCGCCTCTACGAGATGCAGAAGAGCGGCAAGCTCTTGTTCCCCGCGATCAACGTCAACGACAGCGTGACGAAATCCAAGTTCGACAATCTCTATGGCTGCCGAGAATCGCTGGTCGACGGCATCCGCCGCGGCACCGACGTCATGATGTCGGGCAAGGTCGCAATGGTCGCGGGCTTCGGCGACGTCGGCAAGGGCTCGGCGGCCTCGCTGCGCCAGGCCGGCTGCCGCGTCATGGTGTCCGAAATCGATCCGATCTGCGCGCTGCAGGCGGCGATGGAAGGCTATGAGGTCGTCACCATGGAAGACGCGGCGCCCCGCGCCGACATCTTCGTCACCGCCACCGGCAACAAGGACATCATCACCATCGAGCACATGCGCGCGATGAAGGACCGCGCCATCGTCTGCAACATCGGTCACTTCGACAACGAGATCCAGATCGCGCATCTGAAGAACCTGAAGTGGGACAACATCAAGCCGCAGGTCGACGAGATCACCTTCCCCGACGGCAAGCGGATGATCCTGCTGTCGGAAGGCCGCCTGGTGAACCTCGGCAACGCCATGGGCCATCCGAGCTTCGTGATGTCGGCGTCGTTCACCAACCAGACGCTGGCGCAGATCGAACTGTTCGCCAACAACAAGGACGGCAAGTACAAGAAGGAAGTCTACGTGCTGCCGAAGTCGCTGGACGAGAAGGTGGCCCGGCTGCATCTCGCCAAGATCGGCGTCAAGCTGACTGAATTGCGCAAGGACCAGGCCGACTACATCGGCGTCAAGCCGGAAGGCCCGTTCAAGGCGGATCATTACCGGTACTGAGGTCGCCGCCCGGCCATCGATCTTTCGAGAACGGATCGCAAGACTGCATCAAAGCCCTGGAGCAATCCGGGGCTTTTTGCTGATCCCGAAATGCAATCTATAGTGGTTAGATCGGAAAAAATTAATCCGCCGTGTCAGGCTGAAGCATTTGCATTTGGCCACTAGAGCATTTGGGAAGATACAATGGCTAACGAAGCAGCAAATGTTAAAATCCTAAGGAACGCCTATCGGCAGTGGAACGACAGCCGCGGCGGCAGCGTCGAGCAGATTATGGACATCTGTGCTCCCGATATCTGCTGGGGGTCGGCAGCTCGCGGTGCGGCTTCGCTGACCTTTGCAAAGGAATGCAACAGCCGAGACGAGATGCGGGCTTACTTCGATGGTCTTCTGTCCGGCTGGACCATGGTGCATTACACGATGGACGAGTACGTGGCGTAGGGCGACGCGGTGGTCGCGCGCGGGTCGACGAAGTGGATCAACAAGCACACCGGCAAACGCGCCGAGAATCCGAAAGTCGATTTCTGGCGCTTCCGCGGCGGCAAGGCGGTCGAATTCTACGAATATTTCGATACGGCTTGTGTCGCCGCCGCGGCGGCGTAGCCGGGGCGCGGGTTTGCGCAATCTGAAATGGACTAACGTCAGGCCGCGGGGCGACGAAATCGAATTCACCGACAAGCAGCGCATCATCCAGCTGATCGGAAGATCACCTCGTGAACCTCGGTAACGCGATGGGACATCCGTCCCTCGCGATGTCGGCGTCGTTCACCGACCCGACGCTTGCGTAGATCAGATTGTGGACTTCCTACAAGGACGGTAGCTCATGTCAGGAATGTTCTGCAGAGCCGATCGCGCTAATCCAAGCTGCCCGCTTTTGAATTTCATTTGTCCGCCAATCACATTCGAGCATTAAATCAAGCTTCACCGCGCGAACTTGAGCACAACGAAGCGCGGATCGCACTTTGTTCAGTTGCTGATCGAAACGGCTTTTATCAAAGAGGCCAAAAATCTCCAGCGGTGGTGTGCCTTCATAAAATTCATCGTCGATCGGGTGGATACCTACGATAAAGCGTAAACAGGCGATGCGATAGTCGAGTACCAGAAGACTATGATCGAATCTAGAATGGCAAGTCGTCTTCTTGGGCGAGAAGTTTCTGCATGCGTTGCGACTTGGATGAACTAGGCGACTAGGGTCACCTTCGTCGGGGTCGAGTAGGCCCGTCCGTACGCGCTCACAATAAAGTTCGTGTTTCATTTCCGCGTCGCCGACGGTCCGGCATAAATCGTCAAATTCTCGAAACAGCCGACGAATCTCAGCAACAGGCTCTCGCCGGGCGCGCGCAAGCTTCAAGCGACCGGCTGCTTGGTATATCTCAATTGATCGATTCCACCCTTCATTCCATTCGACCTCGCTACGGATTGCTTTGATCCAATCCTCTGCGGCGGCAATGCGTCGCAATAGGATGCAGCATTCAAGAGCCAGATAAGCGAATCCGATTCTTTTGAACCCGCCGCGATCATCGTCGTAAACAGCGATGCCACTTTCGCAATATGCAAGAGATTCCGCCCACGCACCACGCGCCGCCGACAAATGAGCATGCATGAAATGCAGATCGTGTTCCGAAAAATCAGCACTTCTTTGGAATTTTTCGAGGTCTTCAAGTATCTCTCTGAGGTTCCTTTTGATCGGCTCCCAATCGAGAAAAATCTTGAATCTCAATTTTCGGCAAAGCCAATGCTCAAATTCACACCCTGGCGGCTCTTCGGCACTTGCCATCAAAACCAGACTATAGGCGCGCCGCAAATCGCTGATCGAGTAAGTCGCTTCTGCCTCCCAGACAGTTGCCCTGAACCAGAGCGTAACGTCGCGATACTCGCGCGCCTCCTCTGCCGCTCGATGGAATAGGACTATCGCGTACGGATTGTCGCCGCGTATGTATGCGTCGCCAGCCGATGAGAATGTCGATTCAGGAGATGCCATCACGATTTACATAAATAATTTACCTGCTTCTTCGATTACTGCGCCGCGGGTGATGTCCGCCAATGCTGCAAGCCGGCCACCACCGAGAATGCGCTTAACTGCTTCCAGTTCGGCTACCTTCCAAGCCGAAGGAGTTGGATAAGCGTCGCACAGGGCCATTCGGATCTTTTCGTCCGCGATGGTTTGGCCCGTCCATTTGTGCAGGATTGCAGGTGAAATGTAAGGCTCTCGTCCTGCGTTATTTAGCAAGGCTTTCAAAACTGTATCGGTCTTGAAGCTTTCTGCAAATTCCGACACCCATACATCATTTGATGCGTCACGTAAGTAGGGGTGAACTATCAAGCCAGCGATGTCGGTTGGCAATTGGACTTTCTCGCCCGACTTGTCGATCTGAGCAATATATAGCACCGGTTGATTGCGGCGCCCGAAATCTATTGCGCCTAGTTCAATCAGTACATTCCAATTGAATCCCGTAAGATCGACAATAAAAAAATCCGCATCCTCAATATGTGCACGAACGTTGCCGCTAATCCAACGGTCGTATTTTCTTTGGTCGGCGCTAACCAATTGGCAATGGAATTCTTGCTCCATGATCTCGCGCAAAACCCGCCGGATTTCGGAAAAGGTGGGCGAAAAAGGCGTCACGTGAAAGCAAACTAGATGGGAACGCATCGGCGACCGCGATAGTTTTGGCCTCAATTCCTCGCGCTCTCTTTGAACGGCGTCTTGTTGGCGTTTCAAGTCTTCTGCTTGTTGCGCAGAATCTAGAACCCGCTGCATCAATTTCTGAAACTGATCAGAGAAGATCTTAGCGTTACCAGGCGTCATTGCCCTTTGGTTGGATACGATTGCAGCGTTGTAAAGACCTAACATGAGTTCTTGCGCGTCCTCATTGCGCGGATCTCGTTGTACGAGTTCGGCGAGGTTGCGAACCAGTTGGTTTTCGGCATTAATGGCCATGCGCATCTCGGCGTTACGATTCATGCGTAGCATTTCCTCCGCCATTTTTCGTATCTCACCGGAGGCGTTGGGATCGTTCAAAATCGAATATGCTTTATTGAGGCCGTCGCTTTGCTCACTGTTCTTTAGAACAGAAGTTAATTCAGGTGGGCTCATCCGTCGCGCTTCGACACGCACTCGACCGAGCCCGCCGGGGCTAATATAGCTGCTCATATGTTGCGCGAGTTCCTGCACTGCACGATCCCTATTCGGATCGATGTCTCGAAATACAGATGGGTCGTCCTGTCGATCGACATGAACCAGCGACACTTGGCTTTCATGGCGTTTCGCCCAAGCCTTAAGGAGATCTGGCTCAAAGAAGCCGCTGGCATCAAGTGTGGTGGTCTTTGCCGCATCCGCCATTTCAAAATACTGACTTGTCGCAGAGCGAGACGTGAAGCAACTTAATCGCTTTGGTCCTCCGTTCAGCGACGCCGGCAAGGCAGCGAGCAAATCGGGCAACGTTATCCAGACCGCATAGTCTTCCCAGTCTGGCCCAAACCGGCGGAAGCGTTCTTCAAGTCGCTGCGCAGTTGCAAGGGGAGATTTTGGATTGATGCGCCATTCTAAGAGATGACCAAATTTCTCAAAGAATTCGTCATGATAGTGGCAGGCGGCCTTAATGCCGAAATCATGATAGGCGAGAATCTCCGATAGTCGTTGCGAATTTGTAGTTTTGAGTCGGTCGAGATGGGCTATGACCAATCCACCAAGCCGATCAACGAGATGATCAAATTCCTCATTTCGCAAGAAGTTGTCGCGTGCGGCGTTGGGTTCCAAAGCGTTCGTGTTCAAGATTCCATTGACAAAAGTCGCCCAAGGGGGGAGCAATTCCTCTGTTCCTTCGCACAAAAACATCCGTTTCAAGAACACCCGCATGGTGCGGGGGGCCGCTCGTCCGATAGCGCGTGATCTGGTGATATAGAGCAACCCCTCAACGTGGGCCTCCTTGACTGGGATAACTTCAAGCACGCTGTCAGGAACTCGCTTTTCGAGGTAAAGCATATTATCCAGACGCATTTCTTCCGCCGAAATTCCATCTCGTTCCCACGGCATGTTTTGCATATTGGCAGGTGGACGAACATGTTGGGGGTCGTTCACGTGAATGGCCACGCGAAGCATGTCGGCATAGGTGGTTATCACCTTCCGAACAAATTCCTCCTGCAGGAGTCCCCTATCGCTAGAGTCTTTGATGTGGATTGTTACTTCAGTCCCGACTCGTTCCCAAACTGTTGGAGTAATCGAGTAGTCTTGATCGCCATCGCTAACCCATAGACACGCTCTATCTGGCTCAACTGAAAAATTCCGAGTGCGTACCTCGATGCGCTTCGCGACCACAAAGCCGGAGAGAAAGCCGATACCGAACTGACCGATAATTTCAGGTGCATCTTCACGTGCGGTGAGCGTGCCTGAGCGACCGATGGCCGAGAGAAAGTCGATTAGATCCTGTTCGGTCATGCCTATGCCGTTGTCGCGGAAGACCATGCGGCCGGTCTCGCCTGTGAGATCCGTGACAATGTCGATCCGGCCTTGACCAACATCAAAATCCTTGTGTGCGTGGTGGCGACGCCAAATCGCATCATGAGCATTCTGAATCAGTTCTCGGATGAATATTTCCTTTTTGCTGTAGAGATGGCCTGCGAGGATTCTAATAAGGCCTTGGAAATCGAGCTCCATCTTAAGATGCTTCGCTGACACTCGCTTCTCCCCCGAGTTCGTTAGATGTGGCAATAAATTACTTCATCAAAAGTGTCGGTACGTCACGGCCCCAAGCGTTACTGTAGCCCATGTAGTAGAGGTTTTGCAACTTTGACGGGAAGATCGGAAGATGTCGGAATCATTGAAGTTTGGCATGGTGCTTTGAAAGGTATTTGGTAGTTGATTTTCCTTCATCTTCAGCGCTAATCAAAACCTATGGAAACCACCACTCAAACCGAACACTTCGACGTCCTCATCGTCGGCGCCGGCCTGTCCGGCATCGGCGCGGGCTACCATCTGCAGCAGAAATGTCCCGGCAAGAGTTTCGTTATCCTCGAGGGCCGCGACCGCATCGGGGGCACCTGGGATCTGTTCCGCTATCCCGGCATCCGTTCCGACTCCGACATGTTCACGCTGGGCTATTCGTTCAAGCCGTGGGTCGAGGCCAAGGCGATCGCCGACGGGCCGCGGATTTTGAATTACGTCCGCGAGACCGCGGCCGAGAACGGCATCGACAAAAAAATCCGCTTTCACCACCGCGTCAAGCGCGCGTCGTGGTCGACGCCGGAGGCGCACTGGACCGTGGAAGTCGAACGCAGTTCGGGCGAGGGCGGCACCGAGCTGGTGCGCTTTACCTGCAATTTCCTGTTCATGTGCTCGGGCTATTACAAATACGAGGAAGGCTACACCCCGGAATTTGCCGGCCGCGACGACTTCGCCGGCCGCATCGTGCATCCGCAGAAATGGACCGACGACATCGACTATGCCGGAAAACGCGTGGTGGTGATCGGCTCGGGCGCGACCGCGGTGACGCTGGTGCCGGAGATGGCCAGGACGGCCGGCCATGTCACCATGCTGCAGCGCTCGCCGACCTACGTGGTGGCGCGGCCGGCGGAGGATCCGGTCGCCAACAAGCTGCGCGCAAAGCTGCCGTCGAAACTCGCCTATCATTTGATCCGATGGCGCAACGTGGGCTGGGGCATGTTCTTCTTCCAGCTCTCCAAGCGCAGGCCGGCCAAGGTCAAGGACATGATCCTCGGCGGCGTCAGGATGGCGCTCGGGCCGGACTACGACGTCGCCACCCATTTCACGCCGCGCTACAATCCCTGGGACCAGCGGCTCTGCCTGGTGCCCGATGGCGACCTGTTCAAGGCGATCCGGGACAAGCGCGCTTCGGTCGTCACCTCCGAGATCGACCGCTTTACCAAGGGCGGGATCAAGCTGAAGGACGGCAGCGAGCTCGATGCCGACATCATCGTCACCGCCACCGGGCTGGTGCTGCAGGTGCTCGGCGGCATGGAGGTCGATGTCGACGGCCGCGCGGTCGATTTCGCGAGGACGCTGAACTACAAGGGCATGATGTATTCCGACGTGCCCAACATGGCCTCGGCGTTCGGCTACACCAATGCGTCGTGGACGCTGAAATGCGACCTGACCTGCGAGTATGTCTGCCGCCTGATCAACTACATGGACCGGCACGGCTACAAGCAGTGCGTGGCGCACAATGTCGACCCTGACGTCACCGAATTGCCGTCGCTGGATTTCTCGTCAGGCTATGTGCAGCGTTCGATCGCGAAAATGCCGAAGCAGGGTTCGAAGCGGCCGTGGCGGCTCTACCAGAACTACGCGCTCGACATCGTCACGCTGCGCTACGGCAAGGTCGATGACGGCGTGATGCGGTATTCGTGAACGGCGAGGCGAAGCGGCTGCGGCGTGTGACGGCTACTCATGGCGAGCACGAGAAGCGCACCGCTCAGCACGATGACTGGCTGGACTGGTACGCTGAGCACGCGTCCGGGAGTAGGCAGGCCTGCGATTTCCGTGCCGCGATTCCTTAGGGCAGTAGTTCATTCATCGCTACGCCGACGACGAGAAAGTCCCGATTCCCGATACAGGGCCAACCGCTGGCGAACCCCGGCAGCGATGCGAGAACGACTGGCGACGGCCCCGCTGCCGTGATGGGGCGGACGCCGTTCATTCAGCCGTTGTGCGCCCTGAGGGGTCAGTGGCCGATGAGATAGTCTGCGTGCAGGCTGCCTATCAAGGTCTTGGTTAGTGCGTGGTCGAGGACGCTGAAGGCTTCATGCATTCCACCGATATTCGCAAACGCTTCGCGAAGAACCTGTGTCAGGTGCTGGCTACCGGGGCTGTCGAGGAAAAATCCTTCCGGCTCGGATAAGCCGGAACCGGCGGACTGGGAGAGAGTCTTGAAGTGCCAGCCGTGAATGTCTAAATCGCCGAGAGGACCAACGATATCGAAGGCCGCCGGCTTTTCACCATTGAGCGCTACGGTCGATTGGGCCGGGTTCGTTGCGCTCGAGCCGACGATCGTTGCCGCCGACGAACTGATCGACCCGTCGCCGTTCAGGTCCTGCTGAAAGCTGCTTTCCAGCGAGGTCACCCTGGTATCGGAGCCCGCCACGACAGCGCTATTGGAGAGATAGTTGCCGTTGCCGTCCATGTTCCAGATCGTGTACTGATCCGCAGTACCGAGCTTCATGACAACGCTGTATCCGCCTGCAGTCTGCTCCGCGCCGATCGGCGCCCAGACTCCAAATTGACCCTGTGAAATGGGGCTGCCGGCATATTTGATGGTAATGCCCGTACCGCCGGTGGACAGGTAGTAATTGCTTCCGATCTGCGTCAGCTGGGTCGATCCCATTGCCTCGATCACGGCGGAGCCGGGGACAAATCCGTCGCCGTTCAGATCCTGTTGAAAGCTCGACTCCTGCCCGGTCAGCAGCGATTGGGAACCGGCTACGACTGAGCTGTTGGAGAGATAGTTGCCGCTGCCGTCGATGCTCCAGATCGTATACTGATCCGCTGTCCCGAGCTTCAGCACGACGCTGTACCCGCCTGCGGTCTGCTCCGCGCCGATCGGCGTCCAGCTGCCGAACTGACCCTGCGTAATGGGGCTGCCGGCATACTTGATCGTAACACCTGAACCGCCGGCGTAGACGTAATAATTACCGGTCATCTGCGTCAGCTGGGTAGATCCAAATGCCTCGATGGTAGTGGAGCCAGGCATAATCCCGTCGCCATTCAGGTCCTGATGAAAGCTGCTCTCCAGTGAGGTCAACATGGAACTTGAGCCGGCAATCACAACGCTATTCGAGAGATAGTTGCCGCTGCCGTCGGTGCTCCAGATCGTATACTGATCCGCGGTGCCAAGCTTCATAACGACGCTGTATCCGCTCGCGGTCTGTTCCGCGCCGATCGGCGTCCAGTTGCCGAACTGTCCCTGCGCAATGGCGACACCGGCATATTTCAGCGACGGGCCCAAACCGTCGTGGTTGAGGTAATATTTATTGGCAATCTTTGCTACCAGGGTCGATCCGAACGCTTCGATAACCGTCCCGGAGGCTCCGATAATCCCATTGCCATTCAGGTCTTGATGAAAGCCGCTCTCCAGCGAGGTCAGCATGGAATTCGACCCGGCGACTACGACGCTGTTCGAGAGATAGTTACCGGTACTGTCAGTGCTCCAGATGATATATTGATCTGTGGTGCCAAGCTTCATGACAACGCTATATCCGCCGGCGGTCTGCTCCGCGCCGATCGGCGTCCAGTTGCCAAACTGACCCTGCACAATGGCGGTGCCGGCATACTTGATTGAAGGACCTGCGCTGACGCTGTACAGATAATAGTTGCTGCCGCTCTGCGAGAGTTGGGTCGAACCGAATGCCTCAATCACGATCGGAGGTGGTCCAGCGACTACCCCAATGAAATCGCCGGCGCCCAAGACGATATTGCCCGCGAGGTCGATGGCGAAATCCGCCACCCGGTCGCCGTTGGTGTCGCCCTGAACGACGGTAACGCCGAGCGAACTGTTGTAGAAATAGTTGAGTTCTCCGGCCGTGCCGCTGAAAGCTGACGTGCCGATGAAGCGAAACAGGTCGTTGGTTCCGGACGCCGCGATGGCGTCGATGGCGCTGAGATCGATCCGGTCTACGCCGGCGATGAATCCGTTGATCCGGTCGTGTTGACCGCTCGCCGCCGAGCTGTCGCCGAAGGCAAACACGAAGGTGTCCGCGCCGCCGCCGCCGTTCATCGTATCGACGCCGATGCCGCCGAACAGCCAATCGATGCCCGCGCCGCCGGTCAGGGTGTCATTACCGGCGCCTCCCGTCAGCGTGCAGCCCAGATCGTTGGAGATCAGCGTATCGTTGCCGCTGCCGCCGATCGCATTCTCGATATTGGTGGCGAGCGCGATCCCGATATTGTTGGTCAATCCGCCCACCGAGCAGAACGCGCCGGCGCGAAGATCGATGATCTGCGCCGTCGAGTAGCCGGAGCAATTGAGCGTGTCGTTACCGCCGCTGTCGTAGATCGTCAGCGCGGGCGCCTGGCTGTAGCTGGCGAAGTCGAAGATCGATCCCGCGGTGTTGCTGAAGCCGTACACGGTATCGCCGGTGCGGGTGGTTGCCGCGCCATAGATCGCCTGGATCGCGTAAATGTCGGCCATTTGCGGCGTGATCACGTAGCGGTACGAGCTGCCGTAATTGCTCTGCGCGAAGTACGACATGAGGGAATATTGCCAGGTGTCGTTGGCGTAGAGTGCGTTGCTCGAATAGGACGCGCTGCCATTGTAGGGGCCCTGATGACCCAGGCCGAGCGCGTGGCCGATTTCGTGAAGGTAGGTCTGGTAGCCGTAGCTGTCGATTCCGGTTTTGCCGTCATAGGCGCCGCCGTCATTGGTGATCCAGTCGGCGCTGATGTTGACCGTTGCCGAACTGATGATGCCAGAGCCGTTGTAGCCGCTGGATGCCCAGGCGGTCATCGTGCCGTTGTGCGTGAACGTGATGTTCGCGGTGCCGGAGGTCTGGACGAAGGTCAGGTTGGCGACTTCGGCCCATGCGTTCAGCGCCGATTGCGCCAGCATCTGCTCGTTCGCATTCAGCCCGTTGATGTTGTAGGTGATGGTCGAGCTGGCGAAGTGATGGGCGATCGTACTGTTGTACTGCCAGAAGCCGCTGACCAGATAGTTGCCGAGCTGCGCGATCGTGGCGACAGGCTTGGCTGCGCTGGTGACGACATTTGGCGAACCGTCCGCCGCGTCCGCGCCGAAATGCGTGTTGTAGCCGAGCGCCTCGCATACCTGGCACATGCCTCAACCAACCATTTTGATTGGCAGGCGCGATTCGGCTCGATGGGTTGAAGATTTCCTCGAAACGCTCTTCACGAGACGACCGACCTTCCGGATATGGGGCGGTCGAAATCGTCAACCGAATGCACCCAGCCTTTTGCTCGGCGCATTACGGATAGGTTTCCGTTTAGAAATCTTTACGACGAAGCCTTCAATTGCCGAACCCCGTAGTTATGCGGGGATCGGGATATCGGAAATTTAACGGGCCGCGTCGGTTGGCCTGGCCGGCTTATGCCGCCGCCGCGATCGATTTCAGGAAGCCGTCGATTTCGGCCTGCAGGCTGGCGGTGGAATCCGACAATTGTTTCGCCGAGGACAGCAATTGGCTCGAGGCCGCGCCGGTCTGGTTGGCGCCGTGGCTGACCTCGGCAATGGTGCCGGCGACCTGCGAGGTGCCGGTGGCGGTACGCTGGATATTGCCGGAAATTTCCTGGGTGGCGGCGCCCTGTTGCTCGATCGCCGAGGATATCGCGCTGGTGATTTCCGAAATCCTGCCGATGGTCGAGGAGATCATCTTGATCGAGCCGACCGCTTCCTGGGTCGCAGTCTGCATGCCGGCGATCTGGGTGCTGATCTCGTCGGTGGCCTTGGCGGTCTGGCTGGCGAGCGCCTTGACCTCCTGCGCCACCACGGCGAAGCCGCGGCCGGCCTCGCCGGCGCGCGCCGCCTCGATCGTGGCGTTGAGCGCGAGAAGGTTGGTCTGTTCGGCCACCGAGGTGATCAGCTTGACGACGTCGCCGATCCGGTTGGCGGCCTGCGACAGCGCGTTGATGCGCGCGTCGGTTTCGTCGGCCTGCCGCACGGCGCTCGAGGCGATCTGGTTGGATTGCTGGACCTGCGCCGAGATCTCGCGCACCGAACCGGCGAGTTCTTCCGTCGCCGATGCCACCGATTGCACATTGCTGGAAGCATCTTCGGAGGCATTGGCGACCACATTGGCTAGCCGCGTAGTGTTGTCGGCATTATCGCTCAGCGAGCGCGCTGTGCTTTCCAGCTCGCCCGAAGCCGCCGACAGCGAGGTGATGATGGCGCGGAAGCGGGCGCTGGCATCGGCAATGGCGTCCTTGCGGATCTGGCGGTTGGACCCGAAATAGACCGCGACCACATTCTCGGTGTCCAGCATCACGGCCCTGGCGATGGCGTTCTGCATCGCTGCCCGCCTGTCGCGCGCGGTGGCCTGAGCCGCCCGGCCGTAGCGCGGCAGCTCGACCTCGGACTCGACCGCCTTCATCAACTGGTCGGCGATGAACATCAGGCGACAGCCGACATACCATTGCGGCGCGACGCCGGCGCGCTGATGAAACTCGCTCAAACGCGCCACCGAGCTGAGATAAGGCAGGCTGAATTCGGCGGCGCCGATCAGGTCCCAATGCTGCAGCTGCAGGCGGATGGCCTCTTGCACCGCGCCGTCCCTGAAGATGCCGGAGGAGGGGTCGTACTGACGGACCTTGTCATAGAACCGGGCCAGAATGCCGGGCAGGACCCTGGCGAAGAACGGCCGCATCTCGCGCAATGTCGCCCGCATGGGCGCGTCGACATCAAGCAGATCGAGGCGGATGGCGTTCCAGTCGGGGGGCATTGGCGGCTCCAGCGCGAGCGTTGTGGCGGCCAGCCATAGTTAATCGGCTTATGGTTAACGAATTGCGAATCCCTACGTAGTTCTACTGAGAAACGCTGAAATCCGGACGCAAAAAGGGCTCCGGAGCGGGTCCGGAGCCCTGATTTCGCGGTTCTGGCGAAATGCGGTTATGCCGCAGGCGGACCGATCACGACCCTCAGGGTGCCGACGCCGTCGACGCCGCATTCGATCTTGTCGCCGGGGTGGAGCTGGGAGACGCCGGCCGGCGTTCCCGTCATGATGATGTCGCCGGCTTCGAGCGCGACCTGCTGCGAGAGCTGCCAGATGATCTCGGGCACGTTCCAGATCAGTTCCGTGAGGTCGCCCTTCTGGGTTTCGGTGCCGTTGACGGTCAGCCAGATCTTGCCCTTGGAGGGATGGCCGATTTTGGCGGCCGGCTGCAGCGCCGAACAGGGCGCGGAATAGTCGAAGGATTTGCCTACTTCCCACGGCCGCTCCTTCTTGCGCGAGGCGATCTGCAGGTCGCGGCGGGTGAGATCGATGCCGACGGCGTAGCCATAGACGTGGTCGAGCGCCTTGTCGGCGGGGATGTTAAGGCCGCCGCTCTTCATGGCCACGATCAGTTCTACCTCGTGGTGCAGGTCCTTGGTCAGCGGCGGGTAGGGAATGGTGGCGCCATCGGCGACCAGCATGTCGGCATGCTTGGCGAAAAAGAACGGCGGCGCCCGCTCGTCATTGCCCATCTCGCGGATGTGCTCGAGATAGTTGCGGCCGACGCACCAGATGCGGCGGACCGGATAGGATTTCGCTTCGCCGACCACGGGAAGCGAGGGCTGTGGCGGAGCGGGAATGACGTAGGCTGTGGCGTTCATGACGGTCTCGGCGGTTTCAGGGGACGGAAAACTCGGGAGCCAGCTTTACGCGGTCGCGGTGACCGGCGCCAGCGTCAGCGGCCCCGCATCGCGGTGCTGCAGGCGGAAGAACGATGCGTAGCGTCCTCCGCGACGCAGCAGATCGTCATGCCGGCCGCGCTCGACGATCTCGCCGCCCTCGACCACCAGGATGGCGTCGGCGTGCATGATGGTGTGCAGCCGGTGGGCGATGACGATGGTGGTGCGGTTCTGGCACAGATGCTCGATAGCTTCCTGCACCTGCTTTTCGGATTCGGAATCCAGCGCCGCGGTCGCCTCGTCGAGCAGGATGATCGGGGCATTCTTGATCAGCGCGCGCGCCACCGCGATGCGCTGGCGCTGGCCTCCGGACAGTTGCGCGCCGTGCTCGCCCACCGGCGTATCGTAGCCGAGCGGGAATCCCATGATGAATTCGTGCGCGCAGGCGGCCCTGGCGGCGGCCTCGATCTCGTCCTGCGTCGCGCCGACCCTGCCGAACGCGATGTTGGCGCCGATCGAGTCGCGGAACAGATAGACGTCCTGCCCGACATAGGCGGTCTGCCGGCGCAGCGACCGGCGCGATACCGCGGAAATGGTCTGTCCGTCGATCAGGACGTCTCCGTCAGCAACTTCATAGAGCCGCAGCAGCAGCGCCAGCACGGTGGATTTGCCGCCGCCGGAGGGGCCGACCAGCGCGGTCATCTTGCCGGGCTCGGCGACGAAGCTCATGCGGTTGAGCACCGGCTCGTCCGGACGGTAGGCGAACGTCACGTCGCGAAACTCGACCCGCGCATCGATCAGCTTCAGCGCCGGCTTGTCGTCGTCGACGGGCTCGCTGGAAGGGCTGTCGACGATCTCCAGCAATTTGCGGGCGCCGATCAGATTGCTGTTCAGTTCGATATTGAGGCGGGCCAGGCGCTTGGCCGGCTCATAAGCCATCAGAAAGGCGGTCAGGAACGAAAAGAACTGGCCCGGCGTGGCGCCCATGGCGACCACGCTGTAGCCGCCATACATCAGTCCGCCCGCGACCGCGAAACCGCCCAGCGTCTCCATCAGCGGGCTCGAACGATTCGCGACCCGCGCCATCTTGTTGGCGTTGTGCTCGACCGCGGTGATGCTGGCGTCGATCCGCTCGCGCATGGTCTGTTCGAGCGTGAACGCCTTGACGGTGCGGATGCCCTGCAGCGATTCCTGCATGGTTTCGAGAATGTCGGCGTTGCCGGTGAACTGGTTGTGCGCCAGGCCCTTGATCCGCTTCACCAGCTTGCGCAGTACCAGCATGGCCGGCGGCGCCACCAGGAATCCGAACAGCGCCATGTACGGATCCTGCATCAGCATGACGCAGACGAGCCCGATCAGCAGCAACAGGTCGCGACCGAGCGCGTTGATCAGGAGGTTGAGAACCTGGGTGACGGAAGTGGCGCCGGCGGTCAGTCGCGCCAGAAACTCCGACGAATGCCGCTCCGAGAAGAAGGCGACGCTTTCGCTCATCAGCTTGGCGAACAGCCGGCGCTGGTTGTTGGCGAGGATGGCGTTGGAGATTTTCGACAGAATGACCTGGTGACCGTAGGTCGCCGCTCCCTTGAGGATAAAAATTAGGATGGTGAGGCCGGACAACAGCGCGATGCCGCGCACGTCCTTGTCGACATAGGCCTTGTTGATGACCTCGCCGAGGACCCAGGCCGAGCCGGCGGTGGCGGCCGCCGATACCGCCATCAGCGCGAAGGCCAGCAGATAGCGCCGCCAGTAGGTGAGCCCCTGTTCGGTGATCAGGCGGCGAATCAGAATCGCCGCGCCATGGGGATCGTCAGTGATTTTCCTGGGAAGTTCGGTCATCCGCGTTCCATTGACAGCGCTGGCAGGCTCCCGCCCGCGTGTCAGGGTTGGCTTGCGAAACGTCCGTCTCCTTGCCCGCTATCTCCCGGTTTTTCAAGCCAAATCGGGGCTTGCGCCGAACCGGATTCTAGGCCGAAACCGCCTCTCGCAGCTCGCCGTGGCGCTCGCGGAACGATTTCTCCTCCCAGGCCAGCGCGTGGGCGGCGATGGTGTCGAGATCGTCGTATTGCGGCGTCCAGTCCAGGGTGCCGCGGATACGGCTGGTGTCCGCGATCATGGTCATGATGTCGCCGGGCCGTCGCGGTGCATACTGAACCGCGAAATTACGCCCGGAGACGCGCCGCACCGCCTCGATCGTCTCCAGCACGGAATAGCCGCGGCCGTAGCCGCAGTTCAGGGTCGCCGAGGTTCCGCCGTCGCGCAGGTAGGACAGCGCCGCGCGATGCGCCTGCGCGAGGTCGCTGACGTGAATGAAATCGCGGATGCAGCTGCCGTCCGGCGTCGGGTAATCGGTTCCGAACACGTCGACCTTGGCGCGCTGTCCGGTGGCGGCCTCCACCGCGATCTTCAACAGATGCGTGGCGCCGACGCTGGCAAGCCCGATGCGCGCCTGGGGGTCGGCGCCCGCGACGTTGAAGTAGCGCAGCGCGACGTAGTTCATGCCGTGCGCGGAAGCAACGTCGTGCAGCATGATCTCGGTCATCAGCTTCGAGGAGCCGTAGGGCGACAGCGGCCGGGTCGGCGCGCTCTCGGGCACCGGCACCTGGTCCGGATTGCCGTACACCGCCGCGGTCGATGAAAAGATGAAGCGGTTGATGCCGCACTTCACCGCCGCGTTCAAAAGGCTGCGTGTCGTCATGGTGTTGTTGCGGTAATAGGCCAGCGGATCGCGCATCGAATCCGGCACCACCACCGAGCCCGCGAAATGGACGATGCTCTTGACGCCGTGCGCCGCGATCACGCCCTCGACCAGGTTCTCGTCGCCGGCGTCACCGATGAACAGCGGCACGCCTTCGGGCACGAAGGCGGAAAATCCGGTCGTGAGGTTATCGACCACCACGACGCTTTCGCCGGCTTCCGTCAGCGCATGAACCGTGTGACTTCCGATATAGCCGGCGCCGCCGGTGACAAGCACAGTCATGAGTTCACCCATCTTGCGATCTACCGGGTCGATGCTAGCCGGGACGCGGTGAAGAGTGGGTTTCGGCGCAGGCGAACTGGTCACTATGATTAATGTTGCGTATAGGAAATGCGTCAAACGGGGGCCGACGTGCCGATCGAGAACATTTCCTCAGGCAATCTGCAGCTGATCGTGCCGAATCTGCACAGGCGCTATTCCGGCGTCACCGCGACCAATCGCATGGTGGCGCCGAAGCTGGCGAAACTGTTTCGCGCGGGTTGGCTCGGTTCCGATGCGCCCGAGGGCATTGCGCGGATCGGGCTTGCGGAACTTGCGAAATGCTGGCGTCGCCGCACCCCGCTGATCTGGCATGCGCGCCGCAACAACGAGATGATCGCGGGCGTGCTGCTGCGCACGCTCGGCTGGCCCTTGAAGCTGGTATTCACCTCGGCGGCACAGCGGCATCACAGCTGGATCACCCGCTGGCTGATCCGGCAGATGGACGCGATCATCGCCACCAGCGAGATATCGAAATCCTTTCTCAGGCGCGAATCTGATGTCGTCATGCACGGCGTCGATACCGGCACCTACGCGCCGCCTGCCGATCGCGCGGCGGCGTTCGCCGAAGCCGGATTGCCCGGCCGCTACGCCATCGGCTGCTTCGGCCGGGTGCGCGCGCAAAAGGGCAGCGACGTATTCGTGGACGCGATGTGCCGGCTGTTGCCGCGCTATCCCGATTTTACCGCGGTCATGATCGGCGCCATCACGCCGGAGCAGACGGCGTTCGCGGCCGACTTGCGCAAACGGATCGATGCGGCCGGCCTGCAATCGCGCATCGTCATCACGGGCGAGCTCGATATCGAGGAGGTGCCGCGCTGGTACCAGCGGCTGACGATCTATGCCTTCACCTCGCGCAACGAGGGGTTTGGGCTGACCCTGATCGAGGCGATGTCATCAGGCGCGGCGCTGGTGGCGTCGCGCGCGGGCGCGGCCGAACTCGTGGTCGAGGACGGCGTCACCGGCGTGCTGACGCCGACCGGGGATGTCGATGCGCTGGTGGCGGCGCTGGAGCCGCTGATGCGCGATCCCGCTTCCGCAGCTGACATGGGCGAACGGGGCCGCGCGCGGGTGCTGGAAAAATTCAGCCTCGATGCCGAGGCCGAGGCGATCGCGAAGGTTTATCGCGACGTCATTGCCCGGTGACCCCGAGGCGCTCCGAAGATTCCCGTTCGAGTGTCTGCCACGTGTTCTGGAGACAGACCGACGGATCGAAGCGGCCGCAGCCCTCGAGACGCTGGAAAATCGTGCGAAGCAGCGCGGCGCGTTGCGCCGGCCCGGCGGGTTCATAGAGCATCCAGCGTCCGGTCACGGTCTGCAGAACGCGTTCGCTGCGCTTGATCTGCTTCAGCATGGCGCGAAGCGGTTGCAGCGCCCGGGAGGAAGTCGAAGACAGCAGCCGGGCTGGCGCTCTGACCCATCCCCATGGCGCATGCGGCACGAGGAAACGGGTCAGCACGGCATCGAACAGCGCCCGGCGTTCTTCCAGATTGCGCCCGGCGGGTGCGATTACTTCGACCATCCATGCGGCCAGCGCCGCCCATGCCAGCTGCTTCTTCGACTCGGACCAGTTCAGCCGCTTCAGATGCAGATTGTCGCCGTGCAGGCGCTTGTAGTAGATCGGCCCCGGCACGAAACAGAATTCACCCCACAGCGCGAGTTGCGCCATGAAGCGGATCTCGGTGCCGTAACTGTCGAAGGGATCGAAGTCACTCAGCAACAGACCGGAGGTGGAAGCCAGCGCCGAGCTGCGAATCAGGCCGCGAAACGGCACACAGTCCATGGTTTCCAGATAGGCTTGCACCCTCTCGATCGGCGCACCCGACAACGGGAATCCGCGGCTGACCATGGTTCTGATGCCGGAGGAGTGCGCTTCGGCAAAGCAGATCGCCGCATTCGGCGAACGTGATGCTGCCTCGACCAGGTCGGCGACATAGCTGGGCGAGACCTGATCGTCGTGCTGTTGGAAAATGTAAAAATCGCCGCGCCGTTCCCGCATGGTCCAGTCGGTGTTGCCGGCCCATCCCAGGCGGGACGGCTGGATTTGCATCCGGAACCGGGGATCCCGGCGCAGAAACGGCTCGCATGCCCGTGCGCTTTCCTGATCGCCGGCGTCCACGGAAATCAGCACATCCAGATTGGAATAGGTCTGCGTCCTCAGACACTCCAGCGTGACCGGAAGCTCGTCCTGCCCGCGATAGACGGGTACGCCGACCGTGACGAGGGGACCGCTCATCGGTCGTCGTTCTCGAGGATGCGGCCGGCGCAGACATCGGCAAAGTATGGCGCCATGGTGAGTTTGCCCGGGTCGACGGAATGAAATCGGCCGGTCGAAGTGACGCCGATTTCGAAACGGCGGTGCAACTCGCTGCCGGGATCGTAGATGTCCGTCTCCCCCCATGCGACGATGACGCCGCCCTTGACCGTGACATCCTGCAGTTCGCCGGCATCGAGGGCGCGCAGGGAAGGTATGAAGGCGGCCATGGCGTTGAACGTGCCCCGCAGAAGTTGCGAACGAAGCGGTTCCGGCGGATAGGTAGGCCACTCCGGCGGCACGACATCATCGGACATCCCCTGCAGGCAAACGGGATACCAGGTGAGATAGGTCAGTCCGTCGTCGTAGCTTACAACTTCGCCGAATGGACCCGAGATGAAGGTGGCGCTCGGCGGCGCCGTGGCGCCGGCCGGCAGGCGGAAGCTGACGCCATATTTGAGACGATGCAGCCAGGGCCGGTTCGGCCGCAGTCCCCGCTTCTCGTTGATGGCAAATCGCCCGTCCCACAGCGCATTGACGACATGATCGAAAGTCTCCCGGATGGTTCCGTTCGACGCGTCTAGTTTGACCTGAAGACCGTCGCCGTCTTCTACCGACAAGACCTCGTGCCCGAGCCGGACATCGATCCGCGGATCGGCGTGTATCCGGTCCCGCACGGCTGCGGCAAGCGCCACCGGGTCGATGGCGACCTCGGGTGTGTCGAAAGCCGCCAGCGCGACATCAGGATCGAATTGCGCCTGCCGTTCCGCTGCCGACCACATCCGAGGCTCGCATGAAAGATCACGGCCGAAATAGGCGTCGCTTCTGCCGGCGCTGGCTTCGCGGATCAGCGAGTGAACCGTCGAAAGATAGGTTGAGACCTGCTCCGGCGTGCGCTGGCTGTCCCGATGCACCACATAGGCCGCCGGCCGCGACACCATCATGGATTGATCGCTCAATCCGAGATGCCGCATGAAGAATGGCGCAAAGCTCAGCGCGCCCTGCATCATCAGGCGCGCCGTCGAATGGCCGGGATCATTTGCATACATGTAGCCGAGGTGGATTTTGCCTTCGTTCGCGATGGCCGCGCGGCTGAGCAATCGGTCATTGCGGTCAAACAGCGTCACCTCGATCCCGCGTTCGGCCAGCGAAAGGGCGATGCAGCAACCCTGAAGGCCCCCTCCCAAAATTCCGACGCGCATACTCGGGACTCGCAATCCAGAACAGAGATAAGGTTCTCGCAGAACGGAAATCCATTACGTGGGATGAGTTCGAGCAGTCAAGGTTGCGGCGTGGCGCGCGTTTTCATCAGAACGTCCGCCACGAACGCATCGAGGTCGCCGCCTGCGAACAGGAATCCCGGCAAGCCCGCTGCCTGCGCCGCTTCGATATCGCTGGCGCGGTCGCCAATGACGAAACTGCCCTCGCGACGCACCGGCCAGTGCGCCATCAGGTCGTGGATCATGCCGGGTGCGGGTTTGCGCCAGTGATGGTTTTCCAGGTAGCCCTCGACCGAACCTGCCGGATGATGCGGGCAATACCTGACGTCGTGGATGCGCGCGCCTTGCGCCGCGAGTTCTTCCAGCATCCAGTCGTGCAGCTTGCCGACATCGTCCTCGGTAAAGAAGCCGCGGGCCACGCCGGATTGGTTGGTGAAGAAGAAGACAAGATATCCGGCGTCGTTGAGCCGGCGGATTGCCCTGGCCGCATTCGGCATCCAGCGGATTCGCTCCCGCGTGCCCATATAGCCGTCATCGTGGTTGACGACGCCGTCGCGGTCGAGGAACGCGGCGGGCCTCGGCGTGGAACCGGCTGGATCGATCCTGCTCATGGCCGCGCCGCCTCGGCCAGCACGCGCTCGGCGATCCCGACCACGTCGGAAGCGGGAATGTCGCGCATGCAGCGGTGGTCGTTCATGGTGCAGACCACCCGTTGACAAGGCTGGCACGGCAACACGGTGCTGGTCTGCACGGTCGCGGCGAGGCCGTTCAGCGGCGCCCAGAGATAGGGGCTGGTGGGGCCGAAAATGCCCATGGTGGGCGTTCCGATCGCCGCCGCGATGTGCATCAGGCCGGAATCGTTCGAAATCGCAACGCTGGCCGCGGCCATCGCCAGGATGCCGTTGCGCAGGTCTGACCCGGTGAGGTCGCGGACGCGGGGGCCGCCGGCGGCCACGATCTCCGCCGCCAGCGCCTTTTCGCCGGGGCCGCCGACCACCCAGACATCGAGGCCGCGTTCGGCCAGCAATCGGGCCGCCTCCGCATAATACGTCCAGCGCTTGGAGGCGCCGACCGAGCCCGGCGCCAGCGCGATGGCGGGACCGGTTCCCAGGCCGTTCGCCCGCCGCCAGCGATCCACTTCGTCGGCGGGAACCTGAAGCTGCGGCACCGGCCATTCCCGGTCGGGCAGCGGCGTGCCGTCGGGCAGCGCCAGCATCGCGTTCTTGTCGATGAAGCGGGGCAGCGCCTTCTCGCCCCAACGCCAGTGGTTGATAAGGCCGAACCTGACTTCGCCGACAAAACCCACCCGTTCCGGGATCCCGGCCAGCGCGGGCGCGATCGCCGACTTCCAGGTACGGGGCATGACCAGCGCGGTACTGTATCCCCGCGCTCGCAGCGCCTTGGCCAGCCCCCATTGCTTGGCTACCGCCAGCCTGCTGCGCGGCAGGTCCCAGAGCACCCCGGAGCGGACGCCGGGCATATAATCGACCAGCGGGGCGCACAGCGAGGTCACCAACAGGTCCACCGGCCGGTTCGGCCAGCGCTGCTTCAGCACCCGCACCACGGTGTGGCCGCGGACGAAATCACCAATCCACATATAGGGGACGATCAGGAACGGCCTGACATCGTCAGGATCCTCGATATCAGTCTGATATGTTGAATTTATATTCATACTTTGGGGTGTCGGCAGGAGCTATATTTCGATCCTGTCGGTAACGGCTCCTCCCGGCGAGGTAAAGTCACCGGGATGACCCAAGTTGCCTGCCGCGCTGGACTGGGGCAAAGCTGGCATCCCACATCAAGGGGCAGGGGACGGCATGCTGCTGGTGACCGGAGGCGCCGGTTTTATCGGATCGAACGTCGTGGCCGCGTTGAATGACGCCGGCCGCGCCGATATCGCGGTTTGCGATGTGCTCGGCCATGACGGCAAATGGCGCAACCTGGCCAAGCGCCAGCTCGCGGACTTCGTGCCGCCGGCGGAACTCATGGAGTGGCTTAGGGGCCGCCGTCTCGATGCCGTCATCCATCTCGGCGCAATTTCCGAGACCACGGCCACCGACGGCCATCTCGTTATCGAAACCAATTTCCGGCTGTCGATGCGGCTGCTCGACTGGTGCACGGCCAATTCGACTCCGTTCATTTACGCCTCGTCGGCGGCGACCTATGGCGACGGCGCGCAGGGATTTGCCGACGACGCGTCGTTGCCGGCGCTGAAGGCGCTGCGGCCGATGAATCTGTACGGCTGGAGCAAGCATTTGTTCGACATGGCCGTGGCCGAACGCGCGGCCAGAGGCGAGCGGTTGCCGCCGCAATGGGCCGGCCTGAAATTCTTCAACGTGTTCGGCCCCAATGAATATCACAAGGGCACGATGATGAGCGTGCTGGCGCGGCGCTTCGACGACATCAGGGACGGCCGCGTCGTGCAGCTGTTCAAGTCGCACCGCGACGGCATCGCCGACGGCGACCAGCGGCGCGATTTCATCTATGTCGACGACGTGGTGCGGGTGATGATGTGGCTGATGGCGACGCCTGAGGTCAGCGGCATCTTCAACGTCGGAACCGGCGCCGCGCGCAGTTTCAGAGACCTGATTCTGTCGGCCTATGCCGCGCTCGGCACGCCGGCGAATATCCAGTATATCGACATGCCCGAGAAAATTCGCGGCAGCTACCAGTATTTCACCCAGAGCGAGGTCGATCGGCTGCGACGCGCCGGCTACAATGGCGGCTTTACGCGGCTGGAGGATGCGGTTTCGGCTTATGTCGGCGATTTTCTGA
>JBDRNF010000288.1:0-13723 GCA_043811435.1 Pseudomonadota bacterium
GGCGATGCGTAGCATCGTCCGTAGCGAGCGGGGTGGGGTGAAGGTCTCTCGTTTCGAAAGTGCCCGAGTTGAGAGACCGTCACCCCACCCCGTCTCGCATCTTGCGATGCGAGCCGACCCTCCCCCTCCCGGGGAGGGTAAGACGCTCCGGAGGTCGCCGCGTTCGCCAGCACCACGTGTGAGGTGCGTCCGCTACTTCCCCTTGCTCGTGAACCTCTTCACCGCGACCCGAAACTCATCCGTGTGCATGGCGTCGATGATCTTGGTTTCCTCGGCGTCGAGCTGCTGTTTGGTCGGGGTGACCGCGGCCTGGTAGACCAGCGACTTGGTGCCGGCGATGGCGGCCGGCGGATTTTGCGCCAGCCGCTCGGCAAATTTTTGCGTTTCCGCTTTCAGTTCAGCCACCGGCACCACTTTGGCGACCAGGCCCCAGTCATAGGCCTGCTGCGCGGAAAAACTGTCCTCGGCCAGGAAGATCTGCAAGGCGCGGCGGACGCCGACGGTGCCGACCATGCCCACCGTGCTGCCGCCATCCGGCGAGACGCCGATTTTGGCATAGGCCGGCGTGAAGCGGGCGGTGTCGGCTGCGATGCAGAGGTCGGCGACGAAAGCGAGGCCCATGCCGGCGCCGGCCGCCGAGCCGTGAACGCTCGACAGCACGATCTTCGGCATCCGCCTGACGGTCTCGATGAAGGCGTGATAGTGCTTGAGCAACTCGCCGACGACGGGCGCGATGGTGTCCGCCTCGGCGGCGGCCCCGATGGTCTGCAGATCGCCGCCGGCGCTGAAGGCACGGCCTTCGCCCTCGATCACCAGCACCCGGATGTCGTTATTGCCCTCGACCTCGGCGCCGAGCTGTTCGAGCTTCTTCGCGATCGAAAGGTCGATCGAGTTGAAGGCGCCGGGCCGGTTGAGCGTGATGGTGGCGATCGGGCCGTCGATCCTGAGCAGCGCCGGATCGTCTGATAGGGAGGCGGTAGCCGGATCGGGTGTCAGCATTGCAGGGGGACCTCGGAGGTTAGGGGGCGGGGCATTTAAATCGCAGAAGGGGACAGGTGACAATCCCGCTGAAGTCTGCGAGGCTTGGCGTCAACCCTCATGCACGAGCCATGAGGTCGAGCGATGCTCCCGTCCTGCAGGCTGCGGCCACGAGCGCCGTCCCTCGGGATGACGTGGGCAAGCACCAAATCGGCTGATATCAAGGAGATGACATGGGTAATCCCTGTGCCCTTCCAGTTGGGCTGTCCCGATGACGCAGGGAACGGTCGTCATTGTCGGCGCCGGCCACGCCGGTTTTCAGGTCGCGGCGTCGTTGCGCCAGCATGGCTTTGCCGGGCGCGTCTGCCTGCTCAACGATGAGGCGCATCTGCCCTATCAGCGGCCGCCGCTGTCGAAGGCCTATCTGAAAGGCGAGGGACGGCCCGACAGCCTGATGTTCCGGCCGGACAAATTCTACCGCGACCAGACCATCGAACTGATGGCCGATCGCGCCGTCGCGATCGATCGCGGCGGGCGAAAAGTAAAACTCGCATCGGGCGCCGCGCTGGATTACTGGCACGTGGTGCTGGCGACCGGTGCGCGCAATCGCCTGCTCGACATTCCCAATGCCGGTCTCGAAGACGTGCGCTATCTGCGCGTGCTCGATGAGAGCGAGGCGTTGCGCAAGCGGATCGCGTCGTGTCAGCGCGTCGTGGTGATCGGCGCCGGCTTCATCGGGCTGGAGTTCGCCGCCACCGCGCGGGCCAAGGGCCTCGAGGTGGACGTGATCGAACTCGGCGCCCGCGTCATGGCGCGGGCGGTGACCGCCGAAATCTCGGAATATTTTCAGGCCCGGCACACCGCGGCGGGTATCCGCATCCATCTCGGCGTGCAGGCGACCGCCATCGAGGGCGATGGCGGCCGCGTGACCGGGGTCAGCCTCAGCGACGGCCGCCATGTTGCGGCGGACCTGGTCGTGGTCGGCGTCGGCGTCCTGCCCAATGTCGAACTGGCTGGCGAAGCCGGCCTGAAGGTGGCGTCGGGAATCATCCTCGACGAGCAATTGCTGACGTCGGATCCCGATATCTCGGCGATCGGCGATTGCGCGTTGTTCGCAAGCCCGCGCTTCGGCGGCTCGCTGCGGCTGGAGTCGGTGCAGAACGCCACCGATCAGGCGCGCTGCGTGGCGGCCCGGCTGACCGGCGACGCCCGGACCTATGACGGGCTGCCATGGTTCTGGAGCGATCAGGGCGACGACAAGCTGCAGATCGCGGGTCTCACCACGGGTTACGACCGCGTGGTGGTGCGCGGCGACCCGGCGCAGCGGTCGTTCTCGGCGTTCTGCTACAGATCCGGGACGCTCGTGGGCGTCGAGTCCGTCAACCGCGCGGCGGATCACGTGTTCGGACGCCGTATCCTGGCGTTGAACCGTTCGATCGAGCCGGAACAAGCGGCGGATTTGAGCTTCGATCTGAAGGCGGCCCTGACTTAAGTCGGCATTGCCGCCACTTGCATCCGCACTTCATATCGGCGACGTTGTCGAAAGGACCCGCCAACGAGGTCCCAGGCAATAATTTCAGGGAGCGAACCATGTCCGCGTGGACACGCCGTGCAGCATTATCGACGGCATTCATTATCGCAGCAGTCATAGCAGGCCCGGCCTCGGCCCAGACCAAGCTGAAATGGGCGCATGTCTACGAGGTCGCCGAGCCCTATCATACCCAGGCGCTGTGGGCGGCCGAGGAAATCAAGAAGCGCACCTCCGGCCGGTATGAAATCGGCGTGTTCCCGGCTTCCCAGCTCGGCAACGAGAACCAGATCAACGAAGGTCTCGGCCTCGGCACCGTCGATATCATCTATACCGGCACCTCGTTCGCCGGCTCGATCCACAAGCCGCTGGCCATCTCCGGCGCGCCCTTCATGCTGCGCGACTTCAATCACTGGAAGTCCTACCGCGACAGCAAGCTGTTCCGCGACATCGCCAAGGGCTACGAGGACAAGACCAGGCACAAGGTCAACGCGCTGACCTATTACGGCGAGCGCATGGTCACCGCCAACAAGGAAATCAAGAAGCCCGAGGACATGAAGGGCATGAAGCTGCGGGTGCCGCCGGCACCGCTCTATCTGATGCTGGCGAAATCGGTAGGCGCCAACGCCACGCCGATCGCCTTCGCCGAAGTGTACCTCGCGTTGCAGCAGGGCACCGTGGACGGCCAGGAGAACCCGCTGCCGACCATCATGGCCAAGAAATTCTACGAGGTGCAGAGCCACATCATGCTGACCGGGCACATCGCCGAATCCTTGCTGACCATCACCGGCTCGCACGTCTGGTCGAAGCTGTCGGATGCCGACAAGAAGGTGTTCGAGGAAGTGCTGGTGCAGGCGGCGGCCAAGTCTTCGGATCAGATTCGCGAGGCCGAGCAGAAGACCGCGGATCAGCTGCGCAAGCTCGGCAAGACGGTGGTTCAGGTCGACCGCGAAGCTTTCCGCAAGGCGGCGATCCCGTTGCACAACGACGCCGCGGCCGGCGCCGGCTGGACCCGGGCGCAGTATGACGAGCTTCAGGCGCTGAAGTAAGGCGGCCTTTCAACACGTCGTCCCCGCGAAAGCGGGGACCCATACGCCGTGTCCTCTCATTCTGGCGTTGGTGGTAGACACCTTTTGTCGCCGCGAGCGCCGCGGCGTATGGGTCCCCGCGTTCGCGGGGACGACAGCTTTGATGGTGCGACATCTGAACGGACCCTCCGCCGATGAACACAACTCCCAAATCCAACACCGCTGCGCCGCCTGACGACGTCCACCTGATCGTCGTCGAGGACGAAGAGGTCGTGATCGAGCATCATCCGGAGGACTGGATCGCATTCGTGCTGTTCTGGGCGCTCGCCTTCATCGTCTTCCTGCAGTTCTTCACCCGCTATATCCTCAACGACAGCCTGGCCTGGACCGAGGAGATCGCGCGCTACGGCCTGATGTCGCTGGCGTTCATCGGCGGCGCGGTGGTGACGCGCAAGAAGGCGCACATCGCGGTCGAGCTGGTGTCGAATCTGATGGGTCCCGGACCGCTTCGGTCGGCATTGCTGGCGCTGGTCGATTTCGTCACCCTCGGATTCATGGGCCTGCTGGCGTATTTCTCGGTGACGATCGTCGAACGGATGCATTCGCAGCCGATGACCGTGTTCGACCTGCCGATGAGCCTGGTCTACGGCCTCGTCGGCCTCGGCTGTTTCCTGATGCTGGCGCGCCAGATCCAGGTTGTCTGGAGCAACGCGCGCGACGGCTGGCGGCGGGCGCCCGGCGTCACCGATCAAATCCACGCCGATTGAAAGCCGGGCTGAGCGATGCCGATCCTGATTTTCGTTTTCTTCGCAACGTTGCTGGCCGGCATTCCCGTGTTCATCGCGCTGGCATTCTCGTCGCTGCTCTACACCCACTTCATCGCGGGCATTCCGGATTTCGTGATCCTGCACCGGATGGCGGGCGGGCTCGACAGCTTTCCGCTGCTGGCGGTGCCGTTCTTCATTCTCGCCGGCAATCTGATGAATTCCGCCGGGATCACCAACCGCATCTACGACTTCGCAGTGGCGACCTGCGGCTGGATGAAGGGCGGCCTCGCCCACGTCAACATCTTCGGCTCGGTGATTTTTGCCGGCATGTCCGGCACCGCGATCGCGGACGCCGCCGGCATCGGCACCATCGAGATCAAGGCGATGAAGGACCACGGCTACAGCACCGAATTCGCGGTCGGCGTCACCGCGGCCTCCGCCACGCTCGGTCCCATCATCCCGCCGTCGCTGCCGTTCGTGATCTACGGCATGATGGGCAATGTCTCGATCGGCGCGCTGTTTCTCGGCGGCTTCATCCCTGGCGTCGTCATGACTCTCCTGATGATGCTCTTTGTGAGCTATTATGCGCGGCGTTACGGCATGGGCCGGGACCAGGCTTTTCGCTGGAACGTGCTCGGCCGCACCTTCCTTGCGGCGCTGCCGGCGCTGATGACGCCGGTGATCATCATCGGCGGCATGACCTTCGGCTGGTTCACGCCCACGGAAGCCGCGATCGCGGCCTGCACCTGGGCCCTGATGCTGGGCATTTTCCTGTACCGCTCGCTGTCGCTGAAGCAGTTCTACAAGGTCACGATGGACACCATCGAGACCACGTCCGGTGTGCTTTTGATCGTCGCCGCGGCCTCCCTGTTCGGATGGGTGCTGACGACGACGCGGCTGACCGAAGCCGGCGCCGAGGCGCTGCTGCAGCTGACCGACAACAAGTACATCATCCTGCTCCTGATCAACGTGCTGCTGCTGATCGTCGGCTGCTTCCTGGAGCCGATCGCCTCGATCAGCATTCTGGTGCCGGTGCTGATGCCGATCATTCTCAAGGTCGGCATCCACCCGGTTCACTTCGGCGTGGTCATGACGCTCAATCTGATGATCGGGTTGCTGCACCCGCCGCTCGGCATGGTGCTGTTCGTGCTGTCGAAAATCGCAAAACTGTCGATCGAACGCACCACCATGGCGATCCTGCCGTGGCTGGTTCCGCTGCTGATATCGCTGATCGCGATTACCCTGATTCCCGAATTGACGCTGTGGCTGCCGCGAACCATGGGCATGCTGAAGTAACTCAGCTGTTGGGCGAGAGGATCGCCTCTACCTCCGCCGATGTGGGCATCGACGGGGCGGCGCCCATCCGCTGCACGCAGATCGAGGCAGCGGCATTGGCATAATCCAGCGCGTCGCGAATCGGTCGGCCGACGGCGAGTTGTGCTGCGACCGCGCCGACAAAGCAGTCGCCGGCGCCGGTGGTATCCACGGCCGTCACGCTTCGGCCTGCGACGATCGATGGTTCGCCGTCGATGAGGGCCAGCACGCCGCGCTTGCCCAGCGTCACGCAGATGATCCTGTCCTTGGCGATCGGCAACGAACGCGCGGCCTCGGTCAAGCGCGCGGGATCGTCGCTGTCGCGAAGTTCGGTTCCTGCCAGAAAGCCGAGCTCGGTCTCATTGAGGATGAGGATATCGACGAGATCGAGCAGTTCAGCGCCGCATTCGATCGCAGGCGCGGGATTGAGGATGGTGGTCGCGCCCGCGGCCCGGGCGCGCTTGAAGAAGGCGCCGATGGCGGGCAGCGGAATCTCGAACTGGCTGACCGCGATGTCGCCCTTCGCGAGCGCAGGCGAGGCGACATCGGCGGCGCTCACCAGCGCATTGGCGCCGGGAATGACGACGATGGTGTTGTCGGCATTGGCTGACGTGATGACGGCGGTTCCGGTATGGGCGCCGGCGGTTGCCTGCACGAAGCCCAAGTCTACTCCCTGTGCGGCGAGGAACGCGTTCAACTGATCGCCGAATGCGTCCCTGCCGAGCCGCCCGATCAGCGTCGTCGGCGCGCCGAGCTTTGCCGCCGCTACCGCCTGGTTGGCGCCCTTGCCGCCGGGAAAGTAGAGCAGCGCCGTGCCTGCAACGGTCTCGCCGATGCGGGGATGACGGTCGGCCGTCGCCACCACATCCATGTTGATGCTGCCGGCAACGAAGACCTTGCCCATGCCTAGTCCCAAAGTTCCTAGTCCCAAAATTCCTTCTTGCGCCCGACCTGAAACTCCTGCTTGACGGTTTCGATATCGGCCAGGGTCGGCAATCCCGCTTCGTTGCCGAGGCGCTGAATCTTGTAGGTCGATGCGGCGCGCGCAAACTCGAAATGATCCTTCCAGCCTTTGCCGGGATTGGCGAGATAGGAATAGATATAGGCGCCGTGAAATACGTCGCCGGCGCCGTTGGTATCGATCACGCGCTCGGGTGGGATCGGATACGCGGGCAGGGTGCGAACCGCGCCGGCCTCGTCGTACCAAAGCAGCCCCTTTTCACCCTGGGTGACGCCGCCGACACGACAACCGCGGCTCTTGAGATAATCCAGCATCTTTTCCGGCGTCATGTCCATCTGCTCACACAGCCGCTCGGCGACGATGGCGACGTCGATGAATTCAAGCAGCTCGTGGGTGTTGGTGCGCAGACCGCCGCCATCCAGCGAGGTCAGGATGCCGTCCTCCCGGCACAGCTTGGCGTAGTGGATCGCGGCGTCCGGCTGGTGGCCATCGACATGCAGCGCGCGGCATCCCCTGAGATTCAGCATCGGAAAAGGATGGATATGCTCGTCATCGCGACAACGTACGATCGCCCGCTTGCCGTCCTTCGGCATGATGAAGGACAGCGACGAGGCGTTGACCTTGCGCGGATGGATCTCGATTCCGTATTTCGCGCTCATGTCCTGGAACATGCGCCCCAGCCAGTCATTGGCGACGGTGGCGATAAGGTCGGGCACGATGCCGAGCTTGGCGCAGCAGAATGCCGCGGTGACCGCGTTGCCGCCGAACGAGACCGCGTAGGCCGAAGCGACATGCTTCTCGTCCCCGGTCGGCATATGGTCGGTGATGAAGGTAACGTCGATATAGGTCTGTCCGATGAAGAGCGCCTGCATAAATCTGTCCGTGGTGGCTGAGGGGTGGTCCCGGCCGGCAGCGATACATTAGCACCGCTTATGGCGGATTATTCGCTGAAATTATTCGCAAGCCTGCACCTTAATCGCTTGAGATAACCGCAGGGCGGGACTACGACCGTGCTGAAGTGTCGTCGGCGTGCAGCCGGGCTAACGGCCTGTGCCGCTCCGGGTTCCTGCCTGCAGGACAAAAGGGAGGGAACGATGACCGTCTATTCCGGTCCGGTGTTCGAGATGGCGGTCAACCAGTTCGGGGTGATCGCCAATCATCTGTCGATCCCGATGGACGAACGCGACCGCCTGCTGCTGCCGAAGCGGGCGGTGATCGTCTCCTGTCCGATCCATAGCGATGACGGTTCGGTCGCGGTGTTCGAGGGTTACCGGGTGCAGCATCACCTCACGCTCGGCCCGACCAAGGGTGGCACCCGGTTTGCTCCATCGGTCGATATCGGCGAGGTGGCGGCGCTGGCGATCTGGATGAGCTGGAAATGCGCGCTGGTGGGCCTGCCCTATGGCGGCGCCAAGGGCGGCGTCCGGGTCGATGTCACCACGATCTCCAAGCGCGAGCTGGAGTCGCTGTCGCGCCGCTACATGCAGGAAATGATCCCGTTTGTCGGACCGCATACCGACGTGATGGCGCCGGACATGGGCACCAATGAGCAGGTGATGGCCTGGTTCATGGATACCTATTCGATGTACCAGGGCCGCACCGTGACCGAGATCGTCACCGGCAAACCGGTGGCCTCCGGCGGCACGCTGGGGCGGCGCGAAGCCACCGGGCGCGGCGTCGCGCATCTCGCCAGGCGGGTGCTGAACGAATTGTCGATCGGCCTGAATAGCGCCACCGCCGTGATCCAGGGGTTCGGCAATGTCGGCTCCTACGCGGCGCTTGAGCTGCATCAATTCGGTCTCAAGGTGATCGCGGTCAGCGACCACACCGGCGCGCTGCACGATCCCGCCGGGCTCGATATCCCCGCACTGATGCGCCATGCCGGCAAGCACGGCAGCATCGCCGGCTTTTCCAGCCAGCTGCAATTCGACCCCGCGCAGATTCTGACGCTGCCCTGCGACGTGCTGGTGCCGGCGGCGATGGAGCGCGTGATCGACGCCAAGGTCGCGGAAAGCCTGAAATGCCGGGTGCTGGCCGAAGGCGCCAACGGCCCGACCACCCCGGACGCCGACCTGGTGCTGGAAAAACGCCAGGACGAGGTGTTTGTCATTCCGGACATCCTGTGCAATTCCGGTGGCGTCGTGGTCAGCTATTTCGAGTGGGTGCAGGATCTGCAGCAGCTGTTCTGGGAGGAAGAGGAAGTGACGCGGCGCGAATATCACATTCTTGACCGCGCTTTCGAGGCGATGGTGGCACGCTCGAAGGCCGACAACATTCCGCACCGCACCGCCGCCATGGCGATCGGCGTGGAAAAAGTCCGGGCCGCCAAGAACACCCGTGGGCTTTTCCCATGATCAGCGGGCTCGATCACGTCGTAGTGCTGCTCTCCGACCTCGCGGCCGGCGCCAGGGCCTATGAAGTGCTGCTGGGGCGGGCGCCGTCGTGGCGAAGCCGCAGCGATGGCGCCGAAACCGTGCTGTTCACCCTCGACAACATGACGCTGGAGCTGATGGCGCCGGCGGGTGCCTCCGAAATCGCCGACCGGATCCGCGGCGTGATCGGGATCTGGGGCGAGGGGCTTGCCAGCATCTGCTTTCGCGTCGGCGACATCGCCAAAATGCGCCGCAGGCTCGACCGCCTGGCGATGAAGCCGGACCCGGTGGCCGAGGTCGAGAGCCGCGACCTGGACTCGGGCGGCACCCTGCGCTGGAAGCGGACCCGCGCCGCGACCGAGTTGACGCGGGGGGTGCGGATGTTCTTTCTCGAACTGGCGCAGGAGCGCCCGCACTCCGCCGCGATCGCGGAGGCGCCGATCCTCGCGCTGGATCACATCGTGGTATCGACCGAGGATCCGGAGCGCGCCGCAGCCCTCTATGGCGCACGGCTCGGACTCGACATGGCGCTCGACCGTTCGCACCAGGACTGGGGCCAGCTGATGTTCTTCCGCTGTGGCGACCTCGTTGTCGAGATCGTGCGCCGGCCGGTCGCGGGGGCGGACCTCACCCACGATAAATTGTGGGGACTGAGCTGGCGCGTCGCCGATGCCGACGCCACGCGGGCGCGGCTGGTGGCGTCCGGCCTCAATGTTTCGGAAGTACGCACCGGCCGCAAGCCCGGCACAAGGGTGCTGAGCGTGCGCGACGGCGCCTGTGGCATCCACACGCTGCTGGTGGAGCGGACGGCGGGGGTGTAATTTCGTGAGCAACTCTTGCTTACCCTCCCCTGGAGGGGGAGGGTCGACGCGACTGTAAGGAGCGGCGGGGTGGGGTGACGGTCTCTCGCCTCGAACAGTCTTCGTGTTGAGAGATCACCCCACCCCGTCTCGCATCTTGCGATGCGAGCCGACCCTCCCCCACCAGGGGAGGGTAAGAGTAACAACGCTCGCTTCATTCTCAATCCGTGCTTGGCATGCTACATTCAAATCCACTCTCACCGGGCACCCCCTTGGCCAAGGCAAAGCAGACTCTGAAATGGCAGCGCGATCCCGAGGGCATGCGGATTCGTATCCTCGAGGCCGCCAAGCAGGAGTTCGCCGCCCATGGCCTGGCCGGCGCGCGGGTCGACCGGATCGCGGCCAAGGCCGGCGCCAACAAGCGCATGCTGTACTACCACGTCGGCAAGAAGGACGATCTCTACCTCGCGGTGCTCGAAGGCGCCTATGAGCAGATTCGCGCCGAGGAGCGCGGGCTCGATCTGGAGCATCTCGATCCGCCCGACGCGATCGAGCGGCTGATCGGCTTTACCTGGAACTACTTCATCCGAAACCCGGAATTCCTTGCGCTCCTGAATACCGAGAATCTCGCCAAGGCGCGGCACTTGAAGCGCTCCACAAAAGTCAAATCGATGCATTCGCCGTTCGTTGAGATGATCCGCACCGTGGTGAGGCGCGGCGTCGAAAGCGGCGATTTCGTCGTCGCGGTCGATCCGGTGCAGCTCTACATTTCGATCGCGGCGCTTTGCTTTTTCTACCTCTCGAACTCGGCGACGCTGAGCGTGATCTTCGGCCGCGACCTGCTCAAGCAGGAAGCCAGGGACGAGCGCCTCGCGCACATGGTGGCGCTGGTGCTGGCGGCGCTGACGGGGAAATCGGCGGCCAGTTTTGGCAAGGCCAAGGCGCCGAAGGCGCGTGTGGCAGTGCAGCAGCCGGCGTGATTTGGCCGCCGCCCGGCGATGCCGCCCGCCGTCAATATTACGCCTTAACCAAACATTAAGTATGCATTTGTGGGGACCAGAGGTCCGGCCTAGCCTGCGTCGGGGCCTGCTCGGTAACCAACAATGGGTGCGTGCCATGGCGTATCGGATGTATGGGACGATGATCGTCCCCCTCAGCGTTGCAGTACTGTTACTCGGCGCAAACGACACCTTCGCCCGATCGGCGCAAGCAACACCCCGCGCAGGCGTTGCGCCGACGCATTCGTTTCCGCGTCCCCCTTTCGTCCGGCATCACCGGCGCAGCCATCCGGGGGCGTTCTGGCCGGCCACCGGGGGCTACTACGGCCCGTCATCCCATGACCAACAGCCCGTGGCGGCCGACGTCAATCAGACCATCAAGGGCGATATCCGTTACACCTACACCCAGGATGTTCCCTGGGATTGGCCGCATCGCTTTCCGCCGATGGTGGCGCCTTCCGATCGCCCCTATGTGCAGACTTGCCCCGCAGAAACCGTCACCGTTCCCGGCCGCAACGGCAAGGAGCGGACCGTCAACATCATGCGGTGTTACTAGCGGCGTCGGAGACTGAGCGGCCTGCCACCGCTCGTCATCCCCGCGCAGGCGGGGATCCAGTACGCCGCGCCCCATCGGTTCCGTCATTGACGTCTCTGGAATACTGGATCACCCGCTTTCGCGGGTGACGACAGTTGTGGGTGCCGCGCGTGTCATGCGCACGCCGGAGCAGGCTCGATTTGCTCCCAGAATCCCCCTAGACAGTATTTATCCAACAAGTTAATTTGTCCGCCAAGACGCACTCAAAAGAAGCCAACCAGGGAGCGAAGCGTGGCGGAGCCGAAAGGTCCAGGTGCGGTGTCCAGGGCGTTGAACGCGGCGTGGGTTCGGCCGGTTCTGTTCCTGTTGTTCATCGTGGTGGCTTGGGATCTCACCATCCGGCTGTTCCGGATTCCGCCGTATCAGATCCCGGCGCCCGGCGATGTACTGGCGGTGCTGTGGACCGACTGGCCGGAATTGCTGCAACAGGCGTGGCCCACGACTTATGCGACGATCTGCGGCTTCCTGCTGTCGGCCGTGTTCGGCATTCCCGTGGCGATGCTGATCGCGGGATCAAAAACCGTGGAAAGCTATATCTATCCGCTGCTGGTGTTCTCGCAGTCGGTGCCGAAGATCGCGATCGCGCCGTTGTTCGTGGTCTGGTTCGGCTTCGGGATTATTCCCAAAGTGATCTCGGCATTCCTGCTCGGGTTTTTTCCGGTGGTGGTGTCGGCGGTGCAGGGTTTCAAGTCGGTCGACCCCGATATGGTCGATCTGGCGCGCGCGATGCAGGGCAGCCGCTTCAAGGTATTCTGCGCGGTCAACCTGCCGCATGCGATGCCGGCGATTTTCTCCGGCCTGAAGGTTTCGGTGACGCTGGCGGTGGTCGGCGCCGTGGTCGGCGAGTTCGTCGGCTCCAATTCCGGGATCGGCTACGTGCTGCAGCGCTCGATCGGCACGTTCGATCTGCCGACGATGTTCGCAGCCCTGGTGATTCTGGCATTGCTCGGCGTGGTCCTGTTCTGGATCGTCGACCGGATCGAGCGTTTTGTGATTCCCTGGCATGTCAGCCAGCGCGACGAGTTTTTGTTTGCGGCGTAAACGAAGGAAGCCAGACCGTCATCGCGAGCGCAGCGAAGCAATCCATCTGACGACGGTAAGAGTATGGATTGCTTCGCTGCGCTCGCAATGACGAGAACAAATAAAACAACGGGAGGATGACATGGTGCGATTGATAAGTGCGGCGGCGGCGGTCCTGATCTCGACGGTGCTGGCGGTAGTTCCCGCCGCGGCGGCCGACAAGGTGGTGTTGATGCTGAACTGGTACGTCTACGGCGAACACGCGCCGTTCTATTACGGCAAGGCCAAGGGCATCTATGCCGCCGAAGGCATCGACCTCGAAATCCAGGAAGGCCGCGGCTCGGCGGCGACCACCCAGGCCGTGGCGGCCAAGACCGCCGACTTCGGCTATGTCGACGTGCCCACCATGATGCGCGCGGCGGTCAAGGGCGCGCCGATCGTCGCCACCGGCGTGCTGTTGCAGACCAGCCCGATGTCGGCGATGGGTTTTGTCGAGAAGAACATCAAGAAGCCGGAAGACATCAAGGGCAAGACGGTGGCGATCACGCCGGCGGATTCCATGACCCAGATCTGGCCGCTGTTCCTGAAGAAGACGGGCTTGAAGGAAGCCGACTTCAAGACGGTGGCCGGCGACGGCCAGACCAAGCTCAATGCCGTGATCAACGGCCAGGCGGACCTGCTGCTCGGCTATGTCATGGACCAGTCGATGAAGATCAAGGACGCCACCGGCAAGGACGTCTACCCGATCAAGTTCGCCGACTACGGTATCAACATGATCTGCTCGGGCCTGGTCGCCAACACCGATTTCGTCAAGGCCAATGCCGACCTGGTCAAGCGCTTCATGTCGGCCTCGACCAAGGCGGTCGAAGCCGCGGAGAAGGACCCGAAGGGCGCGGCGCAGGCGATCCTCGTCGCCAATCCCAAGGGCGGCAAGATCGAAACGCTGACCAAGGGTTTCGAACTGACGATCCCGCTCTACCGTACCGCGGAAACCAAGGGCAAGCGGCCGTTCCAGGTCACCGACGCCAACATGACCGACAGCGTCAACCTGATGGTCGAATATGGCGGCCTCGAAGCCAAGGCCAAGGACAATCCGAAGGCGTTTTATACCAACGACTATCTGCCGAAGTAGGGCGGGGTCTTACCCTCCCCTGGAGGGGGAGGGTCGGCTCGCATCTTGCGAAGAAATAATGCGAGCGGGGGTGGGGTGATCTCTCAACTCGGACACTGTTCGAAATGAGAGACCGTCACCCCACCCCGCCGCTCCTTTCAGTCGAGCCGACCCTCCCCCTCCAGGGGAGGGTAAGCATAGAAGCGGACCTTGCTGAATGAACGCAGCGACTAACCCAGCCATCAATGCAT
>JBDRNF010000289.1:0-43431 GCA_043811435.1 Pseudomonadota bacterium
CCCCGGCTAACGCTGGGCCCACTACGCCGTGCCGCCCGGGTTGTGGTTGCTTTTGGCCGGCTTGTCCACCCCTTACCCCATTGCGACAGACCCCGGGGGTTATGGGACCCTGCGTTCGCCGGGACGACGATGTAGGGTGCCGTTGGACGGGGATGACGACAGTATGTGTTGCGAGCTGATCGGCTCAGTACTTGCGGCGGTGCCGCCGGTCGCGTTTTCGCGGCGGCTTTCTGGTGCCGGTGTAGTATGGATTGATGACGCATTGCGCGGGGCGGCCCGATGCCGACATCTGGCACTGTGGCAGCGAGGTATAGCCGCACTCGAAGTAATAGTCGGCAAACCCCTGGTAGATCTGCAGGCAGACCGGATACCTCGGATCATAGGTCTGGGCGCGGGCCGACGGCGCTGCCGAAACCGTTGCGACTGCCAAAATTGCCAAAGCCAGAATGCGCATCAGAACCTCCCTCGATATGGCCACCATAGCACCATAGGGCCTGCACGGCATGCCAGGAACGCCGTCGGCTTTGAACCGTTCCTGTTTGGCCAGGAGACATCGCATATGCGCGCCGGCAATGCAAAATCGCGAGATATTGTCGTTGCGACAGCCGGCCTTGCGCTCAGGCGGGGAAAGCCCGAATCCTGTTGAATGCACCAAACTGTCCCGCTTTTTTACGCATTGCAGAAGCCGGACGGTGCTATACCGTCGCCGAAAATTCAGGGAGAAACCATGTTAACGAAATTCAACCGCCGTCATTTCATCGCCGGCGGCACGGCAGCTGCCGCGATGCCTTTTCTCCCGCGCGGTGCCTCGGCGCAGGCCGCATGGCCGTCGCGGCAGATCCGCATGGTCTGCAGCTACCCGGCGGGCGGGCAGACCGACCTGCTCGCGCGCGCCTTCGGCGATTTCATCTCCCGGCAGGTCGGGCAGAACGTCATCATCGAGAACAAGGCGGGCGCCTCGGGCTCCATTGGCGCCGGGGAAGTCGCGCGCGCGGCGCCGGACGGCCTGACGATTCTGTGCTCGATCTCGACCACCTATGTGATGAACAGGGTGATGATGAAGAATCCCGGCTACGACATGGACAAGGACCTGACGCTGGTCAGCGTCATCCCGGGCGCCGGCCTGCTGCTGATCGCGAGCCTGGAGTCCGGCGTCAAGTCGCTGGACGATTTCGTCGCCTTCGCGCGCAAGAAGGGCCAGGTGAACTTCGGCACCTACAGCGCGGGCTCGGCCCCGCACATGACGATCAACGAACTCAACAAGCAGTACGGTCTCAAGATCGAACCGATCCACTACCGCGGTGAAGCGCCGATGTGGACGGGGATACTGGACGGCACGCTCGATGTGGCGATGGGCAGCTATACGGCCGCGCAATCCGTCCTGCAAAGCAAGAAGGGCACCTTGTTCGCGGTGCATTCGAGAAAGGTCCCCGCGATCCCCGACGTCAAGACCCTGCCCGAACAGGGCGCGACCTCGAAGTTCTTCACCGTGAGCGGATTCTCGGGCTGGGCGGTGCCGAAGGCGACGCCGCAGCCGATCGTCGATCGGCTGGCGGAGCTCCTCGTGGCGGCCAACCAGGATCCGAAAGTGAAGGAAGTTCTCGCCACTTTCGCGCTCGATCCGGCAATCGGCTTCAAGGAATCCAATGCCTTGTATCAGCGCGAATTGCCGATCTGGATCGAGAATGGGCAGGCGCTCGGCTTGCCGCCGGCCTGAGTTGAAAAAGGGTCACGCCAGCAAAGGCCGACAGGCCGGCACCTGATGGCCGAGGACAACCCGATCGACCGGATTTCACAAATCGAAGCGCGGCTCGAAGAGCTTGCCGAGGTCGCCGAGCGATGCCGGAAGATCATTCTGGTTTCAAAGGCGGCCATCGGCGGCGGTGGCGTCATGCTGCTGGTCATGATGCTCGGCCTGTTCGGATCCAGTCCGGCCGCCGCGCTGGGTTCGATAGCCCTGATGCTCGGTGGAATCGTGTCGCTTGGATCGAACGTCAGCACGTTGCGGCAGACGATGGACGCCATCGGCGCCGCCGAGGCGCTGCGTTCGGATCTGATCGGCGGAATCGACCTTCGCGTGGTCGGCGACGGGCCGCTGAAATTGACCTGAGGTGCCGGCGCAGGGCGCTGACCGCAGCGCCTGCGTATCAACGGCACGGCGAGGGTGAGCCGCCAGGATCCGCTGCTCACCGGCACCGTCGGCGCGCAGATGATTGTCTGTGTGAATGCGCGCGTAATCTTCCCGAATTGTCCGCACCACATCCCGGACATGCGGAAGCCGGCCTTTCGCAGCGCCGCATTCCCGTGTCTCGCTTGAAAGTTGTATTTCCGCCCGTTATCCTGCCCGAGCGTCCGGAAACGGGAGGGTAAAATGCGAAGCATTTGCTGTCTCAGGAAAGCATGTATTTCCGCCATCGCTTTGACCGGTTTCCTGGCTGCGCTGTCGTGGCCCGCACCCCAGGCGCATTCACAGACGCCGCCGTCCAATCGGCCGACAAAGGAAGATCTGGCGCGGGACAACAATCTGTTCCTGTCGCTCGCTCGAAAAGCGCTGAAATGGGATGAGCCCGAAGAGCCGGTCAGGATTGCCGGTCCCATCTACTTCGTCGGCACCAAGGGGCTCGGCGCCTTCCTGTTCACAACCTCGGAAGGGCACGTCCTGATGAACACCGGGATGCCCCCTTCCGGCGCGATGATGGTCGATTCCATTCGCAAGCTCGGGTTCAAACCCGAAGACATCAAGATCATGATCAATGGCCACGCGCACGTTGACCACGCGGGCGCATTCGCTTTCTTCAAGAAGCTTTCCGGCGCGCAGGTAGCGATCATGAAGGATGACGTCCCGTTGATCGAGAGCGGCGGCCGGGGCGACTTCAAGTACGCCAACGATTTTTCCTATGAGGGAGTCAGCGTCGACCGCGTCCTGCGCGACGGCGATACGGTAAGGCTCGGCGATCTGCTGCTGACCGCCTATCATACGCCAGGTCATACGAAGGGCGCGACCACCTGGGTCCTTAACATGGTCTTCGAAGGGAAGCCCTATGTCGTCGTGTTCCCCGACGGCGCCGGATTCAACCCTGGCTACCGGCTTGCGAAGGATCCGATATATCCGGGCATCAACACGGACTTTCGCCGCACGCACCACTTTCTGGAGATGCTGAAGCCCGACATCTGGCTCGCGCAGCACAACGAGTACTACGACTTCGAAGCCAAGCGGAAGCGGGCGCTGACGGAGGGCGTGAAAGCGTGGATCGATCCGGAGGGGTACCGCCGTTTCATCGCCGGGAAAAAGAAAGCCTTCGAGGACGAGGTCAACGAGGAACTGGGCGTGGCGAAAGCCGCGGCGAAGTGATCGGGAGGCTTGCATGTGCAGAAATCATCTTGTCTTCGTCGCCCTTGGTGCGTGGTTGGCGCTGGCCGGGGTATCATTCGCCGATGACGCAAACCCGCTGACGGTTACGGTCGGAAAATTCATCCGCGCCGAGACGGATTTTTACTTCAAGACCCGGAATTTCGGTGAATTGAGGCATGAGCGGGAAATGGCGGCGATCGACAAGCAGGGGATCGTGCGGATGAACCGCGATACGCTCTACTCCTCGGCGGTCTTTGACCTCGAAGCGGGACCCGTGACCGTCACTCTGCCCGATGCGGGAAAGCGGTTCATGTCGATGCAGGTGATCTCACAGGACCACTACACGACCGCAGTGGTTTACGGCCCGGGCCGCTTTACCTACGACAAGGACAAGATCGGCACCCGCTACGTGTTCCTGCTCGTTCGAACGCTCGCCAATCCCGAAGACCCGGCCGACCTGAAAGCCGCCAACCTCGTTCAGGATGCCATCAAGGTCGATCAGGCCGCCGTCGGAAAGTTCGAAGCACCAAACTGGGATAAGGCATCGCAGGACAAGGTCCGCGATGCCCTGAATGCGCTGGCGCCGTTGCGCGGCGACGATGCCGGCGCCATGTTCGGCACTCGAGCCGAGGTCGACCCGGTTGCGCATCTCATCGGCACCGCCATCGGATGGGGCGGAAATCCAAGATATGCCGCTGTGTATGACAGCGCCTATCCGAAAGACGGCGACGGCAAGACCGTGCACAAACTCACTGTCAAGGACGTGCCGGTCGACGGCTTCTGGTCGATCAGCCTCTACAACGCCAAGGGGTTCTTCGAGAAGAATGACCTCAATGCCTATTCGCTCAACAATCTCACGGCAAAGCCAAATGCCGACGGATCGTTCACGGTCCAGTTCGGCGGCTGCCAGAAGGTCACGCCGAACTGCCTTCCGATCATGGCGGGCTGGAACTACACCGTGAGACTTTACCGACCGCGCAAGGAAATCATCGACGCCACCTGGAAATTCCCGGAGGCGCGGCCGGTAAACTGACGGCCCTAATAGAACCCGTGAAAATGATGGATCGGGCCGTGGCCACGGCCGACGCCGAGCCCGTCCGCCGCCGCGATCGCGGCTGAGACCCAGGTCTTGGCGTGGCGCACCGCGGTTTCCATGTCCTCGCCTTTGGCCAGGCCGGCCGCGATGGCCGATGACAGCGAGCAGCCGGTGCCGTGGGTGTTCTGGGTGGCGATGCGCGGCGCCGCCAGCGCGATGGTGCCGCTGCCGGTGACGAGATAATCGATGCTCTCGGCGCCCTGCCCGTGCCCGCCCTTGATCAGCACCGCGGGACAGCCCATCGCCAGCAGCCGCCGGCCCTGGCTCTCGATCGCAACCTCGTCGGCGGCAACCGGCTCATTCAGCAAGGCGGCGGCCTCCGGCATGTTGGGCGTGATCAGCGAGGCCAGCGGAATGAGCTTTGTGCGCAAGGCGTCGACGGCTTCGGCCGCGAGCAAGCGGTCACCCGAGGTTGCGACCATCACGGGATCGAGCACGATGTGTTGCGGCGACCATTTCTGGAGTCCCGCGGCGATGGCGTCGATCACGGCGAGATCCGCCACCATGCCGATCTTGACGGCCCCGACGGCGAGATCGTCGAATACCGCGTCGATCTGCGCGGTGACAAACCCGGCCGGCACCTGATGAATGCCGGTGACGCCCCTGGTGTTCTGCGCGGTCAGGGCGGTGATGACCGAGGCGCCGTAGACGCCGAGCGCGGCAAAGCTCTTCAGGTCGGCCTGGATGCCGGCGCCGCCGGAAGAATCCGAGCCGGCGATGGTGAGCGCGATGGGGATCGTCATGGTTCGGCTCGCGGCAATTTCAGCGATCGGAATATGGGACATATTCAGTCCTAGCCCGATGGGCAATCACCAGCAAGTTCGCGTGCCGCGGTCCCTCCACCGGCACCGCTGCGCCCCCTCTCCCGCTTGCGGGATAGTCGGAAGGGGGCTGCGGACGAAGGTTAATCCGGAGGAAAGCATGCCGCGTGGATTGCAATGGCGATGGTCGCGGCGTGCCGATCCTTCCAGGTTCGCAAATCTAGCCGGCGCCGAACGCCTTGAAGGTGATGATGGTGTGGGTGTCCTGGATGCCGGGAATGACCTGCACTTTCTCGTTGACGAAATGACCGATGTCGGTGGCGTTGTCGACGTAGAACTTGACCAGCAGGTCGTAATCTCCAGCGGTGGAATAGATCTCCGAGGCGATCTCGGCTTCGGCGAGCGCATTGGCGACGGCATAGGACTGGCCGAGCTTACATTTGAACTGCACGAAAAAGGGAACCATCGTTGTCGTCTCCTGGAGAGCGTCATGTTGGGGGCAATATAGCGTTTTCGAGCAAAGTGGATACCGCTTGGCCTGAAGAAAACCCGAGGCTGATCGCGGCGAGCTCTTCTTGCCTCTCCCGCTTGCGGGGAGAGGTAAGGACGGCATCGATTTGTTCGCTTTAGCGCTACGACCTCGCCGCCTTCTTCGGCCGCGGCGGGCCCTCCACCGGCGGCAGCGACTTGATGTATTCCGCCATCGCCGCGCGATCCTCCGCCGACAATTGCGAGGTGTTGCGGATCACGCGCACCATCGATCCGCCGGCGCTGTCGCCTTCAGGCGTCTGCCCGGTCTCGAGGAAAAAGGCGATGTCCTTGGCGCTCCAGTCGCCAAGCCGCTTTTGCGTGATGTTCGGCACCCAGCCCTCACCTTCCGGATTCGGCCCGCCGGCGAAACGCTGCGCCGCGACGATGCCGCCGAGAAAATTGCGCGGGCTGTGGCATTCGGCGCAATGACCGAACCCGTTGACAAGGTAAGCGCCGCGATTCCACTGCGCCGAGCGCGCGGGATCCGGCTGAAAAGGCCTGTCGTCCATGAACAGGAATTTCCAGATTCCGACGTTGCGCCTGATATTGAACGGAAACGGCACGTCGTGATCGCGCACCTTGCCGGCCACCGGCGCCAGCGTCTTCAGATAGGCGAACAGGTCTCTGACGTCTTCGACCCGGGCATTGGCGTAGGAGGCATAGGGAAACGCCGGAAAATAATGCGCGCCCGACGGCGCGGTGCCTTTCAGCACCGCGCTGACGAATTCGGCCTCGCTCCATCGCCCGATGCCGTCAGTTGGATCGGGCGAGATGTTGGGCGAATGAAAGGTGCCGAACGGCGACGGGATGGCGAGGCCCCCGCCGAGTTTCAGCCGGTCGGGCTGGCCCGGCACGGCATGGCATGAGGAACATCCGCCGGCATTGAACGTTGTGAGACCGTTGGCCGGGTCAGGCGTGTAAGCCGGCAGCGAATTCGCAGCTGTTGTCGCCGGGATCGTCAGCCACCAGAAAATCGCGCCGCCGATAACGGCGGCAACAACAAGCGCCAGGAAGATTCGTCGCAGCATTCACCGATCCGTTATCAAGGGGTAGAACCTGGCAGCCAGTATGGCCGTTATTGCCGCCCGGCGCTGCCTGAAAATTGAGGGCGTTCAAGCCGGCCCGCGGGAATAAACCCGCGATTCCGCTGTTGTGAAAATTGGCACCACCATGTCGCGTAACAGGGAGAAAACCATGTCGACCGCCAGGACCATGCTTGCCACGCTTGCGCTCGGAGCAGCCTTTGCCTTTGCCGGACCCGCCTTCGCCGACAAGATGAAGGTGACCCTCGACGGCAAGGCCGCCGCCAACACTTCCGCCGGCAAGGGCACCGCCGACCTCGACTACGATGCCGCCAGCAAGAAACTGAGCTGGAAACTGACCTATTCGGGGCTCACCGGTCCCGTTACCGCGGCGCATTTCCATGGGCCCGCCGAAGCCGGCAAGAACGCCGGCGTCGCCGTGCCGATCCCCAATGCCGGCTCGAGCCCGGTCGAAGGCAGCGCCACCCTGACCGACGCCCAGGCGGCCGACCTGATGGCCGGCAAGTATTACATCAACGTCCACACCGCAGCCCATCCGGCCGGCGAAATCCGCGGCCAGGTGAAGAAGTAAGGCTTCGCACCCCTCTTTAAATTTTCGTAGCCCGGATGGAGCCAGCCGGGCGGCGCGCAAGCGCCGCATGGTTGGCGCAATCCGGGGCGGTGCATCACGGTTGCGGCTTCCCGGATTTCGCTCATCGGGACGGCGCGTTGCGCCGGCCCGTTCGCGCCATCCGGGCTACAACCGGATCAGCCCTTCTTGAGGCGGTAGGTTTCGTGGCAGGCGCCGCATTCCTTGCCGATGCCGGGGAAATTCGCTTTCAGCGTATCGAGGTCCTTGACCTTCGCCTTGGCCTCGGTGACCACCTTGGCGAAGCTCGCGACCTTGGCGTCGTAGCCGGCCTTGTCTGTCCAGATCTTCGGCGAGGGACTGTAATCGCCCTCCCACTTCGCATCCTTGACGCTGGCGGGAAACATCGTCGGCAGCTTTTTGGCGGTGTCGATGAACTGGTTGAGCGCGGCATCGACCGCGGCCTGATCGTAGGGCTTTTCGCCCTTGAACATCGGGCCCAGCACGCCACCCATGTTCTTGCCGTTGGCCTTCATGATGTCCTGGGCACTCTTGACCGCATCCTGCTGCGCCAGCACGCCGCCCGCACCGAGCAACAACGTTGTCACCACCACCACGGTTCGCATCATCATCGCTCAAAATCCCCCTGTTTAGATCCCGCCCATTCGCCCTGCGCGAATGGCGCCGATCATGGTCCAACCCCGCGCCCGGATTTTCATTCCGGGGGCGCGACAAAATATCAGAGACTATGCTGGCGCTGGTGTTCGCGGATCGCGACCCAGACCCTCTCGGGGGTCGCCGGCATGTCGATGTGGTCGATCTTGTATTCGCGCCACAGCCCGTCGATGATCGCATTGACGACCGCCGGACAGGAGCCGATCGCGCCGGCCTCGCCCGCGCCCTTGACGCCCAACGGATTGGTCGTGCAGGGCACGTTGTGGGTTTCGAACACGAATGACGGACCATCGGCCGCGCGCGGCAGCGCATAGTCCATGAATGTGCCGGTAACGAGCTGGCCGTCCCTGGGATCATAGACCGCCTGCTCCATCAGGGCCTGGCCGATCCCCTGCATCGCGCCGCCATGAACCTGGCCGGCCAGCAACAGCGGATTCAGCGTCACCCCGAAATCGTCGACGATGACATACTGGATGATGGCGATGATGCCGGTGGCGGGATCGATCTCCACCTCGGCCAGATGGGTGCCGTTGGGGTAGGTGCCGTCGGCGCTGGTGAAGGTCGCGGCGGCCTTCAGCTTCGACGGATCGACGCCCGGCCGCTTCGCCAGATCGGCGAAGCTGATCGAGCGGTCGGTGCCGGCGATCCGCACGATGCCGTTGCCGATTTCGAGGTCGCCGACGCTGGTTTCCAGCGCCTCGGCGGCGATCTCGCGCAAATTCGTCCCCAGCGTGCGGGTGGCGCGCTCGACGCAGACGCCGCCGGTCGGGATCGAGGCCGAGCCGCCGGTGCCGAGGCCGGTGGCGATACGGTCGGTGTCGCCCTGGAAGATATGCACGCGTTCCGGCGCGAGGCCGAACTGCTCGGCGACGATCTGCGCATAGGCGGTCTGGTGGCCCTGCCCGCTCGACTGCGTGCCGATCAGGATGGTGACGTCGCCATTGGGATCGAGCGCCACATTGGCGGTCTCCTCGCCCATCGTGCCGCACACCTCGACATAGGTGCCGAGCCCGATTCCGCGCACCAGCCCCTGTTTCTTCGCGGCCTTGGCGCGTTTGGGGAATTCCTTCCAGTTGCCGATCTCCATCGCCCGCTTCATGTGCGCGGTGAAGTCGCCGGAGTCGTACACCTTGCCGGTCGCGGTCTTGTACGGCATCGCGCGCGGCGCGATGAAGTTCTTGCGCCGGATCGCGTCCGGCGCCATGCCCAGCTTGCGCGCGGATGCATCGACCAGCCGCTCGATCACGTAAGCCGCCTCGGGACGTCCGGCGCCGCGATAGGCGTCGACCGGCACGGTGTTGGTGAATACCGTGCGGACCCGGCAGTGGAAGGCCTGGATGTCGTAGAGCCCGGGCAGCATGTCGGCGCCGCCATGCGGAATGTAGGGTCCGAAGGTCGACAGATACGCGCCCATGTCGCCCATCAAATCGACGTCCATGCCGAGAAACCTGCCGTCCTCGGCCAGCGCCATCCGCGCCGTGGTGACGTTGTCGCGGCCCTGCGCGTCGCCCATGAAATGATCGGCGCGATCGGCGGTCCATTTGACGGTGCGGCGCAACCGGCGCGCGGCGACCGTGACCAGGGCGTATTCGCGATAGGGAAACAGCTTGGTGCCGAAACCGCCGCCGACATCCGGACAGATCACCCGCATCTTCTCGACCGGGATCTTCAGCACGTTCTGGCACAGGATATCGCGCAGCCGGTGGCTGCCCTGGCTGCCGATCGTCAGCGTCAGATGGTCGCGCTTGGCGTCGTATTCGCAGACCACCGCGCGGGTTTCCATGAAGTTGGTGATGACGCGCGGATTGACGATCGATATTTCGGCCACCGCATGCGCCTTGGCGAAGGCGGCTTCGGTCGCCTTCCTGTCGCCGATCGGCACGTCGAACAGCACATTGCCCGGATGCTCGGGCCAGACCTGCGGCGCGCCCTTCTTGACCGCATTGGCAAGGCCGATCACGGCCGGCAGCGGCGTCCAGTTGACCTCGATGGCCTCGATGGCGTCGCGGGCCTGATCGACGGTATCCGCGACCACGAAGGCTACGGCGTCGCCGACATGGCGCACCACGCCGTCGGCCAGGATGGCATAGGGCGGAGCGGTGAACGGATCGACTTCCAGATTGAACAGGCAGGGCAGGCCGCCGAGATCCTTGACGTCTTCCGCCGTCAGGACCGCCCCGACGCCGGGCAGGCTTTTGGCGCGGGTGGCATTGATGGTGAACCTGGCATGGGCGTGAGGCGAGCGCAGCACCAGCGCGTGCATCGAGGCCTGCGGCGCGTGATCGTCGGTATAGCGGCCCTTGCCGCGAATCAGCGCGTCGTCTTCCTTGCGAAGGACGCTTTGACCGACGCCGAACTTGATGGGAGCAGCCATCTGATCTCCGGTTCCAGATTATAACCGTTCCATATTGCAGCGGTTCGACTGCCAGCGCAAACCGCTTTCGGTGGGGAATTGGCAGCTGTCACCTGGGGAAGACTTGGGGAAAACGTCCGGTTGCACTGCAATCGCCCACAAAAAAGCCCCGGACGATGCCGGGGCTTTGATGATCAAGAGCAGCTTTCGCCGAGATCAATACTTCGCGACCACCGGGCCGCCGAAGTGATAGTTCACGCCGGCCCGCAGCACGACGTCGGTGATGTCCGAATTGTAGTCGAACCGCAGGGGCGGAGAGTTTGTGAGCAGCGTGGCGCTGCCCGAAACGTTGCCGTAATCCATGTAAAGGCCTTCGATCTTGCCGGTCCAGTTGCCGCCCAGCCGCGCTTCGAGACCCGCCCCGATCACCCAGCCGAACTTGGTCTCGTCGTGGCTCCAGGCCGCGGAGGTCGGTGCGCTCAACGCGGTAACGCCGCTGAGCACGCCGTCGGTGTTAATTCCGGCAATCGCGAGACCGCCCGTGACGTAGAGCAGCGCAGACGGCGTGACGAGCATGCCAATCCGGGGACGCAGAGTCACGAACCATTCGATGTGCTGGTTGAAGCTTGCCGTCGGGGCGACACCCAAACCAGGTCCGAACGTAACGTTGTTGCAGGCGATCGCTGTCGCGCAGGTGAAGCCGCGGCCGCCCTTCTCGTCGGTCCATTGACCGTCGAGCTCGACGCCGGCAACCCAGTTTCCGAACTGCCAGTTCTTGCCGACCTGGCCGCCGAACAGCCAACCGTCGAGATTGAAGGTCCCGCTCTCGGTGGGACTGATCTGCAATCCATTCAAGTTGTTGTAGAACGTGCCTGAGGTGTCCGACCGACCCCAGCTATAGCCGCCGTTGACGCCGACATAGAATTTATCCCACGTCCAGACTTCGACGATCGGCGGCGGCGCCTTGGTGTAGCGCGGCGCCATATCCGCCGCGGACGCGACCGAACTTGCAGCCATCGCGGCGAACGCCGCGGTGGCGATTACCTTGATTGTTGAAGCGCGCATGGAAGCCCCTCTATCGCAGGATCAAATCAAAACCTTGCGTTGAACCTAACGGAGATTCCCGGGCATGGGGATGCACAGTTGCATCGTCTCGACATTTTGCTCGCATATGTTGCAAAAAAGCGGCATCGCCTGAAAATGCCGCGATTCCGCTCCGATACCATTGAAATATCGATATAATTCAGGACGATCGCACCAATGCCAGCAGCCATCGGCGGCCGAACAGCAGCAGGATCGAGCCGGCATAGACCACCGCGCCGGTGACGATCAGCAGCAGCAGCGCCGCTTCGTCGCGCAGCGTGTGCCATTGCGCCAGTTGCTGATTTGCGAACCAGGCGGCAGACCACAGCGCGGCCGCCAGCACGACGCCGCACCCGGCAAACTTCGCCAGCGACCGCATCAGCGCGCGATCGAGCTCGAGGTACCCTGCCCGCACCGCGAAGGCGATCACCAGCAGCAGGTTGATCCAGGCACCGACCGCGGTCGCGAGCGCCAGCCCGACCTGAGCCAGCGAGCCGACCAGCGCGACCTTCAGCGCGACATTGACGGCGATCCCGGTCAGCGCCGCCTTGACCGGCGTCGCGGTGTCCTTGCGGGCATAGAAGGTCGCGACCGCGCTGCGGATCAGCACGAACGGAATCAATCCGATCGCGTAGGCGGCGAGCGTGGCGCCGGCCTCCGCGGCATCGGCTTTCGAGAAGGCGCCGCGCGCGAACATCGCGCGCATGATGAAGTCCGGCACGGTCAGGAACGCGGCGACGAACGGCACCGAAAACAGCAGCGTAAAGTCGAAGGCCCGCCGCTGCGACGCCATCGCGCCGGCCTGATCGTTCGCCGTCAGCCGTCGCGACATCTCCGGCAGCAGCACGGTGCCGATGGCGATGCCGATCACGCCGATCGGAAGCTGGTTGAGGCGGTCGGCATAATACAGCGCCGAGAGCGCTCCCGCCGGTAGGAAGGTCGCGATGATGGTATCGGCAAACAGCGCGAGCTGGGTGCCCATCGAGCCGAGCGTCGCCGGCCCCAGCGCGCGAAAGAAGGCGCGGACGTCTTCGTCGAGCTTGAGCGGGGCGAATTTCGGCAGGATGCCGCTCCTCGCCGCGTCCCCCGCCAGCAGAAGGAATTCGAGGAAGCCCGCGATCAGGACGCCCCATGCGGCGGCATGGCCGACGCCGGGAAAGAACGCCGCCAGCGCCAGCGTCGCCATCATCGACAGATTGAGGAAGATCGGCGCCGCCGCATAGCTGGCGAAGCGGTGCATGACGTTGAGCATGCCGCCGTACAGCGTCACCAGCGTAATCAGCAGCAGGTAGGGAAACGTGATCCGCGTCAGTTCGACCGCGAGTTCGCCGCGCACCGGATCCGCGGAAAATCCCGGCGCCAGAATGGCGATCACCTGCGGCATGAACAGCCATGCGACCGCCAGCAACGCCAGCTGTGTCAGAAACAGCAGGGTGAAAATGCGGCTCGCGAACAGGCTGGCGGACGCCGCCCCGCGCTCACCGTGGACATGCGTGTAAGCCGGCACGAACGCCGCATTGAAGGCGCCCTCGGCGAAAATCGCCCGGAAGTGATTGGGCAGCCGCAACGCCACGAAGAACGCATCGGCCACCGGACCCGCGCCGAGGATCGCCGCAAGCATGATGTCGCGCGCAAAACCGGTCAGCCGGGAAAGGAGCGTAAAGCCGCCGACGGTGAAGATACGTCCGAGCATCAGCCGCTTCTACAGCATGCGGCGGTGCGGCAAAATGGCGAAATCAGACGAATCCCTTTTTGCCCATGATCTTTCCGAAAACCGGACGCTATCCCCGGATCAAGTCCGGGGATTGCTTGTCGGAAGGTCACGCGCCAAGCGCGCCGCGCACGGCCCGGATGACCCGCTCCTGCGTCGGTTCATCGAGATAGGCATGCATCGGCAGGCTGATGACATCGCCGGAAAGCCTTTCGCTCGCCGGCAGGCCGCCGTCGGCGACCGGGAAATCCCGATAGGCGGTCTGCTGATGCATCGATTTCACATAATAGATCGCGGTCGGAATGCCCTGCGCCTTGAGCGCCGCGGCGAACCCGTCGCGGTCGCAGCCCTCGGGCAGCCGGATGGTATATTGCGCCCATATCGATGTGCAGCCGCTGGCGAGGCGCGGCACCGACACCAGATTGCCGAGGCCGCGCGCATAGCGCTCCGCGACCTGGTTGCGCGCGGCGATCTCGTCCTCGAAAATCTTCAGTTTCTCGAGCAGGATCGCCGCCTGCATGGTGTCGAGCCGCCCGGTGAGCCCGAGGCGGATATTGTCGTACTTGTCGGAGCCCTGGCCATGGACCCGGATGCTGCGCAGGGTTTCGGCCAATGCGGCGTCATCGGTGAAGATCGCACCGCCGTCGCCGTAGCAGCCGAGCGGCTTGGCGGGGAAAAAGCTGGTCGCCGTGGCAAGGCCCATGGTGCCGAGGCGGCGGCCCTTGTAGCTCGCGCCGAATGCCTGCGCCGCGTCGTCGAGCACGAACAGGCCCTCGGCCTCCGCCACGGCAGCGATGGCATCATGGTCGGCACTCTGCCCGAACAGGTCGACGGGCATCACCGCCTTCGGCGCAAGGCCGCGCTTGCGCGCGGTCGCGATGCCGCGCTTCAGCGAATTCACGTCCATGTTGAAGGTCGCTTCATCGACATCGACGAAAACAGGCACGGCGCCGGTCAGCGCCACCGCCTCGCCGGTCGCGCAAAACGTGAACGACGGACAGAACACCGCATCGCCACGGCCGACGCCCTTGGCCATCAGCACCATCAGCAGCGCGTCGGTGCCGCTGGCGCAGGTCACGACATGCTTGGCGCCGCTGAAGTCGGCGAGCGCGGCCTCGAGCGCGGTCACTTCCGGCCCGTTGATGAACTGGCAATGCGTGAGCACGCGGCTGACCGCCTGATCGATCGATGAGCCGAGCCGGCGGCGCTGCGCGGCGATGTCGATGAAGGGTACGGGTTCTGGACGCAGGTGCTGGTTCATGGAGCCTTGGATCGAACCTTGGATGGAGCCTTGCGGCGATTGGGAATGGGACATGCAGGAACTTTGCGGGGATCTTTGCAGGGATCGCTAGCCGACGACGCGGCGCGGCCCCTTGCGGGCGGATGACGCGGCGGGCCTGGCGGGAGTTTCCAGGCAACGGATTGCAATCTCCAGGCTGGCGACGCCTTCGTCGCCGGTGACCGCCGGCATCCCGCCGGAGGTCACGGCGGCGAGAAACGAAATCAGTTCGGCGCGCAGCGGCTCGACGTGGCCGACCGGCAGATGGCGCATCGAATAGCTGCCGTCCGGCTTGAAGCCGAAGCACTCGGTGACCTGACGGGTCAGGAGGTCGCCCATCACATATTTGCCGCGGGTCGCGACCGTGACGCTGCGCGCCTTGAACGGCGTCAGCCAGTTGGTGTTGATATGGGCGAGCACGCCGGACGCGGTGCGGAACTGCAGCAGCGCGATATCTTCGCGCTCGGCGATGGCGCTGGACAATTGCGGCTGCACCTCGACGATATCGGACTCGGTGAACCAGCGGATCAGATCGATGTCATGCACGGCGAGGTCGATCACCACCCCGACGTTCGACATGCGGGGAGGAAACGGACCGACGCGGGTGATCGCGATCGAAAGAATGTCCTCGCCGGCCAGTGCCTGCTTGACGGCGGCGACCGCCGGGTTGAAGCGTTCGACATGCCCCACCATCAGCGTCACGCCGGCGCGGCTGGCGGCGTCGACGATGTCGCGTCCCTCCTCGACCGTGGACGCGATCGGCTTTTCGACCAGGATGTGAATGCCACTGTTGATGCAGGCGAGCGCGACCTCGTGATGAAGGTGCGTCGGCGCGGCAATGGTCACGGCATCGACACCTTCGGCGATCAACTCGTCCAGGGTGGCGAAGGCGCGGCAGCCGGCCAGTTCAGTGGCCCGGGCACGATGCTCGGCCAGGGGATCGACAATCCCGACCAGCGTGGTGTCCGGCAGGCCGGCCAGAACACGCGCGTGGTTGGTGCCCATGACACCTGCGCCGATAACCCCGACTCGCATCAAATTCCCCTTATCACCCCAAGCCACGTCGTCCTAAGCCATTCCAAAAGCTTGTAAATTCTGGAATGAGCAGATGGAACCAGCCGTCGGCCGCATGGTCGATAACAGGCCCTCCGCCGCACAGGAATACACGATTTGCTGCACTCCGTTACGAACCGGGCCTGCTTGCGGGGCATTTCCGCAGCCGACGAATTCTCCTGATACGGCTTATATACCGGCGGGCCACATTTAGCATCCGGGGCTGGGGCCCAAGGGAAAAGGCTTCTGCCCCTCACTGCGCCCGTCAGCGGCTCGCCGCATCTCCGGAGCCGCCGCCGAGCAGGGTTGCGGCGACGATCCGCAGATCGCCGATGAATGTCCGGTTCTCGATATAGCTTGCATCGGCCTCGGCGAGCTTCTCGGGCGTCGACATGTCGATGGCGGCCAGTTGGGCCGTGCCGGTGATTCCGGGACGGACGCTGAAGACGTTGCGGGCACGGCGCGCCGCAATCACGGCGTCCTGGCTGAGCAGACAGGGCCGCGGGCCGACCAGACTCATGTCGCCCCGCAGCACGTTGAAGAGCTGCGGCAACTCATCGAGCTTCGACGATCGCAAGCGCCGCCCGGTCGGCGTAATCCAGCGCTCGTCGACTTCATGCGAACCGGCGACGGGCGCGCCATGCGCCATGGTCCGAAACTTGTAGCACGGGAATGGTTTTTCGGATTTGCCGACGCGGGTTTGCACGAACAGGACGCCGCCCGGCGAGGATCTTGCCACGAACCATGCGATGATCAGCATGACCGGCATCAGGAAAATCAGCCCGCATGCGGAAACGAGGAAGTCGAAGGTTCTTTTCATTGCGGGCCCGTCGGTGATGGCAGAACCAATCGGTCAACCATACAGCGGTCCACTGACGGACACGGTGTTCGAGCCGCCTAAGCCGATTGGGCTATCTGGTCAAGGTCAAGCCTTTGAAAACAACGCGCGGTTTGCCGCAGACCTTCGCTGACGTCCTTGCGAGGCTCCCAGCCGAGCAGTTCGCGGGTCTTGGTCACATCGACCTGCAACGAGTCGGTCAGGCGGCTGGTGATTGCGCGCCGCCCGATCATGGCCGCTCCCATGTTGAGAAGCGGTGCCGGAACCGGCATGACCCATGAGGGCCGCCCGAGAGCCTGCGCCATCTTCCTCAACAGGTCGGTGGTCGAAATATCCTCGCCGTCGCTGACAAGGAAAACCTGCCCCGCCGCATTGGGATGCATGGCGCTCAGGATGATGAGATCGGCCAGATTGCCGACGAAAACAAAAGAGCGCTTGTTGTGAACGGAGCCGAGCGGCAATGGAATTCCGCGGTTGACCCAATCCATCATGGTGGCGAAATTGGCCTTCACCCCCGGTCCATAGACCAGTGGCGGACGGATGACGGTCACCTCGAAATCGGAGCCGGACTCTCTCGCCAGCGCGAACAGGCCCTGTTCGGCATCAAGCTTGGATTGCGCGTAGGGATTTCGGGGACAGGGCGTGTCTCCGGCCGTGAACGGCCGATCTGGCCTGGTCGATTCGCCGTTCACCTTGATCGAACTGACGAACACGAACCGTTTCACGCCGGCCTTGATGGCTTGCGTCGCCAGATTCAGCGTCGAATCGACATTGAGGGATCGAAGACGGGTAACGGAATCAGTGACCGTCTCGTTCATGACATGAGCGCGGGAGGCCAGATGAATGATGGCATCGACGCCGTCGAGCGCGGCGGTCCAGTCAGTCCGGGGATCGATATCCCCAATGTTGAAAAAACCCACGCGCGGCCTGCGCGTGACCCCCCGGTACGAAATCCCCTGCCTCACCAGTTCGGCGACGACCGCCGTCCCGACAAACCCGCCCGCGCCTGTTACCAGTATCATTTTCACCCCGTTGCGGGGATTGGCCAACCGAACCAACACCGCGCCAACTACGGCTTGCTTTCGAACACGTTACCAGTCCGCACGACCTGTTCGACGAGCGCCTGCCCGCTTGGTTGAAGATTCCAGTACGGGTCCGCCACAATTTTAACGCCCCTCGCAACCGCAGGTTCCATTGCAGGCGAATCGAACTCTCAACCCGGAATTGCGGCCATGAAACTACATAGGCTCTCCCAGAGCAAGCGCCGGGTAGATTATACCGCGCTTCAACGACCCTGGCGTCATCTGTCCGTCATGCCGCCAGCGCCGGCTGGTCGTTTTTCTGCGCCGCCCGCCATGCCTGGAACATCAGAACGTCCCACAGAAGATATTGATGATTCCGTCTTCCCGAGAGATGCTCCTGCCAGGCCAGCCTGACGGGTGCGGGATCGAAGAAATTGTCGGCCTTCAGCCGCGCCTCACTCAGCAGATCCTCCGCCCAGTCGCGCAACGCGCCGCGCAGCCAGCTGTCGATCGGCACGCCGAACCCCATCTTTGGGCGCTCAACGAGTTCCCGCGGCACATACTTGTACAGCAACTGCCGCAGCGGCCATTTGGTCTCGTTCCCGGCCCGCAGAACGCCGATCGGCAGCGACATGGCGAATTCGACGACGCGATGATCCAGCATCGGCACGCGCGTCTCGAGGCTAACGGCCATCGCCGCCCGATCGACCTTGGCAAGGATGTCGTCGGGAAGATAGCTCATCAGGTCGACATACATCATCCGCTCGACGTTGCCTGGCAGGTTCGGCAGCGTATCGAGCCCGGTCAGCATGGTCGGCAGTTCATGACCGCCGACGACGATATCCGCCGGATTGTTCCAGTGCGAGCAAAGGTAGAGGTAAACCTCATCGATGGTCTGCATCGACAACAGCCCCGCCGCCTTGTGGACCTTGTCACCCAACCGCCCCTGACGGCGATGTTCCGGCATCAGCGTCATCAACGGCCCAGCCAGCCGGTCATAGAATGCCGGCGAGGGAAACGTCGCGAGGCCCGCCGTCGCGCGGCGAAGCGAGCGGGGAACGCGCGCGAGTTTTTTCCAGAATCCGTCGGCAAGCGCGTAGCGCGTGTAACCGGAAAACAATTCATCGCCGCCATCGCCCGACAGGGAGACCGTGACGCTCTGGCGCGCCAGCTTCGAAACCAGATATGTCGGGATCTGCGACGAATCCGAGAATGGTTCGCTGTAGATCCCGGGCAGGCTCGGGATCACCTCGATCGCTTCCCGTTCGGAGACGTAGAGCTCGGTGTGGTCGGTGCCGAGGTGCCGCGCGACCTTCTTGGCCCGTTCGGCTTCATTGTAGCCAGCCAGGTGAAAGCCGATGGTGAAGGTCCGGATCGGCCGGCTGCTCATCGACTGCATGATGGCGACGACCGCGGAGGAATCGATGCCGCCCGAGAGGAACGCGCCAAGCGGCACGTCCGCCATCATTTGTCCCTTGATCGATTGCTTCAGCAACGTTTCGAGCGCGGTGACGGCTTCATCGGGGCTGCCCTCGAAGGCATGCGCGCGTCCCCTCTCCGCGGCATCGCGCGCACTCCACCAGGATTCAATGCGCGGCTCGCGGTCGCCGTCGGCCAGCACCAGGAAATGACCCGGCCGCAGCTTGTGAAAGCCCTTGTAAATTGAATACGGCGCCGGGACGTAATTGTGGCGCATCAACAACGCCACCGCGTTCCGGTCCACCTCGGGATTCCACGCCGGATGCGCCCGAAAGGCCGCGAGGTCGGAGGCGAAAGCAAAGCTCCTGCCGATCCGGCCGTAATACAGCGGCTTTTCACCGAGACGGTCGCGGGCAAGCACCAGGGCGCGCTCGCGGCGGTCCCACAGCGCGAAGGCGAACATGCCCACGCAAGCCTGCAGGGCGCGTGTCAGCCCCCAGCGCGAGATCGCCTCGACGAAGACTTCGGTATCGGAATGCCCACGCCACGGATGTGCCGCCTCGCCGTCGAGCTGACGGCGAACCTCTTCGTAGTTGTAGATCTCGCCGTTGAACACGATGACGTAACGCGCGCACGCCGAGTGCATCGGCTGATGCCCCGCCGGGGTGAGGTCGACAATGGCCAAACGACGTTGCGCCAGCGCGATGCCGGCTTCGGCATCTGTCCAGACGCCGTCATCGTCAGGCCCGCGATGCCTGATCAGGTCGGCCATTCGCCGCACGACGACGGCGTCCTGCGCTGGCGAGCCTGCGCTGCCGAGAAAGCCGACGATTCCGCACATGTAGCGCCATCTTCCAGCAGGATTTTGATTCCACCCGATTACTACCGACGGTCGCATGCCAGATCAAGCCGATGCCGCCGACGGCCGCTTTTTCGCCGGTTCCCGTTGCTGTATTACGCTGAGTACGGACAAAATTCGCTCTCGGTGCCTGGGAATGCCACGACCAGCCCGGCGTTACGCGCGATGGCTCATCTGGCAGATCTGGCCGAAAGCACCCAGCGATGGCTTCTCCCCGCGTTACCGTGATCATTGCGACCTACAACTGGAGCAGCGTTCTCCCCCACGCGATCGACAGCGTATTGGGTCAGACCATGCAGGACTTCGAATTGCTCGTGGTCGGCGACGGCTGCACCGACGACTCCGAGCAGGTGGTTGCGGCCGTCGGGGATCCGCGTGTGAGATGGATCAATCTTCCCGAGAATACCGGCCACCAGACCGGGCCGAATAACCGGGGATTGCGGGAGGCGCGAGGCGAATTCATCGCGTATCTGGGACATGACGATCTGTGGCTCAGTCACCACCTGCAATGCACAGCGGACGCACTGGAGGCGAGCGGGTGCGCCTTCGCGCATTCGCTGCTCATCCGGATCTCGCCGGATCAGGACGTCGGAATACCGGTTCTGCCCAGGCCACAATACGGCCTGGGCGGACCGCCCTCCTGCACGGTGCACCGGCGCAGCGTGATCGACAAAATCGGCGGCTGGAACGACTATCGCACGCTGAGCATTCCGCCCGAGACCGACTTTTTTAATCGCGCCCAGGCCGCGGGATTCAAGGCGGTTTTCGTGCCGAGGCTGACGTCGATCAAGTTTCCCGCGTCGCAGCGCAAGAATGCGTACCGCGAGCGGCCAAGCCATGAACAAGCCGACTGGCTGAGGCGAATGCGGTCGGATCCGGATTTCGAGACGGCGCATCTGGTGCGGGTGATTAAGAGCATGGTAGACGAAATCCCGCGAGAAATGCCCATTCGCAGGCTCCTGAGCACGTTTGCCGGAGAGTTCGCCACGCGTGTAGTCGGCCGCCTGCGCCGATTTCGGCCCGCCCGCGGTGGCGGAATCGATCGCAACAAAAGATACAAGGGGCTATAGGCCCGCGCCGCGACAGCGGATCATCCCACCGGAACAGTCGAGGATCGGTTCATGCTACCAAGTGCACAAAAAGACAGTCAGCAGATCACCGAAGACTGGCGGAAGCTGGGCGACCCCCTTGAGGGCGTCGCGGTGCGCGAGGTGCGCCACGTCCCGCGCGATCATGGGGTCATTACCGAAATTTTTCGGCCGGAATGGGACCCCACCGGCCTGCCGGTGGTGCACGCCTATCAATCCCGGCTTTTTGCCGGCGCGCTTGGCGCCTGGAGTTGCCACCTGCGTACGACCGACCGCCTGTTCGTGAGCCAGGGCCATGTGAAGGTCGTGCTGTACGACGACCGCGACGGCAGCAAGACCAAAGGCCGCGTCATGGAACTCATCGCCGGCGACGTCAGGCCATGCCTGGTCGTGGTGCCGCCGGGAATCTGGCACGGCCTGCAAAGCCTTGGCGGCGTCGATGCGCTGGTTTTGAACTTCCCGACCGAGGCCTACAATTACAAGGACCCGGATCACTACCGGCTTCCGTATGACGCACCGGAAATCCCCTATGTCTGGAAGGTGAGCGAGCAGACCAAGACACGGAACGAGGCGAGGACGCGCGGATAGACCCGTTCAGGCCTTTGGCTCGCGTCGCGCGCCGCGGCGGAATTTCCGGAGCAGCGCCATCAGTTCGCTCCTGACGTTCGCGACATCGAGCGCGAACGCGGAAACCGCATAGGCGAGCGCTCCGCCACCCAGCATGAGGACGAATCCCGAAATCGTTGCTGGAAACTCAAGCTGCAGGAAGGCGACGAGCGGCGCACAGGCGACCACCGTGCGCCACGCGTCGGAAAAGGCAAACGGCACGCGAAAGTGCCGGTCGCCGAAGCCGATGGCCAGAAGCAGTGCGATCGCATGGCTCGCAACGATCGACCATCCGGCGGCGACGATGCCGAACGTTGGCAGCAGCACCACATTGGACAGGATATTGAGGAGGGCTGCAGGTGCCACCGCCAGCAGCATCCAGTTGGTGCGCCGGGCAACCTGAAACGCCAAGGCAAAATGCATCGTGAGAAATACCGACATCAATGCGCCGACCGCTGTCCAGGGCAGTACCTGCGCCGCGGCGACGCCCAGATCGTTGCCAAGGATCACCGATGCCAGCGGGCCCGGCGCGCAAACGAACAGCACGGTGACGGGTAAACCGATGGCGATCAGCCAGCCGGACGTCCGGTACATCAATTGTCGCGCGGGCTCCGCTCCCCGCTGGCTGAACTCGAGGAAGACCTGCGGCCTTATCGCCACCGCGATCGGCGGAAGCAGCAGACCCAGTGCGCGGCCGGCGATCCCGGAGGCCGCCGCATAGGCCCCGGCCGCCGTGGGGCCGAGGCTGGCCGCTATCAGCAGCCGGTCCGACGAAGCGAGGATCGTATAGCCGAGCGAGGCACCGGTGACGGGCGCGCCATACGTCCAGATATCGCGCAGCCGTCGCCGGACCTGACGTCGTTCCCGGAGCGCGGTGCGAACCGGAAACCGCGCGATCGACGCCGCCAGCAGCGACGCCACGGCAAGGGCCGCCAGGGCGACCAGCGGCTCTCCCGGCCGCCAGGCCAGACCGGCAATCGCGAGCGCGAGGCCTCCGAGCGCCTGTATCGCCTGCGCCGCGACGAAACGCCGGTGACGCGCCGTCACCCTGTTCCAGGCCAGGCCGATCGACGCCCATGAAGTGGACAACAGCACCGACAAACCGGCAACCCCCAGCCATGTTCGATCGACCGACCACAGCCGCAGCACGGCGAGACCGATCGCCCATATGACGACAACGACGACGGCCGACAAGGTGAAGCCGATCAACGCGGCCGCGGCGAACCGCGCACGGCCGTACTCGTCGGTTTCTTCCGCATGAAGCCGGATCACGCTGGAATTCAGCCAGCTGAATCCCGCGGTCTGGCAAAGCGTCGCCACGACCAGCACCGTCACATACTCGCCATATTGCGCCGGCGGCAGCAGCCGCGCCAGCACGAGGACCGACAGCAGGCTGGCAACGCCGGAGAGCAGGTTGCTGGCCGCGTATGTCGCTAACAGCGCTTTCATGGCACCGACCGATTCGAATGCGAGTTACCGGGTACGCGAATAAATGCGCTCGTAGGCGTCGACCATGGCATCGACCGAGTAGCGCTCACGGATGCTGCGTTGTCGAATCTCCCGGTTTCGATCGTCGGCTCCGAGCCGGCCGATCGCTTCCGTCAGGCCGCGCGCCAGATCATCAGCATCCTGCGGCCGGACCAGCACGCAATCCGGCATGCCTGTGAGCGCTTCCCGGTTTCCCCCGGCATCGGTGGCGACAACCGGCAATCCCGCCGCCAGTTTCTCGAGCAGCGCATTCGAGAAGCCCTCCTCGTGTGAAGACAGCACGCCGAGATCCATTGCCCACAGCAGCCTCGGCACGTCGTCCCTCGAGCCCAGCAGATTGATCCTGTCGATGACGCCGAGTTCGGCCGCACGGCTGATCAAGGCCTCGGCCACCCCGCGGTCCTGTCCGATCAGAAACAATTTGAGGCTGATATCGCCGGGTGCGACGCGGGCAAACGCCTCGATCAGGTCGAGGTGGCCCTTGTACGGAATGAGATTGGCCACCATCACGATCGCAACATCCGACCTCGAGAGTCCGAGGTCGGCGCGCGCCTCATCTCTGTGGCCGGCCGCCGCGTCGAGGCGGCTGAAATCAAGTCCATTGGGAATGACGACAATACGCGACGCGTCATAACCGTCCCGCGCCTCGGTATCCCTGGCGACGGCCTGCGAGTTTGCCGTCACCACATCCGACAACGCGTTGGCGATCCGGTCCAGCCGTCTCCAGGCCGTCAGGCGATCCTGATGATTGCCGAGCGCGCGCTTGGACGTCACCAGCAGCGGAACAAACGTGATCCGGGCGGCCAGCGCACTCATGAAATTGGCCAGCGGCAGGAAACCATGCATGACGTCCGGCCGCGACCGCAGGGCGCGCCGGAAAAGACGCAACTCGCATCCGATCACCGACACCAGTTTGCGGATTTTTGGGCCGGGCCCGGTGGCGTAACCTCCGTCGCTGACCTGAACGCCGGCTTGTTCGAGCCGTTCGATCAGCGCACCGGATTTTTCCAACAGGAAGATTTCGACGGCCCAACCCCGCCGTATGAGGCCCTCGGCGAGCAGCGCAAGCTGGGTTTCGGTGCCGCCGACGGCCAGTGAGCCCAGGACGAAGAGAACACGGCCACGGCCTGGTTTGCTCATCATGTTCCTTTGATCGACCGGCAATTCAGGCTTTACACGAACCGGACGGCCGGGTTCAACCGCCGGCGCGGCTCACCGGTAGCGCGCCGTGAGTTCGTCGTATACCGCGATCGTGTCGCTTGCCACACGACTTGTCGAAAAATCGGTCTCAACCAGCGCACGCGCGGCCGCGCCATACCGTTCGCGCAGACCGGGCTGTTCGACCGCCTGTTGCAGGGCGCTGGCCAGCGCCTGGGAATCCCGCGTGGGAACCAACCAGCCCGTGATGCCATGCCGAACGATCGCCCGACAGCCGGCAATGTCGGTTGTCACGATCGCGCACCCGCTCGCGGCGGCTTCGAGCAGGGACTTCGGGAACCCTTCATGATAGGTTGGCAGGCAGACGATCTGCGCCTGCGCAAATATGGTCGGCATGTCGTCCTGCCAGCCCCAGCATTCGACGACCCCCTCGCCGACCCAGGCATCGATTTCGGCCTGGGTCACGCTGGCCGGATTTGCCGGATCCGGCTTCCCGACCAGGACAAAACGCGCCTTGACGTCCCTGGCTCGCAACAACCGTGCCGCCTCCACGAATTCGCCGACACCTTTGTCGCGCAGCAGCCGGGCGGGCAAAATGACCAGAGGCGTTTCGCTGGCAACCTTGACCTGCCGATAGGCGCCGGGATCAACGCCCGCACCACGGATCAGCCTGATGCAGTCGGCCTTGGCCAATCCGTCAACAACGATCCTGTTCCAATCGTCGCTGTTCTGGACGATCAGAACGGAATTTTTCCGGCTTAGTGCGAATTTGAGTACCGGCCTTACGATCCGGCGCAGGACTCTTGCGCGCAGACCGACCGATGAAAACACGTAGCCGAGCCCGGCGAGCGCGTTGACGATGCCCCGGATTCCAACCAGACGCGCCGCAAGCGCCCCATACAGCACCGGCTTGAGCGCGACGTGATGAACGATATCGGGAGCCTCGCGACGATAGATCCGGACGAGGCCGATCAGCGTGCGAAACTCTTCCAGCGGATTGAGCCCGCCGCGGTTGAAGGCCACCGGGCAAAGCGCGAGACCGGCCTCGGTAATATGATTGGCGTGGCGGTCGACCCGGGTCGCCACGGCCACATCGTAGCCGGCCTGACGCGCCGCAATGGCAAGATCGAGCCGGTGCGAAACGAAGTACCAGTCTTCCGTCACGACAAACAGCAGCTTCGGCCGCCGGACGGCGCCGGCTACCTCTTCAGGATTTTTTCCGCTGCTTGAGGCCAAGGTCACGGCGCACCTTATGTTATCGACCGGTAGCACCGAGGAGATCTCCGTCAAGCGGCTCAACCGGCGCGATAAAAATCCTTATACCAGTCGACAAATCGCTGAACGCCCTCTTCGATCGGCGTCCTGGGCTGAAAGCCGATATCCGCCACCAGCGCGTCTACGTCTGCGAACGTTCGCGGCACGTCGCCGGGCTGAAGCGGCAGCATGTTCTTGACCGCCTTCTTGCCCACGGCCTTCTCGATGCATTCGATAAAATACATCAGTTCGACCGGCTGGTTATTCCCGATATTGTACAGGCGATAGGGCGCAGCCGACGTACCCGGATCCGGCTCGGCGCCATTCCAGTCGGGATTCGCAGTCGCAACCTTGTCCAGCGTCCGGACGACACCTTCGACAATATCGTCGATGAAGGTGAAATCGCGCGCATGCTTGCCGAAGTTGAAGACGTCGATCGGCTCGCCCGCGATGATCTTGCGGGTAAACAGGAAGAGCGACATGTCCGGACGCCCCCACGGGCCGTAGACCGTGAAGAAGCGCAGGCCGGTCACCGGCAATCCGTACAGGTGGGAATAGGAATGAGCCATCAGCTCATTGGCCTTCTTGCTCGCGGCATACAGGTTCAATGGGTGATCGACATTGTCGTGAATACTGAACGGCATCCTGGTATTGGCGCCGTAAACCGAGCTCGATGAAGCATAGACCAGATGCTTGATATCGTGATGGCGGCATCCCTCCAGGATATGCAGGAAGCCGACGAGGTTTGAATCGACGTAGGAATGAGGATTCTGGAAGGCGTAGCGAACCCCCGCCTGCGCCGCGAGATTGATAACGCGATCCGGCTTGTGCTCCTCGAACACCCGCTCGATTTCCCGGCGGTCGGCAAGGTCGGCCCTCGCGAACTGAAAATGGTTCTGGCCCTGCAGCCGCGCCAGACGGGCAAGTTTGAGATTGACGTCGTAATAGTCATTGAGGTTGTCGAGGCCGATGACGTCGTCGCCGCGGGCAATCAAGGTCCTTGCGGTTTGCGAGCCGATGAAACCGGCGACGCCGGTGACCAGAACTTTCATGCCATCAATCTCCCGACGCGCGCCGCCGATGCGGCGACGCTCTTCCTGCAAAACTCAAAGCCGGGCATCGCTCGCCTCGATCGGCAATACCTGCTTGAGATCGTAGAGGACTCCGCCTGGAACGAGCATCGTGCGCAGACAATCTGCTCCAAGCTCCGTGATCTGGTCGTGGCGCACCGCGAGGATGATGGATTCGAAGCATCCTTCGGGAATTGCCGCGACCGACTCGATGCCGTACTCCCGGCGAACTTCGGCGGGATCGGCCAGGGGATCGTAGACGATGACCTCGCCGGCGAGCGAGTGAAGCTCCCTGACGAGATCGACTACCTTGCTGTTGCGTATATCAGGGCAGTTCTCCTTGAAGGTCAGCCCCATCACGAGAATGCGCGCCCGCCCGATTTCGAGCTTGTGGCGAAGCATCAATTTGACGACGTCGAGCGCAACCCATTGAGCCATGCCGTCATTGATGCGGCGGCCGGCCAGAATCATTTCCGGATGGAATCCGATCGATTGCGCCTTGTGCGTGAGATAATAGGGGTCGACACCGATGCAGTGCCCGCCGACCAGCCCGGGCACGTAGCCGTGAAAATTCCACTTGGTCCCCGCCGCCGCAAGGATCTCGCGGGTCTCGAGCCCCATCATCCGAAACAGCTGCGCAAGCTCGTTGATGAGGGCGATATTGACGTCGCGCTGGATGTTCTCGATGACCTTCGAAGCCTCCGCGACCCGGATCGAACTGGCCTTGTGGGTTCCGGCGGTGACGACGCGGGAATAGACCTGATCGACGAGTTCGGCGACTTCCGGCGTCGAGCCGGAAGTGACCTTGGTGATCTCGGACAGCCGATGACCGTGATCGCCGGGATTGATGCGTTCCGGAGAATAACCTGCGAAGAAATCCTCGTTGAAGACCAGCCCCGAAACATCAGACAGGATCGGGACGCAGGTGTCTTCGGTGACGCCGGGATACACCGTCGATTCGTAAACCACGACATCGCCTTTGCCGAGCGCCCTGCCCACCGTCGCGGACGCCCGCTCAAGCATGCTCAAGTCCGGCTGCAGCGCTTGATTGATCGGCGTCGGCACTGTGACGATGAAAAAATTGGCCTGCTTGAGACTCTCCGGATCCGCGGAGAAAGCGACGTTCCTGGCCGCGGCGAATTCCGCTTCGGTTACCTCGCGGGTACGGTCGTGCCCGGTCTGCAGTTCAGATATCCGCCCGGCGTCGACATCGAACCCGAGGACAGGAAAGTGGCGAGCCATATAGACCGCCAGCGGCAGGCCGACATAGCCAAGCCCGACGACGGCGATCCTGACATCATTGATGTTCATCAAGGCCATGGAAATTTCCAGACAAATGTCAAAAAGCTGCCGCGGGACGTCGGGGATCAGCACGCAGCAGATTTCAGCCTACCCCTAAGAGTTCAAAGACCCATTTGCAAGGGAACGCTTCAACCGCCGGCAAGACCTCGATATCCGGCGCGGGCCGTTGCGACGGCTACCCTCTCGCACCGACGTTATGTGATTCCGGCGCGGGCCACACGGATTGACCTGTGGCTTGCGGCCCTGTTACCGCTCCGGTTTCCGTCTGGTATCTCTTGCTTCTTGTCGGCGTCGTCGCCAGACCGCAGCCGGCAAGCGAGGACAGGCAATGCTCGGATCTACCCGTACCGTCGTGCTGTTCGGAATCGCCGTCCAGGTCGCAGCCTTCATGAGGACCGCGATCATCGCGGCAATGCTCGGCGCCTCGCTGGAAGTCGATGCCTACAATCTCGGCCTGATCGCTCCGAGCTTCATCTCGACAGTGATCGGATCCTGGCTCCAGTTGAGCTTCATCGGCCGGTACACTTCGCTGGTTGCAACCGGAGAAAGCCGTTTGGCCGCCGCCTATCGTGGCCGCATGCTGCTTCTGATGCTTGGCCTCGCGCTGGCTTGCGCCGGCCTGTGCTTCCTGCTGCCGGAACAGATCATGTCGCTGTTCATGCCCGCGGGACAGGCGGCGATGACTGCAGCTGCGGCCGCGGCGCTGAAATTGTCGGGACTGATACTTGTTCCCATCATCGTCGGCGATTTCATCGCTCTCATTCTCAACAGCCATGGGCGCTTTTTCGCTGCAGCGATGGCGCCGCTGATCAATTCACTGGTCTCGGTACTCGGTTTGATACTCTGGCCGTCGCTGGACCTCTCGGCGCTGGTATGGACCCTGCTGCTCGGCAGCCTCGCGCAGGGCGCCGTCGTGCTGGCTGCCGTGCTCAGGCTTCGCCTGTATTTTCCGATCGGGCGGGGCATCGCCCCGGGTGAAGTCCGCACCACGCTGATGCTTGCCTTGCCGCTGCTGCCGGCAACGATGCTGGCGAACTCCGCGGCCGCGATCATCCAGTTTCGCGCCGCCGACCTCGGCGAGGGCGCGGTCGCGATTTACGGCTACGCGTCACGCCTGCACGGCGCTCTGGCGCAAGTCCTGGTGATCGGCCTGAGCACCGTGCTGCTGCCGCACTTCGCCGCGCTGTGGTCGCGCGGCGAGAGCGGCGAGGTCGTCATACTGTTCCGGCGCCTTGCCCGTTGCACGATCCTGGTTGTCGCTTATCTCAGCGCCGGGATTTTTCTCATCGGCGAGACCGCCACGAAGATGCTGTTCGAGCGGGGCGCGTTCGATGCCCAGCAGTCGCAGCAGGTAGCCTGGCTCTGGACGCTACTCAGCCTGTCGCTGTTCCCGGCCGCCTTCGGCACTTTCATCGCCAAGTTCTGCCAGGCGGTGCGGGGCGCCGGCAGCATCCTCGTTAGCGGCATTATCTCGTTTGCTGCCTACTGGATCGTGACGTGGTTCGGCGCATCGCTCGGCAATCTCGGCATTGTAACGACCGCCGTTGCCGCTAGCGCGACGTTCGTCACCTGCTTCTGGCTCTCGTGGCTGGCGAGGCGGATACCGGTCGCACCGATTCTGAGCGATATCGGGATCGCTTCGCTGCGGATGGGGTTCATTTTGATACCCGCCATCGCGGTCGAGCGCTGGTCCAGCGCTTACACCCGCGGCCTGCCCGACTTATCCGACCTGCTCATTCGCGGCGCGCTCTATAGCATTACGGCGTTGGCGTTGCTGGTCGTGACGCGGTCCGACCGGTGGTTCCTTGCCCGGCGTCCCGGTGAATCCGCATAAGACGATCCAGCACGCGGCACTTTGGTTGCACATTAGAGCGCGGTCAGATCTTGACTATCAATCCCTGCCCCGTTGACAGGTCAAGCACCGGTTCCAGCTTGTTTGCCATGAAATCCAGCGCGGCCTTTCGGGCGCCCGGACAGGTATCGTAGCCATGGTCGTCCAGCAACATCACCCCACCTGCCGACAAGCGCGGGTAAAAGAAGGCGATGCTGTCGAACGTCGACTGCTCCAGATCCACGTCAATATGGACGAAGGCATACTTCCGATCCGCGACTTGCTCGAATGCATCAGGGATCCAGCCCGGGAAGGTGTCGAAGCAATCGAATTCCCCGAGATTTTCGCGAACCTTCTCCTCCGATGCGGATAGATCGCCCTCAGCCCAGAACTTTCCGTCATTACCCGCGGGAGCACTTAGCCCCTGAAAGGAGTCGAACAGGTGAACCCTGCGCCCATGCTCGGTTGCGAATTCGCAAAGCTGGCGGGCGCTTGCACCTTCGAAAACGCCGCACTCCGCAAGGTCGCCCGCGACCGGTCCCACCAGCCGCAGCATCTGCCCCAGATTCCAGCGCCGTTCGAAGTTCTTCCAGTTCCCGGATCCCAGCGTTCTCTCGAAAGTCTCGCGAAATTTTTTGTCCGCCAGCAGATAGCGTCCCCGGTCGTTGATCGGGAAATCGGGCTGCAGCTTGCGGCCGATCGTGTAGAACAATTCGTAGCGTTGCGCGTCGCTGAAATTTCGCTCCTCCGACAGACGCAGCACGGCGTCGGCAATCATATCGATCACCTTGACGTCTCCGAACTCTTTGGGAGCGGAAAGAGCAGACCCAAGTTTCCTTGCGAGGCCGCGCAGAATGGACGATTTTGCAACTCTTTTCAGCATCGTTACACCATAGCGGATGCCTCGACAGGCACGCAACCCGCTCGGTTGCAGTCGCCCAGGGGGTTCCTTTTCTGTGGCGGCATGATAGACGGAGCCAATGCCAAACTGGAGCAGATCGACATGGAGCGTGTGCGCGATTGTCGCCGTCGCGGCCTATTTTTCGACCGCGCTGTGGCTGAAGTACACTTATGTCGAGCCACCCAAACCAGAGGGCAAGCTGGTCATCCAGCTCGAGCGGCCATTCTTCGAACTGCGCGGCTCGAAGGTCGCATTTTCGGTAAATGTGCCGTCGCTCGACCATTTGTCGGATACGTCGCGACTTCAAAAGCGGTCTCCGTTTGTGCTCTATGAGAATACGACCCGCCTGGGTCCCCCACACACCGAGCATGCTGACATCGTAAAGTACGGGCGCGGCCGTTTCTCGCACTGGAACGATTCCGGATTCATCTTTTCGAGCAGCGACGGCTCCAGTCCCAGAACCAACGGCCGAACATACTGGGCAGTGATTCCGCTGCCGGGCGCGGAGTGACGAGCCGTGCGGGATGATGCGCCGTGAGGATATTGCTCCGGACAGCAGCCGCGCTCGGATCCCTGTTCGTCGTGGCGTTCCAACTTCAAATGGTGCCTTACTTCGCGCCTCTCTTCGTTGAGAACCGGTTGCTCTGGCCGGTCATCTTCTACGGCACCTGGGCGCTCGTGATCGGCGTCACCCTTGTGCTGCTGGTTCTGCGGGGTCCGGTTCGCCGCCAAAGCCTTCCCGTGCTGGCCGTCTGCGCGTCGGCGATGCTGTTGACCTTCATTCATCCGATGGACGGCATTGCCAAGAATTTTCTCGCTGCCGTTACATTCGTGGCGTGCGCCGGCGTGCTGGCAGGCGCCTCTGCGCCTTTCGCCCTGTTGAGATTTTCCGCAACCGCAACCGTTCTAAGTGCCGCGATCTGCTTGCTGGACATCTTGTTCAGCCATGGGTTCACCAACACCGTCGGCCGGGCCGCCGGCCTGAGCATCAATGCCAATGTTGCGGCCGCAGGGCTGCTGCTCGGTGCCGCGGGTTCGTTCTGGACCGTGTCGCAGCGATGGCGCGGCCCGTTCGTGCTGATCGTCGGCACGGCGATTTTCGTCACCCTTTCCCGCTCGACGCTGCTTGCATCCATCCTGATCTGTTCCGGCATGGCTGCCGATTTGCTCTGGAGCCGCATCAGATCGTCCGGGCCACATGCGCGCATCAGATGGCTCGGTTCGGGGGCCCTGATCCTGGTGCTGGCAGGCTGGATTGCCCTGGCGCTGTTCTCGAACGACCGTTTTTCCGTCGCCGCGCGGAGTTCCTTCCTGCAGATCGGCTCGACGCAGGCGGCGTTGACGGAGGCGCACGAGGCGATCGCCAGTTCGCTTCGTGCCCGGACGCCCTCCCCATCCGAGACAATTTCGGAACGCGATTCGGCCCCGTTGTCCAGGATCGCACCTCGGCACGGGGTCTCCCGCCCGTCGGGGCCGGCTCCTCAATCGACACGGCCTGCTCCCCCACCGATCGCAACTCCCCGGCCCGCTACGCCGCCTGCCTCCGGCGATGGCGATGAGCGGAAATTGAGGACGGAGGAAATCATCGAGGAGATCACCCGCAGGGCCGAAAACGAGGGAGACATCAACTCGATCTCGGCGCGGGGGCTGCTGATGGAACGCGCCTGGCTGTCGTATCGCAACGGCCCGTTATTCGGCAGTGGCCTGGCGGCCGCGCACGCATTGCAGCCGCACAACACCTTCCTGCTATTCGCCGTCGCATTCGGAGATCTCGGATGGATCGTGCCGTTGGCGTTCCTCGGCCTGACCGGCTATTCGGTCCGGAGCGTGCAACAACTGCCGCTCTGCCTCGCGACCTTTACCGTCATGATGACCTCACACGATCTTCCGTTCACCTTCGGCCTGCTCACGCCGTTCATTCTCGGTGTGGCGGGATTGAACGCGCAGCGTTTTCGTCTCCATGACGAACCCGACACCGTTCCCGCGATCCCATATGCCGCGGCGACCGCCCCCGTCGTATTCGTCATGGGCGCCATTGCCACGCTGTCCGTCGGACCTTCGAGCATTGCCGGTACGCCGCGGCTGCTTCTCTTCCTGGTGTTTTGCGCAATCACGCTGTGGTCTGCCGGCCTCTGGCACTGGCAGAGGGAACTGTTCCCGAGCGGACACGCTTTGGCGCGAGGTCGCGGATGGGATTGAACTACAACGACGTCCGGTGCCTGATGGAATGGAGGCGCGATGGTCGCGGCGGCAGCGTCATCACCCTCGGCCACCTTAACCTTGCGCTCCACCCCAAGGATATTTTGAAGCTTCGCGGCGCCTTCGCGGATGACGCCCGGGCGCTGGCGTGGCTTGACCGGTATCGGTGGGGAGATTTCGCGAACGAGATGTTTCGCGAGGCTTTCGGGTTCGACGACGTCACCAGCATCGACTTTTCAGCCTATGAGGGCGCCAGCGTCATCCAGGACATCAGCGCGCCATTGTCACCCGGCCTGGCAGGACAATTCGACCTCGCGGTCGACGGCGGAACCCTCGAGCACGTCTTCAATTTCCCGGCGGCGGTTGGCAACCTGATGCGCCTCGTCAGGGTGGGCGGCGCCGTCTATACGCAAAACCCCTGCAACAGCCTTGCCGGCCATGGCTTCTATCAGTTCAGCCCCGAACTGATGTACCGGATCTTTTCCGCGCCGAACGGCTTCAGGATATCGTTCGTCCGCATCGCGATGGCGCACAATCTGTCGGTCGAACAGACCACGGGCCATCCTGTCTACGACGTCACGGACCCCGCGGAATATGGCGACCGGGTGCTGCTGGCCTGCGGGAACCCCGCTGTGATGATGAGTCTCGCCGTCAAGCAGGCGGATGTTGAACCGTTCACCGAGCCGGTGCTGCAAAGCGACTACGTCGAGAAATGGTCGAACCATTCGCCGCAGCAGCTCAATTGGAAAGGCAGGCTGCTGCAAGGCATGGGAAAGTCCCTGCCGTTTCTGCCGGCCATGATCAGCGGATACTGCGCCAGCAGGAAAGCATCGGTTCGGAATGCCAGGGCTTACAAGCGCCTCTGGTAGGCGGAATCCAGCACCTCTGTCCAAAGTCGGTAAACCCGATCTTCCGCGAAAGTTTCCGAAACCCTGGTGGCCTCGCGCGCCAGGCGTTGCCGAAGCGGCTGGTCCAGCGCCAGTTGCCTGAGCGCCCCTGCGAGCGTGTCGACCTCTTCGGCCGGTACCAGCAGGCCGTTGACGCCGTGTTCGATCAAATCGCGCGGCCCGCTCGGACAATCGAAAGCGACGCATGCCGTCCCGAGCTGCATCGCCTCGATCAGCGCGTTCGGAAAACCCTCATATCGCGATGACAACGCGAAAATACGCGATCTCGCTATCCATCCGGCAACGTCCGTCACATACCCCGGCATCTCGACCGATCCCGACACGCCGAGATCGTCTGATAGTTGCGAAAGCTCCTTGCGATCTTCCCCCTTGCCGAGAATGACGATGCGCCATCCGTCGTCCGCCAGGCCGGTCCTGGCGAAGGCGCGCAACAGAAGATCGAACCCCTTCTGGCGGGCAAGCCGCCCGATGCCAAGGATGATCGGTTCGCCCGGCTGCGAGCGACCATCGCCTGTAAATTCGCGGCCACGGACGGCATTCGGGATTATCAGAAGACGCCGGGTCGCAACTGAATTTCGAAACCAGCCGGCGATATCCTCGTTCTGTACAACAACCGCAGAGGCGAACCGGTAGAGCATCCGGCGCAGCAACGACCAGGATCGCGGCAGCACATGGTATTCGGGATGAATGCGCTCGGAAACAACGACCGGGGTCCCCGATCCGGCGAGACTAGCGATGGTCCGGATGTTGCTCTGCTCGATGAAACTCAGAACGACATCGGGCTTCAGTGCGAGGAGGGCGCGGCGCATCTGTCGCAACTGGTCCAGCGTGAATCTGATGGACTGAAAAGCGGACCTTGCGATGCGCCTGATCTCTATTCGGCGGCGGCATACCGAGGCAGGCAGATCGTAGACGTCCGGGTCATCTCCGCTCAGCGTCAGAAGGCTGACGTCGCGGCCCGATTCCGCGAGGGATCTGCACAGGTCGACGGCGACGCGCTCCGCGCCACCGCTGCTCAGCGACGAGACGACCACGGTGATTCGTTGAGCCCGTCCTGACCGCACAACTCATTCCGCCTTCGAATCCTGCATCCGGACTGTAATGTCGAGAGTGGCGGCGATAGAAGTGCAAGCCTTGGCGCAAGTCAATGTTTGCGGCCGCAGCCATTGCCATCGTCGCTCGTACCGTCGCCTTGAGCGGCAAGCGTCACGATGCTAGGTTGATCTCATGCTCCGGTGGTGGATGTTATGAGTCTGACAGAACGCGAAACACACTTCGAGTTCGGTGAAAACTGGAAAAACTACTCAAAGACCGTCGACCAGAAGCGCATCGACTCGGCGATTGCGGGCATGCGAAAGCTCGTTCCCGACGGCCTGGCGGGAAAGACCTTTCTGGACATCGGCTGCGGATCGGGCCTGCACTCGCTGGCCGCGCTCGCGCTCGGCGCCGAATCGGTAACGGCGATCGATATCGACGAAAACTCCGTCGCCACGGCGCAGGAACTGCTCACCAAATATGCGCCCGACGCGAAATGGAGCGCGAAGGTGGCATCGGTTTTTGACGCGTCGCCGGCCACGCTCGGCAGCTTTGACGTGGTCTATTCCTGGGGCGTCCTGCATCACACCGGCAACATGTGGAAGGCGATCGAAAGCGCGACCCGTCTCACAGGTCCGGGCGGCCAGTTTGCGATCGCGATCTATTCGACGACGACCTGCGATGCGATCTGGAAGACCGAAAAGAGGCTGTACTCCCGGGCGCCGCGGCCGATCCAGTGGGGCATCCGGCAGGCCTACATGGCCGCGCTCTTGGCGCGCCAGACCGTCACCGGAGAAAATCCGCTCGCCTACGTCAGGAACTACGCCAAATTGCGCGGCATGAACTTCTCCCACGATGCCCATGACTGGCTCGGCGGATACCCTTACGAAACCGCGACGGCCGCCGAACTGCACGACCGTATCTGCAGCATGGGATTCACCGAGCGGCGGTCGTTCCCGCTGCCCGTCAGTTTCGGCCTGTTCGGCGCCGGGTGCCACGAGTTCGTTTTTCAGAGGATTTGACCGGCGTTGGCGCGCGCCGGCATGCGGCCGCTATCGCTTCAATCCGACCGCGCACCAGAACGGGGCGGCTTCGGAGAACCGGATGTCGCCAAACCCCGCCTCAACGAGCATCTGCCTGACCTGCTGTCTGGTAAAACGCTTCTCCAGGCTGGTGCAGAAGCGGTCATAGGCGTCGGTTCGCATCACGTAGAAGCTGCGATGGCGATAATATTCCAGCGGAATGGATGCCGTCGGCAGGCCGGCGCGCTGTACCAGCGCCGCAAGGCGCGCGAGCGGCCAGTAGATCAAGGCAGCGATGATCTGGCTGACCGCCAGCCGCAGGCTCGCGGGCAAACGGCAAATCACGACCCTCGAAACGTTGCTGAGCTTCCAGAGGGTCCTGAACCACCACGGGCGATTGTCCAGGGCATAGTAGAGATAGATCAGGAACGGAGCGCCCTGCCTGAGCTTTGAAGCGATCTCCCGGATGGCGGCGAGGGTGTCGGGAATGTGATGAAGCACGCCGAGCGAAAACGCGAAATCAAGCGAACCATCTTCGAACGGCATGTCACCGGCGCTCGCCAGATGAAACGTCGTGTTCGGTGCTCCCGATAGGTTCTTCCGGGCGACCTCGAGCGCATCAGCGCTGGCATCGAGCAGATGCAGATGCCCTACCCGCGGCGCTACCAGAAACGACCACCGTCCGCTGCCGCAGCCGACATCGGCCCCGACGGCGTCGGCCGGCAATAGGTCCCAGGGGAAGATGTGAAAGTAGGATCGGAACACCGCTTCGCGTTCGGAGGCGGACAAATTGTCCTCGTCCTGCTGAAACGTCGACCATTCGTGACCGAATCCAGCCGCGACGGTCTCGTCGACGTTGCGTCGTGAATTCTTCATGGCCTTGGGCCGCTCCGGCGCGACGGCGGGCGCATCGTCCTAGACCCGCCGGTAGTCGTCCTCGATGCGGATGATATCGTCCTCCCCCAGATAGCTTCCGGTCTGAACCTCGATCAGTTCCAGCGAGATCTTGCCCGGATTTTCCAGCCGGTGGGTGGCGCCGATCGGAATGTAGATCGATTCGTTCTCGTGCACGGTCTTGACCAGTTCGTTGACCGTCACCCGCGCCGCGCCGCGCACCACGATCCAGTGCTCGGAGCGATGGTGATGCTTCTGCAGCGAGAGGCGGCCGCCCGGCTTGACGATGATGCGCTTGACCTGGTGACGATCGCCATTGTCGACGGATTGATAGGAGCCCCAGGGCCGGTGCACCTTGATGTGTTCTTCGGTCAGTTGAGGCGCCACGGTCTTCAGCTTCGCGACCAGCCGCTTCAGCCCGTTGGCGTCCTTCTGGCGCGACACCAGAATGGCGTCCTGCGTCGCCACCACGACGAGATCGTCGACGCCTTCGAGCGCGACCAGCGCCCGGTCGGTGGAAACGTTGCAGTTGCGCGAGTCCTCGAATACCGCGGCGCCCTGCGCGGCGTTGCCCTCGGCGTCCTTGTCCGACAGTTCCCATACCGCGTGCCAGGAGCCGACATCGGACCAGCCGCACGAAACCGGCACTACCGCGGCGCGCGCGGTCTTTTCCATCACCGCGTAATCGATCGAGATCGCCCTGGCTTTTCCGAACGATTCCGGATCGAGCGTCACGAAGCCCAGATCGCGCCCCGCCCCCGTCACCGCCGCGGTGACGGCCTGTACGCTGTCGGCATCGACATTGCGATATTCATCCAGCAGCATGGCGGCCCGAAACATGAAATTGCCGCTGTTCCAGAGATAGCCGAGCTTGATATAGCCCGCCGCCGTTGCCGGGTCCGGCTTTTCGACGAATTTTGCCACGCCGCGGACGTCGCCTGATATCGGCTGGCCCGGGCTGATATAGCCGTACTCGGTCGCCGGACGTTCGGGCTCCACGCCAAAGGTCACGATATTGCCGGCCTCCGCCGCGACAAGCCCCTTGCGGCAGGCGGCAACGAAGGCCGCGGTATCGCCGACCACATGGTCAGCGGCGAGCGCCAGAACCACCGCGTCCGCGTCGCGCATTTGCGCAAAGACAGCCCCCGCCGCGATCGCCGGCCCGGAATCCCGCCGCATCGGCTCCAGCAGGATATCCGCCTCGATACCGATCTCGGCGAGCTGCTCCAGCACCATGAAGCGATAGGCCGCGTTGGTGATGATGATCGGGCGCTCGAACAAGGCCGCCTCGGACACCCTCAGCAACGTATCCTGAAACGTCGAACGCGTGCCGAACAGCGGCAGGAACTGCTTCGGACGGACCTCGCGCGAGGCGGGCCACAGCCGCGTTCCAGCGCCGCCGCACATGATCAACGGGATTATTCGCCCTGCCATTGGCTCCTCGAACTTCCTGATATCGACGGTTTCCCGGGTCTCTTTACCCGTCGTGTCGAGGGGGCCGCAATACCCAGTTGCCAGGCTATTGCCAGATCGGGCTCAAAACCATACCAAGGCGGACGAAATTCAACGTGCGGCCGCCGGATCGCGCTTTTTTGACCCTTTCTCGAACCGAAGAGCGCGCACCCCATGCGCCGGATCCTGCTTGCAGCGCTAAAGATACTGATCTCGGCGGCGCTGCTTTATCTCGCACTCCGCAAGGTCGATTTCTACGAACTCGCCTCGCGCTTCAACGTCGCGAGTCTGGGCTGGATCGGCCTCGCCATCGCCACGATGTTCCTGCAGATCTTCGTCGGCGTGCTGCGGTGGCGCGAGGTCAGCGTCGAGTGCGGCGCGCCGCTCGGAACCGCGCAGGCGATGCGCTACAATGTGATCGGGACATTCTTCAATCAGACGCTGCCCTCCTCGATCGGCGGCGACGCGGTGCGGCTGTGGCTGGTCGCGCGCGCCGGCGCCGGCTGGCGGGCGGCGACCTACTCCATCTTCGTCGATCGCGCGATCGGCCTGATCGCGCTTGCGGTGGTCATCGTCGCGACCCTGCCATGGAGCTACAATCTGATCACCGATCCGCAGGGCCGAACCGCGCTGCTGGCGGTCGATTTCGCCGCCCTTGCCGGCGGCTTGGGATTCCTGATCCTCGGCAGATTGCCATGGCCATGGCTGAAGCGCTGGTGGGGCACTCACCACCTGCATGCCTGCTCGGTGATCGCCAACCGCGTCATCTTCAGCCGCGAGCGCGGGCCGAAAATCGCGGCGCTGTCGTTTCTGGTTCACGTCCTCGCCGTTGTCATCGCCTGGTGCGTGGTGCAATCGATCGCGGCCCCCGTGATGTTCGGCCAGATCTTTCAGCTGGTGCCGCCGGTCATGCTGATCACCATGCTGCCGATCTCGATCGCCGGCTGGGGCGTCCGCGAGGCCACCATGGGCCTGGCGTTCGGCTATGCCGGGCTGATGAGCAGCGAGGGCGTCAACATTTCGCTGCTGCTCGGCGCCGTGTCGTTCATCGTCGGCGCCTTCGGCGGACTGGTGTGGATCTTCAGCGCCGAAAAGGCGGCCAAGGGCGCCGCGCCGATCGAGGTGCACGACTAGAATACACGCATGAGACGAAGCCTGCTGTCGCGCTGCAACCCGATCAGCCGGAACCGGCGTTGCGTCCGGAGCGACCGGTGATTTTGACAGCTGCATTCGTCCTCGGTAACCTGAGCGCCGCACGAGATTGGCAATGAAGATCAGCGTCGTCACAGCCAGTTACAATTCCCAGGCGACGATTGGCTCCACGATCCAGTCCTTTCTCGAGCAGGATCATCCCGAAAAGGAAATGCTGGTGATCGACGGCGCATCCAGCGATGCGACGCTGAAAATCGTCGAGTCGTTCGGGTCGGACGCGATACGCGTGTTCTCGGAGAAGGACAAAGGCGTCTACGACGCGATGAACAAGGGCTTTCACCTGTTCGAGGGCGACGCCGTCGGGTTTCTGAATTCCGACGACACCTTTCACGATTCCCGCGTCCTCAGCGACATCGCCGCGGCGTTGCGGAATGCCGACATCACCTATGGCGACCTGCATATGGTGACCGATCATCGCACCAAGCGCGTGGTGCGTTCATGGCGCGGCGGAACTTTCAACCGCCATTCGTTTCAGCTCGGCTGGGTGCCTCCGCACCCGACCTTCTATATTCGCAAGGAAGTGGCGCAGAAGGTCGGCGACTACGATCTGAGCTACATCACGACCGCCGATTACGACTATATGCTGCGGGCGCTGGCGTTGAACGACTTCAGGGCGCACTACATCCCGCGGGTCCTCGTGGACTTCCAGATCGGCGGCATCAGCACCCAGGGCTGGCGCGTCACGTTGCGCGGAAACCTGGAATGCCTTCGATCGCGGCGCCAGCATCTGAATGCGCCGGTCATCGACCCCGCGTTCTTCCTGCGTTTCGCCAGGCGGATTTTTCAGATCCGCCGATCAGGACTGTAACGCCGGACCGGCGGGCGCCGGTGTCTCGGCCGGCGCGGCCGTGCCGAACTCCGGCACCGCATCCTTCAGCACCGCCTTGATGGTGGCCCGGTCATCCCGGGCGATGGCCTGTTCCAGCGCCGCGAGCCATTTGCGCAAGGCGGCCATCGGCGGCTCGTTGGGCTTGGCCGCCATGATTCCGGCGACGCCGATCTCGACCGCCGGCTCCTCGGCGGCGAACAGGATTTCATTCAGCCGCTCTCCCGGCCGCACGCCGCTGAACACGATATCGATATCGTGGCCCGGCTGCAGGCCGGACAGCCGGATCATGCGCTCGGCGAGGTCGACGATCTTGACCGGCTGACCCATGTTCAGCACGTAGACCGAGACGTCCGCCGGCGACGGCGACAGCGCGTGGGTGGCGGCGGTCAGCACCAGGTCGCAAGCTTCCCGGATGGTCATGAAGTACCTGACCATGTCGGGATGCGTGACCGTGACCGGCCCGCCGGCCTCGATCTGCGCCTTGAACTTCGGTACCACCGATCCGTTCGAGGCCAGCACATTGCCGAACCGCACGGAGATCAGCCGCATCCGCGGCTTGCCGCCCTGCTGCGCCAGATCGTGATCGAGCGCCTGGCAATACATTTCCGCGAAGCGCTTGGTCAGCCCCAGCATCGAAACCGGCTCGATCGCCTTGTCGGTCGAGATCATCACCATCGCGGTGGCACCCGCCGCCAGTGCGGCGTCGGCGACGTTGACCGATCCAAAGATGTTGGTCTTGACGCCCTCGCTCCAGTCGCGTTCCAGGATCGGCACATGCTTGAGCGCGGCCGCATGGAACACGATGTCCGGCCTGAACTCGATCATCAGCCGCTGGATGCGTTCGCGGTCGCGAATGTCGGCGATCCGGCCCTCGATCACGGCGTTGCCGCCATGCGCGGCGAGCGTTTCCGTCACGGCATAGAGCGCCGGTTCGGAATTTTCGATCACCAGCAGCCGTGCGGCGCCGAAGGTCACGACGCGGTCGCAAATTTCCGCACCGATCGAACCGCCGCCGCCGGTGACGATCACCGCCTTGTCCTTCACCAGGGCTTCGAGACGCGCATAGTCGATCTTCTCGCTGGGACGCAGCAGCAAATCCTCGACGGCGACGTTGGTCAGCCGCGGGACGTCGCCGCTCTCCAGCGACGGAAGCCGGCTGACGATCAGCCCGTGGCGGCGCGCGCGCATCAGCACGGCCTCGGGATGCGCCTCGGGCTCGAATGCCGACGGCGTCATCACCACGCGCATGATCGGCTTGTTGCGCCGCGCGAAATCGCCGATCACATCCTCGATGTCGTCGATGCCGCCCAGCACCGGAATATTCCGGATGGTCTGGCCGCGATCGGCCGGCGAAGGCGACAGCAGGCCGACCGCCCAGATCCGCTTGACCGCGCCGCTTTCGATGCCGCGCAGGAGAATTTCGGCGTCCGCGGCGCGGCCCACCAGCAGGGTCGCCGCCGCCTCCTCCGACCTGGCGTGATGACGAACGCGGGTGTAGCGGAAATAGCGGTAGGCAAACCGCGACGCGCTCAGGAAGAACACCTCGAGAAAGAAGTAGAGAACGATGATGGTCCTGCCGAGAAAGAAGGTGGTGCCGCTGCCGGGCGCCACGATCACATAATCCAGCACGACCAGCCCGAGCGTCAGCACGGCCGCGACGCGCAGGATGTTCAGCGCGTCAGGCAACGAAATGAAACGCCATTTCGTGGTGGTGAGATTGAACGCATAGGAAATCACGACGCTGAAGGCGACGAACCAGGGCAGAATCCGCAGCAGCAGCGGCAGGCGATCGAGCAGAGCGTCGCCCTCGAACCGCAGATAGAAGCTGGCCAACAGCGCAAGCGCGGTCGCCAGCGCGTCGTGCGCGGCGATCAGCACGTTGCGCAGGGTCAGATTCGAAAGACGCATCATGTCGCCGACCGGTAACGAGGAAGTTTCGGGTGCCGCAGCAGGGCCGCTGATAGCTCATCCCGCGCGTGCATGCCAGCCGTCGCCGGAGGAACCCGCGCGACCCCTGCGACAGCGCTCACGCCCTGTCCCCACGGGCGCGATTGACCAGCGTGGTGGTGGAGAAGCCGGGCAACACGTCGATCAGCAGCACCTCGCCACCATGGGCTTCGACGATCTCGTGGCCCACCACCTGGTCGCGGGTATAGTCCCCGCCCTTCACCAGCACGCTCGGCTTGATCGCGGTAATCAGCCGGATCGGCGTGTCCTCTTCGAACACCACGACGAGATCGACGGCCTCCAGCGCCGCCAGCACTTCGGCGCGGGCGCGTTCGTCCTGCACCGGACGCGCCTCGCCCTTCAGCCGTTTCACCGAGGCGTCGCTGTTGAGGCCGACGATCAGCCGGTCGCAGGCGCCGCGCGCCGCCGTCAACACCTTGACGTGGCCGGGGTGCAGTATGTCGAAACAGCCATTGGTGAAACCGACCCGCAACCCCTGTTGGCGCCACTCCGACAGCTGCGCCTCGAGGCCGGCGCCCGCCGCGACGATCTTTTCTTCCGCCGCGAGAAAGGCGTGCGGCAGGATCTTTCGCCGCAGCTCGGCTGACGTCACGCTGGCGGTGCCCTTCTTGCCGACGGCAACGGCGGCCGCCGCATTCGCCATCCGCAACGCGGTTTCCCAAGCGGCTCCGGCGGACAGCGTCACCGCCAGCACCGCGGCGACGGTGTCGCCGGCGCCGGAGACATCGCGCACCTTGACCGGATGCGCCGGCACGTGGATGGCCTCGCCGTGGCGCGGCACCAGCGTCATGCCGTGCTCGCTCTGCGTCACCAGGATGGCCTCGCAATCCGCCAGCTGCATCGCATCCTGTGCCGCATCGGCGATGCTCTTTTCGGTATCGGCGCGACTGCGGGTCGCCTCGGAAAATTCCTTGCGGTTGGGCGTCAGCAGGGTGGCGCCGCGATAGATCGCGAAATTGGCGCTCTTGGGATCGACGATCACGCGCTTGCCGAGTTTCTTCGCGGCGTCGATGACGTTGCGGATCACCCGCGCGGTCAGCACGCCCTTGGCATAGTCGGACAACAGCACGATATCTGCGCGGGCGAGCTGCGGCAGGATCGCGTCGATCAGTTTCTGCTCGATCCCGGCGGACGCCGGCTGCGCCACTTCCCAGTCCGCGCGCAGCATGTGGGTGGAGAAATGCTCGGACACGAAGCGCACCTTGCGCGTCGTCGGCCGCGACCGGTCGGGAACCAGCACGCTCTCGATTCGGCTCTCCTGCGCGAGCGCTGATTGCAGCGCCGCGCCGGCGTTGTCCTCGCCAATCAATCCGACGAAAATGCAGCGCGCGCCGAGCGAGGCGATGTTGCGCGCGACGTTGCCGGCGCCGCCGATATTGGTTTCGCTGCGCCGCACGGCCAAGACCGGCGCGGGCGCCTCCGGCGAAATCCGCGAGACCTCGCCATAGACGAATTCGTCGAGCATGAGGTCGCCGACGCAGAGCACCGTCTGGCTGGCCATCGCATCCGACAGGGCTTCAAAATCGAACATTTTTTCTCGTCATCGGTTGCGCGGTTAGCGGAAACGGTCC
>JBDRNF010000290.1:0-9058 GCA_043811435.1 Pseudomonadota bacterium
CACCGACACCTAAGCCGTTGGGCGGCTGTCTCTTTGCCAAATGAGGCGGATACGTGACAGGACCTGCCGTCTTGGTCAATTGCCCGCTTTCAATACAGCGACGGGCGAAAAGATCAATGCCGACAGGCATCTTTGCGACCCGCCGCGACCGGGTGTGACGGCTATGGTAAAAGCCGCTGTGCACAAACTCGAATCAAATCGTCGCGCTGCGTCGCCAATTTCCGGGCGACCGCGCGTTCAAGCCTTGGTCTGCGCTTTCCTCGCCTTGGCCGGCGGTCTCGGGCTCGCGGCCGGGGCCTGCCGGGCGGCCGAGCCGCGCCACGCCATCGCCATGCACGGCGCCCCGGCCCTGCCGGCGGATTTCACCCATATGCCCTATGCCAATCCCGCGGCGCCGAAAGGCGGTCGGTTGGTGCAGGGCGTTCTCGGCACCTTCGACAGCCTCAATCCGCTGATCGTCAGGGGCCTCGCCGTGCAACAGGTCAGGGGTTTTGTGGTCGAAAGCCTGATGGCGCGCGGCCATGACGAGGCTTTCACGCTGTACGGCCTGCTGGCCCAGCGCGTGGAGACCGACGACAGCAGGAGCTATGTCACCTTCCATCTCGATCCCAATGCGCGGTTCTCCGACGGCAAGCCCGTTCTCGCCGAGGACGTATTGTTCTCGTGGGCGCTGCTCCGCGACAAGGGCCGTCCTAATCATCGCCAGTATTACGCCAAGGTCGCCAGGGCCGAAGCCCTGAACCCCCTCACCGTGCGGTTCGACCTCGCCGGCGCCAACGACCGCGAGCTGCCGCTGATCCTCGGGCTGATGCCGGTGTTGCCGAAGCATGCCGTCGATGTCGCGACGTTCGAAGAGACCTCGATGGCGCCGCCCGTTGGTTCCGGCCCCTACCGCATCACCGCCGTTAAGCCGGGCGCCAGCGTCACGCTGACCCGCAATCCCGATTACTGGGGCCGCGACCTGCCGGTCAATCGGGGCTTATGGAATTTCGACGAGATCAGGCTGGATTTCTACCGCGAGGCCAACGGCGCGTTCGAAGCGTTCAAGCGCGGACTCTACGATTTTCGCGTCGAGACCGAACCGCTGCGCTGGCATGACGGATACGATTTCGCGGCAGCCCGCAGCGGCGAGGTGATCCGCGACACCATCAAGACCGGGATGCCGCAACCTGCCGAATTCCTGGTGTTCAACACCCGGCGTCCGGTATTCTCAGATATCCGGGTGCGCCAGGCCCTGACCCTGCTGTTCGATTTCGAATGGATCAATCGAAATTACTTTTTCGGGCTCTATGCCCGCACCGCGAGCTTTTTCGCTGGCTCCGTCCTGTCGGCCTATGGCCGCGTGGCTGATGATCGCGAGCGGGAATTGCTGAAACCCTTCGCGTCGCATATGCCGCCCGATATTCTTGACGGCACTTACCGCCTTCCCGTCACCGACGGTTCCGGCCGCGATCGCGCCACGCTGCGCGGCGCGCTGAAGCTGTTGTCGGAGGCCGGCTATGAGCTCGACGGCGCGGTATTGCGGCAGCGTTCGACCAAAGCCCCTTTCGCCTTCGAGATCCTGGTGACAACGCGCGATCAGGAGCGGATCGCGCTGGCCTATCAGCGCGACCTGAAGCGCGCCGGCATCGCGGCCTCGGTGCGCGCGGTCGATGCCGTTCAGTTCGACCAGCGCCGTCTCTCCTTCGACTTCGACATGCTGCAGAACCGCTGGGATCAATCGCTGTCGCCGGGTAACGAGCAGTCGTTCTACTGGGGCAGCGAGGCCGCCGGAATTCAGGGCACGCGGAACTATATGGGCGCCAAGGACCCCGCCATCGACGTCCTGATCGCGGCCTTGCTGGAGGCCCGCGAGCTCACCCAGTTCGTCCCGGCGGTGCGGGCGCTGGACCGGACCCTGATGTCGGGTTTCTACGGTATTCCGCTGTTTAACGTTCAAGAGCAATGGATCGCGCGCTGGAATCGGATAGAACGGCCTGACGCTACCGCGCTTACGGGCTATTTGCCGGAAACCTGGTGGCAGCGGCCCGATGTCCAACCGAAGTGATCCCGTGATCCAGACCAACACATCGCCGACGCTCGACGGATTGTTCAAGCGGATCCTGGCCCGCAAGCCGGATGCGCTGGCGTTGCTCGATCCCGTCAACAAGCAGCGCATCACCGGCCAGCCGCCGATGAACCTGACCTTCGCGGAAGCCGACCGGGCGATCACGGCGCTGTCGGCGCATTTCATCGAATCCGGACTGCCGTCCAATTCCGTGATCGCGGTGCAGCTGCCCAATACCGTCGAATTCATGCTGACGGTACTGGCCGCGCATCGCGCCGGACTCGTGGTGGCGCTGTTCCCGCTGTTGTGGCGGCAGGCGGAATTGACCGTCGCGCTCAATCGCACCGGCGCGCGGGCGATCGTGAGCATGAGCCGGATCGACGGCGTCATGCATTCCGATCTCGCCATGAATGCCGCGGCCGAAGCCTTTTCGATCCGCCATGTCTGTGGCTTCGGCGACGACCTGCCGGAAGGCATGGCCTCGCTCGATCTGGCCCTGTCGAACGGTTCCACCACCTCGCGGTCCGTGGTGCAGGATGGCCGCAAGGCGGCGATCATCTCGTTCGACGTCACCGGCGACGGCTTTCGTCCGGTGCCGCGCACCCATCTGAATTTGATCGCGGGCGGCCTCGCATTATCGCTTGAAAGCGACGTGCCGCAGGGCTCGACGATCATGTCGGCGTTCACGCCGTCGTCGTTCGCCGGCCTGACCTCGTCGCTGGTGATCTGGCTGTTGTCGGGCGGAACGCTGGCGCTGCATCATCCGTTCGACGGCGACGTGCTTGAGCAACAGATATCCGAGCACAGCTGCGATACGCTGGTCGCCCCGGCGCAACTGGCGTTGCGGCTGGCCGAGATCGAGATGGCGTCGCGTTTGCCGACCCTGCGCCATGTGATCGGTCTGTGGCGCGCGCCGGAACAGGTCGGATCGTCACCGTCCTGGACGCAACCGCAGGTGATGCTGACGGATGTCTATCTGTTCGGCGAGGCCGGCCTGTTCGCCGCCCGCCGCGGCGCGGCCGAGGGCGCGCCGGCGACGGTCCGGCCGGGACCGCACAGCGCACCGCGCGAGGTTTCGGGGTCGTCGATCGCAGGCGAGATTTTTCTGACGCCCCGGGGAACGCTGGCGCTGCGGGGACCGATGATTTCCGCGGCGCCCTACGCGCCGCCACCGCCGCCGAGCGACTCCCTGATCGCGCAGCCGCCGCGCGATTATGTCGACACCGACTATGCCGCCCGGCTCGATCGGTCGACCGGCGCGATCTGCATTACCGCGCCACCGACGGGGATCATGGCGGTCGGTGGCTACCGGTTCCTGTCCGCGGATCTGCAGGAATGGGCCCGGCGTCTGGGGCAAGGCGCGCTGCTGACGGCATTGCCGGACCGGCTGAGCGGTCACCGGCTGGCCGGACGCGCCCAGGACAATGGCCGCGCCCGCGAGGCGCTCGCCGAACTCGGGCTTAACCCGTTGATGGTGGAAGCGTTTCGCGACCGGGCCAGCCAGACCTGATGGAAATCCGCAGGTTCCGTTGACGCGGCATTAAGGCCGGGGAACTAGGGTTCGCGCGTTGCACCTCACGCGTAACTCCGAGTCGCAGATGTCCCAGCAAGGCCCGCTCATCGTCGTCTCGACCGCCGGGCGTCCCTCATTCGCCAGCACCCTCGAAGATGCCAAGCTGTTCCCGATGATCGATGCCGGCTGGGCCGATGCATCGCGCGCCGTCGAGCAGCTGCACCCGGCCGCAGTCCTGGTCGCGATGGCCGGAACGGCCGCGCCCGGTCTTGATGCCCTGGCCCGACAGATCGCCGCGCAGCGCCCCTACCTGCCGCTGATCACGGTCGACCCCACGACATCGCTGCCCGCCAACGCCATCCCGTTTTCCCCAACCGGCGGCAGTTTCGATCGCCTGACCGCGCGGCTGCGCGCTGCCTTGCGGGTTCGGGCGCTGGATATCACCGTGATGCGCCGCATGGACGGCGAGCCATTGGCGCGCGCCGCGGCCGCCGACTTCGATCCGACCCGCGACGCCACCGTGCTGCTGATCGGCCGCGGCGCCGCATACCCGGCGCTTTCGGTGTCGCTCGGCGAGCGAATCGGGGTGGTCGGCGCGCTCTCGATCGAAGCCGCCGCCAAGCATCTCAACACCCGCGACATCGACGGCATCGTGCTCGGCGAAGGTTTCAGTCCGCGCGTGGTGGATGCCTTCCTCACGGTGCTGACCGAGGATTCGCGCTTTCGCAATCTGCCCGTGGTGTTGACGTCGGATGTGCTGGCGCCGACCTATGATCTGCCGAACCTCGAAATCATCTCCGGCGAGCCCGCGCACATTGCGGCCAATGCGCTGCCGCTGATCCGCCAGCATGCCTTCGAGGCCCACCTGACCCGAACGCTGCGATCGATCGACGCCGAGGGCCTGCTCGATGTCAGGACCGGTCTGCTGACGCCTTCGGCCTTCAACCGCGACTTCGCCACCGCGGTCTATCAAACGCTGTCGCGCGGCGGCGGTCTGACCGTGGCACGCTTCGCCTTCGACACCGCGCATCCACGCGCGCAGCTCGACGGGGCGCGGATCATCAGCCGGCTGATGCGGCAGATGGATTTCGGCGCCGTCCAGGATGACGGCTCGGTCATCGTCGCGTTCGCCGACACCGACCTGCGCAACGGCCATCTGATCGCGCGGCGGCTCTCCAGCGTGATGCGCCACACCAGCCACGGCAAGCGCGACATCAGCGCCGAACCTTCCGTGACGGTGGCGACCATGATGCCGAACGATACGGCGAAGTCGCTGCTGGCGCGGCTCGATGAGGAAGCGCGCCGCGCGGCGGCGTGATCAATCGCCGCGTTGATCCTATCGGTTGGCGTTCCCCGGACGCTGCGCAGCACGAAGTGATGCGCTGCTGAGCCGGGGTCCATACTTTCCGCACCAAGGAAGAATGGGTCCCGGTTCTGCGGAGCAGCGCGACCGGACGATGCTTCGCATCGCCGGGAGAGCGCTGCACCGCGCCCGGGACACGAGAGTCTCCCTACGCCGCCTTCTTGTTCTCGGCGAGGTTGGCGAGTTGCCGCAGGATCTCCGTGGTGCCGTACAGGCGTTCCTCCGGCGTCTCCCATACCTGCAGGAACACCACCTTCATGTCCGGCCGTACCTTGGCGGCGTTGCCGTGCTGGCGGATGAAGTAGACGAGGCGGTCCGGCTGCGCGAACTTGTTGTCGCGGAAGGTGATGACCGCGCCCTTCGGCCCGGCATCGACCTTCTCGACATTGGCCCGGCGGCAATAGCCCTTGATCGCGGCGATCTTGAAGAGGTAGCGCACCTCGTCCGGCAGCACGCCGAAACGGTCGCGCAGCTCGGCGGCGAAATTGTCGATCTCGTCGTCGGTGTCGAGATCGGCCAGCCGCCGGTACAGCGACAGCCGTACCGCGAGGTCGTTGACGTATTCCTCGGGGATCAGCACCGGCATGCCGATGGTGATCTGCGGCGACCAGCGGTCGGCCGCGGGCTCGACCACGCCGGCCTTGAGGTTGAGGATCGCCTCCTCCAGCATCGACTGGTACAGCTCGAAGCCGACTTCCTTGATGTGGCCGGACTGTTCCTCGCCGAGCAGATTGCCGGCGCCGCGGATATCGAGATCGTGCGAGGCCAGCTGGAAGCCGGCGCCGAGCGTCTCCAGCGATTGCAGCACTTTCAGGCGGCGCTCCGCCTGCGCCGTGATCTTGGCCTGCGCCGGCAGCGTGAACAGCGCATAGGCGCGCAGCTTGGAGCGCCCTACCCGGCCGCGCAACTGATACAGCTGCGCCAGGCCGAACATGTCGGCGCGGTGCACGATCAGGGTGTTGGCGGTGGGAATATCCAGGCCGGACTCGATGATCGTGGTCGACAGCAGGATATCGTATTTGCCGTCGTAGAACGCCGACATGATGTCCTCGATCACCGTCGGCGGCATCTGGCCATGGGCGACCGCGACCTTCATCTCCGGCACGTTCTTGTCGAGGAAATCCTTCACGCCGGCGAGATCCTCGATCCGCGGCACCACATAGAACGCCTGTCCGCCGCGGTAGCGCTCGCGCAGCAGCGCCTCGCGGATCATCAGCGGATCGTGCGGCGCCACGAAGGTGCGGACCGCCAGCCGGTCGACCGGCGGCGAGGCAATGATCGAGAGATCCCGCACCCCGGTCAGCGCCAATTGCAGCGTGCGTGGAATCGGCGTCGCGCTCAGGGTCAGCACATGGACCTGGGCCCGCAGCTGCTTCAGCTTCTCCTTGTGGGTAACGCCGAAATGTTGCTCCTCGTCGACGATGACAAGGCCGAGATCCCGGAACTTGATCGCCTTGCCGAGCAGTGCGTGGGTGCCGATCACGATATCGACTCCGCCTTCCGCGATGCCCTTCTTGACCTGCGTCAGTTCCTTGGTCGGGACCAGCCGCGAGGCCTGCGCGACATTGACCGGGAAACCCCGGAATCGCTCGGTGAAATTTCGGCTGTGTTGCCGCGCCAGCAGCGTGGTCGGCACCACCACGGCGACCTGCTTGCCCTCGAGCGCAACCGCGAACGCCGCGCGCAACGCCACTTCGGTCTTGCCGAAGCCGACATCGCCGCAGATCAGCCGGTCCATCGGCCGGCCGGTTTCGAGATCTTTCAGCGTGGCATTGATGGCGCCGAGTTGGTCTTCGGTCTCTTCATACGGAAAGCGCGCGCAGAACTCGTCATAGAGATGCGGCTGCACCGGCATCTTGGGCGCTTCGTGCAGGTGCCGCGCGGCGGCGATTTTTATCAATTCGCCGGCGATTTCGCGGATGCGGTTCTTGAGCTTGGCCTTGCGGGCCTGCCAGCCGCTGCCGCCGAGACGGTCGAGCTCGACATTGGCGTGGTCGGAGCCGTAACGCGACAGCAGTTCGATGTTCTCGACCGGGAGAAACAGTTTTGTATCGGCGGCGTAATGCAGTTCGAGGCAGTCATGCGGCGCGCCGCCCACTTCGAGCGTCTGCAACCCGATGAAGCGGCCGATACCGTGCTCGACATGCACAACGAGGTCGCCTGTGCTGAGGCTGGTGACCTCGGAGATGAAATTGTCCAGCTTGCGGCTGGCCTTGCGCGGCCGCACCAGGCGGTCGCCGAGGATATCCTGTTCGCTGATGACGGCGACGTGCTCGGTCTCGAAACCGGATTCCATGCCGACCACCGCCAGCATCGCCTCGTTGCGCGGCGTCGCCTGCACCGTGCGCCATGAATTGACGCTGGTGAGCTGACCGAGCTTGTGGTCCTTCAGCATGCTGCCCATGCGGTCGCGCGAGCCTTCGCTCCACAGCGCGATCACCACCTTCTTGCGCTGGGCGTGCAGCGCCTGCACGTGCGCCACCACAGCCTCGAACACGTTGACCGAGGTGTCGGCGCGCTCCGGCGCGAAATTTCGGCCCTGCCGGGCGCCGGCATCGACCGTGCCAGCGCTGCCGTCGGGCACCGCGAACGGCGTCAGCCGCGCCAGCGCCGCGTCGTCCAGCCGCTTGCCCCATTCGTCTTCGGTCAGATACAGCCGGTCCGGCGGCAACGGCTTGTAGACCGCGCCTCCGCCGGGATGCTCCAGCGCCTCGCGCCGCGCTTCGTAATAGTCCGCGATCTGCTTGAAGCGTTCGCGCGCGGCGTCCTCGCTCTGCGGCTCGATCGCGACCGGCGCGCCATCGAGATAATCGAACAGCGTGTCCATGCGGTCCTGGAACAGCGGCAGCCAGTGCTCCATGCCGGGATGACGGCGGCCCTCGCTGACGGCTTCGTACAGCAGATCGTCGCGACCCGGCGCGCCGAACGTGGCGACATAACCCATCCGGAAGCGGCGGATCGTTTCGGTGACCAGTTGAAATTCCGAGATCGGCACCAGATCGAGCGAACGCATCGGCAGCAGCGTGCGCTGGGTTTCCGCATCGAAACTGCGGATCGATTCCAGGCTGTCGCCGAAAAAATCGAACCGCACCGGCTGCTCGAGCCCGGCCGGAAACAGATCAAGGATGCCGCCGCGCACGGCATATTCGCCGGGCTCGCGCACCGTGGAGGATCGGTTGTAGCCGTTGTGCTCCAGCCACGAGATGATGGAGGCCATCGGCACGACATGCCCCGGCGCCACCGAGAGCGCCTGCGCCGCGACGGTTTCGCGCGCCGGCACCCGCTGCACGATGGCGTTGACCGTGGTCAGCACGATCAGCGGCTTGTCGCTGCCCACAAGGCGCGACAATCTCGCCAGCGTGGTCAACCGTTGCGCCAGGATGCCGCCATGCGGGGACACCCGGTCATAGGGCTGGCAGTCCCAGGCCGGGAACTGCATCACCGGCAAATCCGGCGCGAAGAATTCCAGCGCGCGGGCCAGCTGCTGCATGCGCGGACCGTCGCGGCAGACCACGGCCAGGCTGACCGCCGGCGGGTTCGGCTGCGCCGCGACCGCACGCGCGAGGTCGGAGACCACGAGGCCTTCGGCGCCCTCGGCGACATTGGCAAAGGTCAGCGCCCGCCCGGGCGTCAGCATTTTCGCCGGCGATTGCGTCGGCGACTTCATGCGTCGTGATCCGCGGACCGAAACGACTGGATGCGTTCGAACAGACGGTTGGCATAGTCCGGCGCCGGCGGCATTTTGCCGGTCAGCGCGGCATAGAGATCGGGGTCGGGCACATCCATCAGGTATTCGAATTGACCCAGCTCTTCCTCGGAGAGCTTTTCGATCTCGGCGTCGGCAAAGCGTCCGAGAATGAGGTCCATCTCGCGGGTGCCGCGATGCCAGCAGCGAAACAAGAGCCGCTTGCGCCGGTCATCGAGGCCGTCGCTCGATCGTGTCGATCCCGTCATTGCTGATTCCCATTCGAACGCCAAAAGCCCGGACGTGCCGGGCGGGGTTGATATAGCCATCGGGATAACGAATGTCAGCCCCGATATCGTGATTTATCGACGATTGTCTCACCGTCATTGCGAGGAGCTCTTGCGACGAAGCAACCCATTTCGCTGAGCAAAGAAAGATGGATTGCTTCGC
>JBDRNF010000291.1:0-7252 GCA_043811435.1 Pseudomonadota bacterium
GGCGGGGCTTCATTCCTGCTTTTGATCCGGATCAGTGCGAGGTTCACGATCGCGAAAATCACCAGCGTGAAGCGGGCCGTCAGGTCGGCGAGGCCCGCGATCGGGACGGCCAGCGCAAGCACGAGAATTGCCGCAACGCCGATTGCCGTCGCCAGAAGCGGCGTGTGCGTCACCGGGTTCAGCCGTGTCAGGGCCTTCGGGAGGTTGCCTTGATCGGCCAGGCCATAGATCACCCGGGCGATCATGATCATGTGGACAATGATGCCGTTCAGCGTCGCGATAATGGCGATGGCGCTCATGGTGACGAGAGGCAGGCCCGTGAGCCGTTCGAAGACGAGCGCCAGCGGCGCCGACGAGCGGGCGAGTTCTTGCGGAGGCACCGCCGTCACCGCGATCCACACGACCACCGCGTAAATCAGCGCGGTGAGGCCCAGCGTCAGGAACAGCGCGCGGGGCAGGGTGCGACCGGGTTCCCTGATTTCTTCCGCAACGTTGACGAGATGCTCGAAACCGATGAAGGCAAAGACCGCTATCAGCGTCGTTCCGGCTATTCCGACCCAGGCGGTGGTATCGCCGGCGGAAGGCCAGATCTCCGGAAGGCGGGTGACGACGCCGGTGCCGTGACTGAGGCCGACAACGATGATCAGCACGAGGCCGCCCACTTCGATGAGCGTCATGATTCCGGCGAACGTGACCGACTGGACCGTCGCGAGACATGCCACGACGCCCATGGCGAGAACGACACCGGAAATGATCCACGGCGCCGGAAGGGGCAGGAACACCGCGACATAGCCCGCGCTGCCGACGCTGATCGTCGCGGCCGAGATGATGGCCGTCGCGACCACGAGAAGTCCGACGCCGAGGCTGAGCCAATCCAGCCGGAACGCGGCCTGCACGTAAGCCGCCTCGCTGGCGCTCACGGGCATGCGCGTTCCCAATTCGGCAAACGATGCCGCGCTGAAGGCCATGACGAGCGCCGCCCCCATGAAGGCAAGCGGCGCGTGCATGCCGCTGCGCCCCGCGGCGAGGCCGACGAGAACGTAGATGCCGGCTCCGATGGTGACGCCGAGTCCGTAGAGCACCGCGTGCGTCAGCGTGAGCGAGCGAACAAGGCGCGGCGGCGACGCGTTCGGCGTTGCCACAGGCTGGACAGACATTCAACGTTCTCCTCGGTCGGTCCAGCCGGACAGCTGATGGAAGATGGCAGCTGCGACGCTCGCCTTTCCACTACATTCTCATGCGCGAGCGTATTTGATTCGCGTCAAGGAACTCATCGACATGAGCCAGCTCACGGAAGGGCCAAAGACGCGCAGAACGCTGCTGCAAACCATCGTCGAGGCTGCTGCGGCACGGATGCCCAGCCTCATGCGGCCTGTGCTCGGCTTCCGCCGCACCTACCTGCCGTTGCTGATGGTCTATTTCGCCTACGGCGCCCTCGGTATCATCGACGTCAGCCGCGACATGTGGATCAAGGAGCGTCTCACGCTCACTCCGGCCGAGCTTGCCGGCATAGGCGTCTGGCTCAGCCTGCCATGGACGGTCAAAATGGTGTTCGGCCAGCTCGTCGACAGCGTTCCGATCTTCGGCTCGCAGCGCCGTTCCTACATCCTGATCGGGGCTGCGTTCACCGCCTGCGGGTTGTTCACGCTGGCCGGCGCGGCCGGCGGATGGATCGCGTTCGCCCGGGCCGACCGCCTCTACATCCTCGGTGCGATGCTGATCGTACTCGGGACCGTGATCCAGGATGTCGTTGCGGACGCGATGTCGACCGAGGTCGTCTCCCGCGTGGACCTGGCCGGGAATGCCCGTCCGGAGGGCGAGATCAAAACCGAACTGGGCATGGTTCAGGTCCTCGGTCGCCTTGCGCTCGGTATCGGAATTCTGGCGGTGGCAGGATTATCAGGATGGCTCGCCCAGTTCTTCGCCCGCGATACGGTATTTCTTCTCGGCTTGGTCATTCCCGGCATCTCGGCTCTGGGCGTCCTGCTGATCCGATCGGAATCGCGCGAGCGACGGCCGCTGGACTGGCGTATCCTCGGCGGCGGCATCGGCTTTGGGCTCATCGTCCTGGCGGTCGCACTCGGCGGTCTGCCGTTCGGGCAGGAACTGATCTTCGTGCTGTCGATGCTGGTCATTTGCACGATGTTGTTCTTCGTGACCCGCGAACTCGACACCGGGACCAGGCGCGCCATTCTGTTCGCGAGCATCATCATCTTCGCCTTCCGCGCCACGCCATCCGTCGGAGACGGCTATTTCTGGTGGACGCTCGACGTGCTGAAGTTCGACGAAGCCTTTTACGGCAGCCTGCGCCAGACCGCGGCCGTCATCGCCATTGTCGCGATGTGGACCTTCAGCAGGCAGTTGACGGAGTATTCCGTGACCAGGGTGCTGTTCTGGCTCGCCGTCGCCGGAGCAATCCTGTCGCTGCCCAATATCAGCCTGTTCTACGGCCTTCACCACTGGACGGAGCAGACATTCGGGTTCGGCGCCAGGACTATCGCCGTCATCGACGCCGCCGCGGCCTCGCCCTTCGCGCAGCTCAGCATGATTCCACTGCTCACGCTGATCGCGTTCTACGCGCCGGCAGGCCATCGCGCGACCTGGTTCGCGCTGATGGCCTCGCTGATGAATCTGGCGCTCGTCGCCGGCCAGTTGCAGACCAAATATCTGAACGAATTTTTCGTGGTCCAGCGCGGCGAGTATTCGGATCTGGGCCCGCTGTTGATCATTGCCGCCGCGCTCGGGTGCATCTTCCCGATCGGCGCGATCCTCCTGTTTGGTCGGCGCGCCTGATCGGGCCGCCGCTGGTCGCTGGCCGCGATAGCGGGGCGGTGAGGGAGTATGCCAAAAACTGGTATTTGTAATGCCACCAGAATTGCGATAAGCACAGCCGCGCCCTGCCGGAAGGGGCTGCTCCCATGTGATGCAAGCCTGGGCGGCTCCGGTGCTCCGTTGACGCGGTGCCCTGCCGGAGCTTTCAGGCGCCTGGGTCGGGACGTCCAAGAATTCGAACATAATGGGTGGAACAGAGAGCATGGCGCGCAACATTCTGATCCTGGGAGCCTCCTATGGCTCCCTGCTGGGGACCAAGCTTTTGATGGCGGGTCACAACGTGACGCTGGTTTGCCGGAAGAAGACGGCCGAACTCATCAATCGCGACGGCACCGAGGTTCGCATCAAGCTGCGCGACGAGGCGGTGCACCGGGCGATTTTTTCGCGTGACCTGCCGGGGAAGCTGGACGCGACCGAGCCCGGCAATGTCGACATCTCCCGCTACGATATGGTGGCGCTCGCCATGCAGGAGCCGCAATACACCAACCATACGGTCCGGGTCCTGATGGTCAAAATCGCAGCTGCCGGGCTGCCCTGTCTTTCGATCATGAACATGCCGCCCTTGCCCTATCTCAAGCGGATCCCGGCGCTGGCGGACATGGACCTGGAAGAGGCCTATACCAACGCCCAGGTGTGGGAACGCTTCAAGCCGGGCCTGGTGTCGCTCTGCTCGCCCGATCCGCAGGCCTTCCGGCCACCGGAAGAGGCGGCGAACGTGCTTCATGTCGGCCTGCCGACCAACTTCAAGGCCTCGATATTCGAGGACGAGAAACATAACGCGCTGCTTCGCGAGCTGGAAAGGGACATCGACGCGGTGACGCTGGATGGCCACGACGTTCCGGTAAAACTCAAGGTGTTCGACTCGCTGTTCGTCCCCTTGGCCAAATGGTCGATGCTGCTGACCGGGAATTATCGCTGCATCACGCTGCACGAGCCGCAGTCGATCCGCGACGCCGTGCACGGCGACCTGAAGCTGTCGCAGGCGATCTATGATCACGTCGACGCCGTCGCCCGGCGCCTGGGGGCCGACCCGCAGGATCAGGTGCCGTTCGGCAAATATGCCAAGGCGGCGGAAAGCCTGCTGAAACCCTCATCGGCGGCCCGCGCGGTCGCCAGCGGCGCGCCGTTCATTGAGCGCGTCGATCTCCTGGTGAAGTTGATCTCGCATCAGCTCGGCATGGCCAATGCCGAGATCGACCGTACGGTCGAGATCGTGGATCAGAAGCTGAACGAGAGAATCGTGGCGGGCGGCTCCGGTACGAACTGACGGGCCGATAACCTCCGCAGACGGCGACCACACACGTTGCAATTTGGCACAAGCGCCTTCTTGGCGTCAGCGATGGATGAGCGACATGGAGGTTGTGACTAAGTTGCAATACGGCCTGAGATAGCATACCCTTTGAAGTTGGTTGCCAGCAATTGCCGGACTTTTGGGCGAGTAGCTGCTTCCGAATATCATTGCTTTATTTTTGCTTTTTCATGGAGATTTCGATGCACTCATCCCTGCATTCTCTCTCACGTGCCGATCGCCTGATCCTGGAATGTCTGAACGGCGGCTCCCGCATGCTGGAGCCTATGCCGCAGACCTTCGGCTATCTGTTGCCTTCGTCGGTCACCCACGACAATACCGGGCCGAACGAGGTCACCGGCAACCTTCCGCCGGCCACGATCGTGAAGGCGCTGATCGAACTCTCCGACGCGATGAAATCGGACGAGAATATGGATGGCCCCGCCGACGCGGGAATGACGTTTTTTGGTCAGTTCGTCGACCACGACATCACGCTCGATGCGACAAGTTCGATCGGCCGGAAGATCGATCCGCGCTCGATCCGCAACGTGCGTACTCCGGGGCTCGATCTCGATTGCGTCTACGGCGCGGGGCCCGACGCCACGCCGCATCTCTACCATCCCTCACGCCAAGGCGTATTGCTGTTCGGGCGCAAGGACAATCCCAACGATCTCGCGCGCAACGGGCTCGGTACCGCACTGATCGGCGATCCGCGCAACGACGAGAACATCATCATCAGCCAGGTCCAGGGCGCCTTCATCCAGTTGCACAACATCCTGATGTCGGAGATGGCAGGCGGCGGAAAAGCCGCGCAGGATGTGCACGATTGCGCCGCCATGGGCGTTCGCAGCACCGTCTGGCAGGAGGTGATCCCCCCAGTCAACCGCGAGTTCGAGGCGGTGCGGCGGTTCGTGCGGCTGCACTATCAGTGGCTCGTCGTCAACGAACTGTTGCCGGCGTTCGTCACCAAGCGCTGCCTCGATCTCGCGCAGAACGGCTACGCATTCGGCGACAAGGGCGCGATCCTGCCGGTAGAATTTTCCGGCGCCTGCTACCGCTTCGGCCACGCGACGGTGCAGCACAGCTATAAATTGCGCAAGGGCGAAGCCAACGTGGACCTGTTCGCCATGACGGGCTTTGGTCCGCGCACGGCCGAGCATGACCTGGACTTTGCGCTGTTCTTCGGTCAGGGGGCGCAGAAGGCGCGGCCTGTCGGCACAAAGATGGCGGCGACCCTGTTGAAACTGCCCAAGAACGTCGTCAAGGGTAAGATCGAATGGCGAGGTGTAACGATCGAGGAGGAGGATGCCCGCAAGCTCAATTTGCGCAACATGCTGCGCGACCGTACCGCGCTTCGCTGCGCCTCGGGCCAGCAGGTGGCGCACTGGCTTGCTGTCCATGCGCCGGATTTGGGCATCAAGGAATTGCCGGCGCCGGCGATCCTGAAGAAGCACCACATCAGCAAGACGCCGCTGTGGTTTTATGCGCTCGAAGAGGCCGATCGCGCGAAGGGCAAGCTCGACGGCGTGGGCGGTGCCATCGTGGCCTCGGTCATTTTGCGGTTGCTGCGGCTCGACCCGGAAAGCATCCTGAACGCGGGCTTCAAGCCCTGGAGTGGGTTCGGTCAATCCTTTTCCTTCCGCGCCATGGCGGACTGGATCAAGAAGAACAAGGGCCTCATCGAGAATCCTGCCGAACTGCAAGCCGGTTGACGTAAAGGCGTCGCGGCCCGCCCGTCATGGCCGGGCCGCTCGCCGAAAAATCGAGCATCGACCTCGGGGTTCCACGAAGGCGTAGGGACATATTTCGCACACAGCGTTCCCCTCGTCCCGTGATTGGCGTGCAGCAGGTGAGGAGTTAATGGCTGGCGCAAAACGGTCATCGTCGCGAAGTCATCAAGCGACCCTTGATTTCCGGCGTATTCATTGCGGTCCAGGAGTGGCGGGACCCGCGGCTACGATCGCCGGATACGCCTATTCCTCATCCCCATCGGGCGTCTGCCTCAGCATGAAGTGGCCGAACGCCGAGGCGATGGGTTTGGCCGGGTCGTCCTGCCAGGCCTGCGCCTCGAAGGCGACGACGCGGCGGCCCTGCTTGACGATCGACACCTTGGCGTGGCTGTCGAGGGCGCGGCCGGAGCGCAGGTAATTGACGGTGAGGCCGATCGGCTTTGGCGAGGACACGCCGAGTTCGCGCGCCACGCCGACGATCGCGGTGGTTTCGAGAAAGGCGCCGGTCATGCCGCCGTGGATGGCGGGCAGGATCGGATTGCCGATGATCTTTGGCGAGAACGGCATCACCAGTGCGCCATCCTCGCCGATGCGGATACCGAGGCAGCGCGCGAAAGGGCTGTTGGCGAACGGGCCTGCCGGATCCTCCGGCGCGTCCAGCACCGGCAGCGTGCGCTGCTCCATCGCCCGGTCCAGCATGTTGGTGCGGTTGGCGCCGACCATGAAGCAGGCCGTTGCGGTGGCGACGGGATCGTCTTCCGATTCCTGATAGGCCGTCGAGCGCACGAAGGCGATCGAGCGGGTGACGCGGTAGCAGACCGAATGCGCCCTGATGTCGAGGCCCGGCGTCGCCGGCTTCTGGTAGTCGATCCGCAGGTCGAGCGTGGCGATCGCGCTGGTGCCGTCGAGCGCGAGCTGGACCGCCATGCCGCAGCTCTCGTCGAGCATGGCGGTGACGACGCCGCCGTGCAGCACGCCCGTCGCGGTGTCGCCGACGAAGACCGGGCGGTAGGGCAGGCTCGACCAGGCTTCGCCGCGGGCCGCGCGGTCAAGCCGCAGCCCGCTGATATACCCATAGACGGAGCGGCTGCCCTTGACGGCTTCGGCCAGTTGGTCGAACGGCAGCGGCGTGATGACGGGGGCTTTGGACATGCCGGTGTTCTACGCCATATTGCGCGGGCAGCAAAAGGCGATGCTTTTCTCCCCTCCTCCCACGCGCTCTTGCGCGTGGTGGGGAGGGGTCGGGGGTGGGGGGTAGCGCAGCGCATACGACTGGCAGCGAGTCTGCGCATTCTTCTCACAGCGAATTGGCTGAAGCACCCCCCACCCCCGACCCCGCCCCACCCCGGCGCCCCCCGGCCCCCACGGGGGTCGGCGGCCACACCGGGGGGGGGGGGGGAGA
>JBDRNF010000292.1:0-2718 GCA_043811435.1 Pseudomonadota bacterium
GTGCTGCTCGGCCCACCACGCCTTCTGCTGCGCCGGATCCATGCCATCAGGACATTTTGCCTTGTCGAAGAAGGTCAGCTCCGCAAAGGCGTCGTTGGAGTGCTGCTCCCATTTTGTTTTGGGCACCTCGACCCATTTGCCGTCAACGTTCTGGGTCAGCACCCGGAAGTCGCGGTCGGTGTTGATGGGATTGGCGGTCTTGCCCGGCGTGCGGAAGTCGTGGACGACAAGCTTCTTGTCGGCCAGTTCCGGGCTTGATTGCCGCAGCTTCTCCAGCAGCATCTGGTCGTGCGGCTTGTAGACCTCGTTGCGCAGCGTGTGATTGAAGGCTTCCTGGGTCGACAGCGAGCCGCTTTGCTTCAGCGCCCGCACCTGGTGCGGGTTCTTCTGCACCTCCAGCACGTCGGTCAGCGAGGCGCGCAGCCGTCCGGACCCGTCGTAGTGGACGCCCTGGTCCAGCGTGTCGAGATTCCTCTGCATCTTCTCGACCAGGTCGGTGGCCACCTGCGAGCGCCGACCGGCTTGCGCCAGCAGATCGGCGCCGCCTTCGGCGACGACCGTGCGACCTGCGCGCCAGGCATCGCCGGCGAGACCGGCACCGGTATGGACCGCCTTGCCCAGCAGGAAGTCGGTCACCGCCGACTTGGCCCCGGCGGCGAGAATGCCGGCGGTGTCGGCACCGGCACGGGCGGCGTCGCGCATCGCGAGACTGCTGCCCACCGCCGAACTTGCCCAGCCTTTTGTCAGTACCGCGTCGAGCGCCGCCGCCCCGCTCTGCAGCAGCGTGTCCTGCGCGGCGTCCTTGTAGGTATAGGTCGGGCTATAGCCCGGTCGCATCTGGTTGCCGATCACGTCGGCCAGCGGCAGCAGGCCCTCGAGGCCCTTGCGGTAGTCGTTGTCGGCGGGCGTCGTCAGCAGGCGGTCGCTGAGCTCGTCGAACAGTCCGGAGCGGGACTCGTCGAGAAGCGCATCGACGCCCTCGCGGCCGCGCTGCTCGCCGAGCGCGCCCAGCAGTTCGTCGCGCGCCTTGAAGTAGGTGCGCATCTCCGCGCCCTTCTGGCGGGTGGCGTCGATCCTGCGCTGCAGCTCGGCGACGTCCTCGTCCGGCCGCTGCATGTCAGCGAGGTCGCTACGATCCTTCTCGGCGAGTGTCGCCCGGCTCGCCATGTCCTGTTCATAGGTCTTGCGCTCGACATAGCCACCGGAGAACGAACTCCACACCTCGCCGCGTGCGTTGACGTCGCCGTCGTGCGGCAGCGGCGGCGGGGCAGGCGTCCCGCCCGCGGTCCGTACGAAGCCGCGGCGCTCCGCCGAATAGATATCGCCGCCCTCGTTGCGCGCGCCATCGACAGGATCGAACGTCGCCACCCCATCCTTCTCGCTGTACTTCCAGCCCAGCTCTTCGTACTTGCGCTTCCACGCCTCGAACGGGTCCTCCGGAACTTGCCCGCGCAAGAGATCGTGGATTGCCTGTAGCGCCTCTTCGCGCCGTACGCCGGTAGCGCCGAGCATCAACAGCGAGCCCAGTAACGCAGTGCCGCCCGCAATGCCGGCGGCAGTCGCGATCTCGGCGGGCGTCAGTTCGGGAATCTCGATAGCGAGGTCATCGATCGGCACTTCGCCCGGATCGGGAGACAGTTCGGCACTGGTTCGCGGCAGTTGCCCGTCGGCCGGAGTGCTTGCAGGGCCGGGCGGCGGCCCCGCTGATACCGGCGGCTTGTCGGCAGCGGGCAGCGACGCCAAGGCCTGGTTCGCCTGCGCGACCAGGATATTCAAGACGGCATCAACGGCGGGCTGACCCGCGCTGTTCGGTCGGCAAGTTTCAGCCCCCCGCAGTTCGATCACATGACGTCCACCAACAATTCGCCGGCAGGAAGGTTTGACGTAAAACCCATACCAGTCCATCGACCGGAACTCGAAAGAATAAGTGGTCTTTGCATAGCTGTTGGCTTCTTCGGCCTGCTTGAAGGAAAGAACCACAAAGCCGCCCCGCATTAGAACGCCCGGGTAAATGGGAATCCTTATCCACTGAAAACGCTGATGAAATATTTTCGCATTCGGCGGAACGAACCCTGTTGTCAGATTGAAGTCTGTGAGCTTGATGTCTGTTGCAAACCGCATCATCGCCTGCCACATCGGGTCGGAGGGCTGCTGCATGCGCAGCGCGCGAACCAGTGCCTCATGTTCGCGATCCTGCTGCGCCAGACCCGGCGATGCCGCCATGACGAGTGCGCCGAGTACGGCGACCAGGCTCAGGACTCGCCTCAACGAAGCGCGTAGGCCATCGCGTCGTCTCAGGAGCGTCGACATCACTCTCATCGTGCCCATTTCAGCCCCTCGAACTGGCTGGAGAGTCTTTGGCTGAAGTCGCCGAGGTCGCTGAAGCCGAGCCGCTCGAGTTTGCCTTCCAGCGTGTGCAGCACCGCGGCGTCGGGATGAACCGGCAGGTTGGAGCCCTTCACCAGATCCATCGCCTGGCGCAGATTGCCGGGCAGTTCGCCGGCCGGGATGTTCTGCGCGCCATAGGCCTTGCGTACCGTGTCCAGGGTATCGACGCCCTTCTGCGCCTGCGCGATTGCCTCGAACGGATCGCCACGGCGCAGATTGCCGGTCACCTTCTCGTGGAACTGCTGCGCCAGCCCCTGCGGGTCGGCGAGTTTTATCGGCTGCGACGGCGGCGCCACCTTGCCTGACGCAATGTCCTTGAGTTCGGCGATG
>JBDRNF010000293.1:0-35747 GCA_043811435.1 Pseudomonadota bacterium
GGCCGGGACAAGCCCGGCCATGACGAAAAGGGAGTCGTTTTCAGGAGAGGCTAAATCGCTTCGCCGCGCGCCAGCGCCGCGGCATTGCGGATCGCGGATATATTGGCCTTGTAGCTTTCCATGGTGCTGCCCTTGAACACCGCCGAGCCCGCGACCAGGGCATTGGCGCCGGCGGCGGCCAGTGCGCCGGATACGTCCGAACCGACGCCGCCATCGACCTCGATGTCGATCGGACGGCCCGCGGTCATCGCCCTGATGTCGCGGATCTTGCCCAGCGCCGAGGGAATAAAAGCCTGGCCGCCGAAGCCGGGATTGACCGACATCACCAGCACGAGGTCGATCAGGTCGATGACGTATTCGATGGCGCTGATCGGGGTGCCCGGATTGAGCGAGACGCCGGCCTTCTTGCCGAGCGCGCGGATCGCCTGCAGCGAGCGATGCAGATGCGGACCTGCCTCGGCATGCACCGTGATGTGATCGCAGCCGGCTTTTGCAAAAGCCTCGAGGTAGGGGTCGCAGGGAGAAATCATCAGATGCGCGTCGAAGATCTTTTTGGTGTGCGGGCGCATCGCCTTGATGACGTCGGGGCCGTAGGAAATGTTGGGCACGAAATGCCCGTCCATCACGTCGAGATGGATCCAGTCGGCGCCGGCCGCATCGACGGCGCGGACCTCTTCGCCCAGCCTGGCAAAATCCGACGCCAGGATCGACGGCGCGATGACGAGGGGACGTGACGCAAATTGCTGAGACATGTGCGCTTCCCGGGCAGGTGCAACGTGTGGCGGAACGATCGCGTAACATGCGCCAAGCCCGGGGGCAATGCGGGCATTCTCGTGTCCCGGACGCGGTGCAGCGCCTCTCCCGGCGATGCGAAGCATCGTCCGGCGCGCTGCTCCGCAGAGCCGGGACCCACCTCTCAAAGCAAAGCATGGACCCCGGATCTGCAGCGCATCACTTCGTGCTGCGCAGACGTCCGGAGAACGGTTGCGCGCAGGGAAAATTCTGCCGTGACGGCATCTATTGCCGGGAGGATTTCGTCATGGCAGGTGCAAGAACCCCAGTTTTTATTGGGTTTCCGAGATGGCACGGAGTTTGCTGATCCATCGGCGTAACAGGCCGTGCCGTGCGGCATTTGTTGGAGTTTGGTCATGCTGCATGCCCTGAGCGCCGCGACGTCCGCACTGGACCTCCTGAAATCGCTGGCCGGGTCGAAATCCCAATCTGCCGGCAACAAGCAGGAAGCGAAGAACCCGTTCGACTTTTCCAGCAGCAGCACGACGTCGGAAGCCTCGTCGGCTCAGTCCGGAACGGGTGGCGGCTCGCAGATCTCGCCGGCGACGATGACCGCGCTGCTGGCGGCGCAAAGCCAGGCAACGACGGGATCGACCGCATCGTCGTCCACCAGCCGGTCGGACGCGCTGAAGGATCTGTTCGCGCAGATCGACACCGACAGCGATGGCAAGCTCAGCAAATCGGAATTCGAGAACGCGCTCGGTGCCGGCGGGACCAACCTCAAGCAGGCCGACAGCGTATTCGGAAAGCTCGACAAGGACGGCGACGGCGCGGTCAGCCTCGACGAAATGATGTCGGCGCTGAAAGGCAAGGGGCATCGCCAGGATGATGCCGCCAGTTCGGGCGCGCTGAAGAACCTGTTCGCGCAGATCGATGCCGACAGCGACGGCAAGCTCAGCAAATCGGAATTCGAGAACGCGCTCGGCGCCGGCGGAACCAACGTCTCGCAGGCGGACAGCGTATTCGCCAAGCTGGACACGGACGGTGACGGAGCGGTCAGCCTCGACGAAATGATGTCGGGGCTGAAGGGCAAGCAGAATGATTCCGCCAGTTCGGGCGGCGCCGCGGGCGGATCGGGCCAGGATCCGCTGACGCAGGCCGTGCAGGGCGCGTCCTCGACTTCGGTCACCAACAGTGATGGCTCGGTCACGACATCGGTGACCTATGCCGACGGCTCCAAGGTGACGATGACGTCGGCCGCGGCCAATTCGGCGTCCAGTGCGGCGACGTCCTCCTATAATTTCATCGAGCAGATGATCCAGAAACAGGCGCAGGCAATTTCAGCCGCCGGGGCCGGTTCGCTGTCGCTCAGCGCCTGACATATCTTCCAGCCGGAGCGTTCGCGAAAGAGCCGCCTTTACGCGGCAGTTGCTGGAGTATTGAAATGCAGCTTTCTGCCTACACCGCTTCCTCCGTCCTGGAGTTGCTGAGATCAGTGACCTCATCGAATTCGTCGTCGGCCAACTCGACCGGCTCAGGCCGGGAATCCCCGGATCCCTTCGGCGATATCTTCGGCGGGACCGCGATGTCCGGAAAATCGACTCCGTATTCCGGGCTCGATGGATTTCCGCAGATGTTTCCGCAGATATCGCAAGCCGCGATCAACGCGCTGCTTGCGTCGCAAAGCCGGCCATCGACCGCGTCGCTTCCATCGGCAGGGACCGGCAAGCCCGAAGTCCCCAACGACCTGTTCTCGCAACTCGATGCCGACGGCGATGGCCAGGTCACCAAATCGGAATTTGAGGCAAATGCAGCCGGTGCCGCGACATCATCCTACGATGTCATGAACGAGATGATTGCGCTCCAGATGCAGGCGTTTGCAACCTCGTCCAGCGCATGGATGCGCTTCTGAACAGTGGCGAACGTTCCTTCCGGAACGCTCTACCCAAATCGATCCTTCCACGCCGGCAGCGCGCCTGGGAAGGGCAGGGCGGTCGCCTCATGCACGCCGCGGGCGATGGCGCGGGCCATCACATTGGCCGCGACCATGCCGAGCTCGGTGAGACCGGCCAAGGGATCGACAGGCTTTTCGCCGGTAGCGGCGGCGAACACCACATCGCCGTCGAGCGGCGCGTGCACCGGATAGATCGCCCGGGCAAATCCGGTCTGCGACATCATCGCCAGCCGCCTGGCCTGTGGTTTCGTCAGTGCCGCGTCGGTCACGACCACGGCCAGCGTGGTGTTTTCCATCGATGTCGCGGCCGCGCCGCCCTTGATGCGCATCCGGAGCATCCCGGACGTGAAGGACGGCGGCAATCCGCGCCCGCCAAGTTCGTCGCCGGTTTCAAACGGTGCCGCCCAGAACCACGGGCCGTCGCCGACGGTGACGCTGCCGACCGCATTGACCACCGCGAGGGCTGCGACCTTGATACCGGTTGCCGTTGCCGCCGATGCCGAACCGATGCCGCCCTTGAAATTTGCGGTAGTGGCGCCGAGCCCGGCGCCGACGCTGCCGAGCGCGAAATCCACCGCTGCGGCCGCGGCGGCGGCGTAGCCGAGGTCGCGGTAGGGCGCGAAGCGGCCCCAGGCCTTGTCGCCGCCGTTGAGCAGATCGAAACAGATCGCACCCGGGACGATGGGAATCAGTGCGCCGCCCACCGCAAAACCGCGGCCCTGTTCGGCGAGCCAGGCCTGCACCCCGCCGCCGGCCTCGAGTCCGAACGCCGAGCCGCCCGCCAGCGCGATGCCGTGAATTTGCTCCACGGTGTTTTCGAGGTCGAGCACCGCGCCCTCGCGGATACCGGGCCCGCCGCCGCGGATGTCGATCGCCGCCACCGCGGGCGTATCGAAGATGACAGCCGTGACTCCGGATGCAAGTCGTCGGTCGTCGGCGTGACCGACGCGAACGCCGGCGATATCGGTGAGGAGATTTTTCAGCATGACGTTTGTGTTCCCACACAAACGGTTGTCGTCCCCGCCACCGGGTCGGCGCGAAGCGCCGCCCGATGACAGGCTCCGGCGGGGACCCAGTACGCCGGGACGCCGGCGATTGAACCGAGAGGTCGCGGCGTACTGGGTCGCCCGGTCAAGCCGGGCGATGACAGGGGTGTTTGGTGACGCAGCAAAATTTCACGCATCTTCATGCTTTCAACGGTCCAGCGCCTGCCTGATCATTCGTGCCAGATCGGACTTGCGATACGGCTTGGCGAGCAGCAATACCCCGGTGTCGAGCCGGCCGTGATGCACGATGGCGTTCTCGGTATATCCCGAGGTGAACAACGTCTTCAGTGCGGGCCGCCGCTTCAATGCCTCATCGGCAAGCTGGCGGCCGTTCATCGATCCGGGCATGATGACGTCGGTAAACAGCAGGTCGATCCCTTCAGTGTTGTCGATAACGACGAGGGCCTCGGCGGCGTTGCCCGCCTCCAGCGTGGTATAGCCCAGGCTCTCGACCTGGGTAACGACATATTTGCGCACCAGCGCGTCGTCCTCGACCACGAGCACGAACTCGTTCCCGCCTTCAACGGTCGGGGACGGCAGCGGCTCGGCGCTGACGTGATCGAGCCCGGTGGCGCGCGGCAGATAAAGCTTGACGGACGTCCCGTGACCTTCCTCGCTGTAGATCTTGATATGCCCGCCCGACTGCTTGACGAAGCCGAACACCATGCTGAGCCCAAGTCCGGTGCCCTTGCCGACTTCCTTGGTGGTGAAGAAGGGGTCGAAGACCTTCTCCAGGTTGACGGCGGATATCCCCGCGCCGGTGTCGCTTACCGCGATCATGACATAGCTGCCCGGGGTGACCTCGGTGTGCATGCTCGCGTAACTCTCATCGAGATAGACACTCTTGCTCTCGAGCGTGAGCTTGCCGCCGTAGGGCATCGCATCGCGCGCGTTCAGCGCAAGGTTCAATATCGCTGTCGTGAGCTGGCTCGGGTCGACCAGCGCCGTCCATGCGTCCGCGGCGAGCAGCGGGGCGATTTCGATCTGCTCGCCGAGCGTCGGGCGCAGCAGCTTGGCGGTTTCGAGAACCAGTGCATTGACGTCGATCTCGCGTGGCTGCAGCGGCTGCTTGCGGGCAAAGGCCAGCAGGTGCCGGGTCAATTCGGCGCCGCGCTCCGCCGCCTCGTCGATCATCCTGGTGATGGCCGCGAGTTGCGGGTCATGGGCAACGGCCTCGGTCAGGATTCCGATGGTCCCGGTGATGACCGTGAGAATATTGTTGAAGTCGTGCGCCACGCCGCCGGTCAGCTGGCCGACGGCTTCCATCTTCTGCGCCTGGCGGAACTGGGCTTCCGCGGCCTGCTTCTCGGTCAGGTCGCGGCCGACGAAGAAGTGCCGTTTGACCGGTTCGGACCAGACGCCCATCCAGGTCAGCATCACGGCGTGGCCGTCCCTGTGGACATAGCGTGTTTCGAAGTTGCGTATATTGCGGCCGCGCCGCGCGCTTCGCATCTCCTCGCGGGTGCTGTCGAGATCGTCCGGATGGATGAACTCGATCGCGCTGTGCCCGATCATTTCTTCGGGCCGACGGCCCAGGATGGTGAAGGAGCTCGGGCTGACCTGAACGAACGTTCCCTTGGTATCGGTGACCAGGATGAGATCCTGCGAAGTCTCGAAGATGCGGCGCCGTTCCTCGATTTCCTGGCTCAGCGCCTGCTGCGCCCGTTTGCTCTCGCTGAGGTCGCGCGCGATCATGGATGCGCCGACAACCTCGCCGGCCAACGATCGGATCGGGAAGCCGCTCAGCGCAACGTGCACCTCGTGGCCGTCCTTGTGCCGCCGCAAGGTTTCGCAATGTTCGATGGCCTCACCCGACGCGATCCGACCGAGGATTTCCTGGGTCTCGGCGTGCCGGTCCGGTGGAACGATGATATCGACACGATTGCCGATGGCCTCGGTCGCGGAGTGCCCGAACAGCCGTTCCGCGGCCGGGTTCCAGGTGATGATGGTGTCGTCGAGCGTCTTGGTGATGATGGCGTCGTTGGAGGACTCCACCACCACGCTGAACAGCCGCTCACGCTCGGTGTGGCGATCCCTTTCGGAGGCGGCCTCCCGGCGCAGGGTTCCGAGCAGGCGGGCCATCTGGGCCTGCAGGCCGACATTGTCGATCAGCAGCACCGCCAGAACGACGGTCGCGGCACACAGGCCGTAGATCCGGCCGGCGTAGAACCCCAGATCGAATCTGGTCTCATTGAGGATCGCCGACAACGCGATGTCGAACAGCCATGCACACAGCACGACCATGAGCCAGACATCGAGGACGGAATGCAGCCGCCGAAACCAAAGCGTCAACAGGGCGGCCAGGCTGAGCAGCCACACCGAGGACACGACGCCGATCATGATCGGCGTATAACGCCCGCCGCTCAGCAGGGTCGGCAGGATGTCATGTTTGGCGGTGACGATCCACGTCAGCACCGAGATGGCAACGGCCACTGCAATGATGCTTCCGAGGATTGCCCTGCCGGTCGACGTGCGAATCCTGACGCCGCCATCGGTATCCCTGAGCAGCGCATATCCGAGTGCGAGAAGCGGAAATCCGCCGTGCCAGATCATGTAGAGCCAGACCGTCGTCTGTGGACCCGCGCCCAATAGTCCCGTCGGCGCGAACAGGCCGGGAAAGGTGAGGGCATGAATCACCGCGGCCGCCGCGGTAAACAGATATCCGCTCGCGAGCAGCAACAGGGCTCGCGACCGCAGCACCGCAAATTGCGAAAACAGCAGGATGGCCGTGACGATATCGTTGGTCGCAAGCGCGGATTGGTAACTGGCGACGAACGCCGGCATCGGCGCGAGCGGCACGGCGGCGAATGGCACGGCGGAAGCGAACAGAACCAGCGAGACGCCGCCGACGGCAAGCGCCGCCCTGCGATCGCGGCCCTCGGCCGGCATCGTCGAGATCAGGATGCTGCGGTCGTCGCCCGTTTGCATTATCCGCTCCCGCAAACTGGCGCTGCGCCTGCCGCGCCAATCGCATCGAATCGAAGCACTTTAGCGCATTCCCACGCTAACCCATCCACGCGATATCGCGATACCGGCGGAAACGATGCCGGTTTTGCCGAGGGCCGATGATTGGTAGCAGGATTGCCTGTCATCGCCTGTCCGGCCACTGGCCATGCCGCCGAGGGTTACATTTGTGTTAATCGGCCAAAGCCCGATGCGCGGCAGTAACGGCATCTTTACCGACACGCGGAATATTGGGCAGGACGTCGATCCAGACCCGGCGGTCCGTTGTAGGCTGGCTCGATACGATTAGAGCCGTTTCCGGGAGCCCCCCGTTGCCCCGCATTCTTGTGATCGATGATCAGGCCGATGTGCGCGCGATGATCTCCATCGTGCTGCGTATCCATCATTTCAAGATCGTCGAAGCCGCCAGCGCCGAACTCGGGTTGAAGGAGTTCGAGAGTTCCGAATTCGACCTCGCGATCGTCGATATCTTCCTGCAGGGAACCAACGGCCTGGACGTGATCAGCCTGATGCGTGAGCGGGTTCCGGGTTTGCCTGTGGTCGCGATATCCGGAATGACGGCGCTGGACTTCGTCTCCGCGTCGCCCGAACTTTCCGACGTCGTATGTCTGCAGAAGCCGTTTCGTCCCAACCAGCTCGTCCGCGCGGTCGAAGCGGCGTATCAGCGCTCCGCGCGATACATCGCCGAAAACACGGACGTCGCCTGAAGCCGTTTTCGGTTTCGATTGAAGCAGCGGCTTTGGTTCCGCATTCCAAACAAAAAATGCCGACCTTGATCGGGAACTCTTTCTGGTTTCATTTCCCTTCATGGATGCCGCACCAAACAAAACGCCCCGGCGAACCGGAGCGTTTGATTCTTCGATGGGACGGGTAGGGGGCGCCGGGTATCCCGTCCAAGAAGCCCTGGGGCTACGAACCCTTGGGGTTGATTTCGGCGTAGTTGCCCTTGGCGTCCCACTTGTAGACGACGTAGTCGAGCTGCTTGATGTCGCCCTTGGCGTCAAAGGCCATCTTGCCGAGCACGGTGTCCCATTCGCCGGCCTTGATCGCCGTCATCACCTTTTTCGGATCGGTGGAGCCGACCTTGGCGACCGCCTTCGCCCACACCTGCATGGCGGCATAGGTGTAGAGCGTGTAGCCTTCGGGATCGATGTTCTTGGCCTTGAACTTGTCGACGATGGCCTTGGCGGTCGGCTTTTTGCGCGGATCGGGACCGAAGGTGAACAGGGTGCCTTCGGCGGCGGGGCCCGTGATCGACGCGAACTCCTTGTCGTTCAGGGCGTCGCCCGCCATCAGCACGGTCTTGAGGCCCTGATCGCGCATCTGGCGCAGGATCAGACCCGACTCCTGATGATAGCCGCCGACAAAGACGAGATCGATATTGTCGCGCTTCAGCCGCGACACGATCGAGTTAAAGTCCTTGTCGCCCTTGTTGTAGGATTCGAACATCTTCTCGGTCATGCCGGCCTTGTTCAGGGCCTTCTTGGTCTCGTCGGCGAGACCCTTGCCGTAGGTGGTCTTGTCGTTGAGGATGGCGACGTTCTTGCCCTTGTAGTTCTTCACGATGAAGTCGGCGGCGACCAGGCCCTGCTGATCGTCACGGCCGCAGACCCGCGCCACGTTCCAGAGCTTGCGCTCGGTGAACAGCGGATTGGTCGAGGCCGGCGTAATCTGCAGCACGTTGCCGTCGGCATAGGCTTCCGACGCCGGGATCGACGACGACGAGCAGAAGTGACCGGCGACGAACGGGATTTTCGCGCTGGCGAACTTTTCCGCCACCGAACGGGCCTGCTTGGGATCGCAGGCATCGTCGCCGACTTGCAGCGCCAGCTTCTTGCCGAGCACGCCGCCGGCGGCATTGATGTCCGCCACCGCCTGTTCGGCGCCGTTCTTCATCTGGCGGCCGAAGGCGGATTCGCCGCCTGTCATCGGGCCGGCCACTGCGATGCTGATGTCCTGCGCCAGCGCCGTCGTCGACAGCGCCAACGACGCGCCCAATGCCAGGCCGATGAGTTTCAATGATTTCATAGGTGGTCCTCGCGGTGATCTCTGGGAGACTTGCCCGGCAGCCCGCCGGGTTCGAAAATCGCGGCCATTGTCGGCTGATTTTGCCATGAAGTCATCGGCAATTTTCAGGCAAATCCACGGTTCAATCGCAGCATCTTGCCGCAGCCCGGCTCTAGACGTGCCGGCCGCCCTCCAGATAGGCGGCGCGGATTTCCGGGCGCTGCAACAACTCGGCGCCGGTCCCTTCCAGCGTAATCAGGCCGTTGACCATGACATAGCCGCGATGGGCCAGCCGCAGCGCGTGATTGGCGTTCTGTTCGACGATCAGCACGGTGAGGCCGTCCTGCCGGTTCAGGGTCCGGATGGCGTCGAAAATCTGCCGCGCGATCAGCGGCGCCAGTCCCAGCGAGGGCTCGTCGAGCATCAGCAGACGAGGGCGGCTCATCAGGGCGCGGCCGATCGCCAGCATCTGCTGTTCGCCGCCCGACAACGTGCCGCCGCGCTGCGTCATGCGCTCCTTGAGCCGCGGAAACAGGGCCAATACCCGCTCCAGACCGGCGGCGCGCTCGGCTTCGCCGCAGTCGGTGGCATCGGCCCCCATCTGCAGGTTTTCCGCCACGCTCATGCGCGGGAAAATCCGGCGGCCCTCGGGCGACTGCGCGATGCGCATCCGCGCAATTTCGTGGGTCGGCACGCCGGTGATATCATTGCCGTCGAACAGTATCTGCCCGGAGCGGGCGCGCGGCCGGCCGAACACCGTCATCATCAGCGTCGACTTGCCGGCGCCATTGGCGCCGATCAGGGCGACGATCTCACCGGGGGCGATGGCCAGATCGACGCCCTTCAGCGCCTCGATCTTGCCATAGGCGGCGCGCAGCGAGCGGATTTCGAGCAGGGGCGAGGAGGCTGAAGTCATCGCATGACCTCACAGCCGTCATGCCCGGGCTTGTCCCGGGCATCCACGTTTTTCTTCGGAGCCAGTCGCCAAGACGTGGATGGCCGGGTCAAGCCCGGCCATGACGAGACGGTGTGAGGCGCGCTCACGTCTCGCTCTCCATTACCGCGATCGCTTCGTCCTCGTCGGCGCCGAGATAGGCCGCGATCACCCTGGGGTCGTCGCGGATCTGCTGCGGCGTGCCTTCCGAGATCTTCACGCCGTAATCCATCACCACCACGTGGTCGGAAATTTCCATCACCACCGACATGTCATGCTCGATCAGCAGGATCGAGGTGCCATGGTCGGCACGGATCGTGAGCAGCAATTCGCTCAAGGAAGCACTTTCCCGCGCGTTCAGCCCGGCGGCCGGCTCGTCAAGGCACAGCAGCGCGGGCTCGGTGCACATCGCCCGCGCAATTTCGAGACGGCGCTGGTCGCCATAGGGCAGATTGCCGGCGGCGTCGTCGGCGCGCTCCAAGAGGCCGATGCGCTTAAGCCAGAGTTTCGACAGATCGATCGCGCGCTGCTCCGCCGAGCGCCATGACGGCGCGCCGATCAATCCCAGGAAGGTCAGGCCGGAGGCCAGCATCAGCGCGTTGTGCTGGGCGACCATCAGGTTTTCCAGCGCGGTCATGCCGGGAAACAGCCGGATGTTCTGGAAGGTGCGCGCGACCTTGGCCTGCTTGGAGATCCGGAAATCGTTCAGACGTTCGAGTCGAAATTCCCTGTTATCGTCATGCCTGAGTTTCAGGCTGCCGCCGCTCGGCTTGTAGAAGCCGGTGATGCAGTTGAACACCGTGGTCTTGCCGGCGCCGTTCGGCCCGATCAGGGCGGTGATCTTGCGCCGTTCGGCGCCGAAGGAGAGATCGTTGACGGCGACGATGCCGCCGAAGCGCATCGACAGATGATCGACCTCGAGAATGCAATCCGCGCTCATCCGTGCCCCTCCTTGACGAGGTCGGACGAGATGGCCTGGCTGTGGTGCAGGAATACGGTCGGGGCGCGGTGGCCGATCAGGCCGCGCGGCCGCCAGATCATCAAGAGCACCATGGCGAGCCCGAATACCAGCATGCGGAACTGTTCGAGCCCGCGAAACAGCTCGAAACCGCCGATCATGACCAGCGCGGCGAGGGCGACGCCGAGCTGAGAGCCCATGCCGCCGAGCACGACGATCGCCAGCACCAGCGCCGATTCGTGGAAGGTGAAGGATTCCGGGCTGATGAAACCCTGCCGCGTGGCGAAGAACGCGCCGGCCAGGCCGCCGAACAAGGCGCCGGTGGCGAATGCCGTGAGCTTTGTCGTTGTCGTGTTGATGCCGAGCGCGCGGCAGGCGACCTCGTCCTCGCGCAGGGCTTCCCAGGCGCGGCCGATCGGCAGGCGGCGCAGCCGGATCGTCACCCAGTTGGTGAGCAGCGCCAGCGCCAGGATCAGATAGAACAGGAACACGATGCGGTGGGTCGTCGAGAATTCGATGCCGAGTTTGGCCGCCAGGCCGTCATCGCCAGGCGTCAGCGGAATGCCGAACATGGTCGGCCGAGGAATGCCGGTGACGCCGTTCGGGCCGCCGGTCAGATCCTGCCAGTTGATGATGACGAGGCGGATGATCTCGCCGAACGCCAGCGTCACGATGGCGAGATAGTCGCCGCGCAGCCGCAGCACCGGAAATCCCAGCAGCACGCCGCAGAACGCCGCGAGAATCCCGGCCAGCGGCAGGCAGATCCAGAATGAAAGTCCGAAATTGGTCGCCAGCAGCGCGTAGGAATAGGCCCCGACGGCATAGAACGCGACATAGCCGAGGTCGAGCAGGCCGGCGAGGCCGACCACCACGTTCAGTCCCCATCCCAGCATGACATAGGTCAGCACCAGAATGCCGAGATCCAGAATATAGCGCTCATTGTAGAAGATCACCGGCACCAGGAAGGTGAACACCAGCAGCACCGGCGCGATGCCGCGCCGCGCGACGGCGAGGCCGCTCGTCACCGACGGCGGCACGATCCTGACGGTGCCGACCGGACCCCACCACTGCCGCAGCAGTTCGATCACGATGCTGCCGACGAACACGGTCGCGACCATGGCGGCGAGGTCGCCGAACCGCGTCCAGTAGGTGAGTTGCCCGTCGGAGCCCGCTTCGGTCCGCACCCCGATCATCAGCGAAAACAGCACCAGCGCCACCAGGGCGCTGATCAGGGCTTTCTTGAAGATGAAGGCGGCGCCGGGCGCTGCCGACGATGAGGGCGAGAGTGCTGTCACGCCGGCCATCAGACTTTTTCGACTTCGGGACGACCGAGCAGGCCGGTCGGCATGAAGACCAGCACGACGATCAGGATCGAGAACGCGGCGACGTCCTTGTATTCGACCGAAAAATACGCCGACCACAAGGTCTCGATCAGGCCGATCAGAAGTCCGCCGAGCATCGCGCCGGGCAGCGAACCGATACCGCCGAGCACGGCGGCGGTGAAGGCCTTGATCCCCGCGACAAAGCCCATGAAGAAATCGACCAGGCCATAATAGAGCAGGTACATCATGCCGGCGACGGCGGCCAGCGCCGCGCCGATGACGAACGTCATGGAAATGGTGCGATCGACATCGACGCCGAGCAGCGAGGCCATGGTCTGGTCCTGCGCGCAGGCGCGCATGTCGCGCCCGAGCCGGGTCCGCGCCACCAGCCAGGTGAAGATCGCCAGCAGCACCACGGTGGCGACGACGACGATGATCTGTACATTGGACAGCCGCACCACGAACCCGTCGGCCTCATACAGGGTGTAGCCGCCGGTGATGATTGGCGGCACCGGCTTGACGCGGGCGCCCTGCGCCACCTGCGCGTAATTGGACAGCACGAACGACATGCCGATCGCCGACAGCATCGGGGCGAGACGGAACGAGTGCCGCAGCGGCCGGTAGGCGATGCGTTCCACCGTCCAGCCGTACAGCGCCGTGATCGCCATCGATACCAGCAGCACGATCAGCAGGATGACCGGAACGACGGTGAGGCCGAGCGAGACCAGGATCAGGAACGAGATCAGCGCGATGAAGCCGCCGATCATGAAAATATCGCCATGGGCGAAATTGATCATGCCGACGATGCCATAGACCATGGTGTAGCCGATGGCGATCAGGCCATAGATCGAGCCGAGCACGATGCCGTTGATGAGTTGCTGGGCGAAATAATCCATGCGCTGCCGTTATTTTGGATGACGCGGCGGTGGCCCCGGCAGCCGGTACGCCGCGTCGTGCCATTTTGTAACAGCAAGGAACCGGGTGCGGCAACAGCGCGGGGTGCGGCTGAAGGGGCTTGTCCATGGGTCATTTTGAAGCCGGTCCCCGCCGCCATCGTCGCAACAAGCCCTGGCCATGCAATGATCGCGCCGGAACCGGGGTTCCCACGCAGGTTTTCCGCGGTCCGACGGACCCTGCGGGATTGCAGGTAGTAAGGCCTCCGATGATGGTCAGCTCGTCGATGCCGCGGTGAAGACCGCCAGTTGATCGTCGAAGGCACGCTTGTAGGCGGGGCGCGCTTCGCCGCGGGCGACATAGGCTGAGAGGTTCGGATACGCCTCCAGCAGGCCCGATCCCTTCAATCGGCGCAGCACCGTCACCATCAGGAGGTCGCCGGCGCTGAACCCGCCATCGAGCCAGTCGTCGTCGCCAAGGTGGTTGGAGAGTTCGTTTAGCCGGTCGCGGACGCGCTGCTCGAGGATGGGCAGGCGCTGCTCGTACCAGGTCTCGTCGCGTTCCACGAGCGCGGCCATTTCGCGTTCCACGATTGGCGGCTCCATTGTGGCAAGCGCGGCGAACATCCATGTGATCGCGCGTGCGCGGGCATTCGCATCGTCCGGCAACAGGCCTGGATGGCGCTGCGCAAGATGCAGCACGATAGCGCCCGACTCGAACAAGGCGAGATCGCCTTCCTGATAGGTCGGAATCTGCCCAAAAGGATGAAGCGCCCGATGCGCGGCTTGCTTCATTTCACCGAATGAAGCCAGACGAACATCGTAAGGCTGGCCGACTTCTTCCAGCGCCCAGCGAACGGGCATGTCACGCGCCAGTCCCTTGCCGCGATCGGGCGAATTTTTGAAGGCGGTGATGGTGGGGCGCATCGAGAAACTCCGGCTTGGATATCCCGAGGACGAATGACCCGGGGGACCTCCCGACATGTGTTCAATTGCTTTCGAGGACCATGGACCCCGACCGGGCCTCGGAACCCACTCGGGGCGTGGCAGGGCGGCGATCTCACTTGCAAAACGGTATCATGTTCCGCCAATCCGGCCGTTAAGGTAAACAAATGGTTTAAATTGCCCGCCGCTGTTTAAGGGGGTTAGCTCGCCGCAAGCCGCCGCCCCGGTCCGGAGCGCGTGCGGAACAGCGGGAAGCGGCATGTCGACAAACTGGCGGATCAGTTCATTCAACGGCGCGCTGCTGGCGGCCTATTTCATCCCGACCTGGACCATCGTCGCCGTCAAGATCATGATTTCGCCGATCCACGGGCTCTACGAGCGGCCGAACATATCGGTGGCGCTGTTCATCAGCGATCATCTGCAACTGGCGGCCATCAACACGGTTCGCCTCGCCTGGCTGTTGGCCCTGGGCAAGCTCACCGTCGTGGCGTTCTTCGCGCTCTTCGTGGTTCTCATCACCCGCGCCTCGATCCGCAAGACCGGCGGCTGCGACGAGGCGCTCGGCATCGCGCTGGCGATCGGCAGCCTGATCAGTTTCGCCAGCATGGTGCTGGCCTCGCAGGTCGGCGAGAGCGCCGCCCTGCGGCTGCATGCGACCGAGCTGCTGCTGCTGCTCGGCACCGCCATCGTGCTGGTGGTCGAACGCCCCGCTTTGCCGCAGGCCGATCAGAGCGCGACGTCGCCGGACCTGTCGCTGCAGCATCCCCGAATTCTGGATAATATCTGACGATGGCTCGACGTACGCTCCAACCCATCAACGTCATTGCGAGCGCAGCGAAGCAATCCATTTCGCAGCGGTACCGGTTGGTAGATGGATTGCTTCGTCGCAAGCGCTCCTCGCAATGACGTTGCTGGAGCCTAGCGCTGCGTCAGAAAGCCGACCACGGCGTCGGTGAAGGCGTGCGGCTGTTCGATATTGGAAATATGCGCGGCGTCGAGGATCGTTAAGCTGGCGCCCGGAATCTGGCTGCGGATGAACTCGCCGGCCGCGATCGGCGTCGACATGTCGTGGCGCCCGGCGATCACGAGCGTCGGGCTCTTGATTTTCGGCAGCAGTGCGCGCTGGTCGAGCGTGGCAAGCGCTTCGCAGCAGGCGAGATAGCCCTGTACCGGGGTCGCGAGCAGCATGGCCTTGAGGTTGGCGGTGATCTGCGGTTCGCGTTCGCGGAAATCGGCGGTCAGCCAGCCCGCGATGACGGTGTCGGCCACCGCGGCGATGCCGCCTTCCTGCACCGCCTTGATGCGGTTGTGCCAGTTGGTCGGATCGGGATAGTGGCAGGCGGTGTTGGAAAGAATGATCTTGCCGAACCGCTCCGGCGCGTTGGCGCCCAGCCATTGCCCGACCATGCCGCCCATCGACAATCCGCACCAGTGTGCCTTTTCGATGTTGAGGTCATCGAGGATAGCCAGCGCGTCGCGGCCGAATCGCTCGATGGAGTAGGGGCCCGGCGGCACGCCGGATTTGCCGTGGCCGCGCCGGTCGTAGCGGATCACCCGGAACAGCTGGGTGAGCGCCTTCATCTGCGGCTCCCACATCTGCAAGGTGCAGCCCAGCGAATTCGACAGCATCAGGGTCGGACCGCCATCGCGGCCCTCGACGGACACATTGAGCAGGCAACCATCGGCATCGATCATCGGCATCTTGGATTCCTCGTGAGGTGCGCGACCTAATCATTTTCGCCCGGCCTCTGCCAATCCCAAAGCATCCAGATCTCTGCTGCGCTGCGAATATGCATCGCCCGTCATCCATCACTGCCCTTCCTTTTGGGCCTGACGTGCTTTACTTGGGGGATCACGGCAAACGATCCAGGAGGCTCCACCATGGCCATGACGATGAACGGCGAAGTCCAGCTTGCGGCGCCGCGCGAGGCCGTGTGGACCAAACTGAACGATCCGGAAGTGCTGAAAGCCTGCATCCCCGGCTGCGAGGAGCTGGAGAAAACCGAAGACAACGGTTTTCGGGCGGTCGCCAAGATGAAGGTCGGCCCGGTCTCGGCCCGCTTCAAGGGGCGGGTGACGCTGAGCGATCTCGATCCGCCGAACGGCTACAAGATATCCGGCGAGGGCGAGGGCGGGGTCGCCGGCTTCGCCAAGGGCGGCGCCACCGTGGCGCTGGCCGAGAAGGACGGCGGCACGCTGCTGACCTACAATGTCGAGGCGCAGATCGGCGGCAAGCTGGCCCAGCTCGGCCAGCGCCTGATCAACGGGTCGGCCAAGAAGCTGGCTGATGAATTTTTCGCCAACTTCGCCAAAGCGGTGCAGGGCTAGGCTTTCTTCTCCCCTCCACCCGCTGCGCCCGCCGAAGCCACTTGGCGAAGGAGGGCGAAGGGGCGGGGAGGGGTCGGGGGTGGGGGGTCTATCAGCGGATTCGACTGCCAGTGAATTTGCTGAGGCGCCCCCCACCCCCGACCCCTCCCCACCACGCGCAAGGGCGCGCGGGGGGAGGGGAGTGAAGATCATCGCCACGCGGACGCATTTCGAAGAATGGGCTGCAATACCCCTCAAGACATATCCGGCCATGTTACAGATGAGGGACTGCCGAGGTTGCTCATTGCCGGGATGGCCCATATTATGGCTTTGGAATGATTTTAATGACTGCGCCGCTGTGCAATGCAGCAGCGCAGATGAAGAGAGTGCTGAATGGCCAAGATCTCCCTCGTCGTGAACGGCAATCCCGTCAACGCCAATATCGATCCCCGCACCCTGCTGGTGCAGTTTCTGCGCGAGAATCTGCGCCTGACCGGCACCCATGTCGGCTGCGACACCTCGCAATGCGGCGCCTGCGTCGTCCATCTCGACGGCAAGGCGGTCAAGGCCTGCACCACGCTGGCGGTGATGGCCGACGGCCATGAGGTCAGGACCATCGAGGGCCTTGCCGCCGACGGCGCGCCGCTGCATCCGATGCAGGAGGCCTTCCGCGAGCACCATGGCCTGCAATGCGGCTTCTGCACCCCCGGCATGATCATGACCGCGGTCGACCTGGTGCATCGCAAGGGCAACGACCTCTCGGACCACACCATCCGCGAAGAGCTCGAAGGCAATCTCTGCCGCTGCACCGGCTATCAGAACATCGTTCAATCGATCGCGGCCGGCGCCAAGGCGATGGCGAAATCCGACCTCGCGTAACGCACGGCGATCAGGAAACTCTCATGTACGAATTCAAATACCATCGTCCGGCGACCGTTCGGCAGGCTGCCAATCTGCTGCTGAAGAACGAGGACGCCAAGGTGATCGCCGGCGGCCACACGCTGCTGCCGGTCATGAAGCAGCGGCTCGCCAGCCCGCCGCATCTGGTCGACCTCAGCCATATCGAGGGGCTCGACGGCATCGAGATGAAGGGCCGCTCGCTGGTGATCGGCGCCACCGCCACCCACAATACTGTGGCCAATTCCGCCATCGTCGGCGAGGCGATCCCGGCGCTGGCCGAACTGGCCGGCCTGATCGGCGATCCCGCGGTGCGCCACAAGGGCACCATCGGCGGCTCGCTCGCCAACAACGATCCGACCGCCGATTATCCCGCGGCGTGTCTGGCGCTCGGCGCCACCATCGTCACCAACAAGCGCCGCCTCAAGCCGGAAGAATTCTTCCAGGGCCTGTTCACCACCTCGCTGGAGAGCGACGAAATCATCACCAAGGTGATGTTCCCGGTGCCGAAGAAGGCCGCCTACATCAAGTTCCGCAACCAAGCCTCGCGCTACGCGCTGGTCGGGGTCTTCGTCGCCAAGCGTCCGTCGGATGTCCGCGTTGCCGTCACCGGCGCCGGCTCCGAAGGCGTGTTCCGCGTCACCTCGTTCGAGGAAGCCCTGAAGAAGCGGTTCTCGCCGAAGGCGCTCGACGGCATGACGGTGCCATCCGACGGCTTGAACGGCGACCTGCACGGCAGCGCCGAATATCGCGCCCATCTGATCGCGGTGCTGGCGCGCCGCGCCGTCGAAGCCGCGACCGCAAAGCCTGATGTTTCCGTTGCCTGACGCATCCAGGCTGGCTTTGCAAAGGCTGGTGCTCACATGACCGTATCGGCGCTGCCCACCTCCGTCGATGCGATGCTCGACCTTTTGACCTCGCGCGGTTACCTCGCGGAGCGTTCGCTGGCGACGGTGACCTATCTGTCGCTGCGGATGGGCCGGCCGCTGTTCCTCGAAGGCGAGGCTGGCGTCGGCAAGACCGAGATCGCAAAGGTGCTGTCGGCGGCACTGGGGCGCAAGTTGATCCGGCTGCAATGCTATGAGGGCCTCGACGTCGCCTCCTCGGTCTATGAGTGGAACAGCGCAGCCCAGATGATCGCGATCCGGCTCGCCGAAGCCGCCGGGGATACCGACCGCGACCAGCTGTCATCAGACATCTTCGCCGAACGCTATCTGATCAAGCGGCCGCTGCTGCAGGCGCTGGAGCCCGACGTCGCCGGCCCGCCTGTGCTGCTGATCGACGAACTCGACCGCGCCGACGAGGCGTTCGAGGCGTATCTCTTGGAAATCCTCAGCGATTTCCAGGTCACGATTCCCGAATTCGGCACCATCAAGGCGCCGCATCCGCCGATCGTGATCATCACCTCGAACCGCACCCGCGAAATTCACGACGCGCTGAAGCGCCGCTGCCTCTATCACTGGGTGGACTATCCCGATGCCGAGCGCGAGCTGGCGATCGTCAAGTCGCGGGTGCCCGGCATCTCCGCAAAACTGTCGCAGCAGGTCGTCCGCTTCGTGCAGGCGCTGCGCAATCAGGATTTCTACAAATCGCCCGGCGTCGCCGAAACCATCGACTGGGCCACCGCGCTGACCGAACTCGATGCGCGCTCTCTGACCCCGCAGGTGGTCGGCGATACTCTCGGCGCGCTGCTGAAATACCAGGACGACATCGCGCGAATGCAGGGCGACGGCCTGCAGAAGGTCTTGAAGGAAGCGACGAGCGAGAATTAGGGCCGGCTTGCGCAGCAACGGCAGCGCGCCCCCTCTCCCGCTCTTGCGGGGGAGGGTTGGGGTGGGGGCTCTCCCGCCTTGCTTGAGCGTTGAAGGTTAGCCCCGGCTGGCGCAGCGACTGCATCGAACGGTGCGCTCGTTAAGGCAGCCCCCACCCCGACCCTCCCCCGCAAGCGGGAGAGGGGGCGCACCGCCGCCTGAGTGAGAGAGTCGTAAACCCGAGGCGCCACATGCCCATCGATCATCTCAATCCCCCGACCGGCCAGATGGCGGACAACGTGGTCGGCTTCGCCCGGGCGTTGCGCGCCGCGGGGATTCCGGTTGGGCCGGGTGCTGTGATCGATGCACTGAATGCGCTGCAGGTGATCGAGATCGGCAACCGCGCCGATGTCTTCACCACGCTGGAGGCCATCTTCGTCAAGCGCCACGAGCACGCGCTGATCTTTGAGCAGGCGTTCGATCTGTTCTTCCGCGCCGCCGAGGAGTGGAAGCACATGCTGGATTCGGTGCCGCTGCCGGAGCACGCCAAAAAGAAGCCGCCGCCGGCGTCGCGCCGGGTTCAGGAAGCGCTGTCGCAGCCGCAGACCACCGAGATGCCGCAGGCCCAGGAGCAGGAGCTGCGGCTGTCGGTGTCCGACAAGGAAATCCTGCAGAAAAAGGATTTCGCGCAGATGAGCGCGGCCGAAATCGCGCAGGTCACCCGCGCCATCGCGCAGATGAAATTGCCGCAGGCCGAATTGCGCACCCGCCGCTTCCAGCCCGACGCGCGCGGCCTGCGGATCGACATGCGCCGCACCTTGCGCGGGTCCCTGCGCACCGGCGGCGACATCATCGACATCCACCGGCTCGGGCGGATCGACAAGCCGGCGCCGATCGTGGCGCTCTTGGATATATCGGGATCGATGAGCGAATATACGCGGCTGTTCCTGCATTTCCTGCATGCCATCACCGACGCCCGCAAGCGCGTCTCGGTGTTCCTGTTCGGCACGCGGCTGACCAATGTGACGCGGTCCTTGCGGGCGCGCGATCCCGACGAGGCGCTGGCGGCCTGCTCGTCGACCGTGGAGGACTGGACCGGCGGCACAAGGATCGGCACCTCGCTGCATACCTTCAACAAATTGTGGGGCCGCCGCGTGCTCGGGCAGGGCGCCATCGTGCTCCTGATCTCCGACGGGCTGGAGCGCGAGGCCGATGCCAAGCTGGCGTTCGAGATGGACCGGCTGCACCGGTCCTGCCGCCGCCTGATCTGGCTCAATCCGCTGCTGCGCTTCGGCGGCTTCGAGGCCAAGGCCCAGGGCATCAAATTGATGCTGCCGCATGTTGACGAATTCCGTCCGGTACATAATTTGAGTTCGATCGAGGGACTGATCGCGGCGCTTTCCTCGGCGCCGCCGCACCACCGCAGCCTGATTCGAACGGCGGCTTGAAAGAGGCTCTCATGCTCAATCGCGACGAAGACATCCTCAAGGCGGCCGAGGACTGGCAACAGGCCGGCCACGGCGTGGCACTGGCGACCGTGGTCGAAACCTGGGGCTCGGCGCCGCGGCCGGCGGGCTCCAGCCTCGTCATCAACGATGACGGCACGTTTCTGGGCTCGGTGTCCGGCGGCTGCGTCGAGGGCGCCGTGGTCACCGAGGCGCTCGACGTGATCGCCAGCGGCAAGCCGAAGATGCTGGAATTCGGCGTCGCCGACGAGACGGCCTGGAATGTCGGGCTGTCCTGCGGCGGCACCATCCGGGTCTTCGTCGAGAAAGTCGGCCAGTCGTGAAACTCGAAACCCTCAAGGCCGTGAATGTCGAGCGCGCCGCGCGCCGGCCGGTCATCGTCGTCACCGATACCGACAATGGCGAGCAGCGGCTGGTCAAGGCCGCCGATATATCAAGCGATCCGCTGCGCGCCGAACTCGCAAAGCAGCTACGCATGGGCAAGAGCGGCACCATCGAGGCCGGCGGCAAGAAACTGTTTCTCAATGTCTATGCGCCCACGGCAAAACTCGTGATCGTCGGCGCGGTTCATATCAGCCAGGCGCTGGCGCCGCTGGCGCGCTCGCTGGACTACGACGTGACGGTGGTGGATCCGCGCACCGCGTTCGCCAGCCCGGAGCGGTTTCCGGATGTGCCCTTGATCGCCGAATGGCCCGACGTGGCGCTGCCGCCGCTGAACATCGACCACTACACCGCCTTCGTGGCGCTGACGCACGATCCCAAGATCGACGATCCGGCGCTGCTGCACGCCTTCGAACGCGACTGCTTCTACATCGGCGCGCTGGGCTCGCGAAAAACCCATGCCAAGCGCGGTGAGCGGCTGAAGGCGCAGGGCGCCAAGGATAGCGACATCGCCCGCATTCATGCGCCGATCGGGCTTGCGATCGGCGCGGTGTCGCCATCGGAGATCGCGGTCGCCATCATGGCCGAGATCACCGCGCAATTGCGGCTGCCTGCAAAAGAAAAAGAACAGGCGGCATGAAGTTCGGTCCCGCCAGCCCGGCCGACGCGGTCGGCGGCGTCACCGTCCACACGTTGCGTCAGGGATCGCTGGTGCTGAAGAAGGGCACCACGATCGGCGCCGCGGAAGTCGCGGCGCTCAATAAAGCAGGCGTCAAGGAAATCGTGGTGGTGCGGCTGGAGCCGGGCGATGTCTCCGAAGACGTCGCCGCCGCCAGCATCGCGCAGGCGGTGGCCGGCGACGGCGTCAACGTCGAACGCGCCTTCACCGGCCGCGCCAATCTGTTCGCCGCCCAGGCCGGCGTGCTGGTGGTGGATCGCGCCAAAGTCGACCGCATCAACGCCGTTGACGAAGCCATCACCTTTGCGACGCTCGCCGCGTTCAAGCCGGTGGTGGAGGGCGAGATGATCGCCACCGTCAAGATCATTCCGTTCGGCGTCGAAGCGGCGTTGCGCGATGCCGCGGTGGCGGCCGCCGGCGGCGGCGGGCTGCGGGTCGCGCCCTACGCGATAAGACGGGTCGGCATCGTCTCGACCCTGCTGCCGGGACTGGCGCCGAAGGTGATCGAGAAGACGCTGCGGGTCACCGCGGAGCGGCTGGCGCCGGCGGGTGCTGTCATCATGGCCGAGCGCCGCGTGCCGCATGACGAGGCTGATCTGGCGGCGGCGATCCGGGAATTGCTCGGGCTCGGCGCCGAACTGGTGATCGTGTTCGGCGCCTCCGCCATCGCCGACCGGCGCGACGTGATTCCGGCTGCGATCACCGGCATCGGCGGCGCGATCGAGCATTTCGGCATGCCGGTCGATCCCGGCAATCTCTTGCTGATCGGCAATGCCGGCGGCGTGCCGGTGCTGGGGGCGCCCGGCTGCGCGCGCTCGCCTGTCGAGAACGGGTTCGACTGGGTGCTGATGCGGCTGTTGGCCGGCCTCAAGGTCACCCGCGCCGAACTCACCGGCATGGGCGTCGGCGGCCTCCTGATGGAGATCGTGACCCGGCCGCAGCCGCGCACGCCGGTCGGCCCGGAGAGCAATCGCAACGTCGCCGCGATCATTCTGGCCGCCGGGCGCTCGACCCGGATGGGCGGCCCCAACAAGCTGCTGGCCGAACTCGGCGGCAAGACGCTGGTGCGGACCGTGACCGAACAGGCGCTGGCCTCGAAGGCGTCCAGCGTCGTCGTCGTGACCGGTCATCAGGCCGCGCAGGTCGAGCAGGCATTGAGCGGTCTGAACGTGACATTCGTGCGCAATCCGGATTTCGCGCAGGGCCTCGCCAGCTCGGTGAAATCAGGCATCGCCGCGGTGCCTGGGGATGCCGACGGCGCGGTGATCTGTCTCGGCGATATGCCGCTGATCTCGGCCGACCTGATCGACCGTCTGATCGAGACCTTCGCGCCCGATCGCGGCAGCCTGATCGCGGTGCCGGTCAGCGACGGCAGGCGCGGCAATCCGGTATTGTGGTCGCGCCGCTTCTTCAGCGAATTGATGACGCTCGACGGTGACATCGGCGCCCGCCATTTGATTGCGAAGCACGGCGAGGCGGTGGCCGAAGTCGCGGTCGAAGGCCACGGCGCGTTCCTCGACATCGACACCCCGCAGGCCTTGGAAGAGGCGCAGCGGGGGTAAGGGTGGACCGTAGGGTGGGCAAAGGCGCGCTCTTCGCGCGCCGTGCCCACCATCTGTCCTCCGCACTCCGCGCCAATGATGGTGGGCACGCCACCGGGGCGCGCGTTCGCGCGACCCGGAAGCTTTGCCCACCCTACGAATCTCAAATTCAACTTCCCGTTCACCAAGTCGAAACATCCCATGGGGTAGATTCCCGCGGCTGGGCCTCGGGGGAGGGGATTTTGACGCTTTTTGACGCCGCGCACTACCGCGCGATATTTGCATGTGCCGCTGTCTTCACGCTGCTCGGGCTGTTCGCCACGCCGTCATGGGCCGCTGGCGCCTTCGCGGTCGGCAAATGCGGCGCCTATGGCCAGGCCTACGACTATCCGGCGGAAGCCGCCGCCCGCGCCGCGGCGCTGAAGCAGTGCAAGGGCGACTGCACCGCGGTGACCATGAAGCGCGCTTGCGCGGCCTTCGCCATCGACCTGGCCAACCCCTGCGGCGCCCACGGCTACGCGGTCAAGCCGAAGATTTCGAGTTCGCTCAACGCCGCGACCAAAAAATGCTACGAATTCGGCGGCAAGGAATGCGTGATCCGCGCCTGGGCCTGCGACGCCAGGGGCTGACTGCCAGAACGAATCCGGGCTAACCTGCATCCATGCAATTCGACACCAAGATCGCGGTCGTGATCCGGACCGACCTCGAGGCGTGGCAGAAGCTGAACGTGTCGGCGTTTCTGACCTCGGGCATTGCCGCCGCCTTTCCCGAATGCATCGGCGAGCCCTATGCCGACGGATCGGGTACCCCTTATCTCGCGCTGATCGGCCAGCCGATCCTGATCTATGGCGCCGACCGCCCGCAATTGTCCCGCGCGCTCGAACGCGCGCTGGCGCGTGGTGTGAAGCCCGCCATCTATACCGAGGACATGTTCAGGACCACCCATGACGCCGCCAACCGCGAGGCGGTGAGGGCGGTGATCCGTGCCGAACTCAACCTGGTCGGGCTGGCCATGCGCGCCGAGCGCAAGGTGATCGACAAGATCCTCGATGGGCTGAAATTTCACAGCTGATCTGGATCAAGCCGACTCCCCGTGGCTGTGTCGTATTGGCTGGATCGGTCTGAGCGGCCGGCAGTTCGACGCTGGGGGAAACGAACATGGCGGCGGTGACCAAAATCGTCTTTCTCGGCGCCAGCAGCGCCTCGTTCGGCATCAGCATGTTCCGGGACCTGTTTTCCAGCCACGACCTGGCCGGCAGCACCCTGGTGCTGGTCGGCAGGAACGCCGACCGGCTGGCGCGGGCCGAGCGGCTGGCAAAATTGCTCAACGACAAGTCCGGTGCGGGCTTGAAGATCGAGTCCACCACCGACTGGCGGGCCGCGCTGGATGGCGCGGCGTTCGTCATCCACTCCACCGTGATCGACCGCAACCGGCTCTGGAAACTCGATTGGGAGGTGCCGCGCAAATACGGCATCCGCCATACCCTGGGCGAGAACGGCGGCCCGGGCGGGCTGTTCTTCACCCTGCGCACTCTGCCGGTGGTTTTCGATTTCGTGCGCGAGATGGAGCGGCGCTGCCCGCAGGCGCTGTTCATCAACTTTTCCAATCCGGAAAGCCGCATCGTGCTGGCGCTCGGGCAATACAGCAACATCCGCACCATCGGCCTGTGCCACGGAATTTTCATGGCGCGCGATGCGGTCGCCGCCATTGTCGGGCTGCCATCGGAACAGGTGGAGGTGTGGGGCGCGGGCCTCAATCACTTCCAGTGCCTGACGCAGATCCGCGACCGGGCGACCGGCGCCGATCTTTATCCGCTGTTGCGCGAAAAGGAGCGGGATCACGACCCCAAGGTCTCGCCGCTGTCGCGCAACCTGTTCCGGGCCTTCGGCTACTGGCTCGGCTGCGGCGACGGCCATGTCGGCGAATACATGGCATATGGCTGGGAAGCCGGCGAGGGCGGCTACAATTTCGAATGGGACGAAGGCGAGCGGGCGAAAACGGAAAAGACGATCGACGACGTGCTGGCGGGAAGGGCAGAGATTCCGTGGTGGTGGCTGACGCCGTCGGGCGAACGCGCCGTCGCCGTGATCGCGGCGGTGCTGCATGACCGCAAGCAGCTGATCGAATCCGGCGTGGTCTATAATCAAAAAACGATTCCGAATCTTGATGCCAGCGCCGCCGTGGAAGTTCCTGTGATGGCCGACATCGCGGGCATTCATCCAGTTTCGCTGGGCCCGTTGCCCGACGCGGTCGCAAAGCTCATGACGGTTCAGGTCAACGTGCAGCAGCTCGCCGTCGAGGCGGCGGTCCATGCCTCAAAGGAACTTGCGCTGCAGGCGTTGCTGATCGATCCTGTGATCAATTCCGCGGAAGCGGCGCGGCTTCTTCTGGACGAACTGTGGGAAATCAACCGGCCCTATATCCGCGCGTGCATCTCATAGCGTCAGCGGCCTGAACCCGCACTCCCACAACGTCATTGCGAGCGCAGCGAAGCAATCCATCTCGGCCACCAGAACCGCTGTTAAATGGATTGCTGCGCTGCGCTCGCAATGACGTTGATGGACCTTGCTCGCGCTCATCCGGCGCACCTTTGCCAGTCACGCCCATGTGAAATCGGTCTCTTCGGTCGGAATTGACAATGACTGACCAGTCAGTCATTGTTTGGAGCATGAGCAAAACACCTCGCAGCACCCAAGTCCCCGCGAAGCCGGCCGGCAGCCGTCGTGTTGGGGGCAGGGCCGCCGCACCCAAAACGCTGGATATCGCCTTAGCGAAACCGCCGGCCAACCGCGCCGAACGCGCGGCGGAGCGGCGCGCGGCCATTGTCGAGGCGGCGCTGGACGAATTCATCGCGCGCGGCTTTACCGCGACGCGGCTTGACGACATTGCCAAACGCGCGGGCGTCGCCAAGGGCACCATCTATCTGCACTTCAAGGACAAGGAGTCGATGTTCGAGGAGCTGATCCGCACCGCCATCGTGCCGATGGTCGGCCGGCTTCATGCGCCTCCGCAACTCGGCGGAACGGTCCGCGATACGGTCGAGGGATTTGCCCAGAACTTCATCCGCGAAGTGGCAAATACGCGGCGCGGCGATATCGTCCGCCTGATCGTCGCCGAAGGCCCGCGCTTTCCGGCCATCGCCGATTTCTATTACCGCGAAGTGGTCTCGAAGGGGCTCGCCGGCATGCGCGCGCTGATCGAACTCGGAATCGCGCGCGGCGAGATCAAGGAGAAGAGCCTGGCGCAGTTTCCGCAAATCATGGTGGCGCCGGCGCTGATCGCGGTGATCTGGCAGAGCCTGTTCGGCAAGCACGCGCCACTGGATGCGATCGAAATGTTTCGCGTCCATCTCGACCTGATTTTCGGCGAACGGAGGACGACATGACTTCGTCGCGAACAGGGCTGCGAATGTTGGCGGCATTCGTCCTGGCTCTCGCGCTCGCCGGCTGCAACGAGCGCAAGGATCCCGGTTATCAGGGTTGGGTCGAGGCCGACATGATCTTCGTCAGCCCCGACGAATCCGGGCGCGTGACCAAGCTCAACGTGCGCGAGGGCGACGAGGTCAAGAAAGGCGCGCCGCTGTACGAGGTCGATGACGACCTGCAGAAGGCCGACCTCAACCAGCAGAACGCCACGCTCGCCAACGCGCAGCAGACCTATGACCGCGCGGCCTCCCTGAGCCGGACCGGCTCCGGGACCCAGGCGAATTTCGACGCCGCGGTGTCGGCGCTGCGGGTGGCGGAGGCGCGGGTCAAGACCTCGCAAACCAGATTGGCGCGGCGCAGCGGCTTTGCGCCGGTCGGCGGCATCATCCAGCAAATCTACTTCCGCGAGGGCGAGATGGTGCCGGCGCAGCGGCCGGTGCTGTCGATCATGCCGCCCGGCAACATGAAGCTGCGGTTCTTCGTGCCGGAGACCGATCTGCCCAAGCTCGCGGTCGGCGACGAGGTCCGCGTCAGCTGCGACAATTGCGCCGTCGATCTCACGGCCAAGATCTATTTCATCGCGACCGCGGCGGAGTACACCCCGCCAGTGATCTACAGCCTCGAGGAGCGCAGCAAGCTGGTCTACCTAATCCAGGCGCGTCCGAACCGGCCCGACGCCTTGCGGGTCGGCCAGCCGATCTCGGTGTTTCCAGGCGCCAAAACCCCGGTAGCGGACAAGCGATGACAGCCGCATCAGCATCAGCCTCCGCCGCCGACATCGCGATCGACGTGCACGGCCTGTCGAAATCCTTTGGCGGGCGCGAGGTGGTGCATGACCTCAGCATGCAGGTCAAGCGTGGCACCATCTATGGATTCCTCGGCCCCAACGGCAGCGGCAAGACGACCACTATCCGCATGCTCTGCGGCCTGCTGACGCCTGACAGCGGCGAGGGCACCTGCCTCGGATACGACATCCGCCGCGACGCCGACAAGATCAAGCGCCAGGTCGGTTACATGACGCAACGCTTCTCGCTGTACCAGGACCTGTCGGTGCGCGAGAACCTGGAATTCGTCGCCAGGCTCTACGGGGTATCGGACGCGCGGCGCGCCGCGGCCGACATGATCAAGCGGCTCGGCCTCGGCGGCCGCGAGCAGCAGCTCGCGGGCGAACTCTCCGGCGGCTGGAAGCAGCGTCTCGCGCTCGGCGCCTGCACACTGCCCAATCCGCAACTGCTGCTGCTGGACGAGCCGACCGCCGGCGTCGATCCCAAGGCGCGGCGGGATTTCTGGAACGAGATCCATGCACTGGCGGCCGACGGGCTGACCGTGCTGGTCTCCACCCACTACATGGACGAGGCGGAGCGCTGCCACGAGATCGCCTATATCGCCTACGGCCATCTGCTGGCGCACGGCACCGTCGACGAGGTCGTCGCCACATCCGATCTGTCGACCTGGACCGTGTCGGGCGACGACCTCAACACCCTCGCGACCGAACTTGCCGGCAAGCCGGGCATCGACATGGTGGCGCCGTTCGGCACCTCCCTGCATGTTTCCGGCCGCGATCATGCGGCGCTCGAGGCCACCATCGCGCCGTACCGCGACCGTCAGGGGATGCGCTGGCAGCATGGCGAGCCGTCGCTGGAAGACGTGTTCATCGAACTGATGACCCGCTCAAAGGACAATTTCCAGTGAGCGTCGCACCCGATCATAGCCGCGACGCCAGGGATCCGCCGTTCGGCTTCTGGCGGCGCAGCTACGCCATGGTGGTCAAGGAATTCATCCAGCTTCGGCGCGACCGTGTCTCGTTCGCGATGATCGTGATGATCCCGGTCATGCAGCTGTTGCTGTTCGGCTTTGCCATCAACACCACGCCGCGCCATCTGCCGACCGCGGTGCTGTTGCAGGAGGACAGCGACCTCGCCCGCTCGGTCCTGAAGGCGATGGAGAACACCGCCTATTTCCGCTTTACCCGCGAAGTGCACACCGTTCAGGAGTTCGACGATCTCCTGCTGTCGGGAAAGGTGCTGTTCGGCGTCGAAATCCCGCGCGGCTTCGAGCGCGCGGTGCGGCGCGGCGACCGTCCGGCGCTATTGGTCGCCGCCGACGCCACCGATCCGGTCGCTGCCGGCTCGGCGATGTCGGCGCTCGGCACCGTGGTGCAGACGGCGCTGCAGCACGATCTGCACATCGGCGAAACCGCGCTGCCGCCGTTCGAAATCCGCACCCACGCCCGCTACAACCCGGCGGCGTCGTCGCGGCTGAATATCGTGCCCGGCCTGGTCGGCACCATCCTGACCATGACCATGCTGATCTTTACGGCATTGTCGGTGACGCGCGAGATCGCGCGCGGCACCATGGAGAGCCTGCTGTCGATGCCGATCACGCCGGTCGAGGTGATGCTCGGCAAGATTCTGCCCTACGTGCTGGTCGGCTTCATCCAGGCCATCCTGATCATCGGCATCGGCGTGTTGCTGTTCGGGGTGCCGGTCTACGGCAGCCTGATCCTGCTGGCGCTGCTCTCGACGCTGTTCATCACCACCAATCTGGCGATCGGCTACACCTTCTCGACCATCGCGCAGAACCAGCTGCAGGCGATGCAGATGTCGATCATGTTCTTCCTGCCGAGCATCCTGTTGTCGGGCTTCATGTTTCCATTCGCCGGCATGCCGGTATGGGCGCAATATATCGGCGAGGGCCTGCCGCTGACGCATTATCTGCGGATCGTCCGCGCCATCATGCTGAAAGGCGCGACATTGCCGAATATGCAATATGACGCAATCGCCCTGCTGGTCCTGATGCTGCTGGCGATGACGATCGCGGTGATGCGCTTCCGTCGCACGCTCGATTGATGCATATAGTCGACGTCCTTCCGGGGCGCGCGCAAACAGCGGACCTCGGAGGCGCAGGGATACGCAATGGCTGGGTTCTGGGGCAACAAGAAGGTGGGGCAGGACGTGGCGGTATCGGCTGAATTCCAGCGCGAGCTGACGCGGGAGGTGATGCGCACCGAGCTGATCCGCATCAAGGCGCTGATCGCGACGACGGCGCTGCTCGGAATCATGCTCGCGGCTGTCTATCTGTTGGCGCCCGAGGCGGTGAGCCGCGTCTGGCACGGCAATCTCAAGCCGGTCCACCTCTATGCGATCCTCGTGCCGTTCATCCTGTTCGAATGGTGGGTCCACGCGGTCATCAGCCGATATCTCAGGCTGGATCGCGACATTCCCGTGATCCGGCGGTATGTCGGCGCGCTGATCGAAACGTCGATGCCGACGGTCGCGCTGGCGCTGCATATCGACAGCATGGGGGCGGTCGAGGCGCTCGGCTTCGTGACGCCGATGACCTATTTCATCTTCATCATCCTCTCGACCTTGCGGCTGGATTTCTGGCTCTCGACCTTCACCGGCGCCGTTGCCGCGGTGGAGTTGTATTGCATGGCGATGTTCTACCATCCCGCCGGCGTCGTGGATCCCGAGCCCAACCTGTATTATCACGCCGGGCGCAGTCTGATTCTGCTGGTCTGCGGCATGCTGGCGGGCGCGGTCGGCATGCAATTGCGCCGGCAGTTCGAGGCCAGCATTAAGGCTGCGACCGCGCGCGACCGCATCACCAACCTGTTCGGCCAGCACGTCTCGCCGCAGGTGGTCGAGCGGCTTATGGCGGAGGGCAAGAGCACCGACAGCGAAATCCGCCGGGTCGCCGTCATGTTCGTCGACTTCCGCAGCTTCACCGCCGGCGCCAGCATCCGCACGCCACAGGAAGTGGTGGAGCGGCTCGACGGGGCGTTCGCGACGCTGGTCGATATCCTCGATCGCCATGGCGGCATCGTGAACAAGTTTCTCGGCGACGGATTCCTGGCGCTGTTCGGCGCGCCGCTCGATGCGCCGCACCCGGCGCGCCTCGCGGTCGCTGCGGCCCGCGAAATGCTGGAAGCCAACGAACGCGTCAACCGGGAAGCCAGCTGGCCGCTGCGCATCGGCATCGGCATCCACGTCGGCGACGTCGTCGCCGGCAATATCGGTTCGGCGCGGCGCAAGGAATACACCGTGATCGGCGACACCGTGAATTTTGCCGCGAGGCTGGAAGCGCTCAACAAGGAATTCAATTCCCAGTTCCTGATCTCGGCGGCGGTGCACGAGGCGCTGGATCAGGACCGCGGCGATGCGGTGTCGCTGGGTGAAGTCGCGATCAGGGGTTACGACCGGCCGATGACGGTGTGGCAGTTGGGGTGAGAGCCTTCGCTTCCAAGACGATCCGGGGCTACGGAAGAAGCCTGCCACGACGGAACTGTCGTCGCCCGGCTTGACCGGGCGATCCAGTACGCCGCGGCTTCTCGGCACTATGGCTGGCGTCTCTGGAATACTGGGTCGCCCGGTCAAGCCGGGCGATGACAGCGATGCTTTTTCATCCGGCAGGGTCGACCGTGAGCCTGGTACCGAACCCGCAATGACGGCTTCTCACACCTGCTTCGCCGCCAGATTCTCCACCTTCACCCCGTTGCGCTGCTCGATGATCTCGGCGATCCATTGCCGGTGGCATTCGCGGTGATCGCGCTCGTAGCAGAGGATGCAGACCGGACCGGCCTGCTTGACCAGCGCCGACAGTTCGTCCAGTTCTTCGCGCGCCTGCGGCGTCTTCAGGTGTTTCGCATAGATCTTGTAGAGTGCGCCGAACTGGCCGCTGCGCGCGGCCTCGCGGCCGTCCTTCGGCGTGCCGAGCCCGCGCAGGTGCAGATAGGAAATGCCGCGCGCGTCGAGCCCGGCGGCGAGCTGGTTCTTGGAAAAGCCGGGGCGGCGCGACGCCGCCACCGCGCGCACGTCCACCAGCAGCTTGACGCCGGCCTGCTCAAGTTCGTCGAGCACGGCTTTTGCCGGCGTCTGCTCATAGCCGATGGTGAAGAGTTTTTGGGTCTTGGCCATGCGACGCGTCCGGTCACTTCATCCGCTCGATCAACTCCATCGCGCCTGATGGAGCGCGCACCTTGCCCTCGTGGATCACATAGGCGAACACGTCGCGTGGCACCTTCTTCGCGCTGGTCGGATCGGCGCGCGGCAGATCGTCCGGCTCGCCGCCTTCGGCCCAGACCTGAAACCGCTTCGCCCAGGCGTCGAGTTGCTTCGGCGGATAACAGGTCTTCAGCTCGTCATTGCCCTTCTGCAGCCGCGCATAGACGAAATCGCCGGTAATGTCCGCGATCGCCGGATACTTGCCATGCTCGGCGTACACAACAGGCGTTTCGAACTGTCGCAGCAGCGCGATGAAATCAGGCACGGCAAAACTGTCGTGCCGCACCTCGACCACATGGCGCAGTGCGCGGCCCTCGAGTTTTCGCGGCAGCAATTCCAGAAACTTGCCGAAATCGGCCTCGTCGAATTTCTTGGTCGGCGCAAATTGCCACAGCACCGGCCCAAGCCGGTCGCCCAGCTCCAGCACGCCGGAATCATAAAACCGCTTCACCGAATCGCCTGCTTCCGCCAGCACCCGGCGGTTGGTGGCGAAGCGCGGCCCCTTCAGCGAAAACACGAATCCGTCCGGCACCTCGCGCGCCCATTTGCGAAAGCTCTCCGGCTTCTGCGAGCCGTAATAGGTGCCGTTGATCTCGATCGAGGTCAGCTTCGACGCGGCATATTCCAGCTCCTTCGCCTGCGTCAGCTTCTCCGGATAAAACACCCCGCGCCACGGCGCAAAGGTCCAGCCGCCGATGCCGATGTAGATGTGGCCGGAGGATTTGGACGCGGGTTTTGGGGATTTGGTCACGGATGGCTCGCAACGAATGGAAGAGGGCGTGTCATATCGACTCTAATCAAATCGTCCGGGCTTGGCCAGTTGGCGGAAACGGTGCGGCTTTGATGCCGTCTTGTGCACCCACGCGGCCCAGTTAGGATGGGCGATGGCTGACGAACTCGAACAGCAGCTTCAGCGCATCGAAGGTACGGTCGCCGAGATCGTTGCGGCGGTGCAAAGGCTTCGCGACGATCGGGCGACCGCGGCGGAGGCCGCCGCCGATGAAATCAACCAGCGGCTGAGGCACTTTCTGGAGCGAAGGAAACTGGGCTAGGATGGCGGCGGGGACGGACGGCTCGATCGACTCGGGCGGATCAACCGGGCGACCAGGGAAGAAGCGGGATGGATACGGAAGCGATCGCGAAAATACTGGGCGGCATCATCGTGGCCGTCGTTCTGGTGGCGGCCGTCGTGTTTGGACCGATCGGGCAGGGGGGCAAGCCCGCCAGGCAGGTTCAGACGATCGAGGCGCCCAAGGAACCGGTTCCGGCCGCGCCGGCCGCGCCCGCGGTGCGGGGGCCCGTGGTGCGGGAGGTGCCGGAGTAGGCCTGATTTCGGGGGCCGGGCGGGCCCCCTTGCGCAACGGCCCGATCGTTCCTATCTTGTATCCAACGGCGACGTCGACGCTTCATAGCTCCGGCGCTGGGACGACCACTCAATAGTCAGGCTGCGCCGGATGTACGCGCGCCCTCTGTTGGTGGTCGTTGGCATTTCAGGGCCTGTTTGGGCCATTTTACCCCGCTCCGACGACCCATTTTCGATCCTCGGCTCCGGGTTCCCTTGGCTTCCCCTGACGCTGCGGATATACGCTGGCGGCATGAATGAAGCCATCAGACCGGGCCCCGAAAACCCGCCGCGATCAGCTGTGGCGCCTCAGCTTTCGGTCATCGTCCCCACCTTCAACGAGCGCGACAACGTCACCACGCTGTACCGGCGGCTGGAGGCGACGTTCGCCGGCATCGCCTGGGAAGTGGTGTTCGTCGACGACAATTCGCCCGACGGGACCTGGGATGTGGTGCGGGGCCTGGCGCGGATGGATACCCGGGTCCGCTGCATCAGGCGGATCGGGCGGCGCGGCCTGTCCGGCGCCTGCATCGAGGGTATCCTGGCGGCCAGCGCGCCCTTCGCCGCGGTGATCGACGCCGACCTGCAGCATGACGAAACCCAGCTGCCGAAGATGCTGGCGCTGCTGCAGGGCGGCGAGTTCGATCTCGTGGTCGGCAGCCGCTACATCGAGGGCGGCAGCGCCGACAGTTTCGACAGGCAGCGGGCCGGGGCCAGCCATCTCGCCACCGAGGTGGCCAAACGGGTGCTGCGGGTAAAGATCGCCGATCCCATGAGCGGCTTCTTCATGATCCGCCGCGACCGCTTCGAGCAGCTGGCGCCGCAGCTCTCGACCCAGGGCTTCAAGATCCTGCTCGATATCGTCGCCACCGCGCGCGGCGAATTGCGGGTGAAGGAAATACCCTTCACCTTCGGCACCAGGATGCATGGCGAGAGCAAGCTCGATTCCATGGTCGCACTGGATTTCCTGGGGCTGGTGCTGGCAAAGCTCACCCACGACGTGGTGTCGCTGCGCTTCCTGCTGTTCGCGATGGTCGGCACGACAGGCCTCGTCGTGCACCTCGCAACGCTGTTCGTGGCGCATGAGGTTCTCAGCGTGCCCTTTGCCGAGGCGCAGGCGGCCGGCGCACTGGTCGCCATGACCTCCAACTTCATCCTGAACAATTTTCTCACCTACCGCGACCAGCGGCTGAAGGGCTTTGCCATCCTGCGCGGCCTGCTGCTGTTCTATCAGGTCTGCGGCGTCGGCCTCGTCGCCAATGTCGGTGTCGCGTTTTCGGTCTACGACCAGGAGTGGAACTGGTGGGTGGCCGGCGCGGCGGGCGCGATGATGGGCGTGGTGTGGAATTACGCGATGTCCGGACTGTTCGTCTGGCGCAAGCGATGAACGAAAAATGAGTGCGAACGACGCGCGCCTCGCTCGCAACACCGTTCTCACGGTGCTGGCGCTGGTGGCATTGCGGCTGATCGCCGCCGCCTGGACGCCGCTGACCTTCGACGAAGCCTATTACTGGATGTGGTCGAAGCATCTCGCCGGCGGCTACTACGATCATCCGCCCGCCGTCGCTTACGTGATCCGTGCCGGCACCCTGATCGCGGGCGACACCGAACTCGGCGTGCGGCTGGCGTCGATCCTGCTGGCGCTGCCGATGAGCTTTGCGGTGTTTCGCACCGCGGCCATCCTGTTCGGCGGCATCCGCCTGGCCGCGACCGCCACCATCCTGCTCAACGCCACCATGATGGCCGCGGTCGGCACCCTGATCGTGACGCCGGATGCGCCGCTGCTGGTGGCCTCGAGTTTCGTGCTGTTCTTTCTCGCCAAGGTGCTGGAAACCGGCCGCGGCGAATGGTGGCTCGCGGTCGGCGCAGCGGTCGGTGTGGCGCTGCTCTCGAAATACACCGCGCTGTTTTTCGGCCTGGCTATCCTGATCTGGCTGGTGGCGGTGCCGAAGCTGCGGCGCTGGCTGATCTCGCCCTGGCCCTATCTCGGCGGCCTCGTCGCGCTGGCGGTGTTCGCGCCCGTGATTCTCTGGAACGCCGATCACCACTGGGTCTCCTTCCTCAAGCAGATGTTCGGCCGTGCCCGGATAGAGAATTTCAGGCCGGCCTTCATCGCCGAGCTGGTTCCGACCCAGGTCGCCTTCGCGACGCCGCTGGTGTTCATTCTCGGCGCGATGGGGCTTCACGCGCTGGCCTGGCGCGATACCGGCGCGCTCGCCGCCCGCATGCTCGTCAACACGATGTTCTGGACCATCGTGGCGTATTTCATCTGGCACTCGTTGCACGCCCGCGTCGAGGCCAACTGGTTCGCGCCGGTCTATCCGGCATTTGCCATTGCCGCGGCAGTCGCGGCTCACCTTACGCGATGGGACGGATGGCGGCAGCGCCTTGCCGATTTCTGTTTGCGCTGGGCCTCGCCGGTGGGCGTTGTGCTGTTTGCGTTCCTGATCGTGCAGGCCAATACCGGCGTGTTCACGGGCTACCGCCGCGACGCCACCGTGCGCAGCGTCGGCGTCGGCTGGCGCGAACTCGCAAGCGGCATCGAGGCGGTGCGCCTGCGCACCGGGGCGACCTGCGTGCTGGCGCCGGATTACGGCACCACCGGATGGCTGGCCTTCTATCTGCCGAAGGGCAGCTGCGTGCTGCAGCCGACCGAGCGCATCCGCTGGGTCAACATGCCCGAACCGTCCGCGGCGCAATTGTCCGGCAAGCTCTTGTTCGTCGACGATATCAGGCCCGGTGCGCGAGCCTGGCAGTCGGATAACTTCGCCGGGGTCGAGCGGGTCGCCGAACTCAAGCGGATGCGCGGGCCGCTCGTCATCGAAACCTACGGCATCGATCTGCTCGAAGGCGCCAAGGGCAGCGTGCTCGACCGCTCGCCGCCGCCGGAACTGCGGTAGAGGAGGCGGGGGAGTCGAGCGCGACAACCGTCCACATACTCCGTCGTCCTCCGCGAAAGCGGGGGACCCAGTATTCCAGAGGCGCCGGAGATCGAACGGGACGTCACGGCGTACTGGGTCGCCCGGTCAAGCCGGGCGATGACAGCGGAGGGAGATCGCGCTCGATTCCGTTCGCCGCCGCCGGAGCCGGAGTTGGGGAGTCGGGTTTGGTTCCGTGCCCCGGTCGCTGCGCAGCGCGAAGCGGTGCGCTGCAGATCCGGGGTCCATTTTTCGACTGCGCGTGGGTCCCGGCTCTGCGG
>JBDRNF010000294.1:0-36413 GCA_043811435.1 Pseudomonadota bacterium
GACGGCTTATGGCGCGCTCACCCCGGAGAATTCATGGCCTTTGTCGCCTCCGTCGCCCCGCGGAAACCGGTACGTCAGCCCGGTCGGGCATGCAGCACCTCCGCAAGACTTGATGCCTACCAGTTTCAGGCATCGGGTCCACACGCTTTTGCCGTACGCTTCGGAACCGCTCGTCAACACGTCCTGAAGACCGCTCACGGAGTTTACCCGCCCTGCAATCCCGTTCCGCGCACGATGCCGCTGCGTCCACCGCAACTCCTGCCCCAACGTTCGGTAACGATGGCCAACGCCCCTTCCAAGAGGACAGGATGGCGGGAGTCATAACGGTGATTTGGGTTTCGGGAAAAGCGAAATTTTACCCGACGGGTTGATTTGTCGCAGGGGCGATGGCGATCAGCAAAGGGGGCGCCGATAGGACATCGACGATCTGGACTCGGTGGAATTGTCCTAACCCGGCTCCCTACAAACCGGCCAGCCTACGCCGGGAATACCTGAGAGAGCCGTTTCCCGATTTTGGACGTTCCTGAGCGATGTTCTCGCTTGAGCAGAGCTAAAGCGCACAGGAGAAATTCAATTGGCAAGCTTCCCAACAACGAGCAACACGACCTTCCAGAAGACCTCAGCGGAAGGGACCAGAAGGCAGAAGATGCCTACTGCGAAAAACGCAGTGACTGACGCCCGTGCCGTGGGATGTCTATAGTTTAAGTAGTCATGATACAGCCGCGTAATGCGCTGACGGTATTCTCCATGGGAATTTTGCCTGAGCGTCTCCATGTCCTTCTTGAACTCCGACGCTATCAACCGCCTCTCATAATCCTCAAACATGTGCATCGACGCCGACATCAGGGTGGCGTTAGTAAACGACGTTTTGTCTCCATACGCCTTAATCTCGGCTGGGCAATACCTAGCATAAACGACGGTGCCCGCAGCTACGGCGCAAAGACCAAAGTAAATCCAAACAAGCCGGTTCGATATGCCGTCACCTGTCGTTGGTCCAAGCTCCCGCGCAATTTCTAGGAAACGGACCACTTTATCGTTGAAGAGAATGAGGTAGCCAATCAGCGGGAGCACTACGGTGCTCCTTGCCGCATATGAGCTGCTGATTCCGCGCAGGTCAGTCCACGGTCTACTGAGCATCACACTCAAGCGGTTCTGAAGTAGCCACAGCTTATGACTCAGCCACATTTTCCTCGACATTGTCATTCGTTAACTTCTCCTGGCCAGTTGCCACGTTCAACGCGTAGAGCGGGTTCGCTTTAACCCGCCGAACCATCCGGGATGGCGGATTAAAGGGAATCCGCCCTACGGCCCTTCGAATGTGATGTCCCGGCATTCTAGAAACCATTGTTAAGACCACCACTGCCGGAAAACAGATCGAAGCACACCAATGTGCGACAAGCCGTAGACAGCCAGGCCAAGTGCGAGCGGCACCACAACCGCAATGGCGAAAGCCACTGGCCACCGGATAGCCCGAACCGCCACAGTACCTTTGGCGCTGACCGAGAACGGTCCGATTTTCAAATTCAGTTCGGGGGGCGCCCGGCTCATGACACAGCTCTCCTTAAAGAAGGTTTTTAAGAGCTGGTTTTTCCGGGGGACTTAGGTATTGGCGGTTGTTTTGGACTCGTTGGCAAGGGGCAAACTTGTGGTCGACCACGTTTTGTCGGGTTTGATCTGCATAACATATTGCATGACGTTGATTCCGCTAGAAACTCGCTGCCAGCCTGCCCTATATTTTTTTACTAGATGTTGCTGGTCGACCATCGTCGACGGCGGCCGGCCACCGTCGACGATTCAGCACTCCCCGATTCGGGATCACTGCCCTAAGTCCGCCTTCGCCGCGCTAGCGCGATGATGACCGCCACAGCAGCGCTGATCGCCCCGACGCCGTCAGCGCGTAAGGGCGGGTTCACTTTAACCCGCCGATCCATCCGAGACGGCGGACGAAAGCGAATCCGCCCTACGGCCCTACGTGCCTTTGAATCCCGTTCTCTATTGCTGTCGCCTATGCTTGTCTCCCCGGATACAAAATCCGCTACACCAACTGGACATTATATGGTACATGTATCATATATAGTACGCCATGGCCGGTGACGGGCCACGCAAAGTTCCGCTCGTCTTTTACCGGACGCGGGGCGGCGCCGAGATGGTGCGGGACTGGTTGCGGTCGCTCGATGAAAGGGACCGAAACGCAATCGGGCTCGATCTCATGCGGGTTCAGTTTCGTTGGCCGATCGGCATGCCGCTGTGCAGGGCAATGGGGGAAGGCCTGTGGGAAGTCCGAACCTCCCTGCATGGCAACCGTATCGCGCGCGTGCTGTTTTGCCTGGTGCGGGATCGCATCGTCATTCTTCACGGGTTCATCAAGAAGACCCGGAAGACACCCGATCAAGAACTCGCTTTGGCGCGAAAGCGAAAGAAGGAATTCGAAGCCTGAAGGAGGCTGTTATGGCCAGGAAGAAAAGAGCGCCGCGTTCGCCGGCCAAGCTGAGTACGCTCGATGACTTTCTCAAGGATGAAGGCAAGCTCGAGGAATTTCAGGCGACCGCCATCAAGGAAGTCTTGGCCTGGCAAATTGCCGAGGCGATGAAGGCCAACAACATTTCCCGCAACGGGCTTGCCACGCGTATGAAAACCAGCCGGAGCCAGATTGGCCGATTGCTTGATCCAAAGGACGGAAACGTCACGCTTGCGACGCTGCAGCGGGCCGCCCGAATGGTGGGACGGTCACTGCGGCTGGAGCTGGTTTGATGCCCCACCGCGGGCGGCGGGGCGGCTCGCGACAACACATCGGCATCAAAGGATAGAACCCATGGACCTCAACGGCGCCGTCGCACTGGTCACCGGCGGCAATGGCGGGCTGGGGCAGCGGATCTGCCACGCGCTGGCGCGGGAGGGCGCGCATGTCGCGGTCGTGTATGCGCGCAGCCGCGAGCAGGCGGAAGGCGTCGCCGGCGAACTGACATCGCGCTATCAGGTCAGGGCCCGGGCTTTCGGCTGCGACATCGCCGACGGCGCGGATGTGGAGCGGCTGGCCGGCGAGGTCGCGCAGGCGTTCGGCCGGCTCGATATCCTGGTCAATGACGCCGCCTACAATGTCGCGATCCCGTTCGGCGATCTCGACGCGCTGACGCCGGAGGTGTGGGAGAAGATCATGGCGATCAACCTGACCGGGCCGATGCGCCTGATGAAGGCGGTGGCGCCGGCCATGAAGGCGCAGGGGCGCGGCCGCATCGTCAACATCGCCTCGGTGGCGGGGCTGAGCCCGACCGGCTCCTCGATCGCCTATGCAGTGTCGAAGGCGGGGCTCGTTCACCTGACGCGCTGCATGGCGGTGGCGCTGGCGCCGGAGACGCTGGTCAATTGCGTGGCGCCGGGCCTGCTGGACGGCACCCGCGCGACCGCCAATCTGCGCGCCGAGCATGTCGAGCGCGCGGCCTCGAGTTCGCTCTTGAAGAAGCCGGCCGACAAGGACGACTGCGCCGACATGGTCGTCGCGATGTGCCGCACCGAGACCATGACCGGCCAGACCGTCGTGATCGACTCCGGGCGGGTTTTTCATTGAGAGCGACGCCGTTCCGTCGTGTCCCGGACGCGGTGCGGCGCGCTTGTGCCGCTCCGCAGAGCCGGGACCCATCCCGATGGACCCCGGCTCTGCAGCGCACCGCCACGCGCTGCGCTGCGTCCGGGGAACGCAAGCCGGCTTGAGCGAGCTCATTCCATGGAGAGGCAGCTTGTAGGATGGGTTGAGCTCTTCGCGAAACCCATCGCCACTGTTGCGAAACACGATGGGTATCGCTTCGCTCCACCCATCCTACAGGCTTCGCATGCGATCGCCACACCGGTAACAACACTGTTATGCAACCTGTCGCGCGCTTCGACGGCGGTTGTTGTAGTCTCGGCGAAGCCATTGCACGATCGCCTGAAGGGAACTTGCATGACCACCATCCTGTTCAACCGCCGCACCCTGCTCGCCGCCGGCGGCGCCGTGCTGGCGTCAGGGGCTTCCGGGCTGCTGCTGCCCGCCCGCGCGGAAGGCCTCGCGCCGACGCCTTCGATGCGGGGCGGGACCAACAACTACCAGAAGGGCGCGCCCATCGTGGAGCGGATCGGCAAGGGCGGCTTCTGGATGTCCGGCACGGTACGCCGCGCCGGCGACGGGGCGCCGCTCGCCGGGCAGCGCATCCAGATCTGGGCGCACACGGTCGAGGGGCAGGAGAGCGACCCGCAAAGTCATGGCGCCACGCTCACCGACGAGAACGGCGCGTTCCGCCTCGAGATGCCGCAGATCATTCCGATCTTCGGCCAGCCGCATGGTCATCTCGCCTATGACAGCGGGGAATTCAAAGCCGTCTTCCTGCGGCCGGTGATGCGCAGCGTCAAGGATACCGCCCTGGAGGCGCATTTCGTGCTTCAGCCGGCCTGACCGAATTGCCAACGAAGCGGTGGAGACCGGCGCCGGCGCTGATCTGGGTCGCCCTTGCAGCGGCCGTCGGCGGGCCGATCGCGGCCGCGGCCTTCAGCCCGCAGCTGCAATGGCGCGGTCCGGTCTACATCCTGGCCGGGTTCGCGGGGATCGTCGCGCTGGGTCTGGTGCTGGTTCAGCCCTTGCTGATCGGCGGATACCTGCCGGGACTGTCGGCCTATCGCGCACGGCGTGCCCATCGCTGGATCGGCGGCGCGCTGGTGGCGGCGGTGGCGATCCACGTCGGCGGCCTCTGGATCACCAGCCCGCCCGACATGATCGACGCCCTCACGTTCGCTTCGCCGACGCCGTTCTCCCCCTTCGGCGTGATCGCCATGTGGGCCATCTTCGCCGTCGCGACGATGGCGGCACTGCGCCGGCGATGGGGACTGCGCGCGCGAACGTGGCGCAGGATCCACCTGCCGCTGGCGATCGTCATCGTCGCAGGCGGCGTGGTCCATGCCGTGCTGATCGAGGGCACGATGGAGACGGTGTCGAAGGCGACGCTTTGCGTGCTGGTGGTCGCTGCGACCATCACCGTGATGGCCGACCTGCGGGCGCGGCGAAAGCGCGAGACGTCGCACGAAGAAACCATGTAGGGCGGGTTCGCTTTAACCCGCCATCTCGCAGTGGCGCTCTGGAAGATATCGTGTCCCGGACGCGGTGCAGCGTTCTTCACGATGCACCGCAGAGCCGGGACCCATGGCGCAAGTTTTAATATGGGCCCCGGATCAGCAGCGCACCGCGGAGCCTGTGCTCGGGCCGCGCGGAGCGCGGACCCGGGTGCGCTGCGCTGCGTCCGGGGAACGCTCCCCCTCACCTGCCCGGCCGCAACTCCAGGCTTTCCAGGCCGGCCGCGATGCTGACGCCGACCTGGCCCTGCAGGCTGAGCGGCTGCAGCGCGATGGTGTTGTTGGAGCCGCCGACCAGCAGATTGCCGCCAGCGCCGACGCCGAGCGTGGCGCTGCCCTGCACGCCGGCGTAATTGCCGGCGAGATCGCCGGGACCGAGCCGCGCCACCGGCGCGAACACGCCCCAGGCCAGCGCCGATTCCTGGGTGATGCCGAGATCGAGCCCGACTTTGCGGATGGTGGCGACATAGCGGTCTTCCGGCATGCCGTCGACCCGCAGCACGCAGCCGAGATTGGTCACCGAGCCCACGATGAAGCCGACGCTGGCGCCGCCGCGGCATTCGAGCACGCCGACCTGCACGCGCTGCATCGGCTGCTGCGCCTGGGCGGCGGCTGATAACGCGACCAGCGCGACCGCGGCGAGGCCGGCAAGAATGGTGGAACGGGGCATGGAAGAATCTCCGGCTGAAGGATGTGATGCGAGCAGGGAATCAGGAGGACGCCACGGCCCTGGCGCGCGGAACTCTATGACACAATGGCGGTGACGATGCCAGATTTTGCAGGCGAACCGCACGCGATGGAAGGGCTTCGTCATGCCCGGGCCTGTCCCGGGCCTCCACGTCCTTCGCTTCATTAAGAGCAAAGGAAGACGTGGATGGCCGGGACAGGCCCGGCCATGACGAGGGCCAATAAAAAGAGCCCGCTTTCGCGGGCCCCTCTCCGTGATGCGCCATGTCTCAGCCGTGCCGCCTCAGCCGGGACGGCGATGCTTGTGGTGCCGGTGATGACGGGGCTTGCCGCCGCGGCCGAGCCGGACCGGCTCCAGCTGAATGTCGGCGATCCCCGCCGCGACGTTCAGGCCGGTCTGGCCCTGCACGCTGATCGGCTGCAGCGCGTAGGGATTTTCCGGACCGCCGACCAGGAAGTTGCCGCCGAAGCCGACGCCGACCGACGCGTTGGCGCCGACGCCGCCAGAGGAGCCGGCGAGGTCGCCGCGTCCGACCCGCCGGCTCGGCGCGTTCACCGCCCAGACCAGCCGGGTCTGGTCGGTGAAGCCGAGATCGACGCCGTAGCGGCGAACGGTCGCGAGATAGGGTTCCGGACGGCGGCCTTCGCTCTGGAACACGCATTCGAACGACGTCACCGAGCCGACCACGAAGCCGACATTCTGGCCGCCCTGGCATTGCAGCAGGCCGGCGCGCACCTGCGGCTGCGCGTTGGCGCCGGCGATCGAGACGCCGAGCGCGGCGATCGCAATGGCTATGGTTGAAACTCGCATAAATCTGAACTCCGCTGATTGTGTTTGCGGAGCGACAAGAGGGAAACGCCTTGTCCAAAAAAAGAAAGCGCCTTGTCGAAAACAAGGCGCTTCCAAATAGCTGAAGAAATCAGCTCGACTTCGACGGTGAAGTGATTTGATTACCTCAAATTGCCGCAAAAGCGCTGGATCCGCCTGCAGGCATCCTCGAGATCCGACGTCTTGGTGGCATAGGAAATCCGGAACGCCGGGCCGAGCCCGAACGCGGACCCCTGCACCACCGCGACGCCTTCGCTTTCCAGGAGCTCGGTGACGAAATCCTCGTCATTGGCGATCACCTTGCCGGACGGCGAGGTCTTGCCGATGGTGCCGGCGCAGGACGGATAGACGTAGAACGCGCCTTCCGGCCGCGGGCAGTCGATGCCGCTGGCCTGGTTGAGCATCGACACCGCGATATCGCGCCGCTCCTTGAACACCTTGTTGTTCAGGGGGATGAAATCCTGCGGTCCGTTGAGCGCCTCGACCGAGGCCCATTGCGAGATCGAACACGGGTTCGAGGTCGACTGCGACTGGATGGTCTGCATCGCCTTGATCAGCTCCGCCGGCCCGCCGGCATAGCCGATGCGCCAGCCGGTCATGCAATAGGCTTTCGAGACGCCGTTCACGGTCAGCGTGCGGTCGTATAGTTTCGGCTCGACCTGGGCCGGCGTGGTAAAGACAAAATCGTCATAGACCAGGTGCTCGTACATGTCGTCGGTCATCACCCAGACATGCGGGCGCTTGACCAGCACGTCGGTGATCGCCTTCAGCTCGGCGCGCGTATAGGCGGCGCCGGTCGGGTTCGACGGCGAGCACAGGATGATCCATTTGGTCTTCGGCGTGATCGCCTTTTCCAGCGCGTCGGGCTTGAGCTTGAAGCCGTCGGCCGCGGTGCAGATCACAGGTACGGATTCACCGCCGGCCAGCGCCACCATTTCCGGATAGCTCACCCAATAGGGTGCTGGAATGATGACCTCGTCGCCCGGATTGATGGTGGCCATCAGCGCGTTGTAGAGCACCTGCTTGCCGCCGGTGCCGACGATGATCTGGTTCGGCTTGTAGGTCAGGCCGTTCTCGCGCTGAAACTTGGCGATGATCGCCTCCTTCAGCTCGGGAATGCCGCCGACGTCGGTATATTTGGTCTTGCCGGCCTCGATGGCATGGATCGCCGCCAGCTTGATGTTGGCCGGCGTATCGAAGTCGGGCTCGCCGGCGCCGAGGCCGATGACGTTGCGGCCGGCCGCTTTCAGCGCGCGTGCTTTATCCGTGACCGCGATGGTCGCGGACGGCTTCACGCGGTCGAGCGCAGCGGACAGGAAAGGCATCATCGTCTCCTTGCAGGCATGGTGAATCCACGGGTGAGGTCACACCGATCCACGACTCGTCTTGTTGGGATCGAGGCACCCTAAAGCGCTCGACGCTGCATCGCAAGAAGCTTGGCGGCCGCGGCCGAACTTTAGGGAACGTTAAAACCGGCCGGCTAGAACAGCGCAATATTCATACAAATTCTGCGGCGAAATGACTCATTTCTGGCAAGGGCTGCGATCGGGGGAGTGGCTCACGCCGGTGCGCGCGCGCCGCTACAGCCTGATCCTGCTCGGCATCTGCGCCGTGGCGGCGATCGGCTGGATCGCGCTGTCGGACGGCCTGATCGACCGCAATGGGAAACCGATTGGAACCGACTTCTCGAATGTCTATGCGGCAGGCTCCCTGACCTGGCAGGGCCGGCCCGCGGACGCCTATCAGCCTGACCTGCAGCACGCCGCCGAAAAGGCCGTGTTCGGCGGCCGCGAGGTGCCGTTCTACGGCTGGCACTACCCGCCGTTCTTCTTTGCGGTCGCGGTGCTGGTCGCCGCGGTTCCCTATGCTCTCGGTCTGGCGATCTGGCTGGCGGCGAGCTTTGCCGCCTACCTGGCCGTCATGCGCGCGATCCTGCCGCGTCCCGAGACGTGGCTGATCGCGGCGGCCTTTCCCGCCGTGGCCGTCAATGTCGGCCACGGCCAGAACGGGTTTCTCACCGCCGCCCTGCTCGGCGGCGCGCTGCACCTGCTCGACCGCAGACCCTGGCTCGCGGGCGTGCTGATCGGCTGCCTCGCCTACAAGCCGCAATTCGGCGTGTTGATTCCGGTGGCGCTGCTGGCCGGCGGACGGTGGAGCACCATCGCCGCCGCGGCGGCCACCGTGGCGGCGCTGGTCGCCGTCAGCCTTGCCACGCTCGGCGTCGGCGTCTGGCAGGCCTTCGCGGATTCCATGAATTTCACGCAAGTCGTGGTGCTCGAACAGGGCGGCACCGGCTGGGAGAAGATTCAATCGATCTTCTCGGCGGCGCGGATGTGGGGCGCCGGCATCCCATTGGCCTATGCCGCGCAGATCGCGCTGGCGCTGGTGGTCGCCGCATGTCTGGCGTGGCTGTGGCGAAGCGACGCCGCCTTCGAACTCAAGGCGTCGGCGCTGGCGAGCGGCAGCCTGCTCGCGACCCCCTACGTGCTCGACTACGATCTGATGGTGCTTGCGGTCGCGATCGCCTATCTCGCGCGCCACGGACTCCGCCGCGGCTTCGAACCGTTCGAAATCAGCCTGCTGGCCGCGGCGTGGCTGGGTCCGCTGCTGTCGCGCGGCGTCGCCGGAGTCAGCGGGATACCGCTGGGCCTCGTGGTGTTGCTTTTGATTTTCGCTTGCACCATGCGGCGTGCGGTCGGGGATCGCGAGCGCGGAATGCGAACGCCGACAAGATAGCGCAAGCGTGATCCGAATTGCCGACGCGTGATGGCGGGACTTCTGGCACGGTTGCAGTGCAATAGAGCTTTTCGACTTTTTCCAGTGCGTGGCCCTTGCGACACAACCGCAAGGGCATCATTGTTTAGCCGCGTTGCGGCGCGACAAGGCGCGCTCCGCACGCGGCACGGCCGCTTTCTCCGATCGAACGAAAATTGAAGATGTACAAGCTCTATTCGATGCAGCGCTCCGGCAACAGCTACAAGGTCCGACTGGCGCTGGCGCTGCTCAACGCGCCCTATCGCGCCATCGAAGTCGACATCCTGCGCGGCGAGAGCCGCACGCCGGAGTTTCTTGCGAAAAATCCCTCAGGACAGGTGCCGCTGCTGGAAGTCGCCGAAGGCCGCTATCTCGCCGAATCCAACGCCATCCTCTGGTTTGTCGCCGGCGGCACCCCGCTGGCGCCGGAATCGCGGATCGAGCGTGCCGAGGCGCTGCAGTGGATGTTCTTCGAGCAGCACGCGCTGGAGCCCAACCTCGGCGCGGCCTATTTCTGGCTGGCGCTGGTCAAGGGCGGCCGCGACCTGCAGACCCACGCGCTGGAAGACTGGATGGAGCGCGGCTACGCCGCGCTGCAGGTGATGGAAAACCATCTCATGACCCACGAATATTTCGTCGCGGGACAGCTGACCGTCGCCGACATCGCGATGTACGGCTACACCCATGTCGCCGACCGCTGCGACTTCGACCTTTCGACCTTTCCCGCGATCCGCACCTGGTTGCGCAGGGTCGAGCAGACCAGCGGATTTGTGCCGATGGACTGGCGGCCGGCTACCCCCGAGGCCGAGATCGACGCCCCCGGCATCGCCGCCGAGGCGTGAGGACTGGTTCTGCCGTCATTGCGAGCGCAGCGAAGCAATCCATCGTGCCGCAAGCAAGGAAGAATGGATTTCTTAGCTGCGCTCGCAATGACGGCCTTGTTGACCGCCTTTTTGACCCTTGGCCCAAGATAGCGGGCATAACCCGGCCTTTTGCCGCCATTTCGCCATTTTCGTCATCGGAACCGCCGCAATATTGCCAGCGATTGCTGCGAGATTCCAAACAGTTGGGCGATTCGTTCGCCCGCTTTTTCAGGGATTTCGACCATGCCCCGGTCGTCCGGCGCTCTCGGCTTTGACGGCCGCTCCGCGCCAGTCGCATTGTCCAGACTGACCCACGTCGTCGCCAGCCGGCTGGCGATCGGCGGGCTGTCGCTGTGCCTGATCGTCGCCCTCGCGGTGCTGTCGATCGAGGTCGCCACGGCGATGCCCGTTCCGGCGTGACGCTGAATCCCCGGTGCGGGCCACGGCTTCAAGCACCGCCACTGCCGGCGATGATATCATCGTGATCGGGCCATCATGAACAAGACACCCATGGTCGTTGTAACGGCGTCGTTGACGGTCGCGATCGTACTGACCGCGACGTTCCTGATCGTCACCTCCACGCGCGGCGAAGACACCTCGTTCGCGTCGTCGGCGGGCCAGCTCGACGTCCAGACCGTCGCCAGCGGCCTGGCCCATCCATGGGCGCTGGCGTTCCTCACCGACGGCCGGATGCTGGTGACCGAGCGCGCCGGCCGCATGCGCGTCGTCACGCCGGAAGGACAGGTCTCGCCGCCGCTGAAGGGCGTGCCCGAGGTCTGGGCCTCCGGCCAGGGCGGATTGCTCGACGTCGTCACCGACAAGGCCTACGCGCAGAACAGGACCATCTACTTCTGCTACGCCGAACGCACCGCCGGCGGCGGCCGTACCGCGGTGGCGCGCGCCAGGCTGAATGACGACGCCGGCCGGCTCGACGAGACAAAAGTCATCTTCCGTCAGGAGGGACCGCTGTCGTCGGGCAATCACTACGGCTGCCGCATCGCGCAGGCCGGCGACGGCAATTTGTTCGTCACGCTGGGCGACCATTACAGCGCCCGCGACGAGGCGCAGAATCTCGGCAATCATATCGGCAAGCTGATCCGGATCACGCCCGACGGCGCGGCGCCGGCGGACAACCCGTTCGTCGGCCGCGCCGGCGCCAAACCTGAAATCTGGAGCTACGGCCACCGCAATCAGCAGGGCCTCGCGATCAATCCCGCCAACGGCGACGTCTGGGAAAGCGAGCACGGCCCGCGCGGCGGCGACGAGATCAACATCGTCGGCAAGGGGAAGAACTACGGCTGGCCGGCGATCGGCTACGGCATCGATTACAGCGGCGCGAAGATTCACGGCAGCACCGCCCGGGACGGCATGGAGCAGCCGCTGAAATACTGGGTGCCGTCGATCGCCCCGTCGGGTCTTGCGTTCTATTCCGCAAAGCTGTTTCCGAAATGGACCGGCAGCCTGTTCACCGGCGCACTGGCCGGCAAGATGCTGGTGCGGCTGCAACTCAACGGCACCACCGTGACCTCGGAGGAACGCCTGCTGCCCAACCTCAACGAACGCATTCGCGATGTGCGGCAGGGCCCGGACGGCGCGCTGTGGCTGCTGACCGACAGTTCGGCGGGACGAATCCTGCGGGTGTCGCCGGCGAAATGAGGGCGCGCTGAAGGCATCAACGCCGGCCCACCCTCCACTGTCATCACCCGCGAAGGCGGGTGATCCAGTATCCCAGAGACGGCGCGGATGGACTCGATAGGCCGCGGCGTACTGGATACCCCGCTTTCGCGGGGTATGACGGCTTGGGGGTGGCGACTTGGGTGAGTTGCGGGGGATGGCGCGTACGTCCCACCTCTCACTCCCCCCGAAACACCGGCTTGCGCTTTTCGTTGAACGCCAGCACGCCTTCGCGGCGATCGGCGGTCGGGACCAGGCGATTGTAGGCCTCGATCTCGAAGGCCATGCCGTCGGACACCGACATCTGCAGGCCGCGGTGAATCGCCTGCTTGACCTGGCGCACCGCGATCGGGCCGTTGGCGGCGATGCGCCGGGCGATGGTCATCGTCGCCTCCAGCAGGCCGGCGGGTTCGACCACGCGATTGACCAGACCCCATGTTTCCGCCTCCGCGGCGGTGAAAGGCTGGCCCGACAGGATCAGCTCCTTGGCGCGCCGCTCGCCGACGGCGCGGGAGAGGTTCTGGGTGCCGCCGGTCCCCGGCATGATGCCGAGCGTCACTTCGGTCAGGGCAAAGCGCGCATGGCTGGCGGCATAGACGAAATCCGCCGCCGCCGCGATCTCGCAGCCGCCGCCATAGGCCGCCCCATTGACGGCGGCGATCAGCGGGATCGGACAATCCATCAGCGCCCGCATCATCCGCTCGAAGATCGCGTGCTGCGCCTGCCAATCTGCGTCGGTCATGCCGTTGCGCTCCTTGAGGTCGCCGCCGGCGCAGAACGCCTTGTCGCCACTGCCGGTGATAACAACCGCGCGCAGGCCTTGGAGATCGAGCGAGAAGGTTTCGAACAGGCCCATCAGTTCGGTGCCCATTTGCGTGTTGAGCGCGTTGGACGCCTCGGGCCGGTTCAGCGTGACGAGCAGGATGTGATCGTCATGGCGGGCCACATGGATGGTTTCGAAATCGGCGCGCATCCCATTCTCCCTTGGCGGACGTGAAGATCACGTCTTGACCCGAACCGGGCTATCCTTAGTCTGATCAAAACGCCGATGGATATCCAGCGGCGGAAACACGGAGGGACAAAACCATGCCGGGCTCGCTCGATGACCAACTCGGCTTTGCGCCCGATCATGATTCACCGATCCCCTACATGCAGCGGACCCGCGACTACTACGCCGCGATCGGCTACACCACGCCCTATCGCTGGGCGCACCATGTCGATGCGCCGTTTCAGCCGCTGAAGAAGCCGCTGGCGCAGTCGCGCGTCACGATCATCACCACCGCCGCGCCCTATGATCCCGCCAAAGGCGACCAGGGCCCCGGGGCGGCCTACAACGGCGGCGCCAAATTCTACCAGGTCTATGACGGCGATACCTCGCAGCCGCACGATCTGCGCATCTCGCATATCGGCTACGACCGCAAGCACACCACGGCCACCGACAGCGGCAGCTGGTTTCCGCTGCCGCAGCTGCTGAAGGCTTCAGCGTCACGGCGGATCGGCGAGGTCGCGCCGCGCTTCTTCGGCGCGCCGACCAACCGCAGCCACCGCGTCACGATCGAAATCGATGCGCCCGAGATCCTCGCCCGCTGCCTCGCCGACAAGGTCGATGTCGCCGTGCTGGTGCCGAACTGCCCGGTCTGCCACCAGACCTCAGCGCTCGTGGCCCGCCACCTCGAAGCCAATGGCATCTCAACTGTTGTGATGGGATGCGCCAAGGACATCATCGAGCACGCCGCGGTGCCGCGCTTCCTGTTCTCTGATTTCCCGCTCGGCAACTCCGCCGGCAAGCCGCATGACGTTGCCTCGCAGGCAGAGACGCTGGAACTGGCGTTCCGCCTGCTGGAGACCGCCTTCGCCGCGCGCACCACCGTGCAGTCGCCGCTGCGCTGGAGCGAGGATGCCTGCTGGAAGCTCGACTACAACAACGTCGCGCAGATGAGCCCGGAAGAACTGGCCCGGCGGCGCGCGGAATTCGACAAGCAGAAAGAGATCGCGCGCGGCAACCGCGCGGCGTGATCGGGACGGCGCGAAGGGGCTCTGCAAGGACGCCGGCCACAACGTAATTTGTCGTCGCCCGGCTACGACCGGGCGATCCAGTACGCTGCGGCATCTCGGCCCTATCGCTGGTGTCTCTGGAATACTGGGTCGCCCGGTCGTAGCCGGGCGATGACAGCGGTGTTTGTTTTACCCAGCAGGGTTGATCTTGAAGGCCGGTACCGAACTCGCAATAACGACATTTCTCAGGAGCATGCCCGCATGACCCGACCGTTCGAAGGCGTGAAGATTCTCGACTTCACGCAGGTGCTGGCCGGCCCCTATGCGAGCTACCAGCTCGCGCTGCTCGGCGCCGACGTCATCAAGGTGGAGCGCCGCGAGGGCGAAGACATGCGCCGCACCCCGCTCAGCCGCGAATGGGCCGATCGCGGCCTCGCGCCGGGCTGGCAGGCGATCAACGGCAACAAGCGCAGCCTGACGCTCGATCTTTCGAAGCCGGAGGCGATCGCCATCGTCAAACAGCTCGCCGCATTGGCCGATGTGGTGATGGAAAATTTTCGTCCCGGCGTGATGGACAAGCTCGGCATCGGCTACGAAGCACTGTCGCAGATCAACCCGAAACTGATCTATTGCGCCGTCTCCGGCTTCGGCCAGACCGGCCCGGAACGGTCGGGCGCCGGCTATGACGGCAAGATCCAGGCCCTGTCGGGCATCATGGCGATCACCGGCCATGAGGAAACCGGGCCGACCCGCGCCGGCTTTGCCGTCTGCGACGTGCTGTCCGGGGCGACCGCGGCGTTCGGCGTCTCCAGCGCGCTGTTCCAGCGCACCCATACCGGCAAGGGCCAGCTGGTCGACGTCTCCATGCTGGAGGCATCGCTGGCGTTCCTGTCGGGACAGGTGGCGGACTACACCGTCGCCGGCCATCGCCAGCAACTGTCCGGCAACCAGGCCGTCAGCCGCAGGTCGACCGCCAATCTGTTCAAGGCGGGCGACGGCTATCTGCTGCTCGCCGTCAACAGCGAGAAGCAGTACCGCGCGCTGATGACCGCGCTCGGCCGCGCCGACGCGCTGGAGGACCCGCGCTTCGCCGACTGGTTCGCGCGGCAGGAAAACGAACAGGCTTTGCGCGCCATCATCGAGCAGGCGCTCGCGAAGAAGGATCCGCGCGAGTGGGAGAAAATCCTGGAGGCGGCCGGCGCGCCCTGCGCCAGCATCTGGAAGATCGAGGAGGTGATCGATCACCCGCAGATCGCGGCGCGCGGCGCCATTCAGCAGATCGATACGCCCTATGGCCGGCTGCGCTTCGCCGGCAGCGGTTTCAAGCTGGCCCATGGCGGCGGCCGGCTCGATTCCATGGCACCCGAACTCAGCGCCCACACCGACGAGGTGCTGGCCTCGCTCGGCTACGGCGCCGATGCGATCGCCGATTTACGCGCGCGGGAAGTGGTGTGAACCAGTGTCGTCCCTGCGAACGCAGGGACCCATAACCCCGGTCGTCTGAGGCAAGGGTGCCGTGGTTCAACGAGCCCGCTTACACCACCTACAATATTGACGGCACGGCGTATGGGTCCCTGCGTTCGCAGGGACGACGATGATATTATATCGCGCCACGCCCCTTCACCACTTGTGAAAGATGAAGAACGCGCCCGCGGCGATCAAGGCAAAACCCAATCCGTGGTTCCAGCCCAGCGGCTCCTTCAGGTACAGCACCGAGAAACCGGCGAACACGATCAATGTGATCACCTCCTGAATGGTCTTGAGCTGGGCCGCCGTATAGACCTCGCTGCCCCAGCGGTTGGCCGGCACCGCGAGCCAGTATTCGAAGAACGCGATGCCCCAGCTCACCAGCACGACGAGAGGCAGCCAGCTCCCCTTGAACTTGAGATGGCCGTACCAGGCGAAGGTCATGAAGACATTGGAGGCGAACAGCATCAGGATCGGCAGGATTGCTGGTGAAACGGTGGGCATGAATGTCCTTTCGACAATGTGCTGGAACCACCGCAGCAGCGCTGAACCCGATTCCCTCGGCAATCGAATATCATTTGATTCAAGCGTTCGGAAATCCGCTTCGACCGCGGCAACCGCCTTTTAGCCATGGAACGGGAAATTCCCCCGCTGTTGCAGCCATGCGTCATGCTGCGGCCGTTATCCCTCGTGGCAACGAGAGCGAGCGAGCATGCAGTTCGACTGGCGCGCACTTTCCGGTCCGCTTCTGACGGCAGCAACGGCGTTGATCGCCTTCCTGGTCGACCGCACCCTGGTTGCCGTTCCTAATCCCGCGCCGCTGTTCGTCTGCATCGTGGCTTTCGCGGCCTCGCTCTCCGGCACCGCCTCCGGGCTGGCCAGCGCCGCCATTTCGGTGGTCGCGTCGGCGTTGTTCTTCCTCAACCACCGCGCCACGCCCGGCTACGACATGTCGGACCTGGCCCGCATGGTGCTGCTGGCGATCACCGCGGCCGGCACCGCCGTCATCACCGGCCACCTGCGCCGGAAATGGATCGATGCTTTCGACTCGCAGCACCGCCATCACGCCACCGCGGAGCGGCTGAGGTCGGCTCTCGACCAGGTCGACATCGGCATCGTGCTGCTCGATGCCGACACCCGCGCCGAATTCATCAACCGCGCTTTCCGCCATTATTTTTCACTTCCCGACGAAAAGGCCGACAGCAAGCCGCCCTTCATCGCGCTGATGTATCACGGGCGCGATACCGGCGCCTTCGAACTGCCGGAGGACGAGCTGAGCCACTTCATCGCCGGCCGCACCGAGATGATGCGGGCCGGCGACTCGACGCCGATCAACATCAACCTGCGGGACGGCCAGGTGCTGCGATTCAGCTGCACCGCGTTGCCCGACGGCGGGCGAATGCTGAGCTACACGCCGGTGACCGACCTGGTCCGCCATACCGACGATCCCGCCGGCGCCGACTATTACCGGTCGCTGCGCGGCGGCGGCGGCGGTCGCGACCTCGCCCGGCACCTGCGCGCCGCGGAATAGGTTCGATTGATCCATTGCGGTGGCACCTGTAGGCTGGTGTTATCAGCCAGCGTGTCGACGACGACGCCCCTTCCCCCGCACACGGAATCAAACATGCCCAGCGACGTATCGATTCGTTTTGTCACCCGGCAGGACTACGACCGCTGGCTTCCCCTGTGGGACGGCTACAACGCGTTCTACGAGCGGACGGGACCGACCGCGCTCGATCCCGCCATCACCGCGATGACATGGGCGCGCTTCTTCGATGCCTATGAGCCGGTGCACGCCCTCGTCGCCGAGCGCGACGGCGAATTGCTCGGGCTGGTGCATTATCTGTTTCACCGCTCAACCACCGCCATCGAGCCGACCATCTACCTGCAGGATCTCTTCACCAGCCAGGCCGCGCGCGGCAAAGGCGTCGGCCGCGCACTGATCAACGGCGTCTACGAACAGGCAAGGCTGGCCGGATCGCCGCGGGTCTACTGGTTCACCTACAACACCAACCACACCGCGATGCAGCTCTACGACAAGGTGGCGGAGAAGACCGGCATCGTGGTCTATCGCAAAGTGTTCTGATTGGCGTTCCCCTGTGGATAAGTCCCGGTGTCATGGCTGCGTAACAAAGCCCGGCTAGGTTCCGCCTGCGTTTGATCAGGGCCCCCCGTCACGGATCATGCGCCCCAGCGGTCCCCGTCAGTCGCCGCGTCTGACCGGGGCCGCATTTTTTTGTGCCGTCGCTCGTTACCTGGCGTATCGCGTGCCGGCGCCCAGCGAATTGATTCCATGATCCGCGCCCTGTCGATCCTGCTGGCCTTCGCCACCCTCACACTGGTGCTGCTGCCGTTCCAGCTCGCCGCCATGGCCCTCGGCCTGCGGCTGCAGCGCACCCTGCCGCATTGCTATCATCGCATTCTCTGCGCGCTGATCGGAGTGCGGATTAGCGAAGTCGGGACGCGATCGGCCGACAGTCCTGCGCTGATCCTGTCGAACCACGTCTCCTGGCTCGACATCTGCGTGATATCGGCGCTTTCGCCCGTGGTGTTCGTCGCCAAGCGCGAGGTGGCGGGATGGCCGGTGTTCGGCTGGCTGGCCCGATTGCAGCGAACCGTCTTCATCGACCGGCAGACCCGGCATCAGACCGGCGCGGCGAGCCGGGAAATCGCCGGCCGGCTGCTCGGCGGCGACGCCGTGGTGCTGTTCGCCGAGGGCACCTCGAGCGACGGCATCCGGGTGCTGCCGTTCCGCTCCTCGCTGGTCGGCGCGGTGCATCACGCGCTCGGCAGCTCGTCGCAGCACAGCCATGTCACCGTGCAGCCGATGTCGCTGGCCTATGTCAGTCTCAGCGGCGTGCCGTTGGGCCGCGGCCTGCGCCAGCGGGTGGCGTGGTACGGCGACGCCGAGTTGATCCCGCATCTGCTGGCCGTGCTGGCGTCGGGCGCCGTCGACGTCACCGTGAGCTGGGGAGCGGCGACCGCCCATGACAAGAGCGCGGACCGCAAGGCGATCACCCGCGACGCCGAACAGTCGGTGCGGCGCATGACATCCGCGGCGCTGCGCCATGCGCCGGCCGCGCCGGCCCTAACCGCCGAACAGTTGCAGCCGCGGCCGGCGCAGGCCTGATCCGCACGGCGGCACCGCACCTTGCGGCCTGCGCGCCGCCGGGTCACAATATGCTTCCGCCTCGCGCCCCACCCCACAGGATCGATCCATGCAAATTCGCAATCTCGGCGGCTCCGGCCTGCGTGTTTCCGCCGTCGGCCTCGGCTGCAACAATTTCGGCCAGCGCACCGATCTGGAAACCTCGCGCAAGGTGATCCACAAGGCGATCGACCTCGGCATCACCCTGTTCGATACCGCCGACATCTATGCCGGCATGGGCGGCTCCGAGACCGTGCTGGGAGAAGTGCTCGGCGACCGCCGCAAGGACATCGTGCTGGCGACCAAATACGCCAAGCCGATGAGCAATGACGGCACCAAGCAGGGCGCCTCGCGGCGCTACATCATGTCCGCCGTCGAGGCCAGCCTGAAGCGGCTGAAGACCGATTACATCGACCTTTACCAGCAGCACGATTACGATTCCCTGACGCCGATCGACGAAACCCTGCGCGCCCTCGACGACCTGGTGCGGCAGGGCAAGGTGCGCTATCTCGGCAATTCGAATTTCCCGGCCTGGCGTATCGCCGAGGCCGAGCTGATGGCGCGGCAGATGGGCGTCAACCGCTTCGTGTCGTGCCAGGACGAATACAGCCTTGTCATGCGCGACATCGAGAAGGACCTGCTGCCGGCGGCGCAGGAATACAGACTCGGGCTGCTGCCGTTCTTCCCGCTGGCCAGCGGCCTGTTGACCGGCAAATATAAGCGCGGCGCCGCGGCACCCGCCGACACCCGCTTTGCCAAGGCGCCCGCGCTGCGCGACCGCTATGTCACGCCGCGCAACGAGGACATCGTCGAGAAGCTGCAGACGTTCGCTGACAAGCGCGGCCACACCATGCTGGAGTTGGCGTTTTCCTGGCTGGCGTCGCGACCGCAGGTATCGAGCGTCATCGCCGGCGCCACCCGGGTCGAGCAGATCGAGCAGAACGTCAAGGCGATCGGCTGGACGCTGAGCGCCGAGGAGATCGCGGAAGTCGATGCGATCACGAAGGGATAGATGACGACGAACCGGCCAGATACCACCGCCCCGACCTCGCGCCGCCTCGCCTGCGCCGGCTGCGGCGCGGAATTTTCCTGCAGCCTGTCGGGACCGTGCTGGTGCAGCGAGGAAACCGTGCGTCTGCCGATGCCATCAGATGGCGGCGACTGCCTGTGCCGGGATTGTCTGCGCAAGGCGGCGGCGGGCACTCTCGCCGCGCCATCCGGATGAATTCGGCGTTCCCCGGATGCAGTGCAGCGCGCCACCCTTGTGGCGCGGTGCGCTGCTGATCCGGGGTCCATGAGGATTTCCCGCAGCACCCCATGGGTCCCGGCTCTGCGGCGCAGCGCCAAAGAGGCGCTGCACCGCGTCCGGGACACGATACAGCTGACGCGACGCCCTCTTGATCTAGAACAAGCCGTCTCGCTCGTTTCCGCGTTTAGTTTGTCTATTGACGCGCGCGGGAGGTCATCATGTTCGTGGTCCGCCTCAAACGGCCCAATGAGGATTTCGATTTCAAGGCGTTCGCCTCAGGCGACGCCGCGCTTGCCCGCTTCAGGACCGCCCAGCGGATGATGATCGACGGCGAAGTCGAGGAATGCGCGTTGTTCGAGGCGCGGGCAGCCGATGCCGCCGGCGCGATCGCCATGATCGACGCGGGCAATGCCGCGCTGATCGAGGCCAATCTGGATTCCGATGCTCCAGCTCAAACCTCCGCGCCGACGACGCGCGACAGGAGACCGTTACGATGAATACCCTGACAAAACTGGCGCTCGGCGCGATGGGGCGGTTGCGTCCCAAACCGGCGCAAGGCGATGCCGTGCCGAAGATCGCGCTGCCGGCGCCCGACAAGGCCGGCGGCCTGCCGCTGATGGAGGCGATTGCGAAGCGGCGATCGGGGCGGGAGTTCTCGCGCACGGAATTGCCGCTGCCGATGCTCTCCAGCCTGTTGTGGGCCGCCAACGGCGTCAACCGCCCGGATGGCGGACGCACCGCGCCTTCGGCAATGCATGCGCAGGAGATCGACATCTATGTCGCGCTGCCCGCCGGCGCCTATCTCTATGATGCCGCCGCGAACGAATTGCAGCTGGTCGCGGGCAGCGATCTGCGGCGCGTCACCGGCTATCAGGACTTCGTCGACGAGGCGCCGCTCGATCTCGTCTACGTCGCCGATCACAGCCGCATGATGCTGGTGCCGGTCGCCAGCCGCGAGAGCTTTGCCTCGGCCGCGGCCGGCGCCATCGCGCAGAATGTCTATCTGTTTGCCGCCGGCAACGGGCTCTCGACCGTGATCCGCGCCTGGATCAATCGCGACGCCATCGCCAATGCGCTGGGGCTCGGCCACGATCAGCAGGTGCTGCTGTCGCAGACAGTGGGATTTCCGAAGGGGTGACGGTCGTCATGCCCGCGCTTGTCGCGGGCATCCACGTCTTTCTTCCTTCCAGTTTGTTCCTTGCGTCAGGACGTGGATGGCCGGGACAAGCCCGGCCATGACGAAGGCGTTCGCGTCACCTCACTACCGCCGCGGTCTGCCCGAACAACAGCTTGCGCTCTTCCTCGGTGCGGATCGCCGGCTGGCCGAAATTCGGATTGATCTCTTTCGCCATGGCGTAGGCGCGCTCGGTCGCCGGCCGGGCACGGATGGTCTCGAGCCAGCGCTTCAGATGCGGGAAGTCGTCGATTTCCTGGCCCTGGTTCTTGTGTCCGACCACCCAGGGATAGCTCGCCATGTCGGCGATGGAGTATTCGCCGGCAATGAATTCGCGATCGGCGAGCCGCTTGTTGAGCACGCCATAGAGCCGGTTGGTCTCGTTCACATAACGGTCGATGGCGTAGTTTATTTTCTCGACAGCGTAGTTGCGGAAATGGTGGTTTTGTCCGGCCATCGGCCCGAGCCCGCCCATCTGCCAGAACGTCCACTGGATGGCGTCGTAGCGGCCGTAGAGATCGGCGGGCAGGAATTTTTCGGTCTTCTCGGCCAGATACAGCAGCATCGCGCCGGATTCGAAGATCGAGATCGGCTTGGTCCCGCCCTTCGGCTCGTGATCGACCATCGCGGGGATGCGGTTGTTCGGCGCGATCGCCAGAAACTCCGGCTTGAACTGATCGCCCTTGCCGATGTTGACGGGGAAGACCTTGTATTTCAGCCCGGTCTCTTCAAGAAACATCGTGATCTTGTGGCCGTTCGGCGTGGTCCAGTAATAAAGGTCGATCATGGCGCGTCCCTGTCCTGCCGGGTGCTGAGCTGCAATCCCGTTTTTAATGCGATTGCATGAAGTTCACCGCATCGCCCGCGCGGAGTCAATCGCGCAAATTTAGCGTCGCGACGAATTGATCAATGATGACGCATGACGGCGCGCTTTCTTCTCCCCTCCTCCCGCGAAGCGGTGGGGAGGGGTCGGGGGTGGGGGGTCTATCGGCTGGGACCGCTGTTTCGGTAAACGCATTCGACTGACAGCGAATTTGCGGAGACACCCCCCACCCCCGACCCCTCCCCGCCACGCGCAAGAGCGCGTGGAGGGAGGGGAGCGAAGAGCATCGACGCGTCTCGCAGGATGAGGCATCAGAGACAGAGTGCGCTAGCCGTCCGCATCCGGAAGCGGCGCGTCCGAAACGTACCGCGTTCGCATCAGGATGCCGCGCTTCGGCGCGAACAGGAATGCCAGGATGAAGAACGTGGCCTGGGTCAGCACGATGCAGGCGCCGGTCGCGCCGTCGATGTGGAAGCTGATGAGGGTTCCCAGCGCCGCCGACACGGTGGCGGTAGCGGTCGCGATCACCAGCATCCGCTCGAAACTGTCGGTCAGCAGATAGGCCGTGGCGCCCGGCGCGATCAGCATGGCGATGACGAGAATGATGCCGACCGCCTTCAGCGAGGCGACGATGGTGAGCGCCAGCAGCACCAGCAGGCCGTAATGCATGACACGCACGGGCAGACCGATCGAACGGGCGTGGTTCGGATCGAAGCAATAGAGCAAGAGATCGCGCCGCTTGACCAGCACGACGAGCAGCGTGCCGCCGGCGACGATGGCGGTTTCAATCAGGTCCCGCGCGGTCACGCCCAGCACATTGCCGAACAGGATGTGATTGAGATGCTGGTCGGTATCCACCTTGGTGAAGATCACCAGCCCCAGCCCGAACATGCCGGAGAACACGATGCCCATCACGGTGTCCTCCTTCACGCGGCTGTTCTCCTTGAGGTAGCCGGTCAGCAGCGCGCAGGACAGGCCGGCCGCGAAAGCCCCGAGCGCCAGCGGCAGGCTCAGCACATGGGCCAGCACGATGCCCGGCAGCACCGCATGCGAAATCGCGTCGCCCATCAGCGACCAGCCCTTGAGCACGAGGTAGCAGGACAGCACCGCGCAGACCGCCGCCACCATCACCGACACGACAAGCGCCCGCTGCATGAACGGATAGGCCAGCGGTCCTGTTATCCAATCGGTCACGACCATCATGCGTCCGCCTCCACGACGGCAAGGCGCCGGCGGCGCGCGGCGATCACGCCGTGCTTGGGCGCGAAATAGAATGCCGCCAGGAACAACAACGTCTGCAGGGTGACGATCACGCCGCCGGTGGCGCCATCGAGGAAGAAGCTGATGTAGGCGCCGGCAAAGCTGGTGACCATGCCTAGCGCCACGCTGATCAGGACCAGCCGGCCGAAGCGATCGGTGAGCAGGTAGGCGGTGGCGCCGGGGGTCACGACCATCGCGATGACGAGGCAGGCGCCGACGGTCTGCAGCGCCGCCACCGTGCAGGCGCTCAGCAGGGTGAAGAACACGATCTTGAGCGCCCTGGTGTTGAGCCCGATGCTGCGGGCGTGGTTCTCGTCGAAGAACGTCACCATCAGGTCCTTCCAGAGCACCGCCAGGATGGCGAGCGAGACCGCCGCGATGATCGCCACCTGAACCACGTCTTCATCCGAGATCGCCAGGATGTTGCCGAGCACGATGGTCTGGATGCTGACCGAGGTCGGCCAGATCGACGCCATCAGCAGGCCGAGCGCGAACAATGTGGTGAAGACCAGGCCGATGACGGCGTCCTCGCGCAGGCGAGAGTTCAGCTTGACGAACTGCATGCCGGCGGCCGCAAGAATCCCCGAGAAGAAAGCGCCGACCGCGAACGGCGCGCCGAGGATATAGGCCGCGGCGACGCCGGGCACGATGGAATGGGCCAGCGCATCGCCCATCAGCGACCAGCCCTTGAGCATCAGATAGGCCGACAGGAAAGCGCAGACGCCGCCGACCAGCGCGCTCACCCACATCGCTTTCAGCATGTAGTTATAGCTGAAAGGAACCAGCATTTCGGCGAAGAACTGACTCATGTCACTCTGGCTTCGCGTTGTGGCCACCGGCCTCATTGCCATAGAACACTACCGGCCGCTCGTCGTCGGTGAGCACCGTGACCCTTCTGGTGTCGGCATCGTCGTGCAGCGCGGTGCCGCCGAGCTGGAAGTTGCGCAGCACGCCGCCGAAGGCGCGCTCGAGGTTTCCCTGCGTGAAGACTTGCGCCGTCGGGCCGGATGCCAGCACCGTGCGGTTGATGAGGACGACCTGGTCGCAGAACTCCGGCACGCTGCCGAGGTTATGGGTGGAGACCAGCATCAGGTGGCCGGCGGCGCGCAATTCGCGCAACAGGCTGATGATGGCGGCCTCGGTTTTCACGTCGATGCCGGTGAAGGGCTCGTCCAGCAGGATGATGCGGCCCTCCTGCGCCAGCGAGCGGGCGAGAAATACGCGCTTCTTCTGGCCGCCGCTCAACTCGCCGATCTGGCGATGGCGGAACGCGCTCATGCCGACGCGCTCCAGCGCCTGGTCGACCCTGTAGCGATCGGCGCGCGACGGCATCCGCAGGAAATTCATGTGGCCGTAGCGGCCCATCATCACCACGGTTTCGACCAGCACCGGAAAATTCCAGTCGACGTCCTCGCTTTGCGGCACATAGGCGACGATGTTCTTCTTCAGCGCTTCATTGACGCTGAGGCCGCACAGCCTCACCTCCCCGGCCGCCGGCTGCACGAACCCCATGATCGCCTTGAAGATGGTGGATTTTCCGCTGCCGTTGACGCCGACCAGCGCGCAGATGGTGCCGGGGTCGAGTTCGAACGACGCGTCCTGCACCGCGGTCAAGCCGTTGGCGTAGCTCACGGTGAGATGGCGCACGGACATGCTGGAGCCGGGTGAGGCCCCCCTGTCCGGCGCGATGCCGGTGAACGGCGCGGATGCGTTCACTTGCCGAATCCCTTCGCAATCGTCTCGACGGTCACCTTCAACAGATCCAGATAGGTGGAGACCGGGCCACCCGCGGCGCTGAGCGAGTCGACATATAGCACGCCGCCGTAGCGGGCGCCGGTCTCGCGCGCGACCTGTTTGGCCGCACGGTCCGAGATCGTGCTCTCGCTGAACACCACAGGAATTTTGTTCTTGCGCACGAGGTCGATCACCTTGCGGACGTGCTGCGGCGTGCCCTGCTCGTCGGCGTTGATCGGCCACAGATAGGCTTCGCGCAGCTGGTAGTCGCGCGCAAGGTAGCTGAAGGCGCCTTCGCTCGATACCAGCCAGCGCTGGCCTTCGGGGATGGCCGCGAGCCGCTTGCGCAGGGGCTCGTCGAGCGCCTTGATCCGCGCGGAATATTCCGCGGCGTTCTTCGTATAGGCTTCCGCGTTGGCCGGGTCGTATTTGACCAGTGCCTTGCGGATGTTTTCGACATAGATCAGCGCCGTGGACGATGACATCCAGGCATGCGGATTGGGCTTGCCGCTGTAGGGACCCTCGCTGATCCCCATCGGCTCGATGCCTTCGGTGACGACCACGCTCGGCACCTGCTTGACGTTCTCGAAGAATTTCTCGAACCAGCGTTCGAGGTTGAACCCGTTCCACAGCACGAGGTCCGCCGCCTGCGCCCGCACGATATCGAGCGGCGTCGGCTGGTAATCATGGATCTCGGCGCCCGGCTTGGTGATCGATTCCACGATCGCTTTGTCGCCGGCAACGTTCTGCGCGATGTCCTGAATGATCGTGAAGGTGGTCACCACCCGAAAAGGCTTGCGCGGCGCGGTCTGCGCCTGTGCCGGAACGCTTAAGGCCGCGCCGGCGAACGCCGCCGCCAATATCGTTGCCACCAGCCGCCGCGTCATCGGCTTCGACTTCAGTTGCCTGTTGTTCAGATTGTGGCCGGTCACGGGAGTCCTTGTTCCAGTTGCTGTTGCGACTTAATCGCAAAAAAGATTGCGCTGGGCCGCGGCCTGTGTCAATCCTAATTGCGAGCCATTCGCAATTAGGGGTTTTGCCTTGGAAGCGGTCTATCATTTTAAAGCGTACGGCAGATTCCGACTTCTTTTTGCAATTAAGTCGCAGTTGCAGAGATCTGGTTCCGCTTGCAACCAGGCCAGGCGAATCCTGCTGGCCGCTGGCCTGCTCCTCACGGCGGCGCCAATGGCCGACGCATCGGCGGAGCCCTCCGACGGAATCCCGGTCCCGTCGATCGCAACGAGTTTGCCTGAGAATGGCGACCCGACCGGCGTGCGCAAATGGCTCAGCGAACGCGGCATCACCTATGGCGTGATCTACACCGGTGAAGCACTCGGCAACGTCTCGGGCGGCATCCGCCAGGGCGGGTTGTATGGCGGCAAGCTCGAGATCGCCGTCGGCGCGAACCTGGAGAAGCTGATCGGATGGCAGGGATTGAGCTTCTTCGCCAATGCCTTCCAGATCCACCGCTCATCCGGCCCGCGCGACCAGCACTTCACCAGCCTTGTCACCATCAGCAACATCGAGGCCGTCTCCTCCAACCGCCTGTCGGAGCTGTGGTTCGAACAGAAGTTTTTCGATGACCGCTTCAGCATCCGCTTCGGCCAGCTCACGACGGACGCGGAATTCTTCATCAGCGATTACAGCCGGATGTTCATCAGCAGCGACTGGCCCACGATCATCGGAGCCAACATACCGAGCGGCGGGCCGGCCTACCCGCTCGCCACGCCGGGCATCCGCTGGAAGTTCGACCCCAACGCGCACTGGTCGATGCTGCTCGGACTGTACAATGGCGATCCCGGCGATCAGGCCATCGTCAACCGCACCGGCACCAATTTCCGGATCAACGACCCGCCGCTTCTGATGGGCGAAGTTCAGTATCGCTACAATCAGGAGAAGGAGTCCCGTGGGCTGGCGGGCACTGTCCGGCTCGGCGGCTGGCACCATTTCGGCCAGTTCGACGACCTGAGGTTCGACAGCGCGGGGCTTTCGCTGGCCGATCCGCTCAGCAGCGGCATCGCCCGCCAGTTTCGCGGCACCAGCGGCATCTACGGCATCATCGACCAGCAACTATACCGCCCCGAAGGCGGCGGCCCCGACAGCGGCATCAGCGTCTTCAGCCGCATTTCCGGAACGCCATCGGATCGCAACCTTGTCGACTTCTTCCTGGACGGCGGCATTGTCTTTGCCGGCATGGTTCCCCAGCGTCCCGACGACAAATTCGGCGCGTCCTTCATCTACGCGAGAATGTCCGATCGGGCCCGCGCGCTCGACCGCGACCTGATCGCCTTCACGGGCGTCGCCCAGCCGCTCCGCAACTACGAAATGACGATCGAGCTCAGCTACCAGGCCCAGATCAGGCCGGGCTGGACCATGCAGCCGGTGCTTCAGTACATCCTCCATCCCGGCGGCCATGTCCCGGACCCGAACTTCCCGAGCGTAGCGATCAAGAGCGGGGCCCTGCTGGGCGTGCGGAGTACGGTCGCGTTCTAGCTAATGCTTCATCCTTCGAGACGCCGCATCGCAATGCTCTTCTCCCCTCCCTCCGCGCGCTCTTGCGCGTGGCGGGGAGGGGTCGGGGGTGGGGGGTCTATCAGCAAATTCGCTGTCAGCGGAATGTGCCGACACCCCCCACCCCCGACCCCTCCCCACCGCTGCGCCCGCCTTCGCCTAGCGGCTTCGGCGGACTCAGCGGGGGGAGGGGAGAAGAAAAAGTGCGCGGGCTCAGATGGACTGGAAAGCGCTCCGGGGCGTGATGAAGACATCCAAGTTCACCTTTCCGCTTGCTTCTATTTGCCGAGGATCTCGCGAGCCATCACGATCTTCATGATCTCGGTGGATCCTTCCATCTGCTTGCACATGCGAAGGTGGTTGTAGAAGTCGCTGAACGGGTAGTCGTCGATCGCAAGGCCGCGTCCTCCCAGGATCTGCATCGATCGGTCCACGACGCGCAACCCGGCATCGATGCAGTAGCCCTTGACCATCGAGGCCTGAAGCCTCGCGGCCGAATAGCCTCCCCGGTCGACCAGCCACGCCGCATAGTAGGTGTTCCACCGGATCGATTCGATGTCGTATTTCGAGTCCGTCAGCATCCACTGGATGGCCTGATTGTCACCGAGCTTGCCGCCGAAGACTTCACGGGTCTTCGCCCACTCGACCGCGAGTTCCTGACTGCGCTCGGATACGCCGAGCGCCAAACCTCCGAGGCGAAGCCGAAAGCGGTTGAACTGATGCTGGGCAATCGAGAAGCCCGCCCCCTCTCCGCCCAACAGGTTCTCCGCGGAAACCACCACGTTCTCGAGCTTCACTTCCTCCTCGACGCCCCATTGGCGCGACATCACGGGGATGTCACGCACCTTCTCGAAGCCGGGCGTGTCGTTGTCCACGAGGAAGATGCTGATGCCGCGGTGGCCCTTTTCCGGATCGGTCACCGCGGCGACCGCCGTATATGAAGCCTCGTGGTGTCCGGTCCGCCACATCTTTCTTCCATTGATGACGTAGCCGTCGCCTTTCCTGACGGCCGTGGTCCTGATGCGCGCGAGATCGGAGCCGGCTTCGGGCTCGGTGAAGCACATGGACCAGGATGTCTGCCCCTCCAGAACGGGGTAGAGATACTTGCTCTTGATCTCCTCACTTGCCTCGTACAGCGCCGGCCACGGAGCAAAGATCGCACCAGGCACGCGCCTGGGCGATTTTGAGAACTCGGTCAGGACAATCACATCCTCCATTGCTCCGAGCCCCTGGCCGCCGTGGGCCTTCGGCACGATAAGCTTCGCAAGCCCGAAATCGTGAAGCTTCTTTTTCAAGTGCGCCTTCAGCTCCGGACTGTATTCGGGGGCGGTAATCGGCCACGAGCGATAAAACGGCAAAACCTCGGTATTGATGAAGGTGCGCGCGCGCTGCTGGAGATCGAGCTGATCCTTGGTGAGTTCAAAGTCCACGGCATTGCTTCCTGTCTGGCGTGTTGCCTGCTCGTCATGATGAATGGCCACCGGCTGCAAGACCGACGTTCGCGGCCCGCGGGCGTCGCCGGTTCAAGCCGTCATTTTTCCGCGTCTATCAGCTCGCCGATCGGCTTCCAGTTCGCGCCGTCGAACCGCATCAGTTGTTCCTGGCTCATCGGCGTGTATCGCGTCGCGCTGGTGTTGAACTTGATCCCCGGCAGCATGATAGGGAGCTCCAGGTCCTTGATGCTGGTGGCCTGCTTCATCAGGTTCTCGCGCGTCAAATCGGCGCCGCAATTCTTCAGGACATGAACGAAAGTCTGCGCCGTTGCGTAACCGAACACATGAAAGGTTTCCGAAGGATTGGCTTCGGGCATGTATTGCTTCATGAAGGCGAGATACTCCTTCATCCCGGGATCGTTCGCCCATGCGGCGTCGTTCGGATCCTTGCGGAATGCGACCGTGATGACGCCTTTGGAATTTTCCAGCCCGGCCGGCACCAGCGTGCTCGCGATCGACCCGGCCGCATCGCTCAGAAGGTGCAGGGCATCCCACTTCGTTTCCGCCATCTTCTTGATCGCCTGCGCCGCGAACTTCGGTGTCGAGATATTGACCAGCACATCGGCGCCGGTGGCCTTCAGGATCAGAATCTGGGAATCGATCGTGGGCTCGGAGACCTCGTAGCTGAGTTCCTTGACGATCATCGTGGCAGCCTTGCCGGCAAGCCCGTCGCGAAGTCCCTTGATATAGTCGCGGCCGAAATCATCGTTCTGGAACAGCACGGCAACCTTGGCGCCGGGTCGCTCCTTCAGAAGATATTTTGCATAGATCACGCCCTTGGCGTGGTTGTTCGGCTGCCAGCCCATCGACCAGGGATAGGTGGCGGGCTCCGACACCCGATTGGCGCCGGTACCCAGAAAAAGCCCCGGCACCTTTTTGGCGTTCAGATACTTTTGCGTCGCAAAGTTCGTCGGCGAGCCGAAAGTGCCGACGATCGCCAGCACCTCTTCGCTTTCGACAAGGCGGCGCGTCTGCTCGACGGCCTTGGGCGGACTGTAGGCGTCGTCGAGCGAAATCAGGTTGATCTTGCGGCCGTTGACACCGCCTTCCGCATTCACCTTCTCGAAGTAGGCCGTCATGGCACGACCGATCGCAGCAAAGCTCGACGCGGGGCCGCTATAGGGCATGGTCTGGCCGATCTTCACTTCGGTGTCGGTCACACCCGGTCCGTAATTTCCAGCCTGGCCGGATGTCGGGAAGATCGAACCCGCCCATGCGATTGCACAGGCCGCCATTATCAGCTTCTTCTTCATGCTTTTTCCTGTTGGTTGATGAACGCCATCACGCCGGCTGCAGATAGCGCTGCCTCAGCACGTGCTTGAACAACTTGCCGTTCTCCTGTCGCGGAAACTCGACCTCGAAATCGATCGACCTCGGACACTTGACGTGCGACAGGCCGTCCCGGCAGAACGCGATCAATTCGTCCGCGAGCGCGGGCGACGCCTTCGAATGGTCCTTGAGCTGCACCACCGCCTTGACCTCTTCGCCGTATTCCGGATTCGGTATTCCGAACACGGCGACGTCGGCGATGTCGGGGTGCAACGCCAGGCGGTTCTCGATTTCGGCGGGATAGACGTTGACCCCGCCGGAGATGATCATGTGGGAGCGGCGGTCGGTCAGATAGAGGTAGCCCTCGTCATCGAGATAGCCGACGTCGCCGATGGTGGACCATCCCTGTGCGTTTCGGGAACCCGCGGTCTTCTCGGGATCGTTGTGATAGACGAATTGCGGACCGTCGAAATACACGTCACCGATTTCACCGTGGCCGAGCTCGTTCTGCTCCTCGTCGAGAATGTGAATGCTGCCGACGCAGGCGCGTCCGACCGAGCCGCGATGCGACAGCCACTCCGCGGTCGAGATGCAAGTCGCCCCGTTGCGTTCCGACCCGGCGTAATATTCCCAGACGATCGGCCCCCACCAGTCGATCATCTGCTCCTTGAGCGACGGCGGGCAAGGCGCGGCGGCGTGAATCGCACAGCGGTGGGACGACAGATCGTATCGCCTGCGCACGTCATCCGGGAGCGCCAGCAGGCGAAAGAACATCGTCGGTACCCACTGGCTGTGGGTGATCCGGTAGTGCTCGATCGCAGCCAGCGCCTGCTCTGCCGCGAATTTCTTCATGATGACGACAGTGCCGCCGCTCTCCAGCGTGCGCATGGTGAAGCGAAGCGGCGCGCCATGGTACAGCGGCGCCGGGGAAAGGTAGATCGTATCCTCCGCGAAACCGAAATTCTCGCGCACCCAGTCGCCGGAGGCGTGCGCCTGGCCGACATTGGCGAACAGCGGCTGCCTGATGCCCTTTGGCTTTCCCGTCGTGCCCGAGGAATAGAAGAAATCCTTTCCAACCGGGCCCTCGGGAATCTCGATCATCCGATCGAAGCGGGCGAGTTCCGAGGCGTAGTCAAGGCCGTTTTCCAATGAACCACCCACCGCATGGACGGAACAATGGTTGGGATTGTCAGCCAGCAGTGCCTGGACCGTGTCGGCGAAACGCGAAGCGACGAACAGGGTCTTGGCGCCGCTGTCGCGGACGATATAGGCCGCTTCCTCGGGCCTCAGATGCGTGCTGACCGGCGTGTAATAGAGGCCGAGGCGTCGCGCGCCCCAGATCAGCTCGAAATAGGTAGGATCATTGTCGAGCATGATGGCGATGCCGTCGCCTGCGGTCAGCCCCATCCAGATCAGGAGCTGCGTGACGGCGTTGGCGCGGCGGTCGAGTTCGCCATATGTAATCATCTCGCCGGAAAACGCGACGAGGGCCGCGGGCTTGTCCGGATGGCGTTCAGCCCATTGACGCAGGATTGGCATTTCTTCCCCTGTTGCCGCTGACATCGGCCTTGGGAGAATTATCCATTCAAGCGCCCGGTCCATGAATGACCGCGAATGCCAATCGAATTGACCAAAACCGACAGCACCTAACCGGCACGCGGCTGATGGCGATCGCGAAACTCGCCGGGGGCGAGCCCGGTCCACCGGCGGAACGCCCGATGAAAAGTGCTGGGCTCCGAGAAGCCCAGGGAGATCCCGATCTCTTCGAGCGACAGCCGGGACTTCTGAAGGAGGTGAGTTGCAACGTCGCGCCGCAGGCCGTCCTTGATTTCCTGGAAGCCGCAGTTTTCCTCCTCGACCAGACGGCGGCGCAGCGTCTGCGGAGAAACGGCCAGCATGCCCGCGATGTCCTCGAACGACAAAGGTCGCCTCAAATTGCGGCGAAGGATGCCGCGTACCCGCTCGGCCATGCTGCTGTCGTCCCGGTAGCGCACCAGCAGCGCGCTCGGCATGGAAGCGAGGAAGCGCCGCAGCCGTGCTTCGTCCGGCATGATCGGCAGATCCAGCAGTTCGGCATCGAAGCGGATTTCCGTGCGCGGCTGCTCGAACAGCATCGGCACCCGGTAGAACGGCTCGAGCTCCGAGCTGAACGGCTCCTCCGGAAATACGTAGTGAACGGTGATCAAGGGCAGCCTGCGGCCCACCAGCCAGCACATCAGCCCATAGGCGAACAGCAGGATGGCGCCGTTGACCATGCGCCGGCGGTTCGGCTGGGCAATGGTGTCGGCGACGTAGAGCGAGGCGTCATCGGTCCCCTCCGCAAGGCGCACGACGAAATCATCCGCGACCAGATGATAGAACTGACAGCCGATCCGGATGGCTTCGCGCAGGTTCGCGCTGCGGATCAGCAGGCGGCACATCATGCGGAAGGTCCCGGGCTTGATCGGACGGCTGCATAGCAGCCAGAGTTCGTCGCGCGTTTCCCGGGTAATGACCGCGATGAGGCGGGCGAATTTATCCTGCGGCAGCCTGGCGCCGGGCTGCTCGAAGTGGTCGGGCGCGATACCCGCTCTTGTCAGCAGCCGATCGATGTCGAAGCCCGCCTCCCGGACTCCGCTCAGGACCAGTCCGACATAACCGGAATCGATGGCTGAACGCGAGGGCGCAGCTCGCGATGATTCGGTTTCGGCAGCAACTTCCGGCATGGCGCGGTCACATTAGCCGTTGGACAGCAATGCCGCCACCATTGCTTCTGGCAGCTAAGGTCAACGCAACTGAGCGTTTTCGTCATTGCGAAGCCGGAACATCCTTTCATTCTTCGAGATAACCGAGAGGAAACCTGGATGCGTGCGTTGATGAGCTTCGAACCGGGCGGCCCCGAGACCCTGCGGCTGGTCGACGTGCCGACGCCGAGTCCGGATGCGGGACAGGTCCTGCTTCAGGTCAAGGCTTGCGGCGTGAACTATCCGGACCTGCTCACCATACAGGACCTGTACCAGGTCAAGGCGACGCGTCCGTTTGCGCCGGGAGCCGAAGTGGCCGGAGTCGTTAGCGCGCTGGGATCCGGCGTGACCGGATACCGCGTCGGGCAGCGGCTTGCCGCCCGCATCGGCACCGGCGGCATGGCCGAGTTCGTCGCCGTCGATGCTGGACGCTGCACGCCGATTCCCGAGGGAATGTCCTTTACCGATGCCGCGGTCATGCAATTTACGTTCGAGACGGCCTACTACGCGCTTCATGACCGCGCTCATCTGCAAGCCGGCGAAACGGTGCTCGTGCTTGGCGCCGGCGGAGGCGTCGGCATCGCCGCGGTGCAGGTCGCGCGCAATCTCGGCGCCCATGTCGTCGCCGCGGCCTCGTCAGAACAAAAAATTTCTTTCGCTTGCCGGTATGGCGCCGGCGGCGGTGTTCTGTACCCCTCCGCGGCGCCCAGGGACCGCCGGGAAATGACCGCCCGCCTCAAGGATGCGGTCGGCGCCCGCGGCGCGGACGTGGTGATCGATCCGGTAGGCGGCTGGCTGACGGAAGCCGCCATCCGTTGTCTGGCCGAGGGCGGCCGATATCTCGTGCTCGGCTTTACCGCGGGCATTCCGGCTTTACCGCTCAATCTTCCGCTGCTGAAGAACTGCGACGTGCTCGGGATCAATTGGCGAACTTTCACTTTGCAGCAGGATCCTCGAAACGATACCAACCGGCAGGAGCTTCAACGCTGGTACCGGGAAGGAATCCTGTCTCCCGGCATCAGCGCGGAATTCCCGCTGCATAAGGGCGGCGAGGCCATCCAGCTCATCGCTGACCGGCAGGCCGTCGGAAAAATCGTCGTGACGATCTGAGCGGAAGCGATCCGCCGGTGCGGTCGGCCAGTCATCGCATCCCGTCAAAAGGCGAGCGCCTTGCTTTCGAACCAGGGTGCCAGCAGCAGCCAGCTTCCGTAGGCAATGTAATAGCAGGCGACCGTCGTGATCAGCCATCCCGCCCAGGTGCGGAATTGCAGGTCGGTCATGGCTTCCAGAAGGCGCCTTGCGAGGCTGGTACCAAGCATCGAGGCGGCCACCGCAATAACGGCGAGGACGGGATCCAGCGTGGCGGCCTGCGCGATGATGCCGCCGAAATAGACCAGCTTTACAAAATGGCTGGCGACCTGGCAGGCGGCCTTGGTCGCGACCACTTCGCGGCGGCCGAAATTGCCGCCGAGAAAGAAGGTGTCCATCAACGGCCCGGAGACGCCGGTCATCAGCATCAGCCCCATGCAGATGAAGCCGTAGAAAGTGCCCTGCGCGAGGCTATCCGGATTGGGCTTCAGGCCCTTCGGCGTCAGCCGCGCCATGAACGGCGTCACCCCCAGCAGCAACAGCGCGATCGGCTTGTCCGGCACGTAGCGGGTGATCGACCAGGCGCCGAGCGCCAGGGCTGCTCCGATCAGGTAGATCGCGACCGGCCGCCACCTGATGTGGTCGCGCCACAAGAAGGCGCGCCAGCCGTTCGAGGCCATCTGCGTGATCGCATGCAGCACCATCGCCGAAGGCAGCGGCAGGATGGTCAGGAGCACGCCGATCAGGATCAGCCCGCCGGCCATGCCGAACAGCCCGGACAGGAACGCTGTCGCGACCATCAACAGTCCCAGCGCGGCCATCAGAAGCGGCGTCATTTCGAATCTCCGCCGCCAGTTCTGCCTTGCCTGTACCGGCGGCGCAAACTGAGTTAGCTTTCCCTGGCATCAGTTTTCCTGAGGGTGCAAATCCTGAAGCGAGAAGGTTTTGCGTGACATGCGGCGGCTGCTCTTTCTCAACGGCATCAAGGCGTTCGAGGCCGCCGCGCGAACCGGCAGCTTCGCCGCCGCGGGTTCCGAGCTCAACGTATCGGCGGCGGCGGTCTCCAGGATGGTGCATCTTCTGGAGGACCGGCTCGGCGTCGCGCTGTTCGAGCGCAAGGCCAACCGGCTGGCGACGACCGCGGCGGGGCGCGCCTATCAGAGCGGGCTGACGCCGATCTTCGATGCGCTGGCGAGCCTGACCGCGCAGGTGACCGCGCCGTCGGGCGTCCGGGTGCTGACCATCGGCGTCGGTCCGACCTTTGCGATGCGCTGGCTGATTCCGCGGCTGGCGGCTTTCCAAAAGCACGAACCCGACATCGAGGTGCGCATCACCACCGGCGGGGCCGCGGCGCCGTTCGGCGACGACTGGAGCTGCGGCATCAAGCTCGGCGACGGCGAGTGGCCGGGCCTGGTCGCCGAGCCGCTGTTCGCGGCCGACCTGGTGCCGGTATGCGCGCCGCGGCTGGCGCAGCAGCTGAAGCGGCCCGGCGACCTCCGGGGCCCGAGCCTGCTGCGCGTCGCCCATTCGCCCGATGACTGGCCGTCGTGGCTGAAGGCGGCGGGCGTTGCGCGGGTCACGGCGCGCGGGCCCGAGTTTCAGTTTTACGGCCAGGCCCTGCAGGCCGCCGTCGACGGGCTCGGCGTCGCCATGGGCATCCGGCCCTATATCGACGACGACCTCGCCGCCGGACGGCTGGTCGCGCCGTTCGCGCTGACGGTGCCGAAGGGCATGCAATGGTATCTGGTCTATCGCAGCTTCCAGACCGGGCAGCGCGATTTCGCCGCGTTCCGGCGCTGGATCATGCGGGCGGCGGCCGGTCCCGCGACCCGGGACAAAGGTCGAAAAAAAATCACCGACGTGTGAACCGCTTCACATTCGTTTTGACCGGCCCGTGTTTCCCTGATCCCGAGAGCATCTGGGGTCGCGAGATGAACTACGAGGGCTTTGCCATCGAATGCTACCAGGCCGGCAAGGGCCTGTGGCACGCCAGGCTGAGGCGGCCGGATCGCAATCCCATGGTCGTCGGCGGCGTCGCGTTTCTGGCGATTGAAATCGGCTTCGCCTGGCCCGACCCGGAGTCCGCCGCGGCGGACGCCAAGAACCAGGTCGACCGCCTCAAGCTCACGCGCTACGCGGCGGTCGCGCAGACCCCGCAACAGGAGCTGTCGGCCGCCTGATTTGAACCAGAGGTGAGCGTCCCATGCGTGAATCCGAGTTCCATCCGCCCCAGCCGTCAGCTCCCCCCACTGTGCTGTCCTGCTGTCCGCAATGCGACGCCGAACTGGCGGTGCTGAGCGTCATCGCCGGGCGGGCCGGGTCGGAATACTGGGCCTTGCGATGCACGGAGTGCGGCGGCATCCATCTGGATATCGTCAAGCCCGCGCCCTTGCCGCACACGGCGTAGCAGCGCGAAGGAAGGCATCTTGTAGCCCGGATGGAGGCAGCGGTCGGCGCGTCAGCGCCGAACCCATGGCGCAAACCGGGAGCGGGGGGGGGCCCGGCCCCCGATTTAGGCATCGGGCGGCGCTTTGGGCCGACCGCCGGCTGCATCCGGGGGACTGGCCTTCCACA
>JBDRNF010000295.1:0-43183 GCA_043811435.1 Pseudomonadota bacterium
GGCCCTTCTCGTATCCTTCCCCGGCCCATTCGCGAGCAAAGTTCGCCGCACGAGCACGTATCTCATTCCATGACAGCCGCATTTGGGACTCACAGTTAGAAGGTAAACCAATATTATCTCGTGCAGACGGCGATTCGCCACTATGGCATCTGCCCTAAGCGCGAGCAGCTTCGATCTTTTCGATTTCGCCTCGAACGAAACCAGCAAAATCAACGATGTCTCTCGGCGGAGCCTCTAACGCTTCGTTGATTTGTGTCTTTGTCATCCCCGTGAATTCGATGTGATGGATTTTCGGAATTGTATCCGCCGGTACGTCCAATTCGAAGAACACGAATGGCGTCCATTTGCCCTCAGCGAATTCCGTTGTGCGAGACTTTCCGAAAAGTGCTAGGATTGCCTCTAACTTCAAGATCAGAGTTTGGTTATCGATTGTCAGTTTAAAGTTCATTGGTGAGCCAATCATAAACGTCATTACGCGCCAGCGAAGCGCGACTAATCATTTAGTGCAGCACAGCGGGGGTGGAAATGGCAATCTATGATAAGCCGACAAAGACTTTAATGTTGGAGTTTGTTGCCAAAAACTTGAAGCCTGGTCAGGTTTTCGACAAGAAACAGGCGGTCGATTGGTTTTCCACCCACTATCCCGATATCAGACCAGCGACGGTGCAGATGCACGTCGAAGGGATGGCGATCAACTCGACAGTCAGAAAGCACCACCCAAGTATCAAGCCGGGGTCGGGCCACGACCTATTCTATAAAGTTGCTCCCGGTAAATTTCGCCTTTGGGAAAAGAATACTGACTCAGAGCCCCTCTATCTCGACAAGTCTAAGACTTCGATGGCGGGAGAGAGCGTTGATAGCGAGATTGCGCGCGACGTAGAAGAGGTAAGCGAGGGCTCTGAAGAATTCGCGTTCGAGCGGGACCTGCGAAACTACTTGTCTAAGAATCTGACATCAATTGAACAGGGCTTGAAAGTCTATCAGGACGAAGAGTTTTCAGGAGTTGAGTTTCCCGTTGGCGGTCGCTTCATCGACATCTTGGCCGTGGATACCAACGGCGACTATGTGGTTGTGGAGTTGAAGGTTTCACGAGGACATGAACGGGTCATTGGTCAGATTCTTCGTTATATGGCATGGGTGAAAAAGCATATCGCTGCCGGGAAAAACGTCCGTGGAATAATCGTTGCGAACGAAGTTTCCGAGGATTTGCAACTAGCGGCTTCGTTGGTGCCGGGCTTGGAACTGTTTGAATACGCAATATCGATGAAGCTGACTCCCGTTAGAGAGTAGCGCCGCTTTGGCGAACTGCGTCGGGCCGTTTATCGCTTCGAAGGGCGGGGTTCGTGTCGCGGATTTTTTACATCTTGATCGGCGCAGCGTGCTGGCATCACGGAAGGGCATCTCTTGGGTAGTGATAGGTAGCTGTCCGATAGGATACCTATGACCCATAGTTCAAGGCATGCTTTGCGACTCCTCTACCCCCGAGCATGGCAAACCTAAGTTATTGTATTCGCTCGCATTTCGAATTGAAGCTCGGTGTAGACTCAGTGCAGCGTCGTCCGATAACGGCAAAATCACTTTAGTGGGATTTAGCTTCCAAGCTCATTTCATTTGTATGCGAACATACCTACTCGAAACCAAAACGATTCTGCCATCCTTCTGTTCGCGTTCCGAAGAATTGGCGAAGCCTTGCTCGATAGCCGTCGTAACCGGGCATATCTGAACGCTCTCTAAAAAAGCCTTCAACGTCGAAGTCTTCTGGTGCTTGGTTGGGAAGCTCAAGATCGAGGAAGGAAACATCAGCATCTACGTCAATTTCGGAATTTATACGAGATCGGTATGCCCGTTTCATTTCCTCGATGATGATAGGTCCCAGTCCATTGTAAGTTACAAAGCTGTCGTGGATGGGGAGTGCTAGGTAATCACGCTTCATCATCGAGAGCATCACATCTTCCGCAATGTCAGCGTCCATCTTCTGCAACCGAATTCCATCGCCACTCTTCAAGCGATGAGAGATAGCAGCGTGCTTTTCTAGGATCATTCCTTGAAGATCGTCCCACGAAACATTGGGAGGAAGGCTTCCTGCCGTCGGCGGATCGATGCGTTGACCCTCGTAGGCGTTCATCATCTTGAAGAATGTTGTTTTGACCAGTTTTCTATACTCCTTCAACCCCGGCAGAACATACGCGTCATCCTGCAGCTTCTTGCCTTCCTTCGCATACATCATCGCCGGATGAAGGTTTGAGTAGTCGAACTCTTGGGTCGGTAAATCATTGATCGTGATGTATGGACGGAACTTACTAGGTATTTGCTGCCACCACGCACCATAGAAGCGGCCACCTTCGTCGAAGCTGCCGTTGTTGAAGACGCGGTAAAGCTGATGACGGTTGAATTGTACGAAGCGCGGACGGTCGCGATCATCGCTGTAGAATGAATAGACCCGCTGCTCAGCATCTTCTGCTTCGGTGCTGTAAAGTTTCTCTATCTTTTCGTCGGTCAAAAGTAGATCGGCATGGAAGTGATCGGCTATAAACTTATTCAACGTATTCAGTCTGTCGCGCATTCCATTTGTTAGCTCGTCGTCTTGATACTCGACTAGTTTGCCTTCGGCGTTTTTCAGGCGAATAAGTTCATGCCGCTTGAGACCTTTCGACCAATGGACTGGCAGTACCACCGGTACACCAAGCGGCACCGGGTTGAGATCTCTGTCCAGGTTTTTGGTTTTGCAATGCGGATCATTCGCAACAATTACGCCGTATCGCTTGAGCAACGACACAAAATGCCGCGTAGCCTTGATACGTGTACGCTTTCCTATGCCACTCCGGGGATCGGAAAAACCAGGAACAAATGCCACCAGGGGCGGCTTAGCATTGATCAGGTAATCGAGAACCTTCACCATCCAGTCGTAACTGAGTTGGATAGGCCGGTACCTCGTTTTCGTATAAGAGCCTCGGTCTAGAGATATGGCTAAGAAACATCGAGGACTGACTGCCACTGCAGCAATGAGATTTTTGATAATGACGGAGGAGGCGTCGTCGACCTTCTGTATGCTGCTAGGCCGGGCCTTGCGGTATCCCTCTAGAGTTAGAACTTTGCCATTTAACCAATTCACCAATGGTAAGAGATCACCGGTACAGTAGGCTTCGTAGTCGAAGGGGATTGACTGGCTTGGGTCGTCCCCTTCGTCCAATGCAGATTTCTTCCTGCTCATTCCTGGTCCGCCATGTCTGCCACTGTGATTGGTCAAACCCTAGGCGTGGAGGTTCATGGGAGTCGAGAGAAAGAACCTCGCGGCCTAGGTGCTAATGGAAGTTCATAAGAGGGTATATGAGAATGAGGAACATGACCCTTTGGCTTAAATACCTACCGTCCCCCCCTTCCCATTACTCAGAGGATTTCTTCAATAGGCATCTAGCCTGGTTCATGCATTCTAGCTACTCTTGGCTTGCCCCTTTTTATCCTCCTCCCGATAGGCTTTCTAGCGTGCCTTGCTATGACTCTAGGACGCTCACAGAGCGGGTTTCTTAGGCTTTGACCAATCCTCCATCCAGCCGCTTCAAAATGGACTGGCGAGTCGCGTGGGCGTATCTGAACAGCATCCGCATGTCCTTGTGGCCGCTGATTAGCGCCACCTCCGGGGTTGTCAGTCCCATCTCGAAAAATGAGCTGATCGCTTCGTGCCTGAGATCGTGGAAGTGAAGGTCTTCAATTCCTGCCCTTAACTTCACTCTTTCCCATGCCAGCCGGAACGAATTGGCAGTGATAGGAAAGACCCGACCGGTTTCTGGCTGCTGCTCACCAAGTACGTCCAAGGCAGTTGATGTGAGCGGAATAGTTCGAGAATGACCATTCTTGGTCTCCGGAATGAGCAACGACCGCTGCTCATAATTGAGGTCCGTCCATTTTGTTGCCAATATTTCTCCCCGCCTCATGCCGGTAGCCACAGCAAACCTGATGACAGGAGCGATGGACTTGTTACGACAGCCTTTAGCGGAATCGAGCAGCCGTTCCAGTTCGCCGGGTCTCAGCCGCCGCTCGCGCTTCTGGCTCGGGGCTTTGAGCTTGAGCTGATCTAAAGGATTAGTCCTGATCGGTAGCCCCCATTCGTCGCGGGCCACCTCAAACAAATGATGCACTGGATCAAGTTGGCGCTTCAGGGAGACCGGCTTTATTGTCTTGAGACGCTGATCCCGGAAGGCGGCAAAGTCCTCTGTACGAAGCTCTGAGAGCCGCTTGGAGCATATCTCATGGGAGAGAAACGCGTTCAGGGAGATACGCTCGTTGACGTAAGCTTTTTTGTTGATGCTAACCGTGTCTCGATAACGCTCGACCAAGTCTCCCAGGGTGACCCGCTTCAATACTTTCGGATCGATCGGCAGCTCGTGCCTGTCGGCTTGGCTCTCTGTGTGCCGCGCCCATTCAAGAGCGTCTCTCCGGACGATGAAAGACTTCGACATTGGCCGAAGCCCTGCCCGTCTAATCCTAACCTGCCACTTGCCTCTATGCCTTCGAATGCTCGCCATCAAAACCTCCAACTGGGACCAGGGTGGCACCAGCTGCGATGTCGGACCTTCGGAAACCTAGGAGACCGGGGGGAAAGCTGAGTCTGCTCAATGACTTAGATGGTGGGCGCGACAGGGATCGAACCTGTGACCCCCTCGATGTCAACGAGGTGCTCTCCCGCTGAGCTACGCGCCCCTCACAGGGTGATCTTTACGGGTGGGGTCCGTATATCGGCTCCAAAGCGGGCAGGCAAGCAGGCTGGAGCCGGATAGTGCGGCCTGATCAGGCCGCCAGCATCTTGTTCACTTCGCTGACCAATTCGCGAAGATGGACGGGCTTCGACAGCACCTTGGCGTTTTTCGGGGCTTCCGAATCGGAATTGAGCGCCACGGCGGCAAATCCGGTGATGAACATGATCTTGATGTCGGGATCGAGTTCCGAGGCGCGGCGCGCCAGCTCGATGCCGTCCATCTCGGGCATCACGATATCGGTGAGCAGCATCTCGAACGGCTCCTCGCGCAGCCGCTGATAGGCGGACATGCCGTTGTCATGGGACGAGACCTGAAAACCGGCGTTTTCCAGCGCCTTGACCAGGAAACGGCGCATATCGTTGTCGTCTTCGGCGAGGAGGATTTTGTGCATGGGGATGGTCGTCGAATCCGGTTACGAGGAGCAATCCGCTCACTAAGCCCGACAGAGGGTAAATTTGGGTTAAAGGGCGGCGCTCGGTCGGGCGGCTGACGGCGCTATTTCTGTACCGGAACGCGCCTCAAGGCAATGAAGCCGGGCCTTTTCGGCATTTGGATGCGTTCCAGCGGGTTTCAACTTTTTTTCGGTTGCAAATTTTACCTGCAAATTCCACTTGGCAGAATGGTTGTGATTATCGACAATGCGTTCTCATAAGAACACCGTTTTTCTGGCAGAATCGACGCATCCAGAAGCAGCGGATTGCAGGGACGGCGCCCGACGATGCCCCAGCTTGATGGCGAACTGTCGCCTCCGTTCGAGATCGTGGAGCCGGCCCAATGGCGGGCGCCGATCATCTTCAATTCCCCGCATTCCGGCTCGGTCTATCCGCGTGAATTCCTCGATGCCTCGCGGATCGACGTCACGGCGCTGCGCCGCTCCGAAGATTCCTTCATGGACGAATTGATCGCGGACCTGAGCGGTCGCGGCTTTCCGACGGTCACGGTCAACTTTCCCCGCTCCTATGTCGACGTCAACCGGGAGCCCTACGAGCTCGATCCCCGGATGTTCGCAGGAAGGCTGCCGAGCTTCGCCAATACCCGCTCGATGCGGGTGGCTGGCGGCCTCGGGACCATCCCGCGCGTGGTCGGCGACGGCCAGGAGATCTATCGCGAGCGGCTTTCGGTCGATGACGGGCTGGCGCGGATCGAGGCGTTGTACAAGCCCTATCACCGCGCGCTGCGCCGGCTGATCAACAAGGCGCATCAGACCTTCGGCACCGTGATCCTGGTGGATTGCCATTCGATGCCCTCGGTGGGCGTATCGCGCGACGAGCCGCGGCGTCCGGACATGGTGATCGGCGACCGCTACGGCACCAGTTGCGCCGCCCTGCTGCCCGACCGGGTCGAGGAAACCATGACCGCGCTGGGCTATTCGGTCGGACGCAACAAGCCCTATGCCGGCGGCTTCATCACCGAGCATTACGGCAATCCGGCATCCGGACTGCACACCATTCAGCTCGAACTCAACCGTGCCATCTATATGGACGAGCGGCGGCGCGAACGCAGCGCCAGGTTCAGCCAAGTGACCGCGGATTTCGCAGCCCTGGCGGATGCGCTGGCCGCGGTTCCGCTCGGCGATCTCGGCCCGTTCCAGGCCGCGGCGGAGTAGAGAACTGTCGTCATTCCGGGGCGCGACCGAAGGGAGCGAACCCGGAATCTCGAGATTCCGGGTCTGGTCCTTCATCCTTCAGACTGCTCGAAATGACGGTGCCGGGCACGACTAGCGAAGGTTAGAAGCCGGATTTGGACGCGAAAGGGGCCGCTCAACCGAGGCGGCCCCTCCATTTTTAGACTTCCTGGCGTCGGCGCTTGCGCCACCAACGCCATAGGGCGATCATGAGAATGATCACCATGGCAGTGTCCTCCATACTGGAGGATTGGCGAACGGAGCGACTTGGTCGTTGCGCTCCGCCTATCACTGCCCTCTGTGGGAGTACCTCCTAAATTTCTTGCTATTGGCCATGCTAGTGAGCCTCGGGAGTCGCTGCTATCCTCATAGGACCAAGCGCTGGAGAGCGTAATCTAGGCAACACATTCCCGATATCAATTCGTGGTTACCTCCAATCTTTTCAACTTAAAAATTGGCTGTTGAAGGTAGGCTATGTCGGTTAGGCGCCGCCAGACGGTCAAGCCGGCCGGATGACTTCCTCACTCTCCTCCCCGCCTAATCTCCTCCAAATCTAATACGGAAGAAAAAAGGGCCGCTTGAATGAACAAGCGGCCCAAGTCTAGGGAGGAAACGCCCAAGGAGGGCAGCGATAGTGCCAAGCACTACCGCACCGCAACAATATGCGACCGCGCTGCACAAAGTGCAAGGGTTTTTGACTCATTTGCGGTGCAGAATATGCATGGCTGGGCTGCATATGGATAAAGTATACCAGAGGCTTTCCAAAACCATTTCAACGGCTTGCTACCGCCGCCCCGGAGAACCACGGGATTTGCCGTACGAGCCGCGGCCTCGGCTTCGCGATTTCGTGATCAACCAATTCATCGGAAATTACACGATTTTGCGCGCTGATTCGATGGCGAAAGCTCGCGCAACGGCCAGCAGCCGGATCGCCTTCGCTGTATAATGTCTGCGTGACCGGTGCGCGGCCTGCCGGATTGGGCTAGGCAGGGCGCCAGGACATCCTCCACCCGCTCCATCCCCGAAGGAACCGCCGTGACGGTCATCGATTTTACCGCCTTTATTGGCCGCCTCGCGACCACGTCGGGCGAAACCATCCTGCCGTTCTTCCGGACCTCGCTCTCGATCGACAACAAGAGCAGCCACGACTTCGATCCCGTCACCGAGGCCGACCGCGCCGCCGAGGCGGTGATGCGACGGCTGATCAAGGGCAATTTTCCAAAGCACGGCATTGTCGGCGAGGAGTTCGGCAGCGAGAACGAGGACGCCGAATATGTCTGGGTGCTGGATCCGATCGACGGCACCAAATCCTTCATCGCGGGGTTTCCGATCTGGGGCACCCTGATCGCGCTGCTGCACAAGGGTACGCCGGTGTTCGGGATGATGCACCAGCCGTTTATCCGCGAGCGCTTTTCCGGCGACAGCGGCTCGGCGAATTATCAGGGTCCGCTGGGCGAGCGGAAACTGGCGGTGCGGCGCTGTGCCTCGCTCAGTGAGGCGACCGCGTTCACCACCAGCCCCTTGTTGATGAACACCGCCGACCGCGCCGCCTTCGGCCGCATCGAAGGCGCGGTGCGGCTGACCCGCTATGGCGGCGATTGCTATTCCTATTGCATGCTGGCCGCCGGCCACCTCGATCTCGTCGTCGAGACCGAGTTGAAACCCTACGACATCGCGGCGCTGATCCCGATCATCACCGGCGCCGGCGGCGTCGTCACCACCTGGGAGGGCAAGCCCGCCCAGGGCGGCGGTCGCATCATCGCCGCCGGCGATCCGCGCGTGCACGAGGCGGCGATCAAGTTGCTCAACAGCTAAAAGGCACCGCATGGACGCCCTGCTCATCGTCGACATGCAGGTCGGGCTTCTGAGCGGAGCCCCCAAGCACGATTTGAGCGGAGTCATCGCGCGCATCAACGCCCTCGCCGCCAGGGTTCGTGCGCAATCCGGCAGGGTGATCTTCATCCAGCATTGCGGCGGCAAGGGAGACGATTTCGAACCGCACACTTCAGGCTGGAAGTTGCTTCCCGAACTTGAGCGAGATCCCGCCGATATCGTGGTCGGTAAGGATCTGAACGATCCGTTCGCGGGGACCGACCTGCAGGACCGCCTGAGGGAAATCGCACCGGACCGGGTCTTGATCGCGGGATGGGCGACCGACCTCTGTGTCGATGCGACCGTCCGGTCCGCGGTGTCACATCACCACCACGTCGTCGTGGTTACCGACGGGCATACACTGAACGACCGCCCTCATTTCGATGCCGCCAGCGTCATCCGACATCATCATTGGGTCTGGAGCGAGTTGATCACCCGGAAATCCGTCAACCTTGCCAGCACCAACGAACTTCTCGGTTAGCACCGCGAATTGGGCCAAGGCGATCAAGGATGCGGGTCTCGCGACGACGAAGTGAGGGTCAGTCGCAATTGGTCAGTCACTTCCGGCCGGTCGCGTGAGACCGCGGTGATATCGCGAGCTGACGCGCGGCGAGGGAAAATCGCTTGCGATAGACCGCGGGAGTGGTTCCGGCGCGGCGCCTGAAGTGATGCCGCATGGTTTCGAGCGAGCCGAAGCCGCATTTGGCAGCGATATCTTCCAGTGTCGCCGCCGCGTCCCGCTCCAGATGCTCCTGTGCCAGACGGATTCGCTCGGCGATCAGCCACTCGCCCGGCGGCAAGCCCGTGACCTGCTCGAAGCGGCGTTGAAAGGTGCGCAGGCTCATTCCGGCCTGGGCGGCGAGATGCCTGATCGAATGGATTTGATCCAGCCGCGCCCGTAGCCAGTCGATCATCGGTCCGAGCCGCGCGTTATCCCGCTCGCGCGCCACCGGCCTTTGAATGAACTGCGCCTGGCCGCCATCGCGGTGCGGCGGCACGACAAGACGCCGTGCAACGCAGTTGGCGGCCTCCGGTCCGAAATCCTTCCTGACGACATGCAGGCACAGGTCGATTCCCGCGGCACTGCCTGCCGCCGTCAGCACGTCGCCTTCATCAACATACAGCATATCGGGCTCGAGGCGGATGCGCGGGAATCGGTCCGCGATCGAGCCGACATATCGCCAGTGCGTGGTGGCGCGCCTGCCGTCGAGAAACCCGCAAGCCGCAAGCACGGTGATCCCCGAACACAGCGACATGATGCGCGCGCCGCGCGCATGGGCCCGCACCAGATCGGCGATCAGCGGCTTGGGCACCGGCGCGTCGATCGCTCGCCACCCCGGCACGACGATGAGGTCCGCCTTGCGAAGCACCGAACGGTCCGAGGTGGCGTTGACGACGAGACCGCCGGCGGCATTGAACGGCCCCGGCTCGATGCCGCAGACCGCGTAACGGTACCAGTCGCGGCCCATTTCCGGTCGGGACAGGCCGAACACTTCGAAGGCGACGCCGAATTCGAACGTGCATAGGCCGTCATAGGCCAGCACGGCGACCAGCGGTCCGGTCTGTTTCGGGGAGTCAGAATTTGGCATGATCTTGACGTAGTATGTCATTTTGGCCAGTTCCGGGCAAGTACGTTGTGCCCGATGGTCGCCTCATCAACCGATGGAGCTGATACCATGAGCCTTGTGAACGAAATTCCGCCCGCCTCTCCTGCCGCCGTCGAGGCGCGCTATGCGGAGCGGCTGACGTTCGAGACCGATTGCTGGGATGTGCATGATTCGATGCGGACGAAGCCTGCGGACTTCGTGCTGCTCGATGTGCGCGGCCCGAAGCTTTATGAAGTCGCCCATGTGCCGGGGGCCATCAATCTTCCGCACGGCAAGATGACCGCATCCAGGATGGCCGAGTGGCCGGAAGGCACATTGTTCGTGGTCTATTGCGCCGGTCCGCATTGCAACGGCACCGATCGCGCCGCGTTGCGGCTCAGCCGCCTCGGCTGCAAGGTCAAGGTGATGATCGGCGGCATGACGGGATGGGCCGACGAGGGATTTCCATTTGCGAGCGGCAAGGAGCCGGGAGAATAGACCGCCGCACCATGCCCCATTCGTTCCCTCACCGTGAGGCCGGCCCCGGATTGCGCCATCGGGCGGCGCCTGGCGCCGACCCGTTGGCTCCATCCGGGGTTACGAACCTTTCTAATGCTGCACGACTTTGCGCAAATGCTCCACCAGTTGCTGCGCCGGGCGCGGCAGCGCCCTGAAACTGCGGGCGCAGATCACGAGCTTGCGGCTGGCCCATGGGTCGCGAATCCGCACCAGGCCGATCCTCATCGATTTGGCGCAGCGTTTGGCCGCGACTTCCGGCATCACGGCGATGCCGATTCCGGCCGCCACCATCTGGCCGATCGAATGGAAATTGTTGAGGCGCGCCCGAAAGCGCAGCCGCGCGCCGAGCCGCGCCGCGTGCCCCGCGACATGCGCATGCAGCGCGCTCGCGGCGGTCAGCCCGATGAAGTCGCGGCCGAGCACGTCGCGAAAATCGACCTGCCGGCGTTTTGCCAATTCGTCGCCGCGCGCGGCGACCAGCACCAGGCGGTCGTCGCTGAAAGCCATTCGCTCGATCGTATCCGGCAAGGCGTGCTCGGCCGCCAATCCGAGGTCGGCGGCGCCCGATACGATGGCCTGGGCGATGTCGGCGCTTTCGCGCTCCTCGACGTCGATGGAAAGATGCGGATGAAGGCCGAGAAAGGCGGCCAGCGCCTTCGGCAGGTATTCCGACAGGCCCGATGTGTTGGTGAGCAGGCGGATCGTGGCCTTGGCGCCGCCGGCGTAAGCCGCGAGGTCGCCGCGCATCGCTTCGACATGGTGCAGGATGATGCGGGCGTGATCGAGCAGGCTTTCGCCCGCCGCGGTCAGCTCGATGCCGCGGCGGCCGCGCTTCACGAGATCAGTGCCGAGGGCCGCTTCCAGCCTCTTGATGCGCGCGCTGGCCGACGCCAGCGCCAGATGGGCGCGGCCGGCGCCTCCGGTGATGCTGCGCGCCTCGGCGACGGCGATGAACAGGTGCAGGTCGACCAGATCGAAGCGCATGGGGTCTGCCGATCCTCATGGTGAGGAGGCGCGCTTGCGCCGTCTCGAACCATGAAAGCCCGTGTTTCCCATCCTTCGAGACGCGGCCAAGTGGCCGCTCCTCAGGATGAGGTCCGTGGGTGTTCTGCAGCCTTCGCTCCAACCGAAGGCTGGCTCCGTAAGCTCCAGATTGTGCCGGCAGCCTTGATCGGTCAATGTGATCTTATGTTCGAGCCTCTCCTGCTACTCATTGCAGCCGCCTTCCTGCTCGCCGGATTCGTCAAGGGGGTGATCGGGCTCGGCCTGCCGACGGTGTCGATGGGACTGCTCGCGGTGACGATGCAGCCCTCGCACGCGCTCGCCATCGTGATCGTGCCGGCTATCATCACCAACATCTGGCAGACCTTCGTCGGCCCCAATCTGCGCGACATCATCCGCCGGCTGTGGCCGCTGATGGTGGGCACGGTGATCGGCATCTGGCTGAACGCGGACATGCTGACCGGGCCCTATGCGCGCTACGGCACCATCGCGCTCGGCGTGCTGCTGGTGATCTATGCCATCATCGGGCTCAACAAATTCTCGTTCCACGTGGCGCGCCGCAACGAGGGATGGGTCGGCGGCATCGTCGGAATCATCACCGGCCTGGTTTCCGCCGCGACCGGCGTGCAGGTGATCCCCTCAATGCCGTTCATGCAGGCGATCGGCATGGAGAAGGACGAGCTGGTGCAGGCGCTCGGGGTGTTCTTCACCGTGGCGACGGTAGCGCTGGCCTTCAACCTCACCGCATCGGGCCTGTTGACCGCAGCAACCGCGCTGCCGGGCACGGTGGCGATGGCGGCGGCTTTCGCCGGCATGTTCATCGGCCAGGCGGTGCGCTCGCGGATGCAACCAGAGGCGTTCCGCCGCTGGTTCCTGATCGCGATGATCCTGCTCGGGCTCTATCTGGTCGGAAGCACGGTTTATGGCATCTACCGTGCCTGAAGCATGGCGACGCGGACGCCGAGATAGATGAACAGTCCGCCCAGCGCGCGATTGATCCAGGTCAGGGCCCGGCTGGATTGCCGGATACTGCGGGCGGCGGATGCGGCGAACGCAGCCACGCCGAGGCACCACAGCATGCCGTTGAAAATGAAAATCAGGCCGAGCACCACGAAGGCGGCGGCCTTGTGCGGTGAATCCGCGGCCACGAATTGCGGCAGGAAGGCGAGAAAGAACAGCGCCACTTTCGGGTTGAGCACATTGGTCAGCGCGCCCTGCCAGAATACCTGACGCAGCGAGATCGCGTCACTGGCCGCCGCACCGGCCGATACCATCGCACCCGGCCGCGACAGCAGCAGCTGGATGCCGATGAAGCAGAGATAGGCAGCACCCGCCCATTTCACCACGGTGAACGCCACCGATGACGCCGCCAGCAGCGCCGACAGGCCGACTGCGGCGGCAAACACGTGCACCAGGCAGCCGGTGCAGATGCCGAGCGCCGCGGCTGCTCCGCCGCGCCACCCCATCTGCACACTGCGGCCGACGATATAGGCGGTGTCCGGCCCCGGCGTGACGTTGAGCAGCAGACCGGAGATGATAAAGAGCCAGAACTCCTGAATGCCGAGCATGTGTTCGATTTCCTGTGGCAGCGCTCATTCGCTTGCGTTGGGACGCCGATCCCTCAGCGTCACGGCATGGAACGAAGCGACGTCATGGCCGATGCATCGGCCTATCCGGCGCGGATTCGTGCGATGGCCCCGGCGACGATCTGCATGCTGACACCGCAGACCCATCCAGCCATGATCACGATGGTCCAGAACATGTGGGGATTCTCGCGCGCCACGATCAGACCGACCGAGACGAAGGCCGTCAGCGCCGCGAGAAAAGTACCGACCGCGCTGAGCAATTCCGCGGCGTCGATCTTGCCTGAGCCGTCATCCGCAGGCGCTTCGTGCGGCTCATGAAACGGCAGCGGCGGCGTGTCGATTCCGAGGTAGAAGCCGACCGCGCCGGCAATCATCATCATGAGCAGAAAGCCCTGGGTTGTCAGCGCGCCGATGCTGGAGCCGACATGGGCGGCGACGAACAGGCCGGCGGCGGCGCCGGCCATCGCAAGCCCGGAACGCTCCAGCACATGGGCGAATTTTCTGACCCGGAATCGCATGGTCGTCCCCCACAGAGCGCGAAGGCGTCAGGCTAGGACATTTTTCAGCCCTGTGGAAGGCATCACCGCCACGCGAGACGACCCGCACGGGCTCTCGTCGCCGGTTCAGGCGAATGAAGACTGAAGGCTAATGCGACAATTTCCGCCCTGTCTTCAGCAACAGCAGCGCGACGAACGCCGAGAGCGAGGCAAACCCGCAGAACCAGAGCGCGCCGGTGCCGAAATGCGCGGTCATCAGCCCAATCGCCAGCGGCGCGATGGCGCCGGTGGCACGCGCCGGCAGCGAGAGCAGTCCGACGCGCTTGCCGAAGCCTTCGGGGCCGAACAGGGCGAGCGGCAGGGTGCCGCGCGCGATGGTGAGAATGCCGTTACCCGCGCCATAAAGCACCGCGAACAGCGGAGCGACCACCGGGCCGCCCATCAACAACGCGAGGACACCGAGCGGGTTCATCAGCGTCGCGAGTCTGGCGGAAACCAGGGGATGATAACGGCTCAGCCATCCGGCCTCGAGGAGACGGGCGGCGACCTGGGCCGGCCCGATCAGCGCGCCCGCCAGCAGCGCGGTCGCCGGCGTGGCACCGAACTGCGTCAGCATGGTCGGCAACAGCGCCGAAATTCCGGAACCGACAAAGGCGGTGGCGGCGAAGACATAGGCCAGCGCGATCGTGATCAGGGAATTTTCGCGCGCGGTGCGCGGCGCGATCGCCTCTTTGCTGACCGGAACCGGCGACGTCGCACGCGGCAGCGTGAGATTGAGCGGCAGCGCCAGCAACAGGTGGATCAGCGCCCAGCACTGGCAGGTGGCGCGCCAGCCGTAGCGGGCCTCAAGCCAGGCCGTCAGAGGCCAGCCGACGGTGCTGGCGAAACCCGCGATCAGGGTGATGCCCGTGATCGACCGTCGCGCCGCCATGCCGTAAATCCGCGCCAGGGTGGCGAAGGCCGCCTCGTACAGGCCCATCCCCATGCCGACGCCGATCACGATCCATGCCGCGAACAGCAGAAGGGGGCCGGTGGCGAACGAAAGCAGGCCAAGCCCAAGCGCCAGCACGCCGTTCGAAACCGCGAGCATGCCGCGGCCGCCGACGCTGTCGATGGTGTGACCGATGCGCGGCCCGAGAATCCCTGAAATGACCAGAGCGCCGGAAAGCGCGCCGAACACCAGGGTCTGCGTGACGTCAATATCGCGCGCGATCGGCGCCGCCAGAATGGCGGGCAAATAGTAACTCGACGCCCAGGCGATGGTCTGCGTGGTGCCGAGCGCAAGGATGACGCCGAGACTGCTGCGCGTCCTCACTTGAACAGCGGCGTGCCCGGCACGAAGGCGTCGAACGCGGCCCAGAATTGCGCGCGGTAGCGGTCCTGTTCCTGCAGGATCTCGTGCCTTGAGCCCGCGATCACCAGATGCGAGCCGGCGCGCAGGTGATAGGCGAACTCCTCGATCGCCGCGGTCGAGACGATGGTGTCGCTGGAGGCGGCCAGCATCAGGATCGGCTGGCGGATCCGCAGCGGATAATCGGCCGCGCGAAAACCGCGCATGGTTCGAACGGCGGTATCGGCCCAGGCCACCGTCGGCGAGCCGAGGCCGAGCGTCGGATCCTCCTCGAGGATGGCGGCGTTGCGCGCGAAGCGCACGGGATCGCTGGTGAAGGGATTGTTGACGAAGGATTCCGAGCCGGTCAGCGCGTCGCTGCCGCCGGGAATGTAACGGCCGCCCTGGCCGGTGAGGCGAAGGGTGCGCAGCAGGGCCGCGGCGGCAAACGAGGTGGCGCGTCCGGGCAGATCGATCATCGGCGCCGACAGCACCATGCGGTCGAACCAGCGTTTGCCGGCATGCGCGACGCGCAGCATCACCGCGCCGCCCATCGAATGCGCCAGCGCGAAATACGGCGGCGGGCAATCCGGCAGCACCACCTGCTGCACGAAGGTTTCGACGTCGATCTCGAAATCGGAAAAGTCGCGCACATAGCCCTTGCGCGGATCGCGCAGCCGCCGCGACGAATGGCCCTGCCCGCGCCAGTCGATCATCGCCACCGCAAAGCCGCGGTCGCGCAGGTCGCGCACGGTCTCGAAATATTTCTCGATCTGCTCGGTGCGGCCGGCGAAGACGCACACCGTGCCCTTGCGGCCCGCCGGCGGCGCCCAGCGCGCGAAGCGCAGTTCGGCACCGTCAGGCGTCTTGATGGTGCCGGTGACGACATTGTCCGGAACCGGATTGGCGGGAATCGAGACCAGCGTCATGGAGGGACCGGCTAGGTGAAGGGGTTGGAAAATCAAGGGCGGGGACGCGAAAAAAGCGGCAGGTCCCCGCTTCTTGAACGCGCTTGTCGCCCTCCCATATCACCTTCGTGCAGGCCGCTACCAGTGGTTCGGGAACCGAAACGTTGGGGCTGCACACAAGCAAAAGCCCGGCCCGATGGCGGGCGGGTCCAGTCAACAGTCGCTCAATGGAGGACTACCCTATGCGCAGCTACGATCTCACCCCGTTTTATCGTTCCACCGTCGGCTTCGACCGCTTCTTTTCGCTGCTCGACCGGGCAGCCGCTGACGGCAGCCCCGGCTATCCGCCCTACAACATCGAGCGCACCGGCGAGAACGCCTATCGCATCACCGTAGCCGTCTCCGGCTTCTCGCAGGGCGAGCTTTCGATCGTCGCCAAGGAAAATACCCTGACGATCAAGGGCGAAAAGACCGCCAATGAGAACGGCGGCAAGGCCGAAGTGCTGTACCGCGGCATCGCCGCGCGCGCCTTCGAACGCGCCTTCCAGCTCGCCGATTTCGTCCAGGTGAAGAACGCCTCGCTCGAAAACGGCCTGCTCCACGTCGATCTCGTCCGCGAGATCCCCGAGGCCAAGAAGCCGCGCAGCATTCCGATCGTGACCTCGAGCGCCGACGCTCCCCAGGTGGTCGACGGTTCGGCCGAGAAGGTCGCCGCGTAACGCCAGACGGATTTCAGCAGATATTGGCTGAAAGGAAACGCCCCGGGAAACCGGGGCGTTTTTCTGTGCCGCGCCGGTTGTTCGGCGCATCCGGGCAGGCTGGTCAGGTTGGCGAGGCCGTAAACTGGCCAAGAGGGCCATCGCGCATCATGGTCACGAAGGCCCGGTGCCTCCTGCGCAAATCCTCCAGATCGCCCGGCGTGGCGATGTCGCGTTCGGCATCCCCCAGCACGAGATCGGCGTGCCGCTTCAATGCTTCCATGCGACCGCGGTCCCGCTCACAACTGACGACCTGAGTCAGAACCTCGAGTTGCCGCATCAGCACCGTGGCGTTGCCGGCGGCATTCTGACGGATCATGTGAAACATGGTGTTGAGCAGTTGATCGTACTGAATGTGCGGAACGACCAAAACCGGACGTCCATGCGCAAACCGGACCCCGGTCGGCAAATGCAACGGCTCCATCTCGCACAGTACAGCGCCAAGCCGGTCCAGAACGCTGACCGCGGTATGCGGATCGTTGATTCCCGGCGATAAAGCCCTCACGGCGACTTCGACCAATTGGCGAACCGCGAAGCGCAGATCGGACGAGCCCGCGCGCTGAGGCCCGAGCGCCGTCGCATCTCGGACCGCGACGTCGGCACCCTCTGCAGGCGGCAACATCAGCGCGATCGGCGCACCTGGAAAGACGTAGTCGCCAGGGCGGACCAGCAGGCGGATCGCGGTCTCATGCTCGGTTGCCCAGGCGGCAAGGCCGCTCTCGTCGAGCTGTTGCAGATAGCCGCGCCGGGCATCCGTGATCGGTGCAGCGTCCCGCCAGAACTCGAGCGGCGGCGGATCCGGCTGCCGCTCGTCTGTGGTCAGCCGCCCTATTGCGGAATGAATATCGTCACTCACCAGTTCGATGACGGTGTCGACGTTGATACGGCCCGCCATGTGGCCCACAAAATAAACCAGCGTGGCGACGCAGACGAAGGCCAGAGCTATTCCAACACTGAGCGACAGATGCGGAACGAACCCGCTGCCTTCGGTTTCAGTGCGCACGCTTCGCAGCACCATCAGCGCGTAGCAGAAGGTTCCGAGAAAGACTCCGAGTGTGAACTGGTTGCCCCGATCGCGGGTGAAATTGCGAAGCAGGCGCGGACCCATCTGCCCGGCCGCGAGCGACAGCGCCGCGATCGTGATCGAGAATACCGTGCCCGCCACCCCGATCGTCGAAGACGCAATCGCCCCCAGCAGCGTCCGCGCGCCGGTCCCGCCGCCGTCATAGAGCCAGCGCTCCAGCAGCCAGCGCGGGATCAACTCGCTGCGGTCGAGCTCGATAAAGCCGAGGGCACCCGCCACGCCGGCCGACACCAACAGCGCCGGCACAAGCCAGAAGGTCTCCGCAAGACGGTCCAAAAGCTGGCGCAAGCGCGCGGTCACTGAGATCCCGATTCTCTGCGCAAGGGGGCAACAAATCCTACATTAACATAACTGTTTGTCGTCTTGCACGCGATCTTCCAAAGACGGCGCATGCAATGGAGAAGGCCGCGGAACGAATCCGCGGCCTTCTCGCCGGTTCAAGTCATCATCACGGACAAGCGTGACGGTTGCCGTCGTAACCCAGATAGGTGCCCGACGCCGGATCATAGGATTTGAAACGCTGCGAACAGTAGGCATCAGCGTCGCTGGCTCGCGCCTGACTGTTGGCGATGGCGCCTCCGATGATCGCGCCGGCCGCCAGTCCGCCAAGCGCGGCGGCGCCATTCCCATAGTATCCATGACGTCGGTGGTGCCAGCCGCGGTGGCGCCAGCCGGGCCCACGATGCCAGCGGCGATATTGCACGGGTTCGACATTGCTGGTGGCGGATTGGGTATTGCCCGGGTTCATCATCATCAGCGGCGCCGCCGCCGCCGGCTGAAATGACCCGATGGCCATCGCGCCCGCCAGAACGCCTGCGGAGAGAGTCTTGTAATAGAATGGCATGGCAACCTTCCTTCTTGCTGTCGTGTGTTGATCAACAGAAGAGCGTAGCCTGCGTTCCGCGGGATGACGGGAGTTTAATGTTTCGCGTCAGATGGTACGCCCGTACACTCTCGCGTCAGTGGCGACTCCAATCGATCCTCGGTTGCGTATTGAATGAATGCGCGGTTGAGTACAATGCGCAGGCAGGGCCTTTCAGATGTTCTCGCTTCTCGACCTTACCGCCATCCTGCTGACGCTCTCGGCGCTGTTCGGATGGCTCAATCACAAATTCGTCCCGCTGCCGCATTCGATCGGTCTGCTCGTCATGAGCGTCGTGGTGTCGCTGATTATGGTCGGCATCGATGTTGCCGTTCCGGACCGTCACCTGTTCGATGCGCTCACCTCGGCGCTGTTGCAGATCGACTTCGCCTCCGTCGTGATGGACGGCATGCTGGGGTTCCTGCTGTTCGCCGGCGCGCTCCATGTCGATCTCGGCAAATTGCGCGACCGGGCGATTCCCGTGGCCCTGCTGGCGTTTTTCGGCACCTTGATCTCCACGGCGATCGTCGGAGCCGGCTTTTACCTGCTTGCCAGCGTTATCGGGCATCCCATGACGTGGCCCTGGGCGCTGGTGTTCGGAGCGTTGATCAGCCCTACCGATCCGGTCGCGGTTCTCAGTACGTTGAAGAGCGTCACCATACCCGCCAACCTCGAAGTCGAGATGCAGGGCGAGTCCCTGTTCAATGACGGCGTCGGCATCGTGCTGTTCACGATCCTGCTGCGCTTCGCCGCCGGGAGCGGCGACACCAGCCCGGCGGCGATCTCCGAGCTGCTGCTGCTGGAGGCCGGTGGCGGCGTGCTGCTCGGGCTCCTCACCGGATACCTCGCCTATCAGGCGATGCGCCTGATAGACGATTATCCGATCGAGGTTCTGATCACGCTGGCTCTGGTGACAGGAACCTACGCGCTGGCGCAAAAACTCCATGTCAGCGGTCCGCTCTCGGTCGTGGCCGCCGGCCTGCTGATCGGCGATCGCGGCCCGCGCTACGCCATGAGCGAGCAGACGCAGACCTATGTTTTCGGGTTGTGGACCTTGATCGACGAAATTCTCAATTCGGTGCTGTTCCTGCTGATCGGGCTCGAGGTTCTGGTGCTGCGGTTCGAGCCGTGGGCGGTCCTCGCCGCCGGAGCGGCGATACCCATCGTGCTGGCGGCGCGATTGTTCGCGGTGACGCTGCCGCCGCTCGTGTTCGCCTGGAGCACCCTGATGTCGGTGCACAATGTGCCCTTCATGACCTGGGCAGGTATCCGCGGCGGCATATCGGTGGCATTGGTATTGTCGATCCCCGACAGCGACGCCAAACCCTTCATTCTGGCGGCGACCTATGCGGTCGTGCTCTTCAGCATCATCGTCCAGGGTTCCACGCTCGGCATCGTGGCGAGGCGAACCATCCGCACGGAACCGGATCCCGGGAAGCCGTAGTCTCCGCGACGCGCCATCTATCTGGAAGGCAGGGCGTATCCCACGATGATTTGCCAGCCGGCAACTGAATGCGGCAGGCCAGGATGAATATTTTTCACGAAGGTTCGCAACGCGTGCCGACTGCCGATCAGGCAGCCCGCGCCGCCAGCGACGGCCAGCGATAGTCGGGCAATTGCAGGGTATCGACGATATCCCTGCCGACAGCGAACCGGGCGACGCCTGGGATTGCGAACGCCCTTATCACCTGGTTGCGCAGTCGCAGGCCCCAGGCGGTCCGCGGCGCGAACACGGATGCGAAGCGTTCGGCGCCCCCTTGCTTGCCGACGATATAGTCCCGCAACAACGCTTCGTAGCTGCCGAACGCCGGCACGTGTTGCCCGCGCGCGCGGGCAAGTTCTCCCGCCAGCACATAGGCGGAGATCATGGCCAGCGCCGAGCCCTGTCCGGCCACCAGCGAGACGCAGAATGCAGCGTCCCCGATAAGCGCGATGCGGCCGCGCGACCAATTGTCCATCCTGATCTGGCTGACGCGGTCGAGATAGAGTTCATCGGCGCGATCCAGCCTATCCAGGATGCCCGGGCATTCCCATTTGCCGCCACGATATTTCATGCGCAGCATCTGCTTTTGCGAATCGAGCGTCGTGGGCAGCGGTCCGCCATCCGCTGCAAAGACGAACAGGAACAGCGTCCGGTCGTCGTGCAACGTGAAACGCCCGAGCATCCGCCCCGGTTGCCCGTACATCAGGTAGATGTCCTCGTCGCGCGGGCGATAGCCAGCGACTTCAAACGCGGCGACGGCGTAGCCGAGCGGCTTTTCGAAGCGCTGCTGCGGCCCGAATGCCAGCCCGCGAACCGCCGAATGCAAGCCATCGGCTCCGACCACCAGATCGAACCGGCGGCTGCCGGAACGCCTGAACTGGACCTGCACGCCGTCCTGTTCTTCCTGAAGGCCGGCAATCTCATCGCCGAACAGGACTTCGGTCCGGCCTTCGAGCCTTTCGAACAGCAGACGTGAAAGTTCGCTGCGTCCCAGCGTCACATAACGCCCATCGGTCAGTTCGTCGAAAACCCTGGTTCCGAAGCCGGCAACCCGCCGGCCGTCGTCGCCGACAATCCGCATTTCGCGCACATGATAGCCTATGCGCTCGATGTCAGGCTTCAGCTGCATCCGTTCACCGATATCGTATCCGAGGCCCCAGAAATCGATGACATAACCGCCGGATCGCAACGCCGGCGCGCGCTCGACCAGCGTGGGCTGGAATCCTGCGGCCTTCAGCCAAAAGGCCAGCGTGGGGCCAGCGATGCCGGCGCCGGAAATCAGGATCGTATTATTCTTCATTTGAAACCATGAGGCTCCTGTTGACCAGCTGTGAGGGGCATCCACGCCCCGAGCGGGGAACGCCGAACTTCATCAGATCGGATCAGAAGGCCGATCGATCACCTGAACGATTTTTTTGTTCTGTGGATCGACGATCAGGAGCTTGTTCCGCAGCAGCGCGTAGTCATACGGCTTGAGGCTCGGCACATGCGCGGGAGCTTCGGCTGGCAGCATGTGCGGTATAATGTTGGCGGGAAGCGTAGCGCCAACCGAAGCGGTGAAGTTCGAGGGCGCGATCTGGATGACGCCGTGCCTGTTGATGTCGTTCCAGACCCTTTGTCGCTGCGCAGGCGTCAGGGGAAGACTGCTATTGGTCATCGACTGACCCGGCGGCGAAGATGCTTTCTGTATCGCCTGACGGTCGGCAGCGCCGGCCGCTGAGATAAGCGCCGCGGTTGCTGCAATGACGATAAGATGCCGTTTCATGCCGGTTTCCGTGTTCCACACTTAACTGTTCAGGAAACCGCGAAACTCCAAATGGTTTCGTTAAAAGTCGTTCATATCTCCGGATTTCACGCATCCGCGGAACGCGAACCCCTCGCGCTTTCACACTGCCGTGAGCCGCGTAACGTCGACCCCCGTGCTCCGAAATGTTTGCAGGACACAACAATCGCGGAAGACACGGAGTTATCAGATGAAGATCGTTCGAATTGTGCTGACGCTCGCTGCGTTGACGGCAGCGTTCAGCGGAGTTGCAGCGCGCGCCGAGACGGCCGCGCCGGTCGCGGCACGCAACGTCGTGCTGGTGCATGGCGCCTGGGCCGACGGCTCCAGCTGGGCCAGGGTGATTCCCTATCTGCAGGCGGCCGGGCTGAAGGTCACCGCCGTGCAGAATCCGCTGACGTCGCTGGAAGACTCGGTCGCGGCGACCCACCGCGCATTGGCGCTGCAGGATGGCCCGACCGTGCTGGTCGCGCATTCCTGGGGCGGCACCGTCATCAGCGAGACCGGAACGGACCCGAAAGTGTCGGCGCTGGTCTACGTCGCCGCGCGGGCTCCTGACGCCGCCGAGGATTTTATCGCGCTCTCCGGGAAATTCCCGGTGGGGCCGGTGCGCGCCGGCATTCAGACACATGACGGCTTCACCAAACTGTCCGAGGATTCCTTCCTCAAATATTTCGCCAACGGCGTCGAGCCGAAGGCGGCGAAGGTGCTTTACGCGGTGCAGGAACCGACCGCCGCCACGCTGTTCGGCGGGCGAACCAGCGCGGCGGCGTGGCACGCCAAGCCGTCATGGTATGCAGTCTCGAAGCTCGATCAGACCATCAATCCGGACCTCGAGCGATTCCTGGCGAAGCGCATGCACGCGACGACCGTGGAGCTGGAGGCCGGACACCTTTCGCTGGTGTCGCATCCCAGGGAAGTTGCAGACTTGATTCTGGCCGCGGCCGGTTTAAAGAAATGATCCTGGCGGCCTGACGAAAACGCCCCGGAAAACCGGGGCGTTTGTTTTTTCGATGGTGTCGATGAGCTCGTGCCTCTACTCCAGCCCCTGCGCCTTCGGCATCTCCTGGGTCGGCAGGATCTGTGGCGTGGGCTTGGCCTCGACGACGGGAGCCGCGGCGACGGGCGCGGCAGCCTGACCCGTGGTTTTCGGATCGGCCGGTTTCACCGGCATCGCCGCAACCGACTGCTTGGCGGGCGGGACCGGCGCCGGCCGGGCCGTCTGCACGGCCGACAGCGCCGCGGCCAGCGGCCTGCTGGCTTCGCCGGTGCGCGGCTTCGGAACCGGAACCCCCGGCGAACGGCTTGCAACCTTCGGTGCGGCGCGCTGCGGGCGCGGCTCGCCCCTGAGTGCGCCGGCCGGCGGTGGGCCGGGCGGACCGTAGCTGGTCGCCAGTTCGTCATCGAAATTGTCGCCCATCCGGTTGGCCGGCCGGAAGCGCAGGATCCGCCCGTCGCGGGCGTCGATCACCAGTCGCCCGTCGTCGCCGCCGCGATCGATCACCGAAATCGTGTAGAACGGGCCACGCCGCCGCGGGATGCCGAGCGGCGAAAATCCGTTGTCGCGCAGCACCGTGTAGACCTCGTGCGGCGGCAGCAATCGCGGGCCGTAGCCCGGCACATAGTCGGGAACTCGCGCTTCCGGCGGCATCGCCGCATAGGGGCCGCCGATGTCGGACACGACCGTGTATGGCGAGCGCCCCACGTCGTAGGGCGCCAGCACTTGCGCGTTGGCGGCACCGGCCGCCGCCACCAACCCGGCGGATATGACCCATCCCGTGAACAGTTTCATTGGATAATCGCTCCTGCTACGCCTCTGAGCGTTTTCGCTCGTTGGTCCAACACTCCTTGCCAAATCCGGCAGTCCTTGGGCCGGATCGCGGCGCGCCTGCCTCAAATCCGGGGCGGGTTGGTTATCCCGCCCCCAACACGGATCTGCCATGCAACCGGCGACTTTCACGCGCTTGTGTGATAGAAAAAAATTTGGCATGGTCCTGAGTTAGGACAGCATGGCTGTCTCAATTGCGGTGCGATCCCGGCACAGGGATTGCAACGAAGGATGGTGCTCAGGCGCCAGGAAGTAAAAGGCAAGGCCGTTCGTCGGGGACGCCGGACGCCCAGGCCTGAATTTACGAAATTGCGGCTCGCGGAGGACGAGCGGTGGCCCGGTGGGTGCCGCAAACGCCCAAGGTGCGCCAAGGGACACCAAGGGACGGTGAGGCCTTCAGCCTTGTTGAGAGGACGTGAGATGAGCGGGTCGGAGTTCGAGCGCGAAAATATCGTGACGGATGAGCTGTCGGCGGCCCCGGCCTCGAAACCGGCCGAGGTCGCGCGCGAGTTCAGCTGGCGTCCTCCGGCCGAAGGCCTGTACGACCCTTCGCTCGAGAAGGATTCTTGCGGCGTCGGCTTCATCGCCAACATCAAGGGCAAGAAGTCGCATCAGATCGTCGCCGACGCGCTGAGCATTCTGTGCAACCTCGAACACCGCGGCGCGGTCGGCGCCGATCCGCGCGCCGGCGACGGCGCCGGCATCCTGGTGCAGATTCCGCACGCCTTCTTCACGCGCAAGGCGGCCGAGATCGGCTTTACGCTGCCGAAGCCCGGCGAATACGCGGTCGGCGCGCTGTTCATGCCGAAGGAAACGGCGTGGCGCAAAGTCATCAAGAGCATCATCGCCGACCAGATCAGGGACGAGGGACTGGTGCTGCTGGGCTGGCGCGAGGTGCCCTCCGACAATTCCTCGCTCGGCGAAACCGTCAAGCCGACCGAGCCCGCCCACATGCAGGTGTTCATCGCCCGCAACGGTGCGGCGAATACCGAGGACGAATTCGAGCGGAAGCTCTACATCCTGCGCAAGTCGATCTCGCAGGCGATCTACCAGCGCCGCGACCGCGGCCTGGCCGGCTATTATCCGGTGTCGCTGTCGTGCCGCACCGTGGTCTACAAGGGCATGTTCCTGGCCGACCAGCTCGGCAAATATTATCCCGATCTCTCGGAGCCTGATTTCGACAGCGCGCTGGCGCTGGTGCATCAGCGTTTCTCCACCAACACCTTCCCGGCCTGGTCGCTGGCGCATCCGTACCGGATGATCGCCCACAACGGCGAAATCAACACGCTGCGCGGCAACGTCAACTGGATGGCGGCGCGGCAGGCTTCGGTGCATTCCGAACTGTACGGCAAGGACATCAGCCGGCTGTGGCCGATCTCCTATGAGGGACAGAGCGACACCGCCTGCTTCGACAACGGCCTCGAATTCCTGGTGCAGGGCGGCTATTCGCTGCCGCACGCCGTGATGATGATGATTCCGGAAGCCTGGGCCGGCAATCCCCTGATGGATGAGACGCGCCGCGCGTTCTACGAATATCACGCCGCGATCATGGAGCCGTGGGACGGCCCGGCCGCGATCGCCTTCACCGACGGCCGCCAGATCGGCGCCACGCTCGACCGCAACGGCCTGCGGCCGGCGCGCTATCTCGTCACCTCGGACGACCGCATCATCATGGCGTCCGAGATGGGCGTGCTGAAGATTCCGGAAGAGAACATCATCACCAAGTGGCGGCTGCAGCCCGGCAAGATGCTGCTGGTCGACCTCGAACAGGGCCGTCTCATTCCCGACGACGAGATCAAGGCGCAGCTGGCGAACAGCCATCCCTATCGCGCCTGGCTCGACCGCACCCAGATCGTGCTGGAGGAACTGCCGGACGCCCCGACCAAGGGCATGCGCTCCAACCTGCCGCTGCTCGATCGCCAGCAGGCGTTCGGCTATTCCCAGGAAGACATCACCATCCTGATGACGCCGATGGCCTCGACCGGCGAGGAAGCCAACGGCTCGATGGGCAACGACACGCCGATCTCGGCGCTGTCGGACAAGCCGAAGCAGCTGTTCACCTACTTCAAGCAGAACTTCGCGCAGGTCACCAATCCGCCGATCGATCCGATCCGCGAAGAGCTGGTCATGAGCCTGGTCTCGATCATCGGCCCCAGGCCGAACCTGTTCGACCTGCAGGGCATGGCCGGCACCAAGCGGCTCGAGGTGCGCCAGCCGATCCTGACCGACGGGGATCTGGAAAAGATCCGCTCGATCTCCGAGGTCGCCGACAGCCACTTCAAGTCGCGCACGCTCGACACCACCTTCCACGCCGGCTTTGGCCCGGCGGGTCTCGAGCAGGTGCTCGACGAGCTTTGCGCACGCGCCGAAGCCGCGGTCCGCGAAGGCATCAATATCGTCATCCTGAGCGACCGTGCCGCCGGCTCCGACCGGATTCCGATCCCCTCGCTGCTGGCCTGCGCCGCCGTGCATCATCATCTGATCCGCACCGGCCTGCGTACGTCGGTCGGCCTCGTGGTCGAATCCGGCGAACCGCGCGAGGTGCATCACTTCGCCTGTCTGGCCGGCTACGGCGCCGAGGCGATCAACCCCTATCTCGCGTTCGAGACCATCATCGCGATGAAGGACAAGTTGCCGGCGGCCCTCGACGACTACGAAATCGTCAAGCGCTACATCAAGTCGATCGGCAAGGGCCTGCTCAAGGTGATGTCGAAGATGGGCATCTCGACCTATCAATCCTATTGCGGCGCGCAGATCTTCGACGCCGTCGGGCTGAAGGCCGATTTCGTCGCGAAATATTTCGTCGGCACCCACACCCGCATCGAAGGCGTTGGCCTGGCCGAAATCGCCGAGGAAACCACGCGCCGCCATGCCGATGCGTTCGGCGGCGCGCTCGAGTACAAGACCGCGCTCGACGTCGGCGGCGAGTACGCCTACCGCACCCGTGGCGAGGACCACGCATGGACCGCCGACTCGGTCTCCGCGCTGCAGCACGCCGTCCGCGGCAATTCGCTGGAGCGCTACCGGGCTTTCGCGAAAATCCTCAACGAGCAGTCCGAGCGGCTGCTGACGCTGCGCGGCCTGTTCAGGATCAAGACCGCCGAGGACGAAAGGCGCAAACCCGTTCCGCTCGACCAGGTCGAGCCGGCCAAGGACATCGTCAGGCGCTTCGCCACCGGCGCGATGAGCTTCGGCTCGATCTCGCGCGAGGCGCACACCACGCTGGCGATCGCCATGAACCGGATCGGCGGCAAGTCCAACACCGGCGAAGGCGGCGAAGAGAGCGATCGCTTCAAGCCGATGCCGAACGGCGATTCGATGCGCTCGGCGATCAAGCAGGTCGCCTCCGGCCGCTTCGGCGTCACCACCGAATATCTCGTCAACGCAGACATGATGCAGATCAAGATGGCGCAGGGCGCCAAGCCCGGCGAAGGCGGGCAGTTGCCCGGCCACAAGGTCGACGCCACCATCGCGCGCGTGCGGCATTCGACCCCCGGCGTCGGCCTGATCTCGCCGCCGCCGCACCACGACATCTATTCGATCGAGGATCTGGCGCAGCTCATTTACGACCTGAAGAACGTCAATCCCGACGGCCAGGTGTCGGTCAAACTCGTCTCCGAAATCGGCGTCGGCACCGTGGCCGCCGGCGTTGCCAAGGCGCGCGCCGACCATGTCACCATCGCCGGCTTCGAGGGCGGCACCGGCGCGTCCCCCCTCACCTCGATCAAGCATGCCGGCAGTCCGTGGGAAATCGGGCTTGCCGAAACCCACCAGACCCTGGTGCGCGAACGGCTGCGCAGCCGCATCGTGGTGCAGGTCGACGGCGGCTTCCGCACCGGACGCGACGTCGTGATCGGCGCACTGCTCGGCGCCGACGAATTCGGCTTCGCCACCGCGCCCCTGATCGCGGCCGGCTGCATCATGATGCGCAAGTGCCATCTCAACACCTGCCCGGTCGGGGTCGCGACCCAGGATCCGGTGCTGCGCAAGCGTTTCACCGGCCAGCCCGAGCACGTCATCAACTACTTCTTCTTCGTCGCCGAGGAAGTCCGTGAAATCATGGCGGCGCTCGGCTACCGCAGCTTCAACGAGATGGTGGGCCAGACCCAGATGCTCGACCAGTCCACGCTGGTGGCGCACTGGAAGGCCAAGGGCCTCGACTTCTCCAGGCTATTCGTGCGCCAGCAGGAACTGCCGGGCCAGAAGATCTATCATTCGCAGAACCAGGACCATCATCTGGAAGCCGTGCTCGACCGCACCTTGATCGAGAAGGCGCGGCCGGCGCTCGACCGCGGCGCGCCTGTCAAGATCGAGGCCGAGATCAACAACACCGACCGCAGCGCCGGCGCGATGCTGTCGGGCACCGTGGCAAAGATCTACGGCCATGCCGGCCTGCCGCACGACACCATCCAGGTGAGCTTCAAGGGCACCTCGGGCCAGGCGTTCGGCGCGTGGCTGACGCGCGGCGTCACCTTCACTCTGGAAGGCGAAGGCAACGACTATGTCGGCAAGGGCCTGTCGGGCGGCCGCATTATCATCAAGCCGCCGCGCAATTCCGGCATCGTCCCGGAAGAGTCCATCATCGTCGGCAACACCGTGATGTACGGCGCGATCGAAGGCGAGTGCTATTTCCGCGGCATCGCCGGCGAGCGGTTTGCGGTGCGTAACTCCGGCGCGATCGCGGTGGTCGAGGGCGCCGGCGATCATTGCTGCGAATACATGACCGGCGTCATCGTCGTGGTGCTCGGCAAGACCGGACGCAACTTCGCGGCGGGCATGTCGGGTGGCGTCGCCTACGTGCTGGACGAGGCCGGCGATTTCGCAAAACTCTGCAACTTGGCGATGGTCGAACTCGAGCCGGTGCTGTCGGAAGAGATGATCAACGAGAACACCTATCACCAGTCCGGCGATCTCGATGCGCATGGACGGGTCGACGTGTTCGCCAACCTGCTGGAATCCGACATCGAGCGGCTGCACGTCCTGATCACGCGCCATGCCAAGCTGACGGACTCGAAACGTGCCGCCGAGATTCTGTCGAACTGGAAGACGTATCTGCCGAAATTCCGCAAGGTGATGCCGGTGGAATACCGCCGCGCGCTGAAGGAATTGAAGGCGAACGCCGACGCCGAGCCGAAAATCGCGATCGGGGCTTGATACAACCACGCCGTCGTCCTGAGGTGCCCGAGCGAAGCGAGGGCCTCGAAGGACGGTGGCAGATCCCATCCTTCGAGGCGCGCAAGAGCGCGCACCTCACAGGTGAACGCAAGTTGCGTTCACCGGGGATGACGACGGAAGATGACGAAGCGAAGTTCAGGGGCGTCTGGTTAAATGGGCAAGATTACAGGTTTTCTCGAAATCGATCGCCACGACCGCAAATACACGCCGGTCGCCGAGCGCGTGAAGCATTACAACGAATTCGTTATTCCGCTGAGCGAGAAGGAAACCCGCGACCAGGCGGCGCGCTGCATGAATTGCGGGATTCCCTATTGCCACGGCACCGGCTCGGTGGCGCCGGGGACGCCAGGCTGCCCGGTCAACAACCAGATTCCGGATTTCAACGATCTGGTCTACCAGAACAACTGGCAGGAAGCCTCGCGCAACCTGCACTCGACCAATAATTTCCCCGAGTTCACCGGCCGCATCTGCCCGGCGCCGTGCGAAGCTTCCTGCACGCTCAACATCGACGACAACCCGGTCACCATCAAGACCATCGAATGCGCCATCGTCGACCGCGCCTGGGACAACGGCTGGCTGCCGCCGGAGATCGCGCCGAACAAGACCGGCAAGAAGATCGCCGTGGTCGGCTCCGGCCCCGCAGGGCTCGCCTGCGCGCAGCAGCTGGCGCGCGCCGGGCACGAGGTGCATGTCTACGAGAAATTCGCCAAGGCCGGCGGATTGCTGCGTTACGGCATTCCCGATTTCAAGATGGAGAAGCACGTCATCGACCGCCGCATCGCGCAGATGGAGGCCGAGGGCGTGGTGTTTCACTACAATAGCCCGGTCGGCGGCAGCGCGCCGGGAGCGCTCGATCCGCAAACCCTGCTCACCGAATATGACGCGATGGCGCTGACCGGCGGGGCCGAAGCCGCGCGCGATCTGCCGATCCCCGGCCGCGAACTTGGCGGGATTCACTTCGCGATGGATTTCCTGCCGCAGCAGAACCGCCGGGTCTCCAACGAGCCGCTCGGCAACGGACAGGAGATCCTCGCCACCGGCAAGGACGTCGTCGTGATCGGCGGCGGCGACACCGGCTCGGACTGCATTGGCACTTCGTTCCGGCAGGGTGCGAAGTCCGTGACGCAAATCGAGATCATGCCGGCGCCGCCGGAGCATGAGAACAAGGGCGTGACCTGGCCGAACTGGCCGATGAAGATGCGGACGTCGTCGAGCCAGGCCGAAGGCGCCAAGCGTGATTTTGCGGTGCTGACGCAGAAGTTTTCCGGCGAAAACGGCCAGGTCGCCAAACTGCATTGCGTGCATGTCGACGACAAGTTCAAGCCGATCCCCGGCAGCGAATTCGAACTCGACGCGCAACTGGTGCTGCTGGCGATGGGTTTTGTCCACCCTGTGCATGAAGGCCTGCTCAAGACCCTCGGCGTCGACCTCGACCCGCGCGGCAATGTGCGCGCCAACACTTCGGATTACCTGACCTCGCGGCCGAACGTGTTCTCCGCCGGCGACATGCGCCGCGGGCAATCGCTGGTGGTCTGGGCGATCCGCGAAGGCCGGCTCTGCGCCCGCTCGATCGATCAGTTCCTGATGGGGACGACCAACCTGCCGAGGTAGATCTGGCGGCGGGATGCCCAACGGCGAGGGGCGAATACCTCTTGAATTCCGACGTCATCTGTCCTATTTTTAGCGACAGTTGACGGAGAGGCGCATGGCGCAACCAGGGCAACACAAGCAGGTGCGCGAGGAAAGCGAGCGGTTGCGCGACATCGCCGACCTGCTCGGTGGCCGGAAGGTGGTCGGGAAATATCCGGCCGACCCGCTCGCCGCGCACGAAATGCTGGAGCGGGGATTGCCGAATACCGCGGTCAAGCACCTGCTGGACGGCATGACGACGCTGTCGCAAAAATCCATCGAGGGAGCGCTCGGGATGAGCGAGCGCACCCGTCAGCGCCGGGAGAAGCACCCGACCGAATTGCTGAGCCCGGATCAGGCGGGGCGAACCTGGAAATTCGCCGAGGTCCTGACGCGGGCGATTTCGGTGTTTGGCTCCCGGACCGCCGCCGAACAATGGCTGGCGCAACCAGCGACCGGACTCGAGCAGCGCCGTCCGATCGATCTGCTCACCACGCCGGCGGGCGTGGAACTGGTCGAAGACTTTCTGGGACGCATCGAGTACGGCGTTTACACATGACGCCGCTGCCGGCTGCGCTCGGCGGCAACGAACTAGTCGCGTGGCGTCTCGACGCCGCCGTCCACGCATCGACCTGGGCCAGTGGCGAGGGCGCATTCCGGTTCGGCGGGCGCTGGAACAGCAAAGGCGTCCGCGCGGTGTACTGCTCGATCGACCCGGCGACCGCGATTCTCGAAGTCGCCGTCCACAAGGGCTTTCCGGTTCTGGACACCGTCGCCCATGTCCTGACCGCGGTGACCATCGCCGTTCCGGCCGACGTCCATGTCGTCGATCCCGCCTCGCTGCCCAATCCCAACTGGCTGCGGCCGGGCATTCCCGGCTCCGGCCAGCAGAAGCACGGCAATGCGTTGTTGGGCGCGCACAAATTCATTGCCGTTCCAAGTGCGGTGTCCACACACAGCTGGAATTTGATTTTCATCGCCGCCAACGCCGCCGGAGCCTACGACGTCAGATTGCAGGAGCCGTTTGCGCTGGATACCCGGCTGCATCCGCCCGGCGCGTGACGGGCAGGACACCTGCACCCGCTACCTCGCCAGCCGATCCTTGGTCATCTTCAGCGTGACGATGACGCCTTCCGGATGCCAGTCGCAGCTGATCGATCCGCCGAGCTGGACGGTCATGCCGCGGTTGAGCAGCTTGCTGCCGTAACCGCCATCGCCGGTGAGAGCCTGCACCGGCGGGCCGCCGCGCTCGGTCCAGACCACCGTCACCTCGGTGTCGTGGGGGGCGCAGGAAATGTCGAGCACCCCTTCCGGCGATGACAGCGCGCCGTATTTGAGGGAGTTGGTGGCAAGCTCATGCACCACCAGCGCCAGCGTCGTCGCCGCCTGTTCGCCGACGCCCATGCGCGGCACCGAGACGCGAACGCGGCCGCTGAATGCTCCCATGTCGTCATAGGGCGCCAGCAATACGGTAAAGAGGTCGCCGAGCAGCGCGGCCTTGCCGCCCTGGCCCGGAAGCGGACGAACCAGATCGTGGGCCCGGCCAAGCGCGGTCAGCCGATGGGTGAGTTCCTGTGCCATATCCGCCGTGGTCTTGGCGGAGCGTGAGGTGATCGCCGTCAATCCGGTGGCGATCGCCAGCAGATTCTTGACCCGGTGGCTCATTTCGCCCGCCAGCAGCTCATGGCCCTCCTCGGCCTGCTTGCGGCCGGTGACGTCGATGAAGATGCCGTACATGATGCGGCCGACGATGCCGGCATCGTCGCCCTGCCCGCGCGCCGATATCCAGCGCACCTCTTCGCCGATCATGACGCGAAAATCGATTTCGTAGGCGCCGACCAGGGCGCGGGTCGCGGCAAATGCTTCCTTTACCCGGTCACGGTCCGCCGGATGAATATGGCTCGAGAGGTCTTCGAACGACACGTAGTCGCTGAGCGGCACGCCCCATAGCTCGAAGGCGCGCTCATCCATCGTGAATCGGTTGGTGTCGACGTTCCACGACCACAGGGCCACTCCGGCCGCCGCGATGGCGAGGCGAAGATGCGCGGCGTCCCAGTCCGGCAAGCCTGATTTCTCGGGCGGCCGTATTCCGGCGTGTGCAGCCGGACTCGCGGTCGCCGCGCCGCCTGGTGCCTGCATTGCCATGGTGTTTTACAGCTTTCATGAGCTTTTGGCGCGGGCGATCGACAGGATCGCTCAACAGGAGTCCGCCAGGCATGCCGCGGGAACAGGTTCTGAGGGAGAAATCGATTGGCCAGAAGACTGGCGGCAAATGACCAACGCGCGAGGGCGGGAAAGGTTCGATCGCGTCCGCACGGCAATTGCGTCATGGCTGGGACGAAGCCCGGCCATGACGGCGCGGCACGGTTTAGCTGGCTAGGGACGCCATTAGCCCCACGGCCCGCGCGGCGCTGCGCCGCTGCCGCGGGGGGCGCTCCAGGGACCGCGCCGAGGCGATGGCGCCTGACGTGCCGGTGGCGCCATGCCTGGCCCGGATCCGAGTTCGGCCGCGAGGCGCTGCAGCTCGGCAATCCGGTTCTCGGTCGACGGGTGGGTCGAGAACAGATTGTCCATGCCGCGACCCGACAGCGGGTTGATGATGAACATGTGCGCCGTCGCCGGATTGCGTTCGGCCTCCTCGTTCGGAATCACGTGCGCGGCATTCGAGATCTTGGCCAGCGCCGACGCCAGAGCCATCGGCTGGCCGACGATGCGCCCGCCGAGATCGTCGGCGGCGTATTCGCGGGTACGGCTGATCGCCATCTGCACCAGCATGGCGCCGAGCGGCGCCAGGATCATCATGGCGATCGAACCGATGATGCCGGGGCCGTTGTTGTCGCGGCTGCCGCCGAAGAACATGCCGAACTGCGCCAGCATCGAGATCGCGCCGGCGATCGACGCGGTGATGGTCATCAGCAGCGTGTCGTGGTTCCTGATATGCGCGAGTTCATGGGCGATTACGCCGGCAAGCTCCTCGCGGCTGAGCGACTGCACCAGCCCGGTGGTGACGGCGACGGCCGCGTTCTCCGGGTTGCGGCCGGTGGCGAACGCATTGGGTTGCGGATTGTCCATCAGGAATACGCGCGGCATCGGCAGCCCGGCACGGCCGGCCAGCGTGGCCACCATGCTGACGAGTTCGGGCGCGCTGCGCGCATCGACCTCATGGGCGCCGTACATCGACAGCACCATGCGGTCCGAATTCCAGTAGGCGAACAGGTTGGTCGCGGCCGCGATCAGCAGCGCGATGGTCGCGCCGCCGGCGCCGCCGATCAGATAACCGACGCCCATGAACAGGGCGGTAAGACCCGCCAGCAGGATCGCGGTTCGAAGGTAGTTCATCGTGGTCTCCCCGATGCCGGCGCAGGACGCGGCGGCATACGCGAATCAGGTAGATTGTCCCGGCGGCTGTTCAAGACCGGCGGGTGCGTCGCCGCGTCGCGGCGGGGGCGATGAGGTGTCCCGGCAGCCTGAAGTCGGGTCCATCGGGGCTGTTTCCGGCCAAATCGGCGCCGCAAAGCAAAGCCAGGGTGCCCCGCGCGAGATATCGCTTGATCCAGATCAACGCCGATGTTTTCGTGGGGCGGCACCGTGTCAACCCAACCTGAAAGGAACGATATGGCAATTCAGAAATCGGGCGCGCGCAAGCTCGTCACCCGCATGCTGGCGGCAGGCGTCCTTGTGTCGCTGTACGCGTTCGGCGTGGTTGCCACGACCGGCGCCATGGGCGTTTCCTCGGCCTATGCACAACGTGGTCGAGGACGTGGCGGCGGACGTGGCCGGGGTGGCGGACGTGGAAGGGGTGGCGGCGGCAATGTCGGCCTCGGGATCGGCCTCGGCATTGGCGCGGCCGTCATCGGCGGCGCGATCGCAGCGAGCGCTGCCGAGCAGCAGCGGCGCGACGCGATCAGCTACTGCATGCAGCGCTTCCGGTCCTACGATCCCCAGAGCATGACCTATATGGGGAACGACGGCTATCGCCATCCGTGTCCGTGATGGACGATTGACAGCCTGACGATTTCAGAACCCCGGCCTCGTGCCGGGGTTTTTGTTTTGATGCGACGATGCCCTCCCCTTGTGGTCGAAACGGGCTAATCTCGCTTTCGGCGCATGGGGATCGAAGGCTCTCGACGATCGCGACGACACGCTGAGGCATAGTGGATCGCTAAGGCGTGATAACGTCTGAAATAGCTGCCGGCGATGCGCGCCTGGGTAAGCAAGGAGACACAGACGATGTGGTTTCCGTTTTTAACTTGCTTGGCATTCGTGCTCGGCGGACTATTTTTGCTTGATTCCAATTTCAACGTTGCAATCGTAACGATTGCCTTTTTTGGATCAGGCGCAGTCATCGGCGGTATCCCTATCGTGCGCAAGCTGCGGCCAGTTCAGCCTGCCCCTGATCGTGTTGAAATCATCGGAGGTGTACCTATCAGACCTTCCCGCGGAATCCTGATGACGATCGGCGTATGTCTTGTCGTGGCCGGCATCACCACGATCGTATTTGGATGGTCATACGGCGTTATCATCCGCGGCGTGATGTCAGGCTTCCTTGGTTTGGGGTGTTACATTCTGATCGGATTGGGCTTGGGATGGCTCCCGGCACATTACCTGCAGTTCGACCCGCACGGCATCACTTTCGGCGAACGTGGATTTTCTTACCTGGTCAGGTGGGAAAATATAAGTGGTGTGGCGGCCGGAGAGATCAACGGCAACGCTGTTCTATTATTGCAACTGGATCGACCGGATGCGATCGAAGTCACGCCAGTCGAGCGCAAGACGCGGGCTCTGAAGGGATTGGCCCGCAATGCGCTCCTGTCTGGAGCCGACGTTGTGGTTGCGACGACTCAATATCGAATGGATCTGTCTCTCTTGACCCAAGCGGTTGATCGCTACGTCAGAGAGCCTGCGGCGCGCATCGAGTTATCACAAAAGTTTCTGCGCGGACCCGTCGAGAAATCAACCTGACAACTGAGGTTAGCAAGCGCCCTAATGCTGCAACCTCACGCCAAGCATCACCACCGTCGAATTGGTGCTGTTGCCGACGATGTTGGAGTCGAGCCAGTCGCGGCGCAGCGTGCCCTTGAGCCAGATGTTGCGGTTCAGCTTGTAGATCAGGTCGCCGGAGAGCGAATAGAAGCGGTCGAAGCGCGCGTCGCCCTGGTAGTCCTGGGTGCCCCAGGTGAATTTTCCGATCGCGGTCAGCCAGCGGCGGAAATCGTGATCGACTTCCACGGTGTAGGTGTTGGTCAGCACCCCGGAGACGCCGGGCACGGTGGTCTCGTCGATCGAGGTGGTGACGAAGAATTTCGCGGTCGTCAGCGGCGTCGCCACCCACACCAGCGAGGCCGAGGTCAGCAAACCCTGCAGCGGCAGCAGCCGCGGATCCTCATAGGTGCGCGCCGCCCAGCCGACCGCAAGCTCGCCGGTCAGGATGCGCGAGAATTCGAAGCTGGTGCCGGCACGCACCGATCCGCCGCTGGAATTGCGCTGATAGCCGTTGCGGTCGGCCAGCAGATCATGTGAGCGGACGTTGCCGTCGATCTCGCCGAACGGTTTCAGGCCCGGAATCAGGTCGTAGCTGACACGTCCGAGACCGCCGAACTGGTTGTAGTTGCGATCGTCATTGCTGGTCGACGTGCCGTCGGTGAGTTTTGAGGCCGTATAGACGGTACGGTCGGCGGTGAGGCCGGCGGACAGTTGCAGGCGGTTGAAATTCTGGTCGACGCCGAAGGTGCCGCCGAGCGTCGTGTAGATCGGCTAGCGCTGCAGGCCGGCCTGGATGTTCGGGCTGCCGGGATTGTCGGTGGCGACGCGCAACCGGCCCTGCCCCGTCAGGCGAAAGTCGCGGCTGACGTCGAGCCGGCCGTCGATATGGCCGACGAAATCCGGCCGGTCGATCACGACCGGCGCCGAGGAGATGGTGCCGTCGGTCGGCGGCGGAAAGGTGTTGCCGTAGCCTGTGAACGAGCCGCGCAGATCGGCGACCACGGCGTGGCGCTGCCAGTCGGAGACCGCGAGGAATTCCGGCGCCACCACATAGAACGCCGATCCCTTCGGCGTCTCGGTGCGCCGCGGATTGGTGTCGAAGCCGCCGCGCAGTTCGACCGCGGACTTGATCAGGAAGCTGCCGACGTAATCGCCGACCGCGCCGAATGGATCGTCGTCGACCTTCAGCCGCTTGCGCGGCGGCTGGCCGACCACCGTGCCGGCCATCGCCGGCGCGATCGGCGTCTTGTTGGCGGAATCCGACGGCGGGATCGACAGCCGCACCCGCCCGTTGGCGGGCAAAGGCTGCGGCGGCTTGCTGCCGGGGCCCGGCGGCGGCTTGGGCCTGGCCTGGCCGGGATAGTATTTTGTCTTCTTCTTCGTCCGGTTGAGGGAGTCGTAGCCGGAGGTGGACGCGCCGCTGGCGGCGGGAAGGCCGTAGGTGGGGATGGCGCCGATGCGCGATTTCGCAGGCTCGTCCTTGACGCGCAGCCGCGCGTCATTGGCGGCATCGCCGGTGCGGTCGCCGGACTCGGCCGTCCGCCGTAGTGGTGAATCCTGCGGCGTCAGAAAGCCGTCGCGGGCGGGGCGGAACAGGTCGGGGGTCAGGGTCTGGGCGGCGCTTGGCGTGCTCTGACAGGCCATCAGAGCGAGGGTCAGCCCAAGGCATGGCAATAACGCGCGTAAAACCGTTACGCGCCCGCGACGGCCCTTGGCTGGACCCGACATCACGATGGAAAATACTCCAACAAATTCATTTACTTGGGCGACGGGTTCCGGACCGGCGCGAACGCCGGCGCGAAAACGTCGTTAATGGAGTTAAAACAATTATGGTTAATGACCCGTTGAGAACCGGGGCCTGCGTCGCATCGCCGATCCGCGCATGCTAAGGAGGGGTCCGGGGCGAACAGCCCTCTCCTTCGGAACCACGCATGGCCCATTCGAAACCGCTGATGGCACAATCATCCGGCACCGACCACGCGAGCGCCGCCGTCGCCTCGGCGCTGCGAACGCTCGATACGGAAGCCCGCGGCATCGCCGCGATTTCGGCGGCCTTGCAGGGGCCGCTGGGGACGGCCTTCACCGCCGCCGTCGAGCTGATCCGCAACGCCAGGGGCCGCGTCATCGTCACCGGGCTCGGCAAGTCAGGCCATGTCGCGCGCAAGATCGCGGCGACGCTGGCCTCCACCGGTACGCCGGCCTTCTTCGTGCACGCCGCCGAGGCCAGCCATGGCGATCTCGGCATGATCACGCCGGATGATGTCATCATCGCGCTGTCGTGGTCCGGCGAGCAGCCGGAGATGAAGAACCTCGTCAATTATTCCAGCCGCTTCGCGATTCCCATGATCGCGGTCACCTCCAGCGCCGCCTCCTCGCTCGGCGCGGCGGCGCGCATCGTGCTGGAACTGCCGAAGGCGCGCGAGGCCTGCCCGCACAATCTGGCGCCGACCACCTCGTCGCTGATGCAGGCCGCCATCGGCGACGCGCTCGCCATCGCGCTGCTGGAGGGCCGCGGCTTTACCGCGCTGGAATTCGCCAATTTCCATCCCGGCGGCAAGCTCGGGGCGATGCTGAAATTCGTCCGCGACATCATGCATACCGGCGACGCCATCCCGGTCAAAACGCTCGGCGCCAGGATGTCGGACGCGCTGGTGGAGATGTCGACCAAGGGTTTCGGCTGCGTCTGCATCGTCGACGCCGGCGGCGAGATTGCCGGCATCATCACCGACGGCGATCTGCGCCGCCACATGCGCCCCGATTTGATGACCGCTTCGGTCGACGAGGTCATGACCCGGAATCCCCGCACCATTGCGCCCGGCATGCTCGCCACCGAAATGCTGGAGACGATCAATTCGTCGAAGCCGGCGGTGACGGTGCTGATCGTCGCCGAGGGCAGGAAGCCGGTCGGCATCGTGCACGTGCACGACGTGCTGAGGGCCGGTGTGGCGTAGGGATTCCTCCGCTCTTTCCACGTCATTGCGAGCGCAGCGAAGCAATCCAATCTTTCTTTTTGCTGAGACATGGATTGCTTCGTCGCAAGCGCTCCTCGCAATGACGCTCAAGCTACCGGAAACCTTGCCGCGCTCGCCTCCAGCGGCAGCGCCAGGCCGTTGGCCAGATACGACACCGTGCGATAGAAGCCGCACAGCAGCATGATCTCCAGGATCTGCGCCTCGTCGTAATGCGCCGACAGCGCGGCGAATTCGACATCATCAAGCGTGGCGCGCAGATGCAGCGCGTCGACCGCCGACAGCAGCGCCTGCTCGGCTGCGGACCAGCAGGGATCGGTGGCTTCGCCCAGCACGGTGGCGCGGACCTGTTCGTCGGTGAGGCGAGCGGCGGCAGCGAAGGCCGCGACATGGACGCCCCATTCATATTCGCAACCGGTCCGCGCGCAGGTGCGGTCGATAACGATTTCGCGCTCGCGCAGGCTCAGCGGGCCGCGGTCGAGCAGCCCGCCGGCGCTGAATTTCTCCCAGGCGCGGGCACTGCGCGCGATGGTGCGGAACAGGATCAGCGGCGGCGCGCCGCGCATGATGCGGTCGAACTGCTCTCGGATCTCCGGCGCATAAGGCGGCTCGAGCGGCGCAAGGCGTGACATCGGCAACTCCCATTGCTACAATAAACGTAGCAATACGCTACATTTTTTGTAGCAAACCGCAAGGGGGCCGCCGGTGCCGAAACAGGGTTCTGCCATGAAGAAACGCGCCGTCCGCGGCTCGGCCTCCGGCCGCCCGGTCATGGCGCTGCTCGACCTCTTGGGCCGGCGCTGGAGCCTGCGCATTATCTGGGAGCTGCGCGATGACCGCTCGCTGACCTCGCGCGCGCTGCGCAGCGCCTGCGACGAGGCTTCGCCGACCGTGCTGCAGGCCCGGCTGTCCGAGCTGCGCGAGGCCGGCTTTGTCGAACTTGTCGCCGGCGACGGCTACCGGCTCACCGGGGTCGGAAAGGATCTCGCGGAAAATTTCCTGCCGCTTTACCGCTTCGCCGAGCGATGGAGCAAGCTGCAGACGCATTGATCACGCCGCCGCCACCGTCAGGCTGGCGCCATCGGCCTGCACGATCCTGACCCGGCTGCCGGCCGGCGCGTCGGGCCCGGCGACGCGCCAGATCGTATCGTCGATCTTGACCGTACCGGTGCCGTCGATGATCGGCTTCTCCAGCGTGAACACCCGGCCGACCAGCGCGTCGGTGCGCTTGTTGAGAAACGGGTTGCTCCGGCTGACGCCGCTGTTGCTGCGCGCGACCCGTCGCCACAACGGCACCGCGGCGACGGCGAAGACCGCGAACATCAGGAACTGGGTCTGCCAGGATGGATCGATCGCAAACGACAGCAGCCCGACCAGCAAGGCGGCGAGCCCGAGCCAGAACAGGAAGACGCCGGGCGCCAGCAACTCCAGTGCCATCAGGACGAAGCCGAAGATCAGCCAGTTCCAGGTGCCAAGCGTGTAAAAAATCCCGGTCATCGTGTGACCTTTCTCGTTACCGATCTGGAAAACATAAGGACGGTGCGCCCCCTCTTCCGCGCTTGCGGGGGAGGGAGTCCGGATGCGCCATCGCGCTCATCGCCAGATACCTCACCGCTGCGGCGGCACCGCCGGCGGGGTCGCCCCGGTGCTCGGCACCGACGCGCGGCGCGCGGCCTGGGCGGCAACCGCGCCTTCCCCAAAAGTCGCTTTCGCGATCTCGCCGATGCCGGCCAGCGATCCCAGAATGCTCATCGCCTCGATCGGCAGCATGACGATCTTCTGGTTCGGCGATTCCGCGAGCTGCCCGAACGCCTTGATGTATTTGTCGGCGATGAAGTAGTTCAGCGCGGCGACGTCGCCCTTGGCGATCGCTTCACTGACCATCTGCGTCGCCTTGGCCTCGGCTTCGGCGGAACGCTCGCGCGCCTCGGCGTCGCGGAACGCGGCTTCGCGGCGGCCTTCGGCCTGCAGGATCTGGCCCTGCTTGGCGCCTTCGGCACGAAGGATTTCCGACTGGCGCTGGCCTTCGGCCTGCAGGATGTCGGCGCGCTTGACGCGCTCGGCCTTCATCTGGCGTCCCATCGCCTCGACGAGATCGGCGGGCGGCACGATGTCCTTGATCTCGATGCGGTTGACCTTCATGCCCCAGGGCGAGACCGCGGCATCGACCACGCGCAGCAGGCGCTCGTTGATCTCGTCGCGGTGCGACAGCACCTGGTCGAGGTCCATTGCGCCCATCACCGAGCGGATGTTGGTCATGGTCAGCACGATGATCGCCTGGTTGAGGTCGGAGACCTCGTAGCTGGCCTTGGCGGCATCGAACACCTGGTAGAACGCGACGCCGTCCACCGTCACGGTGGCGTTGTCCTTGGTGATCACCTCCTGCTCGGGAATGTTGATCACCTGCTCCATCATGTTCATCTTGCGGCCGACGCGGTCGAAATAGGGAACGATGATGTTGAGGCCGGGCGACAGCGTGCGGGTGAATTTGCCGAACCGCTCGATGGTCCAGTCGTAACCCTGCGGCACCGTCTTGACGCCGGCAAACAGCGTGAAAATAACCAGCAGCACGAATGCAATGGCGAAGATGTCAAAGCCGCTCATAAATCCTCCAAAGCCGCAGAGTCAGTTGCTCGCGGACGTGTATTTATTTGGTCTGAGTAACGGCCGCGCCGGTTCAGTATAGCCTTTTAAATGAAGGTAGGGCGGGGTTTGACGACCGCCAGGGGGCACCGCCCGGACGCCGGCCAGGTGCGTCGTTTCGCCGGCGAAGCCGCCGGCATCACTTGATCGTCACATCGGGACCGGGATCCAGCCTTTTTAGATCCAGCCTTTTAAATCCAGCCTTGCAGCTCCCGCAGCACCAGCTGGCGGATCACGTCCATGCCGGGGTCGCTGTCGTTCAGGCAGGGAATTGCCGAGAACTGCTCGCCGCCATTGTGCCTGAAAATCTCGGCGTTTTCCTGCGCGATTTCTTCCAGGGTTTCGAGGCAATCGGCCGAGAAGCCGGGGGTCACGACCGCGATACGGCGCACGCCGTCCTTGGCCAGCTGCTCGATGGTCTTGTCGGTGTATGGCTGCAGCCATTCGTCGAAGCCGAAGCGGGACTGGAAGGTCAGCATCAGTTTCGAAGCGTCGAGGCCCATCCGCTGGCGCAGGGCGTCCATGGTGGCGGCGCACTGCGCCTGATAGGGATCGCCCTTGTCGATGTATTTCTGCGGCATGCCGTGAAACGAAGCCAGGATCAGCTCGGGCTGGAACGGCAGGGTCTTCAGATGCGCATCGATCGAAACCGCCAGGGCCTCGATATATTCGGCGTCGACATAATAGGGCGGCGTGATCCGCAACGTCGGCTGCGCCCGCATGCCGGCGAGCACGCGAAACACCTCGTCGCAGACGGTGGCGGAGGTCGCGGCCGAATATTGCGGATAGAGCGGCACCACCAGCAGGCGGTCGCAGCCCTGCGCCGTCAGCGCCGCGATCCGGGACGCGATCGACGGGTTGCCGTAGCGCATTGCCCAGTCGACCACGACATGGTCGTGATCGGCGATCGCCGCCGCCAGCTTCTCGGACTGGGAGCGGGTGATGGTCTTGAGCGGAGATTCGTTTCTCTCGGTGTTCCAGATCTTGAGGTAATCGCGCGCCTTGCGGCGGGGGCGCACCTGCAGGATGATGCCGTTCAGCACCAGCTTCCAGAACAGCCCCTGATTTTCGATCACCCTGGGATCGCTGAGGAATTCCCTGAGATAGACCCGCACGCCGCGCGCGTCCGCGGTGTCGGGAGTACCGAGATTGACCAGCAGGACGCCGACGCGTCCCGGGCTGATCCCGGCGGCAGGTTTGGCATCGGGTTTGGCGGTTTCGATGGCTACGACTGCTGTCATGATGGCTGTGGCTTCGCGCGTTGGGGTATCCTTGTCAAGATAATGGCGCTTTCGGTACTGTCACGTTTTAGCCGAAACCCGCGGACCATCGCCTTGCCGCATCGGAGGGAACCATGACGGTCGCCGAATGGTGCGTCTTCGGGACGCTGGTGCTCTATCTGCTGACGATCGTGCCTATCAAGTGGATCGGATTCCGCCGTTTCGACAACGCCAGGCCGCGCGATCCCGCCTTTTATGACGACCCGATCGCCGCGCGCGCGCTGGGCGCCCATCAGAACGGCATCGAGGCCTTTCCGTTCTTCGCCGCCGCCGTGCTGCTGGCGGAATTCCGGGCCGCGCCGCAGCATCTGATCAACGAACTGGCGATGCTGTTCCTGATCGTGCGGATCGCCTATGTCTTCACCTATCTCGGCAACCGCCCGACGCTGCGCTCGATCCTGTGGAGCATCGGCTTTGCGATCAATACCGGCATCTTCTTCCTGCCGGCGATCCGGCACTGGCTGCCGGGGTGAGGCGTCCGACGGTGATAAGCCGACACTATCGAGATTGTCGTCGCCCGGCTTGACCGGGCGATCCAGTAAGCCGCGGCTTCTCGGCTCTACCGCTCGCGCCTCTGGATACTGGGTCGCCCGGTCAAGCCGGGCGATGACAGCAATGTTGCTGCGAGCGTTTGTGACAACACGTCTCGCAATGACGTTGTGGGGGCTGTGATTCAATCCGAACAGCAGATATACGGTCGCGTTCTCGCGGCAGGATTTGCCCGAGGTTTGCCAATCGTTCTCCCCCGAAGAGGGAGCAGGGAATGGCGGATGCGCGCTGCACCCGCGGTCTCGTGTGCAAGGTTGCACGAGTAAAAAACGCACACGAGCAGACAGGGCAGCGGAGAACATCCGACATTCCCTGCGCAATGGCTCGACGGCTTATGACGCGCTCACCCCGGAGAATTCATGGCCTTTGTCGCCTCCGTCGCCCCGCGGAAACCGGCACGTCAGCCCGGTCGGGCCTGCAGCACCTCCGCAAGACTTGATGCCTACCAGTTTCAGGCATCGGGTCCACACGCTTTTGCC
>JBDRNF010000296.1:0-6664 GCA_043811435.1 Pseudomonadota bacterium
TCGCGCTCAACGTCGATGATGCCGTCAATCTCGATCGTCTCGGTAAGCCAATCGTAGAAGTTCCTGCGGGTCTTGATCTGCGCAGGGCTGGTTTGGTTGGGGCTTGTTTTCACGTCCTGCCCAGGGGGAGGTTCGATCCGAATGTCGATGTCTTCTGAAAACCGGTCTATGATCTTGAAGCCCTTGGAGAGCGAGGTCCCGCCCTTGAGTTCGAACTTCAATTTCAACAACTGAAGTCCATAGAGGCTGTGCATGATCCAATAGTCTTTTTCAATCAGCGCGGGATCAATACCGTTTTCCGCCGACACAATCCGAATGAGATCGGCGAATTCGGGGTGATTATGAAGGTAGTCACGCGGCAGAGTGCAATTCCTTCGACCCAAGCGCGCTTTCGAAAAATTTCTTCGTTCTTACATTTCCATAAGAACGCACGGCGCGACGCAAACGCCGGGAGTCCAATGAGGATGCGCGCTCCCTCACTCTTTCGAGTACTTCAGCTTTTGCTTCCGCCAGTTGGTCCAGATTGTTGACAAGGTCGACCAGCAGAAATTCCTTCGTCAGGGCCTTGGGAAAGTCCGTCTTCACGCGAAACGCAAATTTACGCCCCCCGAGCTGGAAGTCCCCGTGGCGTTTGCGATTATAGACGATCGTCTTGTCATAGAGTTGCGTCGTACCGACGCCGAGGCTGTTGTAGGCATTCGGTGACGTGACAAGAAACCGGTCGCCCTTGAGAAAGGTGCCAACAACCTCCCTGTCCTTGGCAGGTGCCGGACCAAAAGCCGTCTTTCGTGGATAGGCATACAGCCCACCCGCGAGTTTCTTGAGAACGCCACTCTCAACCAATTGCTTCAGATGTCGATCGACGGAGGTCGACCATGAGGTCAAATCCTCGCGCCTGTACACTTGGCCCGGTCGCAGATGCCTCTTGAATTCCTGGAGCTTTGTCATGCCGGCAGTATAAGTCAGAAAGCCATTACTGCAAGGTATTTCATTGAAAAATCATGCACGATAGAGTCCTAAGTATCTGTTAAAATGATATTTTTAAAATCGATAAGAATCGAGTGTCGGGCCAAGTCCAAATCAGGCCGGGAAAGTCTTCCCTGGATGCGGGGACGGCGAAAAACCGTCTTGATGATACGCGGCCGGCCGCACCCGTCCTGATCACGCAACTGCGCGACGGCAAGACCGTCAGCCTCGCCGAGTTCAAGGGCGCGATCCGCGAAATCGAGGTTTATCCGGGAGCATCGGCGGAATGGTGGTTCGTGCCGGTGGCGAGCGGCAAGGTCACCGACCTGCGCTGCGGTATTTCCGAGTGAGGGGCGGGTAAAATTGCAGGAAGTCTCACAGCTCAGCGCCCGGGGTTTGATATCAGCGGCGGCTCGGTTGAGCCGGCGGCGAGGGAGCGCTGCACCATGACGGTATCGGCCCAGCGGCCGTATCGATAGGCGACGCCCGGAAGCAGCCCGACCCTGCGAAAGCCGAATTTTTCGTGGATGGCGAGCGATGCGGTGTTGTCGGTATCGATATAGCCGATCATCTGCCGAAAGCCGGTGGCCGCGCAGGCGTCGATCAGTTCCTGCAGCAGCCGCCGTCCCACGCCGTTGCCTTGATGCTCGCGATGGACGTAGATCGAATGCTTGACGGTGTAGCGGTACGCCGGTCGCTTGCGAAACAGAACGACATAGGCGTAGCCCACCACCCCGCCGTCACGGGTGGCGACCAGATGCGGCAGACGGTGATTGCGCAGGTTCTTGCGCCGGTCGCGCAGATCCTCGGGCTCCGGGGTGCCGCTGTCGTCGACGCTCTCCTCGATCCCGCGGCGGATATGGTGTCGATAGATCGCCAGCATCGCCTCGACATCGCCGTCGCGCGAGGGGCGAACGACCACCGGCCGTTGGTTCGCCATGGCCGGGCCACTCGGTTCGATCGGCCGGTTCATTCGGCGACCACGTAAGTATGCAACCGGATGCGGCCGGACGCATCGACTTCCCTGTAGACCCCCTGAATCTCGACATCGAAGCCGGGGAACGTATTGAAGCAGGTTTCGAACATCCTGAGATAGTCGATCATGGGTTGCGCCCGCGCGGTGAGCCGCTCGCCCGGCACGATCGTCGCGATGCCGGGCGGATAGACCACGAACGGCGTCGTGGCGATGCGGCCGGCGATGGCGTCGATCGGCAGATAGTCGACGTCGTTGCGCACCAGATAGCGCGCTGCGTCACGCGGCGACATCGCGATATCGGGCAGGTGTTCCGCAAGGAATTGCTTCGCCTGCAGGATGCTCACGCCGGCGTCGCGGAAGAAACCATGCATGTCGGCGCAGAGATCACGCAGCCGCACGCCGGCATAGCGCGCCGACCGGCGGTTATGGAACTCGGGAATTACGTCTTCCAGCGGCGCATTGTCGTCGTGCAGTTTCTTGAAGGCGACGAGGCCGCTGATCAAGGTGCCGGCCTTGCTGGCCTCGACGCCGGGTGTGAGCAGAAACAACAGCGAGTTCAGGTCGTTCTTTTCGGCCACGATGCGGTTTTCACGCAGATACTGCGCCACGACGGGAGCGGGGATGCCGTGCTCGGCATAGCCGCCCGTCGCATGGTCGAATCCGGGTGTCAGCACCGTCAGCTTGTTGGGGTCGGTCATGGCGAAGCCCGCCGTCAGATCCGGGAAGCCGTGCCAGGCCGAGCCCGGCGCGAGCTGCCAGTAGGACGGGTTGGTGGCGAGCAGGTCGGTGCTGATCGTCTCCCAGGCGACGTTGTGCACGGCGCCCTCGCGGGACACATCCGGGATCGCCACGCGATCGGGCACGAACGGCTCAAAGAACCAGCGGCGTTCCGGGCGCGTCTCCTTCTCGTCGAATTCGCGGCGGACCGCGCGCAACTTCTTGCGCAGTTCGATTCCAAGCCGGATCGTGTCGTCCCACAGCACTTCGCCGGAACGGCCCTTCATCATCTGGGCGCCGACATCCAGCGAGGCGAACAGCGGATAGAACGGCGACGTCGACGCGTGCTGCATGAAGCTCTCGTTGAAGCGACGATGTTCGATCCGGCGTTTCTGGCCCCGGATGTGGCGATCCTTGATGTGGATCTGCGAGGCCTGCGAGAAACTCGCCAACTGCTTGTGGGTCGACTGGGTCGCGATGATGCCTGGTGCGTCGGGACCGAGATCCTTGAGCCCCATGGCGAAACGCCCGGCATACAGCGGATGAAACTTCATGAAGCCGGCCCAGGCCTCGTCGAACAGGATGTAATCGCAGAGATGGCCGATTGCCTTCAGGATCATCTCGGCACTGTGGATCGTGCCGTCATAGGTGCACTGTTCGACGACGGCGACGCGGAACGGGCGCGGCTTGCGCCAGGCTTCGGGGTCCTTGACCAGCGGATGGTTGCGGATCTGCTCGCGCAGGAGTGTTTCGTCGAGGGCGTCCCAGCGCATCGGGCCGATCAGGCCCCAGGCATTGCGTACCGTCGGAATATAGACCGGAACACCCCCGGCGATCATCAATGCGCCATGATGGGCGGCCTTGTGATTGTTGCGGTCGAACAACACCAGGTCGCCATCGGTGACGAGCGCTCCCAGCGCCACCTTGTTGGAAGTCGAGGTGCCGTTGAGCACGAAGTAGGTTTTTTCCGCGCCGAAGATCTTCGCCGCTTCCTTTTGCGCCTGCAGCGCCGGGCCTTCGTGGGTCAAGAGGTCGCCGAGGTCGAGTACCGAGTTGTCGAGGTCGTCGCGGAACACGGCTTCGCCGAGGTGTTCCACGAACACACGGCCGATCGGGCTGCGGCTATAGAACATGCCGCCATTATGGCCCGGGCAGGTCCACAATTGGTTGCCCTCCTCGGCATAGTCGACGAGCGCGCCGAAAAACGGGGTCTTCAAGGTCTCGGCATACTGCTTCAGCCGGCTGATCAGGTTCTTGGCAATGAAAGGCGGCGTCTCTTCCGAGAGAAAGACGTAGCCATCGATGAAGTCGAGGACCTCGACCGGCAGGTCCTCGAACCGTTTGCGGCGGATCAGCAGGATGATCGGGAAGTCGAGGCCGCGTCGTCGCATCAGATTGATCAGCGCCGCGGTCTTGCCTTCCAGGCCCTTCTTGCCCCAGTCGACCACCATGCAGCCGATGGCCGCATCGGTCTGCACCGCGATCTCGGCATCCTCCAGCCGGCGTGCCCTGACGACCTCGAAGCCGGAGCGCTCGATCTCCGCGATGATCTGATTGAAACGCAGCCCCTCGAGATCGTCGGTATCAAAGACGGGTGCTGCGAACAGAAATGTGAAGCGCCGGAAATAGTCCATGACGGTCCTCGATTGCATGCCAGAACAAGCTGTTGGCGTATTCGATGACAGGTCGATGACGGTGATTTGTCGTCCCCGAGGTGTCGGAAGATCCTGTTGAAAGGAAAGAGACTTCAGTCTGCGATGTATTCGCTAGGCCCTCTTCTGCCGCTCTCCCGCCCGCCGCCCGTCCAACCCGGCCTCCGCCCAGTTCGGCGCAAAATCCAGCGTGAAGTTGAGAAAACTCTCCACCGCGGGGGAGAGCGACGCCCGGCGCCGCGCGAACATCGCGATCTTCCATTTCACGATGGGCTGCTTCAGCGGCAGGAAGGTGAGGCCGAAGCCGCGCACCAGCGCGCCCGCCATCGAGGGACAGATCACGACACCCTGTCTCACCCGCAGCATCGACAGCGCGGTGTTGACCCGATGCACCGGCACCATTTCCCTCGGCTGATGCCGCGGCGGCACCTGGCTCAGCACATTGATGGCGATATTGGGCATGTAGTTGATCAGCGGCCGGTCGCGCAGGTCCTTCCAGCCGACCGATTGGCCCTTGGTCAGCGGGTCGTCGGGGCGCAACGCCACCCATAGCGGGTCGGCGCAAATCAAATGGGCTTCCACCGACTCGTCGGGGATCACGCCTGATGGCCCGAAGCCGATGTCGGTAGAGCCGTTCTGCAGGCCCGCCAGCACCTGCTGGATCGGTACGTCGTCGAACCGCACATCGACGCCGGGATGGCGGCTGCTGTACCTGGCGATCAGCTCCGGCAGCAGCGTGCAGGAGAGCGTCTCGGGTGCCGCCACCCGCACCAGCCCGCGGCGCAGCTCCTTGAGGCTGGTCACGCTGTCCAGCGCCTCGTCGAGGTTGGCGAGCACGCGCCGCACCATGGGTTCGAAGGCTTCGCCGACCACGGTGCGGGAAACGCTGCGGGTGGTACGGTCGAGCAGGCGCACCCCCATCCGGCTCTCGAGTTCCTTGATCAGACCGCTGAGTGCGGCCTGCGACAGGTGCATGGTTTTGGCGGCTTCGGAAAAGCTGGCGGCCTCCAGCACGGCCAGGTAGGCGCGCAACTGCCGCAGCGTTACATCCATAGCCATCCCGTGCTCCTCCGCCCTTCGACCCATCATAAGCATAGCCGATAAATTGGTCAGAAAATACACATTGTCCGATAGAGCACGCCTCCCTATCGTTGCCGGGCTGGTTACGGGACGGAGTTCCCGATCCAGCCGTGCGGTCGCGGCTTGCGGCGGATCGCCGGTTTTCAGGGGAGGGATTCATGAAGATCACACGCCGAACAATGCTGGGCACCATCGCCGCCGGTCTCGCCGCCGGCTCCGGTTTCCGGGCGCATGCCCAGGCCGATTGGCCTTCCCGTGTCGTGCGCTTGATTTCGCCCTATGGGGCCGGCGGAGCCAACGACATCTCGCTGCGGATCCTGGCCGCCCATCTGGAGCGTCGGCTGGGCCAGAAATTCATCGTCGAGAACAAGGCGGGCGCGGGCACCCGCATCGCCAACGAATCCGTCGCGCGGGCGGAGCCGGACGGCTACACGTTCCTTTACGTGGCGGCACCCTATGCGACGGCCGAAGCCCTCTACGGCAAACTGAATTACGAGCGCAAGGATCTGCGGCCGGTGGCCATGGCCGTCGCCGCGCCGATCTTCCTGATCGTCAATGCGGAAGCGCCGTTCAAGACGCTGAAGGAACTGATCGCCCACGGCAAGTCGCAGGCCGAGGGCCTGACCTTCGGTTCGCCGGGCGCGGGCTCGCAACCGCATCTGGCCGCCGAACTGCTGTTTCGCGACGCCGGCGTCAAGGGCCTCAACGTCCCGTTCCGCGGCGACAACATGGCCTACACCGAGCTGCTGGCGGGCCGCCTCGACGCCACGCTGACCGCGATCAGCACGGCGCTGCCGCACATCAAGGCCGGCAAGTTGCGCGTGCTGGGCGTGGCGTCGGCCGCCCGCAGCCCGATCTATCCCGACGCGCCCACCTTGCGCGAGCAGGGCCTGCCGAACGTGGTCGGGGCGGGCTGGTACGGTTTCCTGGCGCCGGCCGCCACGCCCGGCGCGATCGTCGACCGGATGCAGGACGAAGTCATGCGCGCCCTTGCCGATCCCGAGGTGAAACAGAAGCTGCTGGTCCAGGGACTGGAAGCGCGCGGCGGCACCGGCGCCGAGTTCGCAAAATTCATCGACGACGAGACGCGCAAATGGACCGAGGTGATCCGCGCGGCGGGGCTTAAGGGCGGATAGATTCTGGAGCATGCTTCAGCTCAGAGCCAGTGCGCTTTTCTTCTCCCCGCCTCCCGCGAAGCGGCGGGGTGGGGTCGGGGGTGGGGGGTCTATCAGCGCGCACCTCAGCCAGCGAGTTGGCCGCGCCACCCCCCACC
>JBDRNF010000297.1:0-6069 GCA_043811435.1 Pseudomonadota bacterium
AAGCTGACGTTGACGCCGCCGATGGGTTCGGTCTCGCTGTTCGATGTCGTCGTGCCGGTCGACCGCTTGATCGCAACCGCATCCGCGCTGGCGTTGACCGGCGTGCTCTATCTGATCCTGCGGCGGCTGCGCGTCGGGCGGGCCATCATCGCGGTCAGGCTCGACCGCGATGCGGCCATGTTGATGGGCGTCAATGTCAATTCGATCTATGCCATTGCGTTCGGTCTCGGTGCTGCGCTGGCGGGCTGCGCCGGGGTGCTGATGGCGCTGATCTTCCCGATTTCGCCGCTGACGTCCACGGCCTATCTTGGAAAAGCCTTCGTGGTCTGCGTGCTCGGCGGCCTTGGCAGCGTGTCAGGCGCGCTGGCGGGCGGCATTCTGCTTGCGCTGATTGAAGGGATCGGTTCGACGCTGATAGGTCCCGCGCATGCGACGACGCTGTCGTTCGCGCTGCTGATCGTGTTTCTGATCGTGCGTCCTCAAGGCCTGCGCGGCCGAAAGGGCGTTGAATGACGCGGTCGACCCGTATCCTGCTGGCGCTGGTCGTCGGCATCGCCGCGCTGCCCATGGTCGGCGGGTCCTACGCGCTGCGGCTCGGCACCATCGCCTGCATGTACGGCATTCTCGCGTTGTCGTGGAACGTGGTCGGCGGTTTGGCAGGCTATCCGTCGTTTGCGACCGCTGCGTTCTTCGGTTTCGGCGCCTATACGGCGGGCGTCCTGCTCGGCAAGGGCGTGCCGCTGGCGGTTTCGGTTCCCGCGGCGGGGGTGCTCTCCTTTGTGCTGGCGTGTCTGCTCGGCGCGGCGCTGCTTCGTCTGCGCGGCCACTATTTTGCAATCGCCAGCCTGTCGCTGATCGAGGTGTTCCGTGAACTCGTCAACAATGCCACCGATCTCACCGGCGGCGGCATGGGATTGAATATCCCGCTGACCTCGACGGCCGGCGTGATGGCGGATGCGACGTTCTTTTTCTACCTGATGTGGGGCCTGCTGGGGGGCACTGCGTTGATGGTCGTTGTGGTCGCAGGCTCCAAGCTCGGTTTCGGCCTCGCATGTATCCGGCAGAACGAAACTGCCGCCAACATGATCGGGCTCAACACCACGCTCTACAAAAGCGTCGCGTTCGGGCTGTCCGCATGCTTTGTCGGCGCCGCGGGTGGGGTGTACGCGGCGTGGGTTCATTACATCGATCCGTCCGATGTGTTCGACATTCTCTACTCGGTGAAGCCGATCGTGATGGCATTGATCGGAGGGCTCGGCTCGCCGCTCGGTGTCCTCATCGGGGCATTCGTCTATCTCGGGTTGGAGGAGGTGGTCTGGCGCAACTACATCCAGATCCACAGCGGCGTGCTCGGCGTTCTGATCGTCGTTCTGTTGCTGTTCCTGCCACACGGATTGATGTCGCTGCGGTCCCGGCTTCTTGCATGGAGACCGAAGCGTGTCTGAAATCCTCCGGCTCCAGTCCGTCTCGCGAAACTTCAGCGGCTTGAAAGCGCTGCGCGATGTTTCGCTCGGTATCGGCAAAGGCGAGGTTCTCGGCCTGATCGGCCCGAACGGCGCGGGGAAGACGACGCTGGTCAACGTGGTGACAGGTGTCACACCGGCGAGTTCCGGCACGGTGACGTTCATGGGGCAGGATATCACGCGCGTGAAGACCTATCAGTCCGCGCGTCTCGGACTGTCGCGTACGTTCCAGGTGGTGCAGCCGTTCGCGGAATTCAGTGCGCTGGATAATGTCGCTGCGGCGGCGTTGTTTTCGCAGCCCGGCGAAAGCATCAAATCGGCACGGCAGGAAGCGCGCGCGCACCTCGCATTCGTCGGCCTCGAAGCGCAATCGGATCAGCCCGCGGCGACGCTGACCCTCGCGATGCGCAAGCGCCTCGAACTCGCGAAGGCGCTGGCGATGAAGCCGAAGCTGCTGTTCCTCGACGAAGTCAATGCCGGCCTGAACAGCGCGGAAGTCGAACGCGCGACGCGCCTTATTCATCAGCTCGCGGAAAACGGCATCACCATCGTGATGATCGAGCATTTGATGAAGGTCGTGCTGAATGTCTGTACGCGGATCGTGGTGTTGCACAATGGTCAGTTGATCGCCGACGGCGCGCCGCGGGATGTCATCAAGAATCCGGCCGTCGTTGAGGCCTATCTCGGTCAGAAGTATGCGCAAAGGGCCGGCGCCCATGGCTGATACACCCATCCTCGAGTTGCAAGGCTTGCGCGCGGGCTATGGCGAGGTTCAGGTGCTGTGGGGCATCGATCTTGCCGTCCGAAGCGGGGAGATCACGGCACTGATCGGTTCCAATGGCGCGGGCAAGACGACGCTGATGCGTGCCTTGTCGGGGCTGATTCCGATCCAGTCGGGAAGCTATCGCTCCGACGGCGTGGATCTCGCCGATGCGACCCCGGCGGAAATCCTGTCCCACGGCATCGTTCACGTGCCGGAGGGCCGGCGGCTGTTCGGCGCCATGAGCATCGAAGACAATCTGTTGATGGGGGCCTATTCGCGCACGGCCGGACGGGCCGAGATCAGCCGCGATATGGACCGCGTTTATGCGACGTTCCCCAAATTGCTCGAGCGTCGCAATCAGGCGGCGGCGACATTGTCCGGCGGCGAGCAGCAGATGTGCGCGATCGGGCGCGGCCTGATGAGTGCGCCGAAACTCCTGATGATCGATGAATTGTCGCTCGGACTGTCGCCGCTGCTGGTGGAGCAGCTTGTTGCGGCGCTTCGTGCGCTCAACGCCGAGGGCATGTCGATCCTGCTGGTCGAGCAGGATGTGACCACGGCGCTCGACCTGTGTCATGCGGCTTACGTCATGGACATGGGGCGGATCGTGCGGTCGGGGTCCGGCGCGGAGCTGCTGGCCGATCCGATCATTCGCGACGCCTATCTTGGCGTGCTCGAGGAATAGTTCGAAATCCACCGGAACAGAAATTTCTGCAGCAAAAGAGGCACCATGATCGATACGGTCGAAGCAGCGAAGGGCGGTTACAGGTTCATGCCCGGCGTCAGCCAGTATTCAGCCGGCGTCGCGGCGCTGCCGGGTTTCACCCTGGAACGGGTGCGGTTCACCAGGCCGGTGTCGATGCGTCAGGGGTTTGATCGCATTGCGCAGATCCTGAAGGATGCCGGCAGGCCGCTGAGCGCGTTCGCGGCCTGCGAGTTGCGCTCGCCTGCGCCGTTCACGGAAAGCGGCTTCGTGAAGTTCAATGAAGTGTACATCGGCACTCTGAAAGCATGGGGATTGATGCCGGACGGGGTCAATCCTGTCGCGCGCAGCAACGTGTGTCCGAAGATCGATCCGCCGGCGGAACCAGGCTTCCATGCGTTTACCTATGCCGTGCCGGCTGCCAACGCGCCGACATCGTTCGTCGTCGCGGGCAGCGGCGAGGCGCCGGAAGGCAAGGGCAACTACCGCGACCATGCCGTTCGGCTCGGTGACATCAGCCCGGCGGCGATGGTCGAGAAGGCGCAATGGGTCCTGGGCGAGATGGAGCGCCGCATGAGCGCATTCGGCGGGGACTGGAGCGGGGTTACCGCGACCCAGCTCTATACCGTTCACGATATCTACCCCTTCATCGAAAGCGAGCTCGGCAAACGTGGCATTTTCGGCCAGGGTTTGACCTGGTATCTCAATCGTCCGCCGGTGCAGGACCTGGAATATGAAATGGACTGCCGCCGGGTTTTTGTGGAGCGGGTGATAGAGAGTTAGGGTGCCGGCGCGTTGTTGATCCTTGCGGGCGCACCGTAGCGTCGTTGCTGTCTGGCGATGTATTCATCGCCCGGCTGCGTTCAAGCATCTCCAACAGCGAGTTCCGTTTCGGATTTGGGCCGCTACTTGGCGAAGCCGTTGGTCAGCCAGCGTGACAAATATCACAGAAGCGGCTCTGCCTCACGGGCATTGTGATTCATCGCCGTATTGCTAGGGTCGGCGAATTGCTGATTTGGAATTTTGGATGCGCGCCGTGGGCAGGACGATTGGTCATGTGCACTCCCTTCAAGGCAATCGGAGTTTTCCTCTTCGCAACGTTGCTGGTCTGCGCCGGCCCGGCGGCGGCGCAAGATCGCGTTGCACTCGTGGTGGGAAATAGCGGTTACCGTCACGTTGCAGGGCTTGCAAATCCCATGCACGATGCCGCCGATATTGCGACGGCCTTGCGGCGTATCGGGTTCGAGGTCGTTGAAGGGGTCGATCTCGACAAGGCTGGAATGGAAGAAAAGGTGCGTGAGTTTGGCCGGAAACTCGACCACGCCAAGACTGCTCTGTTTTATTACGCAGGTCACGGAATGCAGGTGGCCGGGCGCAATCATCTTCTGCCGATCGACGCGAAGCTGGACCGTGCCGGCGATCTTGGCCTCGAGACCATCGACGTAAGCCTCGTCCTCGCGCAAATGGAAGCGGACCAGCGCGTCAACATCGTCATTCTCGATGCCTGTCGCAACAACCCGCTTGCACGCTCGTTCGCGCCCAAGCTCGGGACCCGCTCAGCAAGCGTGGGCCAGGGCCTTGCATCCATTCAAAGCACGATTGGCACCCTGATCGCCTATGCCACGCAGCCCGACAATGTCGCGCTCGATGGTGACGGCCGCAACAGCCCCTTTACCGCGGCCTTGCTCAAGCACATCGATACGCCGGGTCTGGAAATAAGTTCATTGATGAGGCGAGTGCGATCCGATGTCGTCGCTGCGACGCGGGGCCATCAGGTGCCCTGGGATCACTCATCCCTGATGGGGGAGGTCGTGCTGGTTTCGGCCCCTGCCAAACCGGCAACGCTTGCCAAAACCGAACCGGCGCCCGTGCCCAGGCCGGCGCCCCTGTCCGGGCGGTCATCGGAATCCGTGGGAGCCCAGATCATCGCCGCCGTCGCCGAGCGCAAACTGTCGCCTGAAATCTTCAAATCGCGGAGCGAGGTGAGCAAGCTCGGATTCTCTCCCGACAGCAAGATACTCGCAGTTGCCGTGAACGGCAGTGTGGAATTGAGAGCCGTCGAAACCCGGAAAATCATTCACAAACTCGGCGGTCAAGGCGAAACGGATGCACTCGCATTCTCGGTCGATGGCTCGATGTTGGCCGTTTCCGGAAACTCCTTGATCAAGGTCTGGGATGTAGAGACCGGGCAATTGTTGAGGACCCTCACCGGGCATCGGGGCAGCATCGGACATCTCGCGTTCAACCCGGATGGCGTCAGTCTTGCGTCGGCCGACAATCGAGGTGTCATCAGGTTCTGGAATGTCGAGGAAGGCAAACTCAAAGGCTCCTTGAAGGACCCGTCCTATACCGGCCACCTGGCTGACTTCTCGCCGGACGGTCGCTCGGTCGCATGGTCGGGTGTCGATCGAATGGTCACGGTCTGGGACATCGCCTCCAAACGCGCGATCAGCAAGCTGCACGGGCACAAGGGATTAGTCACGCTGGTGAAATTCTCGCCAGACAGCCGCTATCTCGCCTCAGGCAGCAATGATCAATCGATCAGGATCTGGGACCGCGACAACAACCGGCTCCTGCACACGCTGACGGGCCACGAAGACCGGATCGATCATATTTCGTTTTCCCCCGACGGACATTGGCTTGCCTCGGGGGCCGCGGACAACTCGGTGAAGATCTGGAATCTCGCGACCGGACGGCTTGTCAGGTCGCTGGAGCATACGGTGTTTGTGTCGGCTCTTGCAGTTTCGCCCGACGGCCGATGGCTAGCCTCCGCCGATGGCGACAACAGGTTCATGCTCTGGAGCGTGGGCGTTGATGCGACCGCCACTGGGAAGTAACGCCATGCTATCGTGCTGTCGGGACAGGCCGAGTATTCGCCTGACAATCCATATGAAAATAAAAAACAGGATCATTGAGGCAGAGGCGAATCTGCCGATTTGCGAGATGTAAAGGTGTGCCGGTGATTTGCCCGTCGTGTCAAATGTTCTCGCCGGCTAAAACATCCATGCGGGCGACCCCTTGGCTACTGTACATGGGGTTGTTTTCAACATTTTTGCTTCGGGGGGGGGGGGGGGGGGGGGGGGGGGGGGGGGGGGGGGGGGGGGGGGGGGGGGGGGGGGGGGGGGGGGGGGCGGCGGGGG
>JBDRNF010000298.1:0-24568 GCA_043811435.1 Pseudomonadota bacterium
CGGCGGAGACGGAGGGGAATCCGGGGGCTGCGCGGCAACCGGCGGCGCCGGCTCGCCCGGCCGCGTCGGAGGCCGTGTGGTGGCGCGGAAGGAATCGCCGGCGCGGGCGCCGCCGCGCGAGGCGTCCCTGGCGCGCTGGGCGGCCTCGGATTCGACCTTGCGGACGGCCTCTTCCAGCGACAGCCGCTCACGGGTGATTTCGGATTCGCTCAAGGGGGGCTGCACGCCGCGCAGCTGCGCGATCAGCGCGGCGCGGGCCCGCTCATACAGCGCGCGCCGGCTCTCGCCGGGAGCACTGGGGTCCAGGCCGGCAATGGCGCGGGCGATCAGCGGGTAGTAATCAGCCATATCGTCTCAACATTACAGACCTTCACATTGCAGGCCTTCCGGTAACATCTCGTTAAGCCTCAAACGGGTTCTGCACCAGAATAGTATCCTCGCGTTCGGGGCTGGTGGAAAGCAAAGCGATGGGGCAACCCACCAATTCCTCGACCCGGCGGACATATTTGATGGCCTGCGCCGGCAAATCCGCCCAGGAGCGGGCATTGGCGGTCGGCTCCTTCCAGCCCTCGATGGTCTCGTAGACCGGCTTGATCCGGGCCTGGGCGCCCTCGCCGGCCGGCAGATGGTCGATTTCCTTGCCGTCCAGCGTATAGCCGGTGCAGACCTCGATCGCGTCGAAGCCGTCGAGAATGTCGAGCTTGGTCAGCGCCAGCCCGTGGATGCCGCAGGTCCGCACGGTCTGGCGCACCAGCACCGCGTCGAACCAGCCGCAGCGGCGCGGGCGGCCGGTATTGGTGCCGAACTCGCGGCCGCGCTCGCCGATCTTGCGGCCGACCTCGTTGTCCTGCTCGGTCGGGAACGGGCCCTGGCCGACCCGGGTCGTATAGGCCTTGCAGATGCCCAGGACATAGCCGACCGAACTCGGGCCCATGCCGGTGCCGGTCGCCGCCTGCGCCGCCACGGTGTTGGACGAGGTGACGTAGGGATAGGTGCCGTGGTCGACATCCAGCAGCGCGCCTTGCGCGCCCTCGAACAGGATGCGCTTGCCCTCGCGGCGCTTCTGGTCGAGCAGCCGCCACACCGTCTCGGCGTAGGGCAAAAGCTGCGGCGCCAGCGCGCTCAGCTCCTTCAGGATGCCGCCGCCGTCGATCTCCTCGAGGCCGAGGCCGCGACGCAGCGCGTTGTGGTGCGCCAGCAGGCGGTCGATCTTGTGCGGCAGGGTGTCGAGATCGGCCAGGTCCATCAGCCGGATGGCGCGGCGGCCGACCTTGTCTTCATAGGCCGGGCCGATGCCGCGCCGCGTGGTGCCGATCGCGGTCAGGGCATTGGACGATTCCCGGAGCGCATCGAGTTCGCGGTGCAGCGGCAGGATCAGCGTGACGTTCTCGGCGACGCGCAGATTGTCCGGGCTGATGGCGACGCCCTGGCCCTTCAGCCGGGCCACCTCGTCGAGGAAGGCCTGCGGGTCGAACACAACGCCATTGCCGATCACCGCCAGCTTGGAGGGCCGCAACACGCCGGAGGGCAGCAGCGCCAGCTTGTAGGTGATGCCGTTGATGACGAGGGTATGGCCAGCATTGTGGCCGCCCTGGAAGCGCACGACGATGTCGGCCTGCTCCGACAACCAATCGACAATCTTGCCCTTCCCTTCGTCGCCCCATTGGGCGCCGACGACGACGACATTGGTCATTTCGTGAGATTTCCCTCTGCAACTGTCTTGGTCCGAGAATGATCGGTTCGGAAAAACGGTCTCCACTCTTCCGGATCATGCGCCCAGCCGAAATCACGGCCGGGGCCGCTCGCATGCGAGGCAACCCATCGGATAAAGGAAGCAGGCTATCGAAGCAAGCAGGAACGGGTTATGTGACCGCCTTGTAACGTGTCCAACCCATTGATATCCCCTGAAAATTTGTGGCGGCGCGGAGGCATCGCGCAGGCCCGCGGAGTCCGGGTCATTTCACCGCCGCGCAGCGCGGACAATGCCGGCGCAGATCAAGCGCGATGCCGCGCCCGACGACGCAGCCGAACTGCGCGCCGATCTGGCCATGGATGGCGATCCCGCCGGGATCGTCATCGGAGGCGGCGGCGCGCCACAGGCGTGAGAGCAGGCTGCCGGCCGGCAGGCGTCACCAGCGGTCGCGCCAGCGCCCGAACCGGCCGCGGCCGTAGTTGGAATCGAGTTTGACCTTCTGCTCGTCGCTCAGCGTCGCGTAGAAGGCCTCCAGCGCCGGCCGCATCGTCTTGATCGCCTGCAGCATGGTGTCCATGCGCTTTTCCATGGCTTCGGTTCGCCCCACGATGGTCGTGGGCACATCGGTCTGGCAGGCGCTGCGCATGACCTCCGCCGCCTTCACCGACGCTGCCTTGAATTCATCGAACTTGCCGCGCTGCGCGTCGGTCAGCTTGACCAGATCGGCGATCCGGTCGGCCCGCCACTCCGCAAAGCCGCTGGCGCCGGGATTGCACATCGCGCCGAAACCGTGGCGGCCCATCCTTCCCGGCCCCATGGCGCCGGGACCCGACATCATGCCCGGACCCATGAATCCGGACCCCGGACCGGGCTGTGCAGCGGCGGTCGCAAGCAACACGCTGACGCCCAAGGCCGCGGAAGCAATGAGCGTAACACCGAATCTTGCGGTCATGGCACTCTCTCCATATAGGGGCCGGACTCTCCGCCCGGGATCGAAGGATAACCGCCCGTCAGCTCTGCTGCCGGGTCGGACAGGTAGACATGCCGAACAGCGAATAGGCCGGGCAATAGGCAAAGACCGCGGTCAGGATGGGCACGACGCCGATCCAGCCCACCCAATTCCAGCCGGTCTGCGGGAAGCCCAGGGGAATGGCGAAGGCGATCAGCAGAAGCCCCACCACGATGCGTACGATCCGGTCAACCGATCCAACGTTGCTCATGATGCTGCGATCCTTTCGATAGCGTCGGCAAACAGGACGCCCTCACTAAACGATAGAGGAGCGCAGCGGCGCGGCATTGATATGAGTCAAAACCGCTCCCCGGGGCGCGACCCGGTGGCGCTGGCCCGGCGATGTCGGAGCGTGCTATCTGGACTGCGGCACGTGACGTCGGAGCAATGGCACCATGTCGAAGACCACGCCCGCGACCCTTGCGCTCCGGAAGGTCGGCTGCGCCTTCAAGCTGCACACCTATGTCTACGATTCCAGTGCCGAAAGCACCGGGCTGCAGGCCGCCGAAGCGCTCGGCGTCGACCCGAACCGCGTGCTGAAAACCCTGATGGCCGAGGTCGACGGCAGGCCGGTCTGCGCGGTGGTGCCGGCGGATTGCGAAGTCAGCATGAAGAAACTCGCGGCGGCGTTTGACGGCAAGTCGGCGAACATGATGCGACCGGCGGATGCGGAGCGGCTGACCGGCTATCATGTCGGCGGCATCAGCCCGTTCGGGCAGAAAAAGCGCGTGCCGGTGGCGATCGAGCTGATGGCGCTGAGCCACCTGACCGTGTTCGTCAATGGCGGGCAGCGCGGATTGCAGATCGAAATCGATCCCAATGACGCCGCGATCGCCGCGGGCGCCGTCGCGCACACGCTGACAGCGTGAAACAGGCCGCTACCCGCATGGTCGCGATGCGTCTGCTGCCATTGAAAGCCGGCCGAAATCCGTGTCTGTGAGGCCTGCCGGGCGAACATTCCGGCCCGGCACTGCCGGGCCGGGCGCGGCGCCATGAACCGAGCCCAGAGAATGTCTGCTTCCGACCACAGCACCGGCACCGCTCCTTCCGGGAACTGGATCGCCAACCAGCCTTATCTGCTGCTTTCCATCACCGCGCTGTGCTGGGCCGGCAACGCCATCGTCGGCCGGCTCGCCGCCGGACATATTCCGCCGGTGACGCTGTCATTCCTGCGCTGGTCGCTGGCGTTTCTCATCATCCTGCCGTTCGCCTGGAAACATCTGGTGCGCGACTGGGGCGCGATCCGCGGCCGGCTCGGCACCATGGTGATCCTTTCCGTCACCGGGATCAGCGCCTTCAACACCATGCAGTACTGGGCGCTCGAGCACACCCAGGCGCTGAACACGCTGTTGCTGCAGTCGGCAGCACCGCTGTTCGTGGCGATATGGTCGCTGCTGCTGCTCGGCATCCGGCTGACGCTGGCGCAGGCCGGCGGGCTCGCGGTGTCGCTGACCGGCGTGCTGGTCATCCTGCTGCAGGGTGACCTGACGACGCTGAAGAACATCGAGTTCAACATCGGCGACATCATCTTCGTCACCGCGCTGGTGATCTTCGGGCTGTACTCGACGCTGACCTTCAAGCGCCCGCAGATCCACGGCCTGTCGTTCGTCGGATTCACCTTCGGCTGCGGCGCCGCCGCCCTGATTCCCCTGCTGATCTGGGAACTCATGACCCGGCCGCTGATGCAGTTCACTACCGCCAACCTGCTGACGCTGTTCTATGTCGCGGTGTTCCCCTCGACATTGGCCTATCTGTGCTTCAATCGCGGCGTGCACCTGATCGGCGCCAACCGCGCGGCGGCGTTCTTTCATGTCATCCCGATGCTCGGCGCCGCGATGGCCATCGTCTTTCTGGGCGAGCATCCGCATCTGTTCCACGTGATCGGCTTCGCGCTGGTGCTGGCGGGCGTTTTCCTCGCGTCGCGCAAGCCCGCGACAGCGGGTTGACCGCCCGCGGAACGGTTCCGGAAAGCGGTGACTGGGAGCGGCAATTGCGCTATCCCTTGACGCTGTTTGAAGCTGGATACCGGACATGAAGCCGCGGGCGAGCAGCCTGTTGATCGGATCGTTGACCCTGGCGCTGATCGCCGGGGGATTCGGTGCGTTTCTCGGCGTCAGGAAGTACACCGGCGTCCAGGGACGCGTGCCGCTCCGCGTCGTTTTCGAAGGCTCCGCGTCCGGCCTGCACAAGGGCGGCGGCGTCAATCTGAACGGGGTCCGGGTCGGCGAGGTGGTCTCGCTGACGCTGGACAATCCGCGCCGGGTGGTGGCGCTGGCGATGATCGACAACACCGCTCCGGTCCGCAAGGACACCGAGGCGGGGCTCGAATTTCAGGGACTGACCGGCGTGGCCGCGATATCGCTGATCGGGGGCGCGGTCGACGGCCCGCCGGTTCCGCTGGACACGGACGGCGTGCCGGTGCTGACGGCCGACCCGGACGCACTGCTGGATGTGCAGGAGAAGATCCGTAAGGCGCTGCGCAACATCGACCGGGTCATCAAGGAAAATCAGGAGGCGGTGAAGGATACGCTGCTCAACTTCGAAACGTTTACGGCGTCGCTGGCGGGCAACGGCAGACGGATCACCGACGTCGTCGATGCCGCCGACGATGTCATGAAAGGCATCGACGACAGCCTTGGCCAGACCGAGAAGTTTCTGGCGGGCCTCGGCAGCGCCAAATATGGCGGCGACCTGCTGCCGACCGTGATCTCGCTTCGCGAGTTGATCCAGAGTTTCGACAAGCGCTCGGGCATCCTGATGGCGGACACCCGCCGCATGCTCCAGGACGTCAGCGAGTCCGTCAGCAAGGCGAACCAGAAGCTCGGCGGCCGCCCACCCGCCAGGCGATAGAAGCGGAGCGCGCGCGGCGGCGCTTGACCCTGATGGCGCGCTGGGCGCGCACGCTCATGAAGCACGGCATGCCGCATTTCGAAAACATGGACGCCCAGCGCGGACCGCCGGTGCTGGCCAAGAACCTGATGCGCAACATCGGCCATCGCGACCAGCTCGCCTGGAAGCATGTCGAACTGATCCGCCGCCGCTGGAACGGCAAGCTCGTGGTCAAGGGCCTGATCTCGCCCGCGGATGCGCGCATCGCGCGCGAGAGCGGCGTCGACGGCGTGATCCTCTCCAATCACGCCGGCCGCCAGCTCGACTTTACCGTGTCGGCGCTGCGCACCCTGCCGGAGATCGCGGCCGAGGCAGGCGGCATGACCGTGATGCTGGACGGCGGCATCCGGCGCGGCACCGACGTGATCAAGGCGCTGGCGCTCGGCGCCAAATTCGTCTTCGTCGGCCGCCCCCTGCTCTATGCGGCGGTGGCCGGCGGCGAAGCCGGAGTGCAACGCGCGCTGACCCTGCTCAAGGACGAGATCAACCGCGATCTCGCGCTGCTCGGCATCCGCAGCATCGGCGAGATCACGCCCGATCTGGTGCGGAAGTTCTAGCATCGTGAACATGCCCAAGCATCTGCTGCCGACCACGGTGGTCGGCAGCTATCCGCAGCCGGAATGGCTGGTCGACCGCGCCATGCTGTCGAAGGTGGTGCCGCGCACCCGCATGCACGCGATGTGGCGGCTGCCGGCAGAGCATCTGGAGGAGGCCCAGGACGACGCCACCATCGTCGCCATCAGGGACATGGAGCGCGCCGGCGTCGATATCGTGACCGACGGCGAGATCCGCCGCGAGAGCTATTCGAACCGCTTTGCCACTGCACTCGAGGGCATCGATATCGACAATCCCGCGATGATCAAATCGCGCTCGGGCCAGGAAACCCCGGTGCCGCGCGTGGTCGGCAAGGTCAGCCGCACCCAGCCGGTCGAACTGCGCGACATGGAGTTTCTCCGCCGCAACACCGACCGCGCCGCCAAGATCACGCTGCCCGGCCCCTTCACCATGAGCCAGCAGGCCAAGAACGAGTTCTACGAGGACGATGAAGAGCTGGCGATGGCGTTCGCCGAAGCCGTCAACGCCGAAGCGCTCGACCTGCAGAAGGCCGGCGCGGATGTGATCCAACTCGACGAGCCCTGGGTGCGCAACAATCCCGATCTGGCAAAACGCTACGCGGTGAAGGCGATCAACCGCGCGCTGCGCGGCATCACGGTGCCGACCGTGGTGCATCTGTGCTTCGGTTACGCCGCCGTGGTCCCGGGTTCGACAAAACCCGCGGGCTATTCGTTCCTGGCGGAACTGGCCGATACCACGGCCGACCAGATCTCGATCGAGGCGGCGCAACCGAAGCTCGATCTCGGCGTGCTCAAGGATCTGTCTTCGAAGAAGATCATGCTCGGCGTGCTCGACCTCGGCAACCCGGAGATTGAGACCGCCGCAGTGGTTGCCGACCGTATCCGCAACGGCCTGAAATACGTCGCGGCTGACAGGCTGATCCCCGCGCCGGACTGCGGCATGAAGTACATGCCGCGCCAGGTCGCCTTCGGCAAACTGAAGGCGATGTGCGACGCCGCCGCGATGGTGCGCAGAGAGATTAGTTAGTCTCTATCTTGTCGTCCCTGCGAAAGCAGGGACCCATACACCGCGGCCTATCGTTCAGGCAGGATGTTAGAGACCTTTGCAAAACAACAGACGACCGGGATTATGGGTCCCCGCGTTCGCGGGGACGACGAGAGAGTTGTATCACGTCACCCCACCTTGAACTTGCTGTAGGTTTCGGCCGTCGCGATGATCACGTGCTCGGCGCAACCGTTGCGGCGGTGCGGATCGCAGCGGGTCTCGTAGTCTTCGGACGTCATCATGTCGATGAAGGCGGCCACAGAGGGATAGTACACCAGCGCCAGATAGTCCCATTGATTGCCGTGTTGCTGGCCGAGCGCGACCGCCCTGGCCTCGCCGGTCCACAGCAATGTGCCGCCGCGCGCCTTGATCATCGGCACCGTCAGGGCGCTATAGCGCAAGTAAGCCTCCCAGCCCGAGCCGTCGCCGTCGAGCGAGCGGGCATGAAACCGCATCAGGTTCACCATCACGACCGGCCCCTGGTCCTGCAGCTCCTTGAGGCCTTCGATATTCAACAGATCCACGCCCATCGCCTGCTCCTCGCTCGTTCCGATTCCGGCATTGTAGCATTGCGGATGCGGGACTTGTCGCGCGGCGAAATTCCGGCACAACTCCTGTCTGAACCAAATGATCATTCCCGCGCCCGCGCCGCCTGGCCCCGATCCGGTCAGATGGCTCAACCACCAGCCCTATCTGCTGTTGAGCCTGACATCGCTGTTCTGGGCCGGCAATATCGTGCTGGCCCGCTATGTCGCCGGCCACGTGCCGCCGATGACGCTGTCCTGCGTGCGCTGGATCGGCGCTTTCCTGATGCTGATGCCATTTGCCTGGCCGCATCTGAAGCAGGACTGGCCGGCGCTGCGCGCACGCCTGCCGCTGATGGTCGGGCTGTCGGCCACCGGTTTCGCCTTCAACAACGCGATTTCCTACTGGGCGCTGCAATATACCGAGGCGCTGAACGCGCTGTTGATCCAGTCGTCGGGACCGCTGTTCGTGGCGTTGTGGTCGCTGCTGCTGTTCGGGATGCGGCTGACATGGGAGCAGCTCGCCGGCATCACGATCTCGCTGGCGGGCGTGCTGACCATCCTGTTGCGCGGCGATCTCGCGGCACTGGTCAATATCCGGTTCAACCGCGGCGATGTGATGTTCGCGGGCGCGGTGCTGAGTTTCGGGCTGTATTCGGCGCTGATCACGCGGCGGCCGAAAATCCACCAGCTGTCGCTGATCTCCTTCACCATCGGCTGCGGCGCGGTGCTGTTGCTGCCATTCTCGGCCTGGGAGTTTGCCGCCGGGGTCAGGCTGAAGCCGGATATGCTGACCGCCGCGACGCTGGCCTACGTCATGATCTTTCCCTCAACGCTGGCCTATCTGTTCTTCAACCGCGGCATTGCGCTGATCGGTCCGAACCGCGCCTCGCCGTTCCTGCATCTGGTGCCGGTGTTCGGCTCGGCCATGGCGATCCTGCTGCTCGGCGAGCAGCCGCAGCTGTTCCATCTGACGGGATATCTGCTGGTGCTGGCCGGCGTGGTGATCGCTTCCAGGCAGGCATCGGCGGCCAAGTGACCACTGATCAAGGGCGCCGGAATCGAGAAGCAGCAGGTGAGGCTACGCGCTGCAGCTTGCGTGTCCCGGACGCGGTGCAGCGCCCTCCCGGCGATGCGCAGCATTGTCCGGCGCGATGCACCGCAGAGCCGGGACCCACACGTTCCGTTTCACTGGACCCCGGATCGGCAGCGCACCATTTCATGGCGCGCTGCGTCCGGGGAACGTAACGACCGCAATTACGCCGCGCGAACCTTGATCAGGAATTCGTCGACCGCGACGCGCAGCATGCCGGACTGGTTGTCGAGTTCGCGGGCGTTCGAGAGCACGTCCGAGGCGGCAGTGCCGGTAGCGGCCGCAGCGGTGGAGACGCCACCGATATGGGCGCTGATCTCGCTCGATCCGGCCGCGACCGACTGGATGTTGCGCGCGATCTCGCGGGTGGCGTCGCCCTGTTGTTCGATCGCGGTCGAGAGGCTGACGGTGATCTCGCTCATCTGGGCGATGGTTTCGGTGATGCCGCCGATCGAGACGACCGCATCGCTGGTCGAGGCCTGCATCGCGGCGACCTGGGCCGAAATTTCCTCGGTGGCTTTTGCCGTCTGGTTGGCCAGCGCCTTGACCTCGGAGGCCACGACCGCGAAGCCGCGGCCGGACTCGCCGGCCCGCGCCGCCTCGATGGTGGCGTTGAGCGCCAGCAGATTGGTCTGGGCGGCGATCGAGTGGATCAGTTTCACCACTTCGCCGATCTTCTCGGCGCCGGTCGACAGGGCGCCGACGGTGGCGTTGGTGCGTTCGGCGCCGGCCACCGCCTGGCTGGCGATCTCGCTCGACCGCGTCACCTGACGGGAAATCTCGGCGACCGAGCTCGACAGCTCTTCCGCCGCCGCCGCGACCGTGCCGACATTGTTGGACGCGCTCTCCGACGCGGCCCCGACGGTCGCTGCGCGCGCGCTGGCGTCGCTCGCGGTGGCCGTCATCGATTGCGCCGTGGACTGCATGCCCGCCGCCGCCGTCGACACCGAGCGGACAATGCCGTTGACGCTGCGTTCGAAGTCGCTGGCGAGGCTTTCCATCGCCGCACGACGTTCCGCCTCGGCGCGTCCCTGGGTTTCCGCCTCGGCCTTTTCCAGCCCGCGAATCCGCACGGCGTTATCCTTGAAGATCTGGACGGTCGCCGCCATCTTGCCGACCTCGTCACCACGCCCGATCCCGGGAATTTCGCCTTCCAGCGAGCCATTGGCCAGCGCCTGCATGCGGTCGCCGAGCTGGCCGAGCGGACGGCTGATGCTGCGGCCGATCAGCCAGGCGATGCTGCCGGCGATCACGCCGATGCCGAGAATGGCCAGGCCCAAAACCCACATGATCGGCTTCAGCTTGGCGTCGATATCGTCGACATAGGCGCCGGTCCCGATAAACATGTTCCAGCCGGGGATAGCCACCGCATACGAAATCTTGCGAATGATCTCCTTCTCACCGGGCTTGCTGTACTCATAGGCGAGGAGGACATCACCGTTTGCAGCCACGCCGTCGCGCAATTCGCGCGCGAGCTTCCTGCCGCCGGTGACGACGTCGAGCCGGTTCGTACCATGCTGCTTGGGGTTGGGCGTCATCAGCGCAACGCCGTCCATCGTGTAGCCGAACAGATAGCCCGCGCCCTTGTCGTAGGTCATTGAATTGCCGCGGCGGGTAAATTCGGCGATCGCCGCTTCCTTAGTGAGCTGGCCGGCCTCGACCTGCTTCTGCAGCCCGGCCGCCATGTTACGGCCCGTCTCGACGATCGCCCTGGTCTGCTCGATGCGCGCATCCATCATCTCGCGTTGCATCAGATAGCCGGCGAGGACGCCGGCGATGCAGAGACCGAAGAGCGTCACCCCCACCAGGATGCCGAGTTTGGGGGTGATCGTGAGATTGGTCAGCTTCACGGGCAGTCTCCGGTGGATTGTGGGCGCGGCACGCGAGCCCGATTGGCGGAATGATTCGCATCACGCTATAGTGAAATGCATTAGCGTTCTGTTACGATCGCGCTTCCGTAGAAGTACCCCGCGCAACTGCCGCCTTTTTCATCATGCAGCCGGGAGTTGTGCGAGGCTGGTCGAGATGCCGGAATAGAGCGGCGGCGACGACCGTCGCGGCCATAACCAACACCGAAATGTCAAATCGGGAGCAGAAAATGCCGAAATTCAGGGTGGTGACGCCGAAGGGCGCGAGTTTCACGGTCGCCGGCGGCGGCTATGATTACGAGAAAGAGGCGCTCGACCCGATCGGCGCCGAGATCGTCGAGGCTACGGCCAACGAGGCGGAGTTCATCGCCGCCGCCCGCACCGCCGACGCCGTCTACGCCAAGGGCATGCCGATCACCAAAACGGTGATCGACGCCCTCGAAAACTGCAAGGTCATCACGCTCGGCAGCGTCGGCGTCGACAGCGTGGACGTCAAAGCCGCCACCGCGCGCGGCATTCCCGTCACCAACGTGCCCGACACCTTCATCGAGGAAGTCGCCGACCACGCCATGATGCTGCTGCTGGCCGGCTTTCGCCGGCTGGTCGAGCAGGACAAGATGGTCCGCTCGGGCCGCTGGTCCGAGGGCCGACCGGCCCTGCTCAAGATTCCCCGGCTGATGGGGCAGACCCTGGGTTTCATCTCGTTCGGCCGGGTGGCCCGCGCGGTGGCCAGACGCGCCGCGCCGTTCGGCCTGAGGATGATGGCGTACGATCCCTTCATTCAGGAAACGCTGATGTCCGATCATGGCGTGATGCCGGCGACCCTGTCGGAAGTACTGTCGCAGTCGGATTTCCTGTCGATGCATGCCCCCGCGCGGCCGGAGGTCCACCACATGCTCGGCGAAAAGCATTTCCGGCAGATGAAGCGGAGCGCCATCTTCATCAACACCGGGCGCGGCCCGACCGTCGATGAGGAAACCCTGATCAAGGCACTGCAGGAGGGCTGGATCGCGCACGCCGCCCTCGACGTGCTGGAAAAGGAACCGCCTTCCCACAACAATCCGATGCTATCAATGGAAAACGTCACGCTGACTGCCCACGTCGCCTCGGCATCGGCGCGCTTCGACGAGGCGCGCAAGCGTCGCGTCGGCTACGAATTGTCGCTGGTGCTACAGGGCATGTGGCCGGTAAGCTGCGTCAATCCGTCGGTGCTGCAAAACACCCCGCTGCGGCGCTGGCAGCCTGTCAGCATGGACCGAGGCCCGAACAGCTAGAACGGCCGAAGTCGAGCTCACCGCTGCCAATGTCGGCAAGCCGGTCCGCAAGATCGCCTATATCGCCCTGATGAAGATCAGGGATCCCGACAACAACGAATTCGTGCTGCTGGAAGTCGGCGATTTCCTGAAGGCGAAGTAGCTCGGATCGCCTCTCCCCGCTTGCGGGGAGAGGTCGAAATTCGCGATAGCGAATTTTGGTTGAGGGGGAGCCTCCGCATACTCACTGCATCTATTGGAATGTGTGGAAGCAGGCCCCTCACCCCGACCCTCTCCCCGTGAAGAACGGGGAGAGGGAGAAGGCGCGTCCCCCCTCACCCGCCCGGCGTCATGACGACGCCCTTGTCCTTGGGCCAGCGCACGCGCCAGGCGAACGCGATGTCCTTGACCTCGCCGGGTTTCGCCTCGAACGCCCATTCGAGCACGCCTCGCCTGTCGCGCACATTGGTCGCGGTCGGCGGGGTCGTCGACGGCAGCATCTCGACCTGGATTTCGTCGTTCTCGCTGACCGGCAACTGGTCCTCGATCGCGATCCTGATCGGGAAGTCGTGGCCGTTGCGCACGGTGGTCTTGAAACTGCGCTCGTCGGTCTTCGACGTCGTCACGATCAGGCCCGCCGATCCCTCGTTGCGCTTGACCACGGTGCGCTCGATCTTGACCTTGTCGTCGGCGCCGAAACCGAGCCGCACCGGCTCGCCCTTGGCCGCGCCCGTCATGTGGCCGCGGCCGACAAACACGCCGTCGCGATAGATCGAGACCCGCCCCGGCAGCAGGGGCGCGTCCTCGCCCTGCACGAAACGGGCTTCGAGAAACGCCGAGGGATCCCTGACCGGCGCCGAGCGCACTGCCAGATCGGGCGCGATGGCCGCGGTGGATACGCGCAGGCTCTTGGCGCCCTCGCCGGCGCCGAGGCTGACCCGGCCGGGAATCCGGAACGTGACCTGGAAGCCGCCGACTTCGACCGCCGCCTCCTGTTCGTCGACGCGCCTGGTGAGCGCTTCCGCCGCCATCGGGGCCGGCATCGGGGCCTGCATCGAGCGAGGCTTGGCGGCATCCGAGGCGGCGCCCGCGCCCAACGGACGCGGCGGTTGCGGATATCGCACGATCAGCGAATTCAGCTCGGGCGCGCTGCCGCCGCGCGCGGTGCGGACGGTCGAGACCGCCAGCGCCACATTCGACCAGTCCTCGCCCGTCGCCTGCGTGATCTCGGCGCGGCGCACCAGGTCGAGCCCGGGCTTGCGGTCTTTCGAACCGGTGTCGAGCCTTGCATCGTACAGCGGCGCCCAGCGCGCCTGGCGCACGGCGTAGGTAACCCGCAGCGTCGCCTTGGCCGCCGTGGCGGCGGCGAGATCGATCCGGACCTCGAGCTTGTTCGGCGGCTTGGTCGCGCGGTCGGCTTGGAGCCGCGCGACCTCGCGGTCGATGTCGCGCTGCTTGCGTTCGGCGTCGCGGATCGCGGCGTCCGCGCTGGCGACTTCCTCGGCGACCGCGGCAAAGGCCGCGCGCCACTCGGCGAGCGGACGCGCCTCGCCCTTCTCGCCGAGCCCCGCGGGCGAAGCCTCGGCAAAGCGCTCGGCAAATTTGCGGCGCGCGCTCGCGGCATGGATCGCGCCGTCAAGATTGGCGCGCTCGTCCTTCAGCGCCTCGATCCGCCTGTCCAGTTCCGGCAAATTGACCGGCGGTGCGGCACGCGGCGGCCTGGTATCGATGGCGCCGATGGTGAACTTCGCTCCCGCCTCGCCCTCGACCCGCAGCGAGGACGGATCCAGCGTCAGCGGGAAATCCTTCGCCACCAGCGTGCTGTCGCCGGACGGCAAATCGAGCGTGATGACCCGCGTCACGCTGGCGCCGTCCGGATAGACCGTAACCGCATCGACGGCCGAGACGGCCGCGAGTTCGGCCGCCTGCGCCGGAATGGCGGCAACGGCGGCCAGCGCAACCAGGCTGGTCGTGACGAGAATGTTCGCAATCGTTCGCATGAATTCCCTCCCGCAAAATCTTTGAGCAGCGCGCTGCAGTACCGTGCCCGGTCCGATGGGACCTGACACCTGAAAAGGTCGCATCACCGCCTGTGATGAGACGCTGCGACCATGGAATGGGTTCGATTGAGGTAATCGTAAGCCGCTGCCGAGGCGGAAATGTACAGCATCGTTATCTCCTGTCGCCTTTCGCGGGATCCGCTCCCGTCTGAACGGCACATGGGGTCCTTCAACGCTGGAAACGCAGGGCCTGCAATGACAACCTCGTCACAGCGATCCGGACCGCGTGCCGGAGCTCGAATCCAGAAGCTGGCGTTGCAGCGCATCCTCCAGAAGCTCAATCGCCTGCTTTTGCTGGATGAGGGCCTCCAGCCGGGAAAGCTCGATCGTCGCGAGTTCGCTATCGGCAAGTGCAAGCACGGTCCGGTCCACCTCGCCCGCCTCGAACGCGCGCTTGACCTCCTGCTGGCGCCGGCGCTGTTCCCTGACCAGCGCATCGGCCTGTGCCACCACCTGTGTAGCGGCCCGATAGACTGCGAAGGCCCGGTCGATGCTCCCCATGATCTGCGCCTGGAGCGCGGTGAAGCGGGCAGCGCTTTCGCGGCGCCGGGCGAGGGCTTCAGCGATAGGCCCCTGATTCTGGTTGAAGATGGGGAGATCGGCGCCCACCGTCAGCGAATACAGATGATCCCCCTGATCGTAGGTATAGCCCGGCCCTAGGCTAACATTGGGAAATTGACGGGTAACCTCCAGATGGAGCGCCGCCTGCGAGGCCTCATAGGTGGCAAGCATGGCCTGGATGTCGCTCCTGCCACGCAGCGCATAGTCGCGCAGAGAACGTGCCGTGTCGGGAATTTTCCGCACCTGGGTAAAGGCGGAGAACGCGAAATGGACCGACTGCAACGCCTGCAGCGGCACCCCGACGGCCGTCGCAAGCTCGGCCCGCGCTTCCACCACCTGGCGGACCGTTTCCGCCGCCGCAAGCTTGATTTGATTCAGGTTGGTCCGCTCTCTCGCTAAATCCAGCGAGGAGATCTGCCCCGCGGAAAACCCTCGTCCCAGGATGCCGACGAGTTGTTCCTGAAGCGACTGCCGCCGCTGGACGAGCGCGAGACGGCTCTGTGCGGCCCAGAGCTTCAACAGGGCGGACCGGACACCGGCGCGAACCTGCCAGGACGCGGTTTCAACGTCGTGCCGCGCAGCTTCGGCCAGCGACTCCGATTGGGCGACGCGGATAGGACGGCGGCTGCCGGTCTCAATCAGGAAATCGATGGCCGTTCCCACGGTCCAGGGCGAGGGGACGGTAATCACGCCATGATAGGTTGGCGAAATGCGAAACGCAGGATTGGGAATCTGGCCGGCGGTGACCACGGCCGCCTGCGCGACGGCGAATTTCGACTGCGCCACCTCGATATCGGGATGATAATAGAGAGCGGCATAGGTCAGTTCCGTAAGTCCCCAGGACCTCAGGGCATGGGTGCCTGCAACAAGCCGCGGGGAGAAATTCGCCACGAACGCCAGCAACCGCGGATCGCGCAGCGTGCGAGCATCCAGGCTGAGCGCGGCTTCCGCCGGAACGATGGGCTCGGCAGCATATTGAGCGCAGCCTGTCATGAACATCGTCACGGCGGCAAGCGCGGCTCGACCCGCATTTCGGCCTGCAAGGCCGACCGAAGCCTTCGACCACTTCGCCCTCACCCGATATCCCCCGCAGCTTCAACCGGGCCGATGTGAAAACTGACGCCCCGGCCCAAAACGGTCTTGCGTAAATGTCCAACCAGGTCGTGTGCCTCCGAGGCCGGGAGAAGCATCTTGAACTCAACGCGACGGACGCGTCCCCTGATCTGCTCGGCAATGTCCCGGAACAGTACGTGCGAGCCAAATGCATTGATCTCCCGCGTCGTGAAGCCGGTCACGGCTGCCTCGTCATGCTCCAAGAGGATCTCGACGAGATGCTCTTCCTGGTCCCGCGGCGCCACCAGGGTCAATTGGACGAGGTTCTCCGTCATGACGCGGCCAGTCTTTTAGATACGCCGAAACGCCGGTAGAGCAGCGGCAAGATGATCAAGGTCAGCAGCGTCGAGCTGGCCAGCCCCCCTGTGACGACGATGGCCAACGGCCGCTGCACCTCCGAGCCTGGGCCGGTCGCAAACAACAGCGGCACCAACCCGAAGGCGGTGATACTCGCAGTGAGCAGCACCGGGCGCAACCGGCGCAGCGACCCGTTGACGACCACTTCGTCGATCGGCGCGCCTTCGGACAGCAGCTGATTGAAATAGGACACCAGCACCAACCCGTTCAGAACGGCTATGCCAAGCAGCGCGATGAACCCGATCGAGGCGGGTACGGAAAGATACTCTCCGGACGCCCACAAGGTGAAGACGCCGCCGACGAGGGCGAACGCGATGTTGACGAATACGAGCATTGCCTGACGGACGGATCCGAATGTGGTGAAAAGCAGAAGAAAAATCAATACCAGGGCGATCGGCACGACTATGCCGAGGCGCGAGGCCGCCCTTTGCTGATTCTCGAACTGGCCGCCCCACGTCAGCGAATATCCCTTCGGCAAGGTGACCTGCGTCGATACGACTTGCTTGGCCTCCTCGACGAAGCCGACGAGGTCGCGACCGCGAACATTGCTCTGGACGAGCGCCATGCGACGGCCGTTTTCCCGGTCGATCTTCACGGGGCCATCGACACGTTCGAGCGACGCGACCGTTGCGAGGGGCACCACGTGCCCGTTGGGCAGCGTAATCTTGAGCCCGGCGAATGCCGCACCCGAACCGCTCACGTCATTGGCACCGCGCAACAGGACCGGAGTGCGCCTTCCGCTCTCGATCACGATTCCGACCATCTTGCCCTCGATCTGCGCCCGCAACCCATCGGCGATATCGTCGACGTTGAGACCCAGCCGGCCGGCCTGCAACCGGTCGACGGTGACGCTCAAATACTGAACACCTTCGTTAAGGACGGTGCGAACATCCTCGCTGCCTGTTACGGATTTCAGCTTCGTCGTGATCTCACCCGCAAGCTTGTTCAGTTCAGGAATATCGGCGCCGAAGATCTTCACGACGACATCGCCGCGCACCCCGATAATCATTTCCTGGACGCGCATGTCGATCGGCTGGGTGAAGCTGTATGAAACGCCCGGAAGCTGATCGAGAACCTTCCGGAGCTCGCCGAGCAGCCATTCCTTGTCGTCCGGCCGCCGCCAATCCCTGGACGGCTTCGTCAGAAGATAAGTGTCGGTCTGATTGAGCCCCATGGGATCGAGGCCGAGCTCATCGGAACCGGCCCGCGCGACGATACCCATAACTTCCGGCACGGCCTGCATCAGGGCCTTCTGGATTTTAACATCGAGTGCCGCGCTGTCTTCGAGGCTGACGGACGGCAATTTCTCGATGCCGACGATGTGTGTGCCCTCGTCCATCGTCGGCATGAACGTCTTGCCGATCTGCGCATAAACGGCAACGGTGGCCGTGAGCACGACGCCGGCGAGTACGAAAACAAGCAACTCGCGCCGCAATGCCCATCGAAGAGCCGGAAGGTATACGGCGTGGGCGCGCCGCATCAACCAGGTATCCGCATGAGCTTCGCGCCGGAGCAGAAACGACGCCAGCACGGGAATGACCGTGAGCGACAGCAGCAGTGAGCTGCCGAGTGCGAAAATAATCGCAAGCGCGACTGGAATGAAGAGCTTTCCTTCGAGGCCTTGCAGCGTGAGCAGCGGCAGAAAGACGATGATGATGATCGCGATCCCCGACGTGACAGGGACGACGACGTCTCTGGCGCCGCGATAGATGATGTGGAGAAACGGCAAGCGCCCAGTATTGCGGCCATGCGCGATCTGGGCCACGACGTTTTCCACGACGACGACGGCGGCGTCGATCAGCATGCCGATGGCGATCGCGAGCCCGCCGAGGCTCATGAGGTTGGCGGACATCCCGAACTGCCGCATCAGAATAAAGGTCCCGAGCGCCGCCAGCGGCAGTGTCATCACGACCACGAAGGCCGCACGCCAATCGCCAAGAAACAGGATGAGCAGCACGATGACGAGGCCCGTTGCTTCCAGAAGCGCCTTTGCAATGGTGCTCACGGCGCGCTGAACCAGGTCGCCACGGTCATAGAATACCGCGAGGGTTACCCCCTCCGGCAAGCTCGGCTGCAGCTCCGCCAGTTTGGCCTTCACCCCTTCAACCACGTCGCGTGCGTTGGCGCCCCGCAGTCCCAGCACGAGGCCCTGCACCGCTTCACCCTGGCCGTCCTTCGTCACCACGCCGTATCGGGTGATGCTGCCCATCTGGAGACGCGCGACATCTCCGATCCGGACAACACCGGTTTCCCGGGATGCAACGACGATGCTGCGTAAATCGTCGAGGCTGCGAACGTTGCCTTCGGTGCGGACGAGCAGAACTTCCTCACCGTCGCGCAGTCGGCCCGCTCCGTCGTTCCGGTTGTTGGCTTCTATCGCCTTCTGCAGCGCTTCAATTGTGATACCGCGTGCCGCCATGGCGGCGTTGTCGGGAATGATTTCGAAGCTTCGGACCAGTCCCCCGAGGGAGTTCACCTCGGCCACGCCCGGCAGGGTCCGCAGGGCAGGCCGTATCACCCAGTCGAGCAGACTCCGCCTTTCGGCGAGGCTCAGATTGCCGCCCTCGATGGTGAACATGAACATTTCACCGAGCGGCGTGGTAATCGGCGCCAAGCCGCCGCTGGTGTTGGCGGGCAGGTCCTTGAGCACCGCATTGAGCCGTTCGGACACCTGATTGCGGGCCCAATAGATGTCCACACCATCCTCGAAATCGATGGTCACGTCGGTCAACGCATACTTCGTCACCGAACGCAGGATCTTCTTGTAGGGGATACCGAGCATCTCGATTTCGATCGGCGTGGTGATGCGCGTCTCGACCTCCTCCGGCGTCATGCCGGGCGCCTTCATGATGACTTTCACCTGGACGGGAGAAACATCCGGAAAGGCATCGATCGGAAGCTCGCGAAAGGCATAGGTGCCTGCTCCCAACAAGAGCACCGTCAGCAAGCCGACCAGCAGCCGCTGAGCCAGCGCGAATTGCACCAGACGCGCCAACATCACTCGCCCCCTCCGAGACCTTGCCACGCTCCCTTCAGCGCGGCCAACCCCCGCACGGCAATGCTTTCGTCGCCGCGAAATGGTCCGCGGATGATCGCGGCGTCGGGTGTTTCCTCCTCCACGACAACCGGTTGCACCTTGAATCCGTTCCCGGTTTTCACGAGAACGAATGCGTCCTTGCCCCGGCGAATGATCGCTTCCGGTCGTACCTGCCAGCTCCCCTCGCTGTCTCTCGGCAGTTCAACCAGAACCTCGACGAACAGCCCCGGTTTCAATCCGGCAGCGCCGCGGTCTATCGCGGCGCGGATATCGACGGACTGCGTGGTGCGATCCGCGGTGGTGCCCACCGCGATAATGCGTCCGGTCGCGGCAAAGCCCTGGACCGTAAACGGCAGGCCAGACTTGAACCGCATCGCTTGCCGGGCAGGCACCTGCAACTCCAGCCAGAGAGGATCGAGCTTGGCCACTTTGACAAGCGGCGCCTGCGTCTCGACGCGTTGCCCGGGCGCGACAAGGATTTCGACGACGACGCCGTCCAAGGGAGTCACAACGACGGTCTTGCTGTCGAAGGCGCGGGTCGCGATCAGTTGCTCGATCGCCTCGTCCGCCATGCCGTAATCGCGCAACATCTGCTGGCGTTCCGCAACTGTCGCGGTCGCCTGGGCGTGTTCGTTTCGCGTTGCCTGCATTTGCTTGAGCGACACGATACGATCTGCGGAAAGGGACTGCTCGCGCGACACCGATTCCCGCAGGAACTGCTCTTGATTGACGGCTTGGAGAAACTCGGATTGGGCACGAATCAGCGTCGGGCTGTTCAGGTGAGCCAACACCGTCCCCAGGGCGACGGGCTGGTCTTCGACAACGTCGAGCGTTTCGATGCGGGCCGCGAGCGGCGCGCTGATGACGCGGATCTGACGAGGAGGAATGATGACGCGGGCAGGAAAAATAGTGCCTTGCGTCTTCGCCTGCTGCGCCAGGGGGGCGACTTCGATGCCGAGCAGTCTGGTCTGTTCTTGCGAAATAACCAGATCCTCCGCCGCGTGCGCCTCCTGCAAGGCCAGCGTCAGAGAAAATGCACCGGGGGACTTAACTGCAACCGCAATCGGCGCCATCCCGAGGACGGCGGCGCCGAACGCGCATACAAATCTTCCGAAAGAGGACATGCTTGCGACCTGAACGAAGGCGTCTGGATGCGCTCGAGATCAACTCGTGCGCTACGAACACGTTCAAATCGAGAATATCGGTGGCCGCGTTTCGACGACCGAAGGGTGTGGTGGCTTTTCGTCGAATCGTCCCGTCGAAAGATCGACCGCAACGGGAATTGGAACGACCGGCTGAGCCGACATCGCCACGGCGATCATCGAGCAACAGTGACAGTAGTCGGTCGCAACGGGCGCCTTTTTCGGGGCATCCGGCGAATCATCCGAAGGGACAACATCACCCTGCAGGGCAACGGCCGCGACCGCGCCGCCAACATGATAAACGCTATGAACAATGCCGAGGGTCAAAAGCGCCACCGCGCAAATGATCGCGATGGCCCGGCGCAACGCCAAGCCATGGACTATCGAACTAGGCCGCATGAAAGCACGAATGAGCATGGCCTGTGGGTGCCGCAACGTAACGATGGTAGCGTCTCGAATGCCCCTTTGGCTGCGGACATCCTGCTACTCGTAGATAGGCACCGCCGCCACCGGGGTCAAGCTGGAGCAGCACCGGCCAGTTGCGACTGCCACGCAATACGACCGGGCTTGGCGTGGGGCCGCCCTCCCTGCAGTGGGAGGAATGCGCGTCACGGCGTCTCCAATCCGCCCCTTAGAACACCAGCGCCTTGGCCTGCTTGACCTGCGGCAGTCCCTGCACCTTGGCGAGCACGTCCGCCGGCACAGCGCCGTCGACCTCGACCAGCGCGATGGCGTCGCCGCCCGGCGCGTTGCGGCCGAGATGGAAGGTGGCGATGTTGAGTTTGGCGTCGCCGAGCAGGCCGGCGAACTTGCCGATGAAGCCGGGCTTGTCCTCGTTGGTGACGTAGATCATCGACTTGCCGAATTCGGCGTCAACCCGGATGCCCTTGATGTCGACCAGCCGCGGCTTGCCGTCGGCATAGACGGTGCCCGACACCGAGCGCTCCTGCCGCTCGGTGGTGACCGTGACCGTGATCAGGCTTTCATAATCGCTCTGCGCCGCGCGCACGATCTCGTCGACCACCATGCCGCGCTCCTTGGCCACCACCGGCGCCGAGACGACATTGATGTCGCCCAGCATCGGCCGCAGCAGGCCGGACAATGCCGCCGAGGTCAGTGCCTTGATCTTCATTTCGCCGACGTGGCCTTCATAGGTGATCTGCACTTTCAGGATGCCGCTCTCGGTGAGCTGGCCCGCGAACGAGCCGAGCTTCTCGGCGAGTTCAATGAACGGCTTCAGCTTCGGCGCCTCTTCCGCCGTGATCGACGGAAAATTGACCGCGTTGGAGATCGCGCCGCTCAGCAGGTAATCCGACATCTGCTCGGCGACCTGCAGCGCGACGTTTTCCTGCGCCTCGGTGGTGGCGGCGCCCAGATGCGGCGTGCAGATCACGTTGGGATGGCCGAACAGCACGTTCGAGGTGGCCGGCTCCTCGACGAACACGTCGAACGCGGCACCCGCGACATGCTTGGAATTCAGGGCATCGACCAGCGCCTGCTCGTCGACCAGCCCGCCGCGCGCGCAGTTGACGATGCGCACGCCCTTCTTCATTTTCGCCAGCGCCGCCGCGTCGATGATGTTTTTCGTCTTCTCGGTCAGCGGCGTATGCAGCGTGATGAAATCGGCGCGCTTGAACAGATCATCGAGTTCGACCTTCTCGACGCCTATATCCTTGGCGCGCTCCGGCGACAGGAACGGATCGAACGCGATCACCTTCATGCGCAGGCCGAGCGCGCGATCGGCGACGATCGCCCCGATATTGCCGCAGCCGATCACGCCCAGCGTCTTGCCGGTGATCTCGACCCCCATGAAGCGGTTCTTTTCCCACTTGCCGGCCTGGGTCGAGGCGTCGGCCTGCGGAATCTCGCGCGCCAGCGCCAGCATCAGCGTGATGGCGTGTTCGGCGGTCGTGATGGAATTGCCGAACGGCGTGTTCATCACGATGACGCCCTTGGCGGTGGCGGCGGGAATATCGACATTGTCGACGCCGATCCCGGCGCGGCCGATCACCTTCAGCCGCGTCGCCTTCTCGATGATTTTTGCCGTAGCCTTGGTGGCCGAGCGGATCGCCAGCCCGTCGTAATTGCCGATGATCTCGGCGAGCTTGTCCTTGTCCTTGCCGAGGTTGGGCTGGAAATCGACGTCGATGCCGCGATCCTTGAAGATCTGCACGGCGGCGGACGACAGCGCGTCGGAAATGAGAACTTTGGGTTTTGTCATTTTGTATTCCTCGATCCTCCCCCGCAAGGGAGGTCGGCGCGAAGCGCCGGGTGGAGTGAAACTGGGGAGCGATTTTTTCTCCCTCTCCCCGTTCTTACGGGGAGAGGGGTGGGGTGAGGGGCTTCTATCAACGGGTTGCGGAGCCGAGAGAGCCCCTCACCCGGATCGCTGCGCGATCCGGCCTCTCCCCGTAAGGACGGGGAGAGGCTAAGAAAGAAAAATCACGCCGCCTTCGGAAGCGCGGCCTTCATTTCCGCGAACGCCCAGTCGATCCACTGCGTCAGCAGCGCGACATCGCCGGCTTCCACCGTGGCGCCGCACCAGATCCGCAGGCCCGCGGGCGCATCGCGATAATGCGCGAAGTCGTAGCCGGCGCCTTCCTTCTCCACCAGAGCGACCAGCTTCTTGGAGAAATCAGCCTGCGCATCCGCGCTCAACGACGTGATGGCGGGATCGACCACCTTCATGCACACCGAGGTATTGGAACGGATCGCCGGATCTTTCGCCAGGAAGTCGATCCACGGCGTCTTCGCCTTCCAGTCGGCCAGCACCTTCGTATTGGCATCGGCGCGCGCGATCAGGGCGTTGAGACCGCCGACCGACTTCGCCCAGTTCAAGGCGTCGAGATAATCTTCCACGCACAGCATCGACGGGGTGTTGATGGTCTCGCCCTCGAAGATGCCTTCGTTGAGCTTGCCGCCCTTGGTCATGCGGAAGATCTTCGGCAGCGGCCAGGCCGGCGTGTAGCTCTCGAGCCGCGCCACCGCGCGCGGGCTGAGCACCAGCATGCCGTGCGCGGCCTCGCCGCCCAGCGCCTTCTGCCAGGAGAAGGTCACCACATCGAGCTTGGGCCAGTCGAGCTTCTGCGCGAACGCCGCCGAGGTGGCGTCGCAGATGGTCAGGCCTTCGCGGTCGGCGCGGATCCAGTCGGCATTGGGAACGCGCACGCCGGAGGTGGTGCCGTTCCAGGTGAAGACGATGTCGGACGCGGAATCGGCTTTGGAAAGATCGGGGATTTCGCCATAGCCGGCATGCAGTCTGGTGACGTCCTTGAGCTTCAATTCCTTGACGATGTCGCTGACCCAGCCTTCGCCGAAGGATTCCCAGGCGATCGTGGTCACCGGCCGCGCGCCGAGCAGCGACCACAGCGCCATTTCGACCGCGCCGGTATCGGACGCCGGGACGATGCCGATCCTGTAGCCGGCGGGCACTTCAAGTACTTCGCGCGTTAGTTCGATCGCGAGCTTGAGCTTGGCCTTGCCGATTTTCGCGCGGTGCGAACGGCCGAGGGCGGCGTCTTTGAGATTTTGGGCGGTCCAGCCGGGGCGCTTGGCACAGGGGCCGGAGGAGAAATGCGGCACGTTAGGCCGCAATGCGGGCTTCGCAGCAGTCATGTTCTATCCTTCCAGATAGCTAGCCTCCCGTTGGGGGGAGGTGTCCCGCCGCGGTCCTTAAGGGAAAGGTCTGGAACCGTCAAGGAACTTTCGGGCGACCAGTATCCCGAGAATCAGATGCGAATGCCCGGCGATCAAGTGTGATCCGGAGATCACAGCTGAGGGATGCTCGGTACCGGCGCTATCGGCGGCGCGGCTTTCGAGGCCGGAAGCTGAGAACCGAAATGCCTACCGTACCGGCGGCAGGCCGAGCGCCCGTTCGGCCTCGCCGATCCAGCGCCGGATCGAGGCATAGCCATCGAGGTGGAATCCGCCCTCATGCGCAACCCGCGTATAGGCCAGCAGCGAAACATCGGCGAGCGTGACCGCGTCGCCGGTCAGGAACGGCGTCGCGGCGAGCTGATGCTCCATGCGCGCCAGCGCGAAATAGCCGCGCTTGATCTTGTCGGGATCGAGATCGGAGGCTTCCTTGCCGAGATACACCATCTGGAAGCGGCACACCGCGACATAGGGTTCATGACTGTATTGTTCCCAGAACAGCCATTCGTCCATCTTCGCCGCGGTGAACGGGTCGGCCGGAATGAGATCGCTGCCGCGGGCGAGATAGCGGATGATGGCGTTGGATTGAGCCAGCACGTTGCCGTCGTCGAATACGACCGTCGGAACCTGACCCGCGCCGTTGAGCTTGAGAAACTCCAGGGTGCGGGTCTCGCCCTTGAGGGTATCGACGTTGA
>JBDRNF010000299.1:0-22933 GCA_043811435.1 Pseudomonadota bacterium
GGATACTTCGCAGCCCGCCGAAAACACCGCAATCTCAACCGTTTGCGAATTGATCACGGGCGACTAGCTCGTTCACCGCCTTGTCGACGAGCGCCCGACCTATGGCTAGAGCCCCGCTTACCAAGCACGGGCTACCGAACAATCAGAGTGTTGTAGTGTGGTCGACTTGCCGATGCGTGGCTTGAAAAAATAGAAAACGCCGCCCGGACCTTCCGGACGGCGTTATCACCTTGGGAAGGCTTATTTGTGCCTCCAGTGAACCAGCGCATATGGCGGATTGCCGTCGGGATGCTGTTCGAACACGGCCTCGACCTCATCGCCGATCTCTACTTCCTGCGTGGGATCGCCGATTAGGTTCCCCAACATACGGAGGTTTCCCGCATGCGGCAGTTCGACCAAAACCGCCAGATAGGGGCCATGTTGCTTGAGCGCCGGATGCACCGGATGCCAAAGGCGAGTCCAGGAATATATCTTGCCTTGCGGAGCGACTGTCACCCAGTCTAGATCGAAGGATAAACATTCGTGGCACAGCCATTCCGGACCCCACTGCCAAGTGCCACAATCCCTACAGCGCTGCACTCGCAGTTCGCCCTTCAGGGTGCCTTCCCAATAGGGAAGGTCTAGATTGTCGTTTTCGACAACCGGGGTGGGCATGTCTTTGGGCAGATAGTAACTCACAGCGCTTCCTCCGATCCGAAAACGAGGCTTGAAACCGGGCTAACCATCGGGCCTGCCACAACCGCTGCGGTCTTGGCATTGGCAACCTGCGAATCAGCGGTGCCGCGCAACTGACGGACAGCCTCGATTTGAAGTTCTAACCCGTGCATGTAGCAATGCGCCAAGTTACCGCCACTGGTGTTGAGCGGCATCCGCCCTTTGCCTACAGTGATGTTTTCGAGCCTGAGAAAGTCGTTGGCTTCTGCAGCGGTGAAGAACCCGTGCTCGATCAGCGCCATTAGCACACCGCCGGTGAAGTTTTCATAGCACTGGACGACATCCATGTCCTTCGGGCCAAGTTCGGCCATATCCCAAAGGTGGGCGGCCACCGGGCCGAAATTAGCACTGGGGTAGTTTGGCATGTTGTAGCCGCGCGCGGCAGAACGGTGGTCGGACCCCTGGGCCTGCGATAACAGATAGACCGGCTTCTGCTTCGTGTCGCGCGCGCGCTCGGCCGACATCAGAATCAACGCGGCGGCGCCGTCGTTCTCCATGCAACAGTCGTAGAGCTTAAACGGCTCGGCAATCCAGCGGGAGTTGTCGTAAAGCTCGTCTGTCAAGTTCACGCCACGCATCACGGCGCGCGGGTTCGACTGTGCATGGTGATATGAAGCCTGAGCGATGGCGCGAAGCGCACTCCGCCCGATGCCGTGGTCATGCATGAAGCGCATCGTCTTCATCGCGAACCGCTGCGCCGGGGTGATCACGCCGTAAGGGGAGCTGAGCGCCATATCACCGGAGATGGTGCCGCCGGCGGCCGCCTGACCAAAACGCCGGAACTGGCCTTGCGCCAGCGACCGATATACGACGACGACATCGGCCAAGCCCGAAATTATCGCCGCCGCACCGTTGCCGACCGCCGCGGCGCCGCCGCCGCCGCCGCCGCCCCATTGCAGGTTTGAGAACCGCAATTCCTTAGTGCCCAGCGCTGCCGCAAGGCGCGAGGGGTCGCTGCGTTCATCGGCGTAGGAGGCGAAACTGTCAATCTCCTTTGCACTGATGCCCGCATCTTCGGCAGCGGCCAAGATCGCCTTCAGCGCCATCTTGAATTCGGGATCCGGCGACTTACCGTGCTTGTAATAGTCGGTCTCTCCAATCCCGACCACCGCAACCTTGCCGCGAAGGCTTCTCTTCGTCATGTAAACTCCTGTTGTCCGTCAAAGTCATGTCTCTTCCCCAAGTCGACTTGGTGCCGTGGAGCATCCGACATTGGATTTACAGCAAGCTCCTAGCCATCGGCTGCACCGTCGTTGACAGCTCGATTAGCGCGTGCCCGATTTCCTCTCCGAGTTTCGGTGTGTACTGGCCGGAGAACATTGTCGCGGTGCAAATCAAAAGTGGCGCGCCTTTTTCGTCCACCACCGGTGCCGACAGTGAATGAAGGCCACTTACGAAATCTCCGGCGTCCAGTGCCCAGCCCCGATCCACCGCCAACTGCACCTCCTGGCAATAAGCCTCAAAGGTGACCGAACGAATCCAGCGCACGTCGTTGAAATAATGTTGCAGTTCAGCCTCCGATAAGCGCAGCGCGCCGGCCATGGCTCTTCCTGTGGAGCCAACGAGTAGGGGAAGCCGTTGACCCACGGTCATGTGCACCCGCGTCTGGCGTGCGCTCGATGTAACGACAATAAGCAGCATCCGAGTCTCGGAGATGCGCCGCCAAAGTGACATCGTAACATCGTGCCGGTCAGATACCGTCTGCATCGCCGTGCGGATGCCGTTCAGATCGCCGCCCATGATGGCGTTACTCGAAGCGAGGTCCAGCAGGCCGTATCCCAGACGGTACCGTTTCGACTCGTGGTCAAAGCGCACCAGATTTTCGACGGCCAGCGTCTGCAGGATGTTGAAACAAGTGCTCGGATTTAGCCCGAGGTCCCGCGCAACCTTGCTGCCGCGGACCGTTCCGTTGATGGTGGCTAAATAGCGAAGGATGCGCGCCGCACTCACCACCGCTCCTACCGGCTTTCCGATAAGCAGTGGTGTGCTATCGTCTGTCACGCCTTCAGCGCTTTCAGGCGCTTGCGGCTTTGACTTAGAAGAAGCGTGCTCGAGCAACATCAAAGTCTTTCCATGCAATCTCGTGGTAAGTCAAAAACGTTCTGTCGGACATTTTGACAGTCACTAAACCTCAGTAGAATGTATCGCAGCGGATATCTTGCCCCGGCAATTTGCCCTCCAAGATTAGAATGCGTTTAATCGCTTGAACCATCGGCGGGGGGCCAGCGACATATGCGACATGCCCCGCGTATTCAACTCCCATCACTTTGCGCATCACCTCATGAGCAAAACCTTTCTCCACCCCAATCTGGGCGGGTGCCCAATCGGGCGGCAGATCGCCAAAGTTGTCCGATAGTGCCACCACGACCCGCAGCCCCCCATGCGACGCTTTGGCCATCTCAACAAAAGGGGCTAGGCTGGTTAGTTCACCCGCACGACGCATGCCGATTATCAACGTCCCGCGATGGGCGCGAAAATGATCCGCCGCGACGGCCGCCCCTATGATTGCAAGCGCGAGTGACACTCCGGAACCGCCGACTACGCACAAAAGATGACCGTCGCGTTGGGGTTCGAAGGTCGTATGGCCCAAGGGGCCGAACATCTCGACGCGGCTGCCAATCAGATCGGGCGCAAAAAGACGTGTGGTTGCCGGGCCATCCGGCTTTCGCTTGACGACAAGAACGATTCTACGGCTTTCGGCGGTCGATGGCGCGGCAAAGCTGAACGCCCGCCCGCCGACGATGCCGGGAAAATAGAATAGACCGAATTGCCCAGCCACATACCGAATGGGCCGGTCAAGTTCCAACTCAACTTCAAGCATGCCATCGCCTAGGACCTGTCTTTGCAAGATCGTTGCTGGAATTCGGTCTGGGCGCGTCGCAGGGGCGGGGATCCGCGCGATGTCGCCAGACAGCGCAAGCACCAACTCGCCGACTTCGCTGGATGTCCTGGCAGCGCACTGGCATAGGAGAGCCTCGCTGGATTTCCGCTTGGCTCCGTATCCGGAGGCATCTTGCCACAGTTTCGTAACCTCACCCGAGATTACATGCGCCTTGCACATACCGCAGCTGCCCGAAGCACAGGCGTACGGAACATCCACCTCACTGCGAAGAGCAGCCTCTAGCAGCGTCTCGTCACCTCTGGCCCGAAAGCTGGCCGTCCCGTTTCGTCCAATTACTTTAATCTGCATCAAACATTTCTCCGCCGGATAAACCCCGGCGGTCCCTTGCCATATCACGTGCCTCGTTTTGGGCAGGGCTATGGCAACAGTGGACCGCAAGAGGTCAATCTTCCATGTAGGCGTATTTGAGTTCTTCTTCGAAGAAGATCCAAACTCGTCCCTCCTCGAACTTCGTCGGATAGGTCTTGATCGACTCTTCGGCCATCCCGACTGGATCGCCGGTTTCCATATCCCACTGCCACAGATGCTGCATGCAGGTTATGAGCTTGCCGTCACAGGTGCCAAAGGCGAGCTGAGCCTCCATGTGAGGGCAAAGCGCGGGATACGCGAAGTAGCCGGTAGCGTTGCGCGCAATCAGGACCGCAACGCCATCGACCTCGAATTCCTTCATGTCATTCTCAAGAACACTATCGGCACCTTCCACCGGTTTCCAACTCATGCTTCGAATTCCCTCCGTCTGCAAATCGGCACTGCCGTGCTCGCAAGCCTCGGATCGCTGTTGCGTCTGTGGACGGGATGATCCTGACAACCCATCGCGGCAAGACGAACAAACTCCGTCCGGTGCACCATAAACACCTTGACGTAAGATGCATTGTCGCGCAATAGTTATCTCAATAGAAATAGATATTCTCTATGGAGGAGAAATTGCTCGGCAAGAACCTCGACCTTTTCGATCCTGGCTACCTCGCCAATCCGTATCCGACCTTGAAGAAGCTCCGTGAAGAGCGCCCCGTTTATTGGGATGAGTCGGTTAAGGGCTGGGTCGTTACGCGTCATGCGGATGTGAAGAACATCTTGGGACGGGCCAATGATTTTTCCAATGAGCGAATCCGCCCGTTTCTCGATTACATGCGCAAACATGGCATGAACGACTTAGCTGAGGTCGGTGAATCGGTTACCAAATGGGTGGTATTCACCGACCAGCCGCTACACACCAAAATGCGCATGGTGCTGAACCAGGCCTTCCTTCCTGCGATCCCGTCCATGGAGGGTTTCGTGCGTGATACGGTGGATAAGCTCCTAAAAAATTTGGAGAGTCGCGAAGAGTTCAATCTGCTGGACGATTTCGCGATTCCGCTGCCGACCGCAGTTATCGTCAACATGTTTGGCCTGCCGCCGGAAGATGCGGTTATGATCAAGCACTGGTCGGACGAGCTTGCCGCTTTCATTGGTGGCGCTCGTCTCGACCCGCTGCGGGCGGAGCGTTCAACCGAGGCAATTCGCGGCATGCGCGACTACTTCTTCAAGGTAGTTGCCGATCGCAAGATCAATCGAGGTACAGACGTTATTTCGCGAATGATAGATTACAGCGAAAAGACACCCGATCCTTTCACAGACGAAGAGTATGTGCAGACTTGCACAATTTTGATATTTGCCGGCCACGAGACCACGACCGACCTGATCGGTACCGGGATCTACAACTTGCTGCGGCACCCTGATCAACTCGCTATGGTGCGTGATGATCCGACGATCATCGATAAGGCGATCGAGGAACTGTTGCGCTATGACAACCCCGCAGCCTGCCTTGTAAGAGTGTCGAAGGTAGATGCTGAGATCGGCGGCCAGCAAATCAAGAACGGCGACAGACTCTTCTGCATGATCCTCTCCACCAACCGCGATCCGTCGGTGTTTGCAGAACCGGACAATCTCGACGTGACACGCAAGAGCAGGGGCTCATTGCATTTTGGCTACGGACTGCATCTCTGCCTTGGTGCGCCGTTGGCGCGTCTCGAAGGGCGCATCGCCATACCGGAGTTTTTGCGCCGCTTTGGCGATATACAATTGACCGAGGAGGCTCCAACCTGGCGTGAGGCATACGTCGTGCGCGGCGTTAGCTCCCTCGTTCTGAGGCACCCTTCGGCAGTCGCTGCCGAGTAACTGCTACAGACCTGATCAGCTATCATGATCAGTACTTATCGCCGTACTTAACGAGGGAGGAACAGAGTGACTGAATATAGTCATATCATCGTGGAAAAGACGGACGCGATAGGCTGGATTACAATCAACCATCCCGAACGATACAACTCTTTCGATCATGCCACCATTCGTGAAATGGGTGATGCCTTCGAGGCGTTCGGATTCGATCCAGAAGTAGGCGTGGTGGTTCTGACCGGAGCGGGCACGGCATTCTCGGCGGGCGGATACCTCGCCGATCTGGCTAACTTCAGTACTGCCAAGGCGCGGCATCTGTTCGCTTCGGCGGGGCGAACACTGAACCTGATGCGCCACATTCCACAGCCAGTGATCGCCATGGTCAACGGTTTTGCTGTGGGCGGCGGCAACGAACTGGTAATCTGTTCGGATCTGGCAATCGCATCTGAGAATGCCCGGTTCGGTCAAACTGGTCCGCGCATCGGCAGTTCCCCGGTTTATGGAGCCACCAACCTTCTCGCTATGACGATCGGTGAAAAGAAGGCCCGCGAAGTATGTTACATGTGCCGCCAGTACACCGCGCAGGAAGCGCTCGAAATGGGCTGGATTAACAAGGTAGTTCCCTCCGATGAACTGCGCGCTGAAGTAATTCGTTGGTGTGAAGAACTGCTCGACAAGAGCCCGGCATATATCGAACTGAGTAAGGTCACTTCTAATGTCTGGTGGGATATGCTCGCTCCAGCGATGGCACACGCGCAGCAGACGCTTCTTCGACTGGCTGGTGGAGAGGAAATGACCGAAGGGGCAGGAGCATTCATGGCTAAGCGCAAGCCCAACTTCAGGCAGTTCCGTAAATAGGGCGTGCGATAGCTGAATGGCCGGGTCGCGTTTTGCTTTCTCGGGTCGCAACGCCCGAGAAAGTGTAGCTCCAGAGGGGAGGTCTCTGGATTGCGGACCGGTGGCAGCATCAAGGGATGGAGAAACCGACATTGTCACGTCGACTCGAAGGCAAGATCGCCCTCGTCATGGGCGCAGGTTCGATTGGCCCAGGTTGGGGGAATGGGAAGGCTACGGCTGTTCTGTTCGCTCGCGAGGGAGCTAAGGTCGTTGCCGTAGACCGTGATCCGATCGCCGCGGCCGAAACCTGTCGTTTGATCCGGGAGGAAGGCGGCGAGTGTGTTGAAGCGGTGGCGGACATCTCAGTCGCGGCGGAGGTCGAGGCAGTGGTGGCTAAGAGTATGGACACCTATGGCCGCATCGACGTTTTACATAACAACGTCGGCATCGTCGGCCTGGGCAACGCGCTCAAGGTTACAGAGGAGGCGTGGGAGAAGTCATTCGCGGTAAACGCTCGCGGTTTGATGCTGAGCTGCCAAAAAGTGATCCCACATATGGTGCGGCAGGGTGGGGGTTCCATCATCAACGTTTCCACCATTGCTTCGGTGCGCTATCTTGGTTTTTCCTACGCCGCTTATGATGCCAGTAAAGCTGCCGTAAACGCACTTACCCGTTCCATTGCAGTCGATTTTGGGCCAAAGGGAATCCGCGCCAACACGATCCTGATTGGCATGGTTGATACACCGCTGGCACGTGGCGGCATCGACGCGGCGGGCCGTGAGATCGACGCGGTCTATTCCAGCTACACCAAGTCGATCCCATTGCGCCGTATGGGCACGGGATTCGAGACGGCCAATCTGGCGCTTTTCCTCGCATCTGACGAATCGTCCTACATCACCGCGGCAGAAATTCCGGTTGATGGTGGGCTGATCGCGCGCTGCCTTTGACGTGGGGTGCGGGGCAGCTTTCCGTTAAGCACGCGCCCATCCACCCGCCACGCGTGACAGGCCGTATTCGCCTGCACGCTACCTAGCCCACGCAAACGTCTTTATTACGCTAACAAGGTGAGGACCCAGTGATCCCTAGAACAATCTTCGTCGAAGAACACGAGATGTTCCGAAAATCCGTTCGCCACTTTGTCGAGACCGAAATTACTCCGAACCATTCGAAATGGGAAAAGGAAGGAAAGGTCTCCCGAGAGGCTTGGCTAAGGGCGGGGAAGGCTGGCATCTTATGCTGCGCCATCCCGGAGGAATACGGAGGCATGGGCGGCGATTTTCTGCACAGCGCCGTAGTTATAGAAGAGCTGGCGCGGGTGGGGGCCTCCGGACCGGCCTTCTCGCTGCATTCCGATATCGTGGCGCCTTATATTCTGCACTACGGCTCCGAAGAATTGCGACGGCGATGGCTGCCGCCGATGGCTACAGGCGAGGTGCTGGCCGCCATCGCTATGACCGAGCCTTCGGGTGGAAGTGACCTACAGGCAATTCGTACCACGGCAACGCGGGAAGGCGACGACTATGTTATCAATGGTCAGAAGGTTTTCATCACCAACGCCCAAGGGGCCGATATTCTGATCGTGGCCTGCAAAACTGATCCGGCGGCAGGCGGCAAGGGAATAAGCTTGATTCTGGTCGAAAAGACCCGCGAAGGCCTTACGCTCGGCCGTCTGCTGGAAAAGATCGGCAGCAAGGCCATGGATACGTCCGAAGTATTCCTTGAAAACGTGCGGGTACCATTGACGAACCTAATCGGCGTCGAAAACAAAGGCTTCATCCACCTCATGACCGAACTGGCGCAGGAGCGGCTGATACAGTGCGTTCGCGCAGTCGCCAACGCCGAGGCCGCCCTGCAATGGACGATCGACTACACTACTGAACGCAGAGCCTTTGGCAAGACAATCGCGGCTTTGCAGGCAACCCAGTTTACGCTGGCCGAACTGCACACCGAAATTATGGTGAACCGCGTCTTCATCGACCGTTGCATCCAGTTGCACCTGGAAGGCAAGTTCAACGCGATAGATGCAGCAGTGGCCAAGCTGAGCAGCGTCGAGATGCAGGGCCGGGTGCTCGACCGATGCCTCCAACTGTTCGGCGGTTGGGGCTACATGACGGAAATGCCGATCGCGCGCTCATTTGCCGATGCCAGGCAGACTCGGTTGGCCGGCGGAGCGATTGAGGTGATGAAGCATATCATCGGTCGCAGCCTCGTGAAGAAATGACATACGCAATGCTGCGTTTTGAGGGGCCATACGGTTACGACCGAAGGGATGGAAATACATGGCAATCGACTATCAGAAGCTGAAAAACTGGTGCTTCGACGACATCGACCAGAAGTACACCATAAAAGATACGATGCTCTATGCGTTGGGGCTAGGTATAGGTCAGAACCCGATTGATGAAGACCAGTTGCGCTATACATATGAGGCTGGTTTACACGCGCTTCCAACACTAGCTGTGGTTTTGGGTTATCCGGGCTTCTGGCTGAAGCAACCCGGAACCGGGGTGGATTGGACTAAAGTACTGCATGGCGAACAAGGGCTCGTAATCCACCGCCCCCTGCCGGTCGAGGGCCATGTGATCGGACGCACCCGCGTTATCGAGATCATCGACAAGGGTCCCGATAAAGGCGCGCTGGTGCTTACCGGACGCGACATCATGGATGCCAAAACCCAGGAACTGCTTTGCAGCTTGACCAGCACGACCTATTGTCGCGCGGACGGGGGTTTTGGGGGGCCTGAGGTTAGAGCGGCTGTTCCCTCCGCGGTGCCCAATACGCCTCCGGAATTAAATTTCGACTGGCAGACAGCACCGGGGCAGGCCTTAATCTATCGGTTGAACGGCGATTTTAACCCGCTGCATGCGGATCCCAAGATTGCCGCTGCCGGTGGATTTCCCAAGCCGATCCTGCACGGCCTTGCGACCTATGGCATCGCTGGCTACGCGATCCTGCGGATGTTCTGCGGCAACGATGCCGCGCGGCTGAAACGGCTGGATGTGCGTTTTTCTTCTCCGGTCTATCCGGGCGAACTTCTGCGTACAGAAAGCTGGCGCACGGGAGAGGGCCAAGCGGCATTCCGGGTCCTATCGGTGGATCGCGACCTGGTTGTTTTGAACAATGGCCGTGCTGAATTCACCACCTGATTTTGCTGACGGGAATGAGAATGACACACCCAATCAGTTCCAGCCACTCGACACGGATACTTGACGTTGTCGACATCAACCTAAGGTTCGGCGGCGTCAAAGCTCTTTCAGAGGTTTCGATGCATGTTGGCGGTGATGAGATGGTGGCGGTAATCGGCCCGAACGGGGCCGGCAAGACATCGCTCTTGAACAGTCTGGCGGGTTTCTACCGCCCGCAGCGCGGCGATATCAAACTGTTTGGAAAGAACATTCTTGGCATGGCGCCGCATCAAATTGCGCGCTCTGGAATGTCACGAACCTTCCAAGGAATCCATGTGCTCTCCAGCCTTTCGGTAATCGAGAACATCATGCTCGGGTGCGGCTTCCAGTCCAAGAGCATGCTAGCAGCATCCTTCTTCTATCACATTTTCACTCAGCGCGAGGAAGCGGAGTTGCGTGCCACTGCCGAGGAGATCGCTGATTTCCTCGATCTTGGGCTGGTTCGACACCAGGCAGTGGGAACGCTGGGCTATGGCCTGCGCAAACGGGTTGATCTAGGGCGAGCGCTGGCACTGGAGCCCAAGATCTTGCTAGTAGACGAACCGATGGCCGGCATGAATGGTGAGGAGAAGGAAGACCTCGCAAGATTCCTCGTTGATATCCGGGAACGCTGGAAGATTCCGATCGTGATGGTGGAGCATGATATGTCGGTCGTAATGGATCTAGCGGACCGGATCTATGTTCTGAACTTCGGTCAGGTTTTGGCGCAGGGCAAGCCCTCCGAAATTCAAAACAATCCGGAAGTCATCAGCGCCTATTTGGGTGGCGCCTATAAGCCGAATGGAAATGCTTGATGTCCGATAGGCCGCAGACCATTCCGCAGCTGTTGATTGCTCGCAGCAACGAAACGCCCGACACGGTAGCGCAACGCCACAAGCGGTTGGGCGTCTGGATTGAATTCACTTGGGCCGAGGTTGCCGAACAGGTATCTTTGTTGGCATCCGGCCTGATCGACCTTGGTATGGCCAAGGGCGAGACAGTGGCGATGATCGGCGAAAATGAACCTGAGCATTTCTGGAGCCAAATCGCAGCGCAAGCGGCTGGAGGGCGTGCCGTATCGATTTATCCGGATTCGACGTCGGCCGAAGTCAAGTATATGCTGGTAGATTCAGACGCCAAATACCTGATAGCTCAGGATCAGGAGCAGGTCGACAAGGCGCTGGAAATCATAGCCGACTGTCCAGCGCTGCGCTCGGTGATTTATTGGGACGAGCGCGGGTTGTGGTCTTATGACAATCCGGTGTTGCGTACCTTCAATGATTTGCAGGAACTTGGCCGTCAGCGCCGCAAATCCCATGAGGGCGAACTGGGCGAACGGATCACCAGCGGTATGCTCGATGATACTGCGACGCTCTGCTACACATCGGGCACGACAGGCGCACCCAAGGGCGTGATTCTGACCCACCGTTATATTTTCGACAACGCGTCGCGGTTGCAACAGGGCCTCAATATTAAACCGGGGGCGGAATACCTGAGTCAGATACCGCTTGCCTGGGCGCTGGAACAAATCTCTGGCGTTGTTCTTGGTATGTCGGTACCGCTGGTGGTAAACTTTCCGGAACAGGCCGAAACCATAAGAAATGATACCCGTGAACTTGCGGTCGAAGTGATCGTGTTTAGTCCACGTCAGTGGGAGGGGCTGGCCTCTGGGCTGGAATCGCGGATGCTGGATGCTGGCAAGATCCGTCAATGGTTCTATCGCAAGGCGTTGGGTGTCGGCATGGTTCATGCGCGTGCTCGGCTTGAGGGCAGGTCCGCGCCATTATGGGCACGATTTCTATATCCACTGGCAAATGTGGGTGTGCTTTGGCACGTCCGAGAAAACCTTGGGCTCAGCCGGGTGAAATGGGCCATGTCTGCCGGTACCGCCATGGCGCCGGATCTTTTCCGGTTATTCCGCGCACTGGGTGTACCGATCCGCAACATGTACGGCACCTCGGAGTACGGTCCGGTGACACTGCATCAAGGCGAAGCTTTCGATGTCGAGACCGTGGGACGATTTCTGGTGGGCGATCCGGCTTATGGGCCGCCGCTGGAATGGAAGTTGGGCGAAAACGATGAACTATTGCTGCGTGGCGGCGCGGGTTTTGCCGGATATTTCGGGAAGCCTGTGGAAACGGCCGAGCGGTTCAAGAATGGCTGGTATGCAACCGGCGATGCTGTAACGGTCACCGAAAGCCGCGAGCTGATTTTCCTCGAACGGGTTTCGGATATGCGTGTTCTGGCAGATGGCCACCGCTACCCGCCGCAATTCATCGAGACGCGGCTTCGTTCGAACCCGTTCATCAAGGATGTTATGGTGATAGGTGATAGCCGCCACGCCTATGTTACCGCATTAGTGAACATCGACGAAGAAATGTGCTCGTCCTGGGCGGAGCGCCGTAACGTGTCGTTCGCGAACTTCACCGATCTATCGAAACGACCCGAAATCTACGATCTGATCGCAGAAGGGATCAAACAGGTCAACAAGGTGCTACCGGCTAAGTCGAGGATCATCCGCTTCGCTAATTTTCCAAAAAACCTCGATCCCGACGATGGCGAACTGACACGCTCGCGCAAGCTGAAGCGGGAGTTGATCGAGGTCCGCTATGGCGAACTGATCGCGGCGCTCTATGCCGACGGTTTGAATTCGGCGAAGGTAGCGATTCCTATCACCTATCAAGGCGGCGGCAGTGGCGTTCTGAATGCCGATGTGCCGGTGATGACGGTTGCCATTCTACAGACAGAGCACGCCGACGCCCGTAATGTCGCCGAAGGGACTGGCTTGGAGAGGAGCTTAACGACATGAGCCAATTTCTGACTCTTGCAATCAACGGCGCGCTGACGGGGCTCCTCTATGCTCTTGTCGCCATTGGCTTCAGCGTCATCTACCGAGCCAGCAAGGTGTTCAACATCGCACAGGGCGAACTAGTTGTGCTGGGGGGATTCCTCGTCTGGCTGACGGTTAGCGAATTCGGTTTGCCGTTGTATCTGGCGCTGCCCCTGTCGCTCGCCTTGGCGGTAGTGGCGGGCTATCTGATCGAGCGGCTGTTCTTCAAGCGGCTTGTGGGCGAGAGCCTCTTCGCCATGGTCATGATGTCGATCGCACTGCTGATCTTCATGCGCGGGTTCATGCTTGTGGTTTTTGGGCCCGACGTGCGGTCGTTTCCGGTGGTCTTTCCGACGAAGCCGCTGATCATTCACGGGGTGCTGATCGTGAAGCCGTTGCTCTATGGCGGAATCATTACTATCGCCGTCGCCCTAGGTCTGAGCTACTTCTTCAACCACACGCGCAGCGGCCTGAGCCTTACAGCGGTCGCGGAAAATCATCGTACGGCGTTGGATCTGGGTATCTCGGTGCGCCGGGCCTCCATGATCGCGTGGATTATGGGCATGGCGCTCGCGACACTCGGCGCCACAGTTTACATGAACGGCGGTTCCATCAACTTCTTGGCTTCGGGCATCGGATTCATCGCCATTCCGGTGGCTTTGCTCGCCGGGCTGGAGGCTATTTCCGGTATGCTGGTTGCAGGCGTTGTGATTGGTATCGCCGAAAAACTGACGGCCGGGTACCTTGATCCGATCATAGGTGCCAACTTCGCGTCAGTACTGCCCTATCTTCTGATGCTACTCATTCTCACAGTCCTGCCGTCGGGTTTCTTCGGCTGGAAAACGATCGAGAGGATTTGATCTTGTTTCGAGATCCGTCAGGCATATTCCCGCGTTCCTACCGCCAGGATCTGGGATTAATCCGCAGCAAGCCGCAGTTGCTTTGTTTGGTTCTCTTTATGGCCCTGCTAATTGTGGGCCCTTGGTTCTTCAGCGCCCGGATGCTAGCGGTCCTAAATACATCGATGATCATGGCGGTTGCTGTTCTGGGGCTGCAAATCAATCTCGGCTTTGCCGGCCAGATCAACCTTGGACAAGCTGCCTTCATGGGCGTCGGGGCCTACGCCGGTGGCGTTCTGGCCAACCAGACCGGGCTGAACTTCATCATCGTAATCCCGCTTGCCGGGCTTTGCGCGGCGGCCTTCGGCTATCTGTTTGGCGTGGTGGCGGCGCGTATCAAGGGGTTCTATCTTGCTCTGACCACGCTGGCGGCCCAGTTCGTGTTCCACTTCGTGGTCATCAACATGCCGGCGGACTGGACGGGAGGCGCCAAGGGTCTGTCTCTGGAGCCCGCATCGTTTTTCGGTTTCCTGTTCAACACCGAGACCACCCTCTACTTCCTGAATCTCGGAGTATTGATGTTGATGACCTATGGGGCATACAGCATTGTCCGCGGTCGTCATGGGCGCAATTTCATCGCAGTGCGTGACGAGGACAGCGCCGCAGGTATTATGGGAGTCGATGTAGTCCGTACCAAGATTAACGCCTTCCTGATCGGTTCGTTTTTTGCAGGCGTGGCCGGGGCCCTCTGGGCCTATTATCTGCGCTACATCTCGGTCGACCAGTTTACGCTGTTCAACTCAATCTGGATGATCGGCATGATCATCGTTGGCGGGATGGGCTCGATCACGGGGGCGCTGATAGGCGTCGTCGTCGTTCGCGCGATCCAGGAGGGCATCACCACGCTTGCCCCCGTCATCGCCGGTGCGGTGCCATCGTTGGGCGGCGAGATCATCTTTGCCAGTTACAATGTCGTGCTGGGGATACTCATCGCGGGATCGCTTCTGATCGAGCCGAAGGGCCTGATGCATCGGTGGAAAACGATCAAGTCGTCTTATAGAATCTGGCCGTATCCGTACTGATGGTATGGCGAGTCCCGCGCCGGAGGCCAAGGTGCGGGCCCTCAGGAACTGGCCGAACACAAGGGAGGAACGAATGGGCTTTATGATTGCGAAGCGGGCTTTCGGATTTGCCATTGCGGTGCAGGCGGTAGCGTTCGCGCAAGCCGCATACGCGGAGACCGAAATCGTCCTGCCGGGCTGGGCGGACTACTCTGGCCCCTATGCCGATATCATGCCGGCATGGGAAGGTGGTCGGTTGGCCGTGCTCGAGTGGTGGAATGCCACCAAAGGCAAGGAATTGGGGGTGAAACTCGTCCACAAGCCGGCGGACGGTCGGTATGACCCGGCGCAGGTCGCCAGCCTCTGGCCGGGCATGATGAGCGAATACAAGCCCGTGCTGATCTATGGCATGGGTGGCGCGGATTATGCCGCGATGAGCAAGCGCCTGCCGGAAGACAAGGTGCCGATGATCTCGCCGACCGGTGGCTACGGCTTTACCTGGGTTCAGAACCCCTGGTCTTTCAACCTGCGCCCGACCTTGGCGCATGAAGCCGCGATGTATGTCGGGTGGCGTTTCGCGGCCGAGGCCCGCACCACACCGCTGCGCGTCGCCGTCGTTGCCTCCGAAGCCGCTCCGGCCTGGGTTGATACGGTGAACGGGATCAAGTCCTTTGCGGCGAGCAGCCCCGACAAACTCGAAATCGTCGATATCATCTGGACCACTCCGCAGCCGACCGACCTGACCACCGACATTTTCAATGTCGTGGGCAAGGGCATAGATGCCGTGATCGTGATGACAAACTCTGCCGGTTCGGTCGCGGTCAAGCGGGCGCTTGACAATGTAGGAACGGATGTGCCGCTGGTTCTGGGTGCGCACAACGGTCTGACGGCGACGGGCGCTGCTTTGGGCGGAATTGACAAGGTGACAAACACCTTCGAATGCGCCGCGATGGCTGCCCCGGTAAAGGACAGCGAAGCCGCCAAGTTCTATGAAGAGTTGCACGCTTCCTACGGCCTGAAGGCCGACTGGAACAATGCGAGCATCCTTGGCATGGGCCAAAGCCTGTTCATGGTCAACATCATGGGCGAGGCTATCAAGCGGTTCGGGGCCGACAAGCTGACCGGCGAGAAAGTGCGCGAGGTCATCATGGATTACTCGGTGCCCACCGCCGATATGAAGGGTCTGACTGGCGACGTGAAGATGAACAACGAATCTTCCTTCCCGCTCACCGGACTGATCGGCTACTGCGCTACGATCAAGGATGGTGAGTTCATCGTGCTGGATGGTGCCGTTCCGGTTCCCGAGATGGTCAAATGGTAAGATGATCTTCGGGTGGGAAGTGGGATTCCTGCTTGCCACCCGGCAATACCGATATTTCGCTTCTGAACTAGACTGCAACAATCTTGGAAAAATTGAAGAAGGGTGGTTCTGATGCCGATGCTTAACACAATAATACGGAAGACGAAGCTTGCGCTCGGTCTTGCGATCGCGATGCAGGGAGTTGCGCTGACTGGCGCTGCGGAAGCCGAGACTGCCTACAACGTGGTCGGTTGGGCGGATTTTTCCGGTCCCTATGCCGATGTGATGCGCGACTGGGATGGTGGCCGCGCCGCGGTGATCCGGTGGTGGAATGCCACCAAAGGCACCGAACTCGGTGTCAAGATCGAGTATTCCGCGGTTGATGGTCGATATGACCCGGCACAGATCGCTAGCCTTTGGCCGGGCGTTCTCAGCGAGAAGAAGCCTCTAGCTCTGCTGGGTATGGGCGGGTCGGACTCCGCCGCGATGGGACCGCGGCTGCCTGAAGACAAGGTGCCGATGATTTCGGGCGGCGGGGGCTATGGCTTCACCTGGAAGGAAAATCCATGGCTGTTCAACATGCGCCCGACTTTGGCGCATGAAGCCGCCATGTATGCCGAGTGGCGTTTCGCGGCCGAGGCCCGCACCAAACCGCTGCGCGTCGCAGTCGTTGCGTCCGAAGCCGCTCCGGCTTGGGTCGATACGGTAAACGGGATCAAATCCTATGCGACGAACAGCCCCGACAAGCTTGAAATCGTCGATATCATTTGGACGACTCCGCAGCCGACCGACCTGACCACCGACATTTTCAATGTCGTGGGCAAGGGCATAGATGCCGTGATCGTGATGACAAACTCTGCCGGTTCGGTCGCGGTCAAGCGGGCGCTTGACAATGTAGGAACGGACGTACCGCTGGTTCTGGGCGCGCACAACGGCCTGACGGCGACGGGCGCCGCTTTGGGCGGGCTCGACAAGGTGACCAACACCTTCGAATGCGCGGCAACCGCCGCCCCCGTCGAAGGCACCGAAGCCTACAAGCTCTACAAGGAACTTAATGCCAACTATGGTTTGGAGCAGGCGTGGTCATCGCCGATGATCATTGGGATGAGCCAAGCCCTTTTTCTCGTGAACAGCCTCGAAGAGGCCGTGAAGCGTGAAGGAGCCGACGGTGTTACCAGCGAGAAGCTGCGCGTGGTGATCCTGGATCATCAGGTTACGAAGGAGCAGATGCACAGCGTCAACGGCAACATCCAGATGACCAACGAGGGCTCATTCCCGGTCTCCGGTCTGTCTGGCTATTGCATGACCGTCGGGGATGGCAAGCTGAAGGTGCTCGACGATTCCGCGCCGGTTCCTTCGCTGGTCAAGTGGTAATCTAATAAGCGAAGCCCCCGGGCAGCCTTATCAATCAATCCGTGGCGGCTGCAGAGCCGCCACGGCAATACGGTTCAGATGGACATTTTGGCCATGCCGACTGGCGCAGACGATCGGCACGTGGAGCAGGGGCACGCTGCAGAAAGCTATCCAATGGCTGAAAGGCTAGAGATGACGGATTCCAGAATTCACCACGAAGTCAGCCATCCATTCGCTGACCTGCCCAAACCCGGCAAGGCAGTCGAGATCGCGGATGGCGTACTCTGGATCAGGATTCCGCTGCCGATGGTGCTGGATCATATCAACATCTGGGCAATCCGCGAAGACAAAGGCTGGGCCATCGTCGATACCGGGCTGGAAACTCGGACGATCGGGCAGATGTGGCAAGAATTGCTGGCCGACCCACTTGGTGGATTGCCGGTGACGCGAGTGATCATGACCCATATGCATCCCGACCATATCGGCATGGCCGGTTGGCTGACCCGGCGGTTCGATTGCCGGATGTGGATCACACGGCTGGAATATGTGACGTGCAGGTCGTTGGTGGGGGACACGCTGCGTGAGGCCCCGACAGACGGTATACGGTTCTACCGCGCGGCTGGCTGGGAAGAAGATGCAATCGACAGCTACAGGATGCAGTTTGGCGACTTCGGCAAGTTTGTGCATCCGCTGCCCGACAGTTTCCGCCGCATCCAGCATGGCGAGGTGATGCGGATCGGCGCGCATGATTGGACCGTGCTGGTGGGCAGCGGCCATTCGCCGGAACATGCCAGCTTCTATTGCGAGTCGCTGAAGCTGTTCATTTCGGGCGACCAGGTGCTGCCGCGTATTTCCTCCAACGTCTCGGTGTTCCCGACCGAGCCCGATGCCGATCCACTAAGCGACTGGCTGAAATCACTGGCCGGAATCAGTGATGCGGTGCCTGACGACGTTCTGGCGCTGCCATCGCACAAGCTCCCGTTCTACGGGTTGCATCAGCGCGTGGGCGAGTTGATTGCCGAGCATCATGTGGGGCTGGAAAAGCTTACGCAGGCGATCGTCGCGCCGAAGCGGGCCGTGGACGTGTTTGAAAGCCTTTTCCATACCCGGATCGTGGGAAGCGACCTCTTGAACATGGCCACCGGCGAAAGTATCGCGCATCTGAACTATCTGCTTCATCACGAGGTGGCCATGCGCCGGTTCGATGACAAGGGTGTGGCCTGGTATCAGAAGAAATGATCAACCCCGCTGTTTGGTGGGGCGCTTGACCACGCACGCTCAGAATACGCTTCGCAAAGGCAAGTGTGTGGTGTGGGTTTCAGGCATTACCAGAGTTGAATCAGGCGAGGAGATTAGCTATGCGCGGACTTGCGGGAAAACGGGTGATTGTCACGGGCGGCGGCAGCGGGATCGGGCGCGAGGTGTGCCGTCGCTTTGGCCAAGAAGGCTCGGAAGTGGCAGTACTCGACCGCGATTTCGTAGGTTCGACCGAAACCGTTCGCCTGATCATCGAGGAAGGTGGTAAAGCCAGCGCCTATGCCACGGACATCACCGATCGCGACGCAGTGGACGCTGCGGTAGCAGAAGTAGCCAAAGGCGGCCCGATCGACGTGCTGGTAAACAACGCAGGCTGGGACGAGATCATGCCTTTCCTCGATTCCGATGTGACGTTGTGGAAAAAGGTGATCGACATCAACTTCTACGGTCCCTTGCACATGCATCAAGCCGTGCTGCCGATCATGGTTGCAAACGGTGGCGGTCGCGTGGTCAATATCGCCTCGGATGCGGGGCGCGTCGGGTCTTCGGGTGAATCGGTTTATGCAGGCTGCAAGGGCGGGATCATCGCCTTCACCAAGTCGATGGCGCGCGAAATGGCTCGCAAGGGTATAGTGCTGAACGCTGTATGCCCCGGCCCGACCGATACTCCGCTGTTCGCGCAAGTTGCGCAGGGCGAAACTGGCGCGAAGATCGCCGAAGGCCTGAAGCGCGCAATTCCGATGAAGCGTCTGGCGATGCCGAGCGATTATCCAGGCATCATCTGCTTCCTGTCTTCTGAAGATGCTGGGTTCATCACAGGCCAGGTCATTTCCGTCTCGGGGGGCCTGACAATGAACGGCTGATCAACGAAGTCCGTTGACCGCAGCCGCCGCGGTGGCCTTGGCGCACCAGCTCATGGAAGCCCGCGATGAGAAACGGCTTATGAAGCTGGAGTGCGAACTGCAGGCGGTGAAGCTGCTCATCGTTGACGAACTCGGCTATGTGCCGCTGTTGCCGTCCGGAGCGGAGCTCCTGTTCGGTTAGAATTGCTCCTTCCAGAAGGTGAATATGATGACGACCTCCCATGAAGAGCTTCCGGAAGAGGCCGCAAGATACGTCGTGCCCACGTATTTCGTGGACAGCGACAGCCGTGAGGTCCAGCAGTTCGTCTCCCGGGCCCTGCTCGAATTACGCGACGATGCATCGCAGACCGACAAGGCGATCCGCCTGTTCGACACGGTGCGGGACGGCATCCGCTATGATCCCTACACCTTCGCCTTGACGGCCGATGATTATCGCGCGAGCTGCATCGCCGGAGCGGAGGCCGCTTACTGTGTGCCCAAGGCGATCCTCTTGGCGGCTTGTCTGCGCGCGTCCGGCATTCCCGCAGCGCTGGGATTCGCCGATGTGCGCAACCATCTGAACACGCCCAAGCTGCAGGAGCTGATGGGCACCGACCTGTTCGTCTATCACGGCTACGTGCAGCTCTGGCTCGACGGCAATACCTATAAGATCACGCCTGCGTTCAACATGGAGCTGTGCGAGCGGTTCGGGGTCAAGCCACTTATCTTCGACGGCAAGAGCGACGCGCTGTTTCATGAATTCGACATCAAAGACCAGCGGCACATGGAATATGTGAACGATCGAGGTCTCTACGTTGACGCACCGATGGAGGAATTCCTGCGCGTTTTCAAGAAGACCTATCCCAGGCTCGAACAATTCAATCGCGAGCGCATCTCGCGCAGCGCCGAAGGAGTGGACGCCGGATTTGCAGCGGCGGGCAAGGCCCCATGAAATATCTCGAAGATTTCCAGCCGGGTCAGATCTACAGGTTCCGCGCAGAGCCGCTGCGCAAGGAGGAGATCGTTGCGTTCGCGCAGGAATGGGATCCGCAGCGGCTGCACACCCAAGAGAACTATGCCGTGGCCGTCCAAGGCGGTCGCGCTCGATGTCGAGGATCATGCGGCACTTTACGCGCGCTTCGCCGATCAGCTCAAGCGGGGCGAACCGCTGGGCGCGGATGTCTCGATGCTCAAGATCCGGGTAACCGAGTTTCAGAAGATCACCGAACTCATGATCGGGGCGGCAGGACCCGATGGCGGCACACTCGGCTCATTGCAGGTCGGCAATGTTGACGTCGATGTTCTGGCGACCTTCTACAAGGCCCGGCCGACCACGATCTACGGCGGGTCGAACGACATCCAACGCAACATTCTATCGAAAGCTGTCCTGGGCCTACCGGGCTGACCATGAGGGAGGAGTTATGATGTCCGATCGTTACGCAAAATACGACAAGCTGAAATTCGATTATCCGGCCGAGCGCGTGCTGCGCATCACTTTCGACCGGCCCGAGACCTTAAACTCGGTTGACGCCGAGACCCACACGCAGATGACCGATATGTGGATCGACATCGATCGCGATCCCGACATCAATGCGGTGATCGTCACGGGTGCAGGCACGGCGTTTTCGGCGGGCGGCGATTTCAGTCTGATCGAGAGCATGATCGGCAATTCGCACGAAATCATGAAGACGTGGAAAGAGGCCAAGAACCTCGTCTACAACATCATCAACTGCAACAAGCCGATCATCTCGGCGATTAACGGTCCCGCGGCCGGCGCCGGCCTGGTCGTCGGCATCCTGGCCGACGTATCGATCGCCGGCAAGAAGGCCAGAATCGTTGACGGCCATCCTCGTCTCGGCGTCGCCGCCGGTGATGTCGCCGCGATCATCTGGCCACTGCTGTGCGGCATGGCCAAGGCGAAGTACTATCTGATGACCTGCAAGCCGGTCTCGGGTGAAGAGGCTGACCGGATCGGGCTAGTGTCGATGTGTGTCGAGGATGACGTTCTGCAGCAGACCGCGCTCGACATCGCCACCGAGCTGGCAAATGGCTCGCAGAGCGCGATCCGCTGGACAAAATACTCGCTCAACAACTGGTTGCGCCAGGCCGGTCCGATCTTCGACGCCTCCACTGCTCTCGAAATGCTCGGCTTCATGAGCGAGGACGTCAAGGAAGGCGTCCTGTCACATCGCGAGAAGCGCGCGCCGAATTTCCGCAAGGACTGCCCAATCTGAGCCGGGCCTAGCAGGGGAGAAGAGGAAGCAATGTCCACTGACATCTATCAGGATATCGCGACCGCCTACGGCGCGGCCGCAACGAAGGCACCGGGATTGAAGGCGCGGTTCGAAGCGGCCGAGTTCGACCCTGGCAAGGTGTCATCACTGGCCGATCTCTCCCGCCTGCCGGTGCTGAAGAAAGAGGAGCTGCTGAAGCTCCAAAGAGAGAACCCGCCTTTTGGCGGGTTCCTTGCCGCTGATCTAAAGGAGATCGCGCGCATCTATGTCTCCCCCGGCCCGATCTTTGAACCGGCGCTGCCAGGCGGCGGCGGTCACGGGTTGGATTTGCTGTTCAAGGCGGCGGGCATAGGCGCGGGCGACATCATCCTGAACACATGGATGTATCACCTCGTGCCGGCTGGGCTTCTCTTTGATGAGGCAGCGCAGGCCGCAGGCGCCACCATTATTCCCGGCGGCGTAGGCAACACCGAATTGCAAGCCCAGATCGTCGTCGAGACCGGCGTCACTTCCATCTGTGCGTCGACGGCGTTCTTCCTAACGCTGGCCGACAGAGTGATCGAGACCTATAGCCGCAGCGCCTGGAAAGTGAAGACCGCCCTTCTGGGCGGGGAAATGGGCGACTGGATGGCCAAGCGCCGGCGGATCGAGGCTGATTACGGCGTTTCCACCTGGGCGGCCTATGCCACCGCTGATCTTGGCCTTGTCGGGTATGAGGATGGCGGCGATGGCTATGTGGTGCATCCGCACCGCGTGGTGCAGATTTGCGACCCTGTCCGCGGCGACCAACTCCCCCACGGCGAGATGGGCGAGGTCGTGGTAACCGCACGCGATGCTACCTGGCCGATGATCCGCTTTGGCACTGGTGACAGCGCCTTTGCACTGGAGAGCAACCAGGACGGCAGTGTGCGCCGGCTTTCGGCGCTGCAGGGCCGGGTGGGCGCGGCGGTGAAGGTGCGCGAGATCTTCGTCTATCCACGCGTGATCGAGGAGGTGGTGATTGCCACACCCGGCGCAATAGCGGCTCAGGCCGTGGCGACGCGCGAGAACGACCGAGACCTTATCAGCATCTCGATCGTTCTGCAGGAGGGCGCCGACCGCAGTGCCGCCGAAGCGGCGGCCAAAGAATCGTTCCAGCGCCATGCCCGCATCCGTGCAGACGAGATCATCTTCATTGATGCGCTTCCCGAGGACGCACCCCTTATCGTCAATGGCAAGGACATCTGAAGTCACAGCTGGAGACCCGCAATAACCGCTTGATCTTCGCTGCATGAGAACCTGAATTCCAGGATCAGGCGGAGCATTCGCTCCGTAAGCGATGCGCCAAGGCACCTTGCAATAGGCCGATGAACATGGAGTTTTCGGGCCATGACATTGGGACATGCAAGGGGCGATCCGGTCGCCGAGTTAAGCGGTGCCGCGGCGGCCGAAGATCTTGCAACGGTGCCCGGG
>JBDRNF010000300.1:0-2596 GCA_043811435.1 Pseudomonadota bacterium
AACGGCTGCTGGTGCGCCGAAGCGCTGGTGTTTCTTGATCCAGCCATGGCTGCCCAGGCGCCTTTCATCCGCAAGCGTGCGGCGCAGCTGTTTTCCAAGAGCCGCTTCATTGCGGCCCAGTTCGATGCCTATTTCGAAAACGACCTGTGGCTCGACCTGGCCCGTCACGCCAATGCGATGGCCGACCGGCTTCGAACCGGCATATCCAGCTCAAGCCAGGCGCGGCTGGCATGGCAAAGCTCCGCCAATGAGATCTTTCCGATCCTGTCAAAATCCCTTTCCAGGGATCTGATGGCGAAAGGCGCATTGTTTTATGAATGGACCGCGCCGCGCTCGGCGTCCCATCTTGTTGGCGCGGACGAGACCATGCTCAGGCTGGTCACCAGCTTTGCCACCACGGAAGACCAGGTTGATCAGTTTCTTGAATGCCTTGGTTAGACGCAGGACTCCTGGTTTTCCCCAAGTCTAAAACAGATCACAACAAGCTCACGTGCAAGTGATGCTGGATAACGCGCGCTTGATTTCCAAGTGAAGCAGCAATTCGTCATGGTTCTCCTGCCGGGACAAAAAATTCCGGTCAACGGTTTCAAGGATACCTTCAAGGAGAACAACATGTCGCAGAAATCCCTCATCGGTGCTTCCGCACTCGCAGGCGCGGTGGCCATGGCCATCTCGGGCGCAAGCTTCCTCGCGTCAACCGATGGCGCATCCGCCGCCACCGAAAAATGCTACGGCGTCGCCATGGCTGGCAAGAACGATTGCGCAGCCGGCCCCGGCACCACCTGCGCCGGCACCTCCAAGGTCGACTTCCAGGGCAATGCCTGGAAAAACGTGGATGCGGGCACCTGCGTTGGCATGAAGGTCGACGGTGATCGCATGGGTTCGCTCGAGCCGCTCACACGCGACGTTCCGGCCTGATCCGGAACCACCAGATAAACGGGAGTCCCGATATGACGCGACCCACCCCTCATTCGCCAAATATCGGGACCTCCCGTTTCCCCGACGCGCCGCTCCCGCCACGTGCGGGGGCAGGCTTGAAACCCGACCACATCGACGCCATCCTGTCTGACGATTACAGGATCGGATTTCTCGAGGTCCACGCCGAAAATTACATGGGTGACGGCGGACCGGCGCATCGCGCGCTAGCAGCCATTCGCGCCGAGTTCCCCTTATCCGTTCACGGCGTTGGCCTCTCGATCGGGTCCGAAGGCGGCATCAGCGCCACCCATCTCGAACGTCTGGCCAGGGTCGTCGAACGCTATGAACCGGCCATGGTGTCGGAGCATCTCGCCTGGTCGAGCCACGATGCCGGCTATTTCAACGATCTTTTGCCGGTGCCTTACAATTCCGCCTCACTGGAGCGGGTGGTTTCTCATATCGTCCAGATCCAGGACCGGCTCAAACGCCCGATCCTGCTCGAGAACCCGTCCACCTATGTGGCGTTTGAACAAACAACGGTGAGCGAGACCGATTTCATCCGTGAAATCGCCCGCAGATCCGGATGCAGCCTGCTGCTCGATGTCAACAATGTCTTCGTCTCCGCCACCAATCACGGCTGGAAACCGCTGCATTATTTGCGCGATTTCCCGCTGGAACTTGTCGAGGAAATCCATCTTGCCGGCCACGCCGAGGATGTCGACGATGAAGGTGACCTTCTCTTGATCGACGCCCATGACCGCCCGGTCGCGGATAGCGTCTGGAAACTCTATGAAACTGTCATCGGCCAGGCCGGTGCGATTCCGACCCTGATAGAATGGGACAATGACGTGCCCGAATGGCCGGTGCTGCGTCGTGAAGCGCAACTGGCTGAAGCGGTTCTCAACCGGCTCGGGCCTGCCTCGCTGCTTGGGTCCCGTCATGCGGCGGAATGATCCACAGGAGCGGTCTTCGCAACAATCTTTCGGCGCGGCCCTCCTCAATCCGGATCTCCCGCTCCCGGAAGGCGTAATCGGTCCGCGCGGCAAGGGCGCCCAAAAGCGTTTTGCCGTCTACCGTAACAATGTGACGGTCGGTCTGGTCAACGCGCTTGCCGATATTTTCCCCGCCGTCCAGCGGCTGGTCGGGGAAGGTTTCTTCCGTGACATGGCGCGGGTCTACCTGTCTGAGGAGCCGCCGCGCTCCGCTCTGCTGTTTGAATATGGCGGCGGGTTTGCGGCCTTTCTCGACCGCTTCGAGCCGGTGTCGAAATTGCCGTATCTGTCCGGTGTGGCGCGACTTGAGCGGGCATGGCTCGACGCGTTTCATGCAGCCGACGCCGATCCCTTGCTGCCCGAAAGCCTTGGCGCAATCCCGCCTGAAAGCCTCGGCGAGGTGACATTCACGCCCCATCCGACGGCGCGTATCGTTCGATGCACGTACGCCGCTGTTGCAATTTTTTCGGCCAGCCGCGAAGAGCGGCCACTCGATCATATCCGGCCGCTCGATCCCGAAGATGGATTGATCACCCGGCCGCGGCACGAGGTTCAGGTTCGGCAATTGCCGTCCCGAGCGGGGGATTTTTTCGAGGCGCTGATGACCGGGATGACGCTCGGTGAGGCCGCCAGTACCACCTTTGAGCGGCATCCGGCGTTCGATTTGCCCTTCGCCATTTCAGCCA
>JBDRNF010000301.1:0-44883 GCA_043811435.1 Pseudomonadota bacterium
CGACAAGGTGATCCCGACGACAGGCAGCGCGTAGTAGAAGACGAACAGCAGGATGATGACGGCGGAGCTGCGCCAGAACTCGATGACGCCGGTGACCAGCAGTCGCGCGACGCCACGCGTGAGATATTGGGCGACGCCGAATACGAGCGCGAACGGAACGGCAAAGACAAGGCCGTAGGCCGTGACGGCGGCCGTCGTGCCGAGCCCCTGCAGGATGCCCAGCCAGATGTCGAACAGGCTCATTGGCATCCCTATGGCTGTCTGTTGCAGAGGTCGGCGGTGGTGATGCCCGGCAGCACCGTTTCCGGATCGCCGAAGCCGTATTTCTTCATGATCGCAGCGAAGGCTTCGGTGCCTTTCAGCTTGGCCAGCTGTTCGTCGTAGGTGGCGCGCAGATCGACATCCTCCTTTCGGAAGGCGATCGCCGCGAAGTTGGTGTGCGCTTTGCCCACGTCGAAAGGTACTGCTCGTTCCAGACCGTCAGCGCCCTTACCGGCCAAAAGGCCGATGACCGTCGGCGACGCCATCAGGGCCGTGTCTATGCGGCCGGCGCGCAGCGCGGAGAGATTGGATTCGATGTCCGGAAACAACAGCATGCGGGTCTCGGTCACGCCGGCTGCCTTGGCGTTGGTGGTGACGACGCTGCCGCGCCCGGCGCCCATGATGATGTCTTCGTGGGCGGCAATGTCGGCATAGCCGTGGATCTTCTTCGGATTGCCGGCGAGCACGATGGCCGCGTCCGGGGCCTGCAGGTCCGGCGCGCCGAAGGCGACCTGCTTGCAGCGATCAGGGGTGATCGCGAGCCCCGATGCGACGGCGTCGAAACGGCCCGCCAGGAGGCCCGGGATGAGCGCTCCGAACTCGGTCACCTGGAACTCCAGGTTCCTGACGCCGAGGTCGGCGAAGGCGGCCTTGAGAATATCGGGATGCCAGCCCGTAGGCTCGCCAGTCTTCTCGTCGCGAAAGCCCCAGGGCGAGCGGTTGTGGATGCCGATGACGATCCTCCCTTCCCGCAGAACGCGTTGCTTCGTCGTTTCGGCGGACGCGTTCCCGTTCCAAGTCAGCAGCAGCGCCGCCGCCATCCCGAACAGCCCCATCTTTTTCACAGCCTGTGCAGCCATTTCACCCCTCCCGTTGAATTGCTTGATGTCACGCGCGGCAAAGGCCGCCGATGTCTTCGTGGCCGCTGTCCGGACACGCATCGACGGCCGCCCGCTCCATCAGACGTCGAATATCCTCCAGGACGGAGCGCAGGTGCGGCACCGGAAAATCCGTCAGGTCCGTATTGTCCTCCGCCTCCGTCACGATGACGGAGAGCTTCGCGGCGACCCCGGCGAGCGAGTGCGCGGGCGTCCGGGCAAGGCGCTCCAGCAGCTCTTGTTCGTGCGCACCCGCCAGTGCCTCGGCCGCCTTTGCCTCTGCATAGGCCCGCCTCATCCCGTGGTGGCTCCCTGCCCTGCCGGCAGGTTTTCCGTCGACGTTTGCCGAGGACCGCCGGTGCTCAAGCAACTCGGTCTCGAGCCGCTGTTGCTTCAGGCATTGCTCCGCCATCGCGGCATGCGCCTCGGTCCATGCCAGCGATAACGCCAAGGCCGGGTCCGAGTGGGTCGGTGCGCAATCCGCAGTGCGAGCCATCGACGTCATCCAACTCTCCCGTGCACGCGTGACGCAAGGCAAAGTCGTGGTATTGTCGGAATCAGCCATGATCCGAGCTCCAGACAGCTTGGGCGTGGTCAGGTCGGGAGGGCGTTGCAGCGCCCTTCCGGCTGTTACTAGTCAGGTGGATAATAGACAAAGTGATTGATGTCAATCAAAACGTTGATGGTTCGCAGCCCAATTTGAGCATCGCTCAATGCCGTGGGGCTCGTGCAATGCTCGGTTGGAGCCAAGACGAGTTAGCTCGCAAAGCAAACGTTGCCCGTCAGACCATTGCGGATTTCGAACGCGGAGCCCGCATCCCCATCGCAAACAACCTGATTAGCATTGTGAAGGCGCTCGAACGGGGTGGCATCGAGATACTTCCGAACAATGGCGTTCGCTTGCACAAAGCAGACTAGAATCACCCCGCCGAGAACGGTGTCGGTGTCGGCGTGCGCTTGGCTAAGCGGTCCGATCAGACTTAAGTTCGCTCGAAAACTTTCGCCCGATAATGTCAGGCGAAAGTGGGCGGTGTCCTCACCGTTGTACCTTGGCCATTCAAACAGCTCCTTGCAAACTCCTCAAGCGTGTGGCGCAGCATCGGAACGCGGCCGAGTTCGACGATCTCGCCGTCAAGCAACGACACGTCCTCGGCAGCCACGCAGTGTTAGGCACTGTTCCCTCCATCGTTGGTCACGAATAGGGAGCCAGCGGGCAACACGACAAATGCGGCTCCGCGCTCGCAGCGCATCCGGGCGAGTCGTAGGTGCGGCCAGATAACGTGCTCGAACTCTCAGTTCATTTGCATACACGGCCTGCCCGCACTTGCGTGCTCTCGGTGCCCTGTGGCCGGGATGCGCCAAGAGTATCTCACCTAACGACCAAACAAACGATGGCACCGAGAACAACATGCCGGATAATGGCTTCATCGAGAGCTTCAACGGCTGCCTGCGGGACGAACCGCTGAACGATACGCTGTTCACCTCGCTGGCCCAGGCACGCGTCTCAATCGCCTCATGGCGAGCCGACTACAACACGATCGGGCCGCACTCCCAGATCGCCTGGCAGTTGCCGGAAGAGTTCGCCAGCACCTTCACCCCGCGACGGTCACTCGCGCTGCGCTAAGCCGACGGCTCCGCGCAAGCGACCGCCACTTCACCCGCCCGACAGGGCGAGGCCAACGCCAGAACCGAACTCAGAACTGGATAAGGACTGGGGGTAACGTCAAAAGTCGCAGTCTGAAGAATTAGGGCAACAGGGAGACTCCAGGTCAGCGGACCATCTGCTACGCGGGGTGACTTACGCGCTTGCGGTTCACCGACTTCTGCAAGTCTATGACCGGGACGGCGCCGGCGGGCTAGCATCGAAGAAGCGCGACCGAGTGAGCGATCTGCGGCACGACGAGGAGTTCCGCAATGCCGTGCTCGATTTGGTGCACGAGAACTATCTCGACTTCGGTCCAACTCACGCCTGCGAGAAGCCGATTGAACGGCACCAGATCGCGGTCAGCAAAGAGATGCGCACCAATGGATTGGTGAGGCCGGAATCTGGACGTCAAGCCGTGAGTGGGTGTTGTTGTAAGACAATTGTGGTATTCCGTGACTCGGTGACACACGCCCTGATGGAAGACTGAACCATGGCGATCCCAAACCTCTCCGACCAACAGATGCGCATGGCGCTGAAAGAACTCGAACAGGCGGTCTACAGTCATCATCAATGGGCCGAGACTTTGTATGGAACATTGATTTGCCGCCTGGCGCCAGATGAGCGGGATATCCGACGGGACGCGCATCGCATTTGCCGGTTCGGGCAATGGTATTACAAGTCTGGCGGTGTAGCGCTCGAAGGGCATCCCGGATTTGCGGAAATCGGGTTAGAACATGAACGCATGCACCAGTATGCTACTAGCCTCCTACGAATGTCCGTCGACGGCGTGCCAATCTCGACCGCGGATTACGACCGATTCCTAACTGCCCTCAAACGCCTGAGCTTGGAAATATCGAGCATTCAGCATGAACTTGAACACGCGCTCTTCAACCTCGACCCTTTGACGGGAACGCCGAGCCGCGTCGAAATGCTCGGCAAGCTTCGCGAGCAACAGGAATTTGTCAGGCGCGACCACCCTTGCGTCGTGGCGATGATGGATTTGGATCATTTCAAATCCGTCAATGACAAGTACGGTCACCTTGTCGGAGACAAGGTCTTGATTGCCTTCGCGGGTTATATCATGGCGCACCTTCGCCCCTTCGATAAGATATTTCGCTACGGTGGCGAGGAGTTTCTCATTATTCTGGCTGATACCGACGTGGAGACCGGCCACGCGATCATCGATCGCCTGCGTCAGGAACTGGCCTCCTTGCCGTTTGAGTCCAACGGAAAGGGCACGTTTCACGTCCAGGTCTCGTTCGGGATGACCGCATTGGACCCTGAATTGACCGTGGAGAGTTCCATCGACCACGCAGACAAGGCACTTTATGTCGCGAAGAGAAATGGCAGGGACCAAGTGGTCACCTGGAACGACTCAATGAATGAGTCACCGGCTGAATACCCGAAAGCAGTCTGACGACAAATGCGGGACGAAAGGCCGTTTGTTTCCGAACTCCAAACTGTGATTGCCGTGGACTGCCAGAGCACGACGTCCCCGTCGGTCGGCGCTAGGCGCGCGATGTCCTGCATTATTTCGGCGATGCGCTGGCTCGGGAGTTCGATCTCGCGCTCCGCCTTACGGACCTGACAATGCTTCCGGTTTCTGTAACGAGAAAAAGGCGCCCGATGCGCCTGGACGTGAAGATGGTCCCCGTTGAATTATCGTGAGGCAGTGTTGTTGACGGTGCCGTCGTCGAGCCGCGCCAATCGGTCGGTGCGAATCGGATCGCTCAAGAACCACGTCCGGAACGCCGCCTCGAACTTCTGCAGCTTCTCCTTGGCGGCCTCGGGCTCGACCGTATTGAGGACGCAACACTCGGTGTCGCCGTCCTTTGCCGTGTTGAAGGCTTGCGGGATGGAGGAATTGAGCGCGTCAGACGGCAGCTGGCCGGCGTCACGACGATCAGCCTGTATGTAAGCGCGGTGGGTCAGAAGTCGGATCGAACGGTGGGTAGTGTTCTCAGTTGAGAACTTTTGTCGGCGCTGCAAGCGTCGAGTGGCGTTAGGGTCTTGTTAACCCTAAATTTCTTGACGCGCGCGCAAGACTCACGGCATCTAACGCTCAAATCGCCGAATGACACAGTTGAGCGTCTTTTATGTCCGAGACCATTTTAGTGGATGCAATCCAAGCATCGCCCCCGAGGTCGTTGACGCGGCTGATCGAAGCCGACGCTGATATCCTAAGCGCTCAACTTCAGCAGTTGCGGGCCCGCGCCTTTCCGCCGACAGCGCAGAAGGAATTGCGCCGATTTATGGCTGGGGAGGCTGCCAAACTGATCGGAATCAGCGACGCATATCTTCGTACATTAGTTTTGGACGGAGTGATCCCCGATGCGGAAAAGAATTCAGCCGGACGAAGGCTTTACACGCTTGAGCAGATTCATGCGATCCGAGGCCATCTCGGACGAAACAAGAAGGATTACGTCCACCGTCGGAATGACAGCGAACCCATACAGGTGATTGCCGTTACGAATTTCAAAGGCGGCTCGGGTAAGACGACAACCAGTGCCCATCTTGCGCAGTATTTCGCGCTTCGAGGATATCGTGTGCTCGCGATAGACCTCGATCCCCAGGCGTCTTTGTCAGCCTTGTTTGGTCTTCAGCCAGAATTTGATCTCGAGCAGAATGATACGATCTATGGCGCGATACGGTATGATGAACACCAGCGCCCGTTAGCGGACATCATCAGAAGGACGTACTTCACGGGCCTCGACATCGTTCCTGGGAATCTTGAACTCCAGGAGTTTGAACACGAGACGCCGCGTGCCCTTACAGGCGGAAAACGGACTACGGAACGCATGTTCTTTACGCGTGTGTCGGCCGCCCTGAAGTCAGTTGAAGCCAACTACGATCTTGTCGTCCTGGATTGCCCGCCATCGCTGGGTTACCTAACACTATCTGCGCTATGCGCTGCGACCTCCGTGTTGGTAACCATCCATCCACAGATGCTCGATGTCGCGTCTATGAGCCAGTTCCTGCATATGACGGCTGGTTTATTCGAGGTGGTTGAGAGAGCGGGCGGCAACGCGGGGTATGATTGGTTCCGTTACGTTCTCACACGATACGAACCCAATGACGGGTCTCAGTCTCAAGTAGCCGGTCTCCTCAAGAGCTTGTTTGGCGACCGGGTTCTCACGAATGCAATGGTCAAATCGGCTGCGATTTCCGATGCGGGGATCACGAAACAGACCCTGTATGAGGTTGGTCGCGAGAATTTCCATCGGCAGACCTATGATCGGGCTATGGAGGCGCTCGACGCTGTCAACAGCGAGATTGAGCATCTCATAAGACAATCTTGGGGTCGCAAATGACGAAGCGCCGCGAAGCCTTAAAGGACTTCTTGGAACCGATCACCAGTTCCGAGTTCTCAGCTGAGAACCTGCAACCACAACGACAGCGCCCTCAAATGGCTTCGGGCGCGCTGCAGAGCATGAATGACGCGATTTCGGGTCTGTCTAAGGAAGCCGAAGATCTACGGAAGGTGCTCGCTGAGGGCTCGACGATCGTAGAAATCGATCCGCTTCACATCGAAAGCTCGTTCGTCAAGGATCGGCTCGACGATTACGATGGCGAGGAATTCGACAGCCTGGTCGAGAGCATCCGCGAGAACGGGCAGGCGATACCAGTTCTGGTCCGACCGCACCCCGAACAGGACGGGGTGTATCAGCTAGCTTTTGGGCATCGCCGTGTAGCAGCGATCCGAACACTGGGCCTTAAGGTGAGAGCCTTAGTTCGCGAGATGTCGGATGAGGCGCTGGTCGTTGCACAAGGCAATGAAAACCTTGAGCGGAAAGACCTCACCTTTATCGAAAGGGCTCTCTTTGCGCTCCGGCTCGAGGATCGCGGGATGTCGCGCGCCGTCATCATGGCCACATTTGGCACCAGTTCCAAAGGCGTGCTGTCCGAGATGATAGGTTTGGCTCGACGGTTGCCAATTTCGCTTGTTGAAGAGATAGGGCCTGCGCCAGGCATCGGTCGGCCAAGGTGGGCTGCCCTTGCCGATCTGCTTGAGGCTCAGCCGTTGGGGGCCTGGAAGTCAGCGGTCGGGGCGTCAGGATTCAGAAAGCTGGCGAGTACCGAGCGATTCGAAACCGTATTCAAAGCGCTGACGAGCAAACCTGTGGGGAACGGGACTGCAGCATCTTGGGCGCCTCCTGACAGATCGGTCAGCGTCAGCACGAAACAGGGCGAAAGGGCCCTGATGGTGACGTTTAGGTCAAAGGACGGGAAGTCCTTTGGCGAGTGGGTATTGAGCAATCTGGATAGCCTCTATGAGGCGTTCAGGAAATCGAAGAAGTAGAAACGGAGATCGAAACCGCAAAAGAAAAAGGCCCCCGAACGTCACCGCGCGGAAGCCCTTCTCATAGGTCTAGCAGCCAGAGAATCGCAAATTCGCGAATCACTGTCAAGAGTCCCGGAGCCGATTCGGCGAGCAGATTTCTTTTGCCCAACGACGGGTAAGAGAAAATGCAGACGCATATCACAACGACGCCTTTTGGGCGGCGGCCGATGACGCTTGCCATGATGGCCAGTCAGGTCGCAGCGAACGCCATGCCGGAAGGCGCAAGCGTTCAAAAATGGCATGTCTTCAAATCCATCCGTGAAGCCAAGGATCTGATCGGTGCCACGGATCGCTCGCTGGCGATTCTGAACGCGCTTCTCTCCTTTCATCGGGACACGGAGCTTTCGGCCGAGGGCGAACTCGTCGTGTGGCCGTCGAACGAGCAGCTCATGGCCCGTGCAAACGGTATGCCGGCGACAACATTGCGGCGTCATCTGGCCGTCCTGGTCGATTGCGGGCTGATCATCCGCCGGGACAGCCCAAACGGCAAACGCTTTGCACGCAAGGGCAGGGGCGGGCAGATCGAACAGGCCTATGGCTTCGATCTGTCGCCGATCGTGGCTCGAGCCGAGGAGTTCGCCGAGCTGGCGGAGACGGTTCAGACCGAAAAGCGCGCCTACAAGGCTGCCAGAGAGCGCCTGACTTTGTTGCGCCGGGACATCGTGAAGATGATCGACGCCGGCATCGAGGAGGGCGTTCCAGGCAATTGGGGCAAGATGACCCGGACCTATCAAGCGATTATCGTCCGGCTCCCTCGAACCGCCCCGCGGCAACTTCTCGAGGACATCTGCGAGGACCTGGACCTGCTCTGGATCGAAATTCGTGACGTGCTGGAATCTTTCACGAAAACACAGAATCCGGACGCCAATGAGTCCCATTCCGGTCGCCACATACAGAATTAAAATCCAGAATCCATATCTGAATCTAAAAACGGCCCAGGAGATAAAGAAGAAGCCGGCGGCAACGCTGCTGAACACGACAATCTGCACAGCTTGCCCAAACGGGAATTGCCATTGGGGATCGTGCTGGACGCCTGTGGAAACTGGCGCGAGCTGGCCACGGATGGCGAAATCCGCAACTGGCGCGACTTTCTTGCGGCGGCGGAGGTCGCCCGCCCGATGCTGGGGATTAGCCCCAGCGCCTGGCGAGAGGCCTGCGAGGCACTGGGCGAACGCCAGGCGGCGATCACGCTGGCTGCGATCTATCAACGCGCCGATCAGATCAACAGCGCCGGTGGCTATTTGCGCAGCCTGACGGATCGAGCTCGCGACGGGAAATTCTCAGCCTGGCCAATGGTGATGGCGCTGTTGCGCGCCAAACTGAATACCCAGAAGGCGGCCGCGCAGACCCGAGGCGGGCCGCCGGACGATGGCGATGGCGACAACAGGGAAGGGCGGCTCGAGGTGTCGGAAGCGCTTCTCAGAAGCCTGCGCAGGCCGAAATCGTGATGGCGGATGTATCGGTGCGTCCACAGACGGCTGATCGGTGGCACGGCCGCGCGCGTGGATCGAGCCAGGAGCTCATCCGTCGCCCACTAGACCGTCGAACGCCTCAAGCAGCGCATCCACGATTGCTTGACCCAGCGCCTGAGCCGTCTCGCCGATTTGAGCTTCGTCTCCGCGGCGGGAAGCGGTGGCCAGATTCGAACCCTGATCTGTCAGGATCGCATTGGCCCGTTCGATCGCCCATTGTGCGAAATCGTCTCGGCTGTCGACGATCCTGGGTTCCATGACAGCGCGCTCCGGCGTTTACCTTTCCTTCGGCCGATCCGGCTAAAGTCAGGACGCGCGATAGGTATTGCGTTCGCGCATATTTAATCATGGCGTCTCAGGCCCTGCTGGACAAGCCGTTGCGCTTTGCCCGGTCGAAGAAGCCCCTTGACGCCTGAGGGAACCGCGTAGACGGTCACGCAGCCCTCCCAGACGGCCGGGTTTCGAGCGGGATTCAGGCAGTCCAAGGATCGAATAGCTCGAAGGCAAACCCCTCGAAATCCTTCCTGTTCCGCGTCGCCAGGGTAAGATTGTGCGCAACCGCGGTGGCGGCGATCAAGCCATCCATGGATGACAGACCGCGGCCGCGACGCTTCGCCAGGGCCATCAGATCGCCCCAGGCCAGAGCGATCGGCTCGTCGATATGGAGAACCCTTTGCTCGAAACGCTGCGGCAGATCCTGCGCCAGCCATTCGGCCAGAGCCTCGCGTTTCCGGCCTTCGTACATAAGGGCGACGCCGCGCCGGATCTCGGCAATCGACACAACGCTGATGAACGAACGGTCCTCATCGAGTTGGTCCAGCCATTCCAGAACCCTTGGGTCGGGGGTTGGCTTCGTCACCTCAGACAGGACATTCGTATCGAGCAACAGCCTCACAGCCGCGGATCACGCGGTTCGTCGCGCTGACGCGCGAGGTCGAGATCGGCGCCGCGCAGCGGCGAATCCATAAGGAACTCCGCAAGCGTGCCCTTGCGCGCCGTCTTGCGCTGCCATTCCTCGGCCGAGACGACCACGACGCTTGGCTTACCGTTCCGGGTGATCGTTTGAGGTGCAGACTGCGCACGCTCGATAACCTCCGACAGCCGAGCTTTGGCTCCGGCGACGGTCCAGTTAGCATCTTCTTTAGGTGCAGATAGCATTTCTAGCCTCCGTGACTACTTTGACTATCCTGACTATATGGGATTGCCTATATGGCTGCAACAGGGGAGGGGAGGGGGCTTTTCAGAGCCCTGATGCTTTGGTGAGATTGACGCGAAAACGATCGCGCCGGCGCTGATATTTTCGGGTCATCTCTGCCGACGTGTGGCCAAGCTGCTTCTGCACATAGCGTTCGTCGACCTCGGCCGAAGAAGCAAGTCCGGCGCGCAGAGAATGGCCGGCAAAGAGCTTTCCACGCTCGCTTTCCGGCAGGTCGCCACGCACACCGGCGGCGATGGCGGCGCGTTTGACGAGACGCGCAACCTCCTGGTCGTTCAGCCGTTCAGCGCCGACTTTTTTGCCTTGGCCTGTCACCCGGCGGAACAAGGGGCCGTGCGCGATCCGGCCGAGCTTGACCCATGTCTGCAGTGTGACGACCGGGCAGGTGGCATCGGAAGAGCCGCGGCCGATCTCGACCTCGCGCCAGCCGGTCTTGCCGCGCAGGCGCAACAGCATGCCCTTGTCGAGGATTTCGATCCAGCCGCGGCTGTCCTCTGTCTGGTCGCGGCCGCAATCGAGGCCGACAATTTCGGAGCGGCGCAGGCCGCCGGCAAAACCGATCAGCAGCATGGCCCGATCGCGCAGCCCACGCAGTGTGCCGCGCTCGAGCGTTTCCAGCATGGCAATCAGATCCTCCGGCAGGATCGCCTCCTTCTGCCGGGGCGGGGAGGCATGCTTGTTGCGGATGCCGGCCATGACGGTCGCGATGTGGCGGTCCTTGCGGTCCAGCGGCTGGCCGCGCTGGGCAAAATTCCAGGTCAGCGACGAGAGCCGGCGCTCGATCGTGGAGACCGAGTTCGCTTTCTTGTCGCCGGTCACCGTGCCGGAAGCGCAGGCGGTGATGTAGAGTCCGACGGTCTGCGGGTCAGGCGGAAACATCTCGACCCCCTGACGACGGCACCAGCTGGCAAAGTGCTTCCAGTCCGACGCATAAGCGCGCCGCGTGTTGGCCGAGCTCGCCGCCTCGACATAGTCGCGGGCGCGATCGGCCAGCGCGTCGAGATGCGCCGGCAGGCGCGGGTTCGAGACGACCGGAAGGGGAGAGGGTGAGGCGTGGTCGGCATCGCCGGCGGAAAGCCAACCATTTGGCTTTCCGAACGACGAACGCCCGGAGCCATTGCGGAGGGCCTGCGCATTCGCCGGCGGCTCTTGCGGCACGTTCGCCATCTCCATGACGAGATCGATGATGTCAGGCAGGTCGTCGTCGGCGGTCGCTACGGGCTCGGCCGAAGCATCATCCACCGTGCCCGTGCTGTGGGACGGTCCGGAGGGTCGTTCACCGCGATTTTTGGACTTCTGCTCGACGTTTTGGGCTGTTGCTTTAGCACATTCAGCGGACTGTAAGGCGTTGATTTGACGCGAATCAGGTTCGTGCTTCATAATCGGATTCTAGCCGATTCGGCGGATTTTTCGCATTCAATCGGCGGACGAACATCGCGGCGGAGGCCGCAGTGGTTCATGGGCCAGACAGATGCACGGTCGACGATGCCGCCTGGACAGAGGCGGTGGCAAGAGAAGCCGTGATCCGCAGGCTGGTGTCGCTCGACCGTCCCAGCCGTTCAGACTTCCTCCGCGCCTGCCATGAACTCGGCATCAAACGAACCCGCCTCTATGAGCTGATGAAAGCATACCGGGAGCGTCCGGTCACGAGTGCGCTGCTGGCGCGTCCGACCGGAGCGCCGCGCGGAACCCGGCGCTTGCCGGACGAGACCGAGGCGGTGATCGTCGAGGCATTGCACAATTTCTACATGACGCGCCAGAAGCCGAGCATCAACCGGCTGCACAAGGAAGCGGAGAGGCTGTGTCGGTTACGTGGCCTGAGAGCCCCGTGCTGGCATGCGGTGCGTGCCAGAATAGCCGCCGTCGATCCGGCCGAGCTCGTCATCGCGCGGGATGGCGCCAAGGCGGCGCGCGACCGTTTTCGCCCGGTTCCCGGGTGTTAGCTGACCGTTTTCCGTGAGACTTGCGATCATTTGTTTTCAATGGGTTAGCCGATTCAGATTTGATGAGACCGAGTCGGATTTGTTGAGACGGAACTGTCACGCGATTCAGTTATGGTGAGACTACCTTGATGCACCATTCGCGTGAAGACCATGCGACGCGATCAGCTCGACGAACAGGAATGGCAGAATGTGCTCCGGCATGCGGACGTACTGCGGCGGTTGCCGCTGCGGCCCACAGCTGGCGAAGTCTCCGACGCCATGGCGGAACTGTCCATCAGCCGTGCGACCCTGTTCCGCTGGCTGAAGCGATACCGGTCAGAGGAGCGCGCTGCCGCGCTTATTAGCCGGCAGTCGGGGCGGCGCAGCGGTATCGACGCCTTTGATCCGGCTCTGAAGACGATCGTCGATCGCAACATCACGACGTTCTACGCGACGCCGGAGAGGCCGACACTAACGCGGCTTTGGAAGCGGATCTCGTCCGATTGCCGGGCAGGACGGATGCCGCCGCCGTCAATCCGGCGGCTCAAGACCTATTTGGGTACGCTTGATGTCGAGGACCTGACCCGCCGACGCGACGGCAAGGCGCGGGCCGATGCGCAATTCCTGGCCCTGCCGGGCGAATTCTCCGCGCAGCATCCAATGCAGGTCGTCCAAATCGACCATACGAAGGTCGACGTGACGGTAGTCGATCCGATTGAACGATTACCCATCGGTCGACCGATCCTGACCATCGCGATCGATGTCTGCACGCGGATGGTGCTTGGTTTCTACCTTTCCCTGGAGGCGCCGTCGGCGATGTCGGTGGCGCTTTGCCTGACGCATGCGATCATCGACAAGACCCGCTGGTTGCAGGATCGCGGGATTTCCCTGGAATGGCCGGCAAGCGGCCTGCCGGGGTGCATCCATGTCGACAACGGCGCCGAATTTCACGCGCGCGCCTTCAAGCGTGGTTGCGACGACCACAACATCGTCGTCTCCTACCGGCCGCCGGGAACGCCCCGGTTTGGCGGGCACATCGAGCGTCTGATTGGCACGATGATGGGAGCGGTGCATCTGCTGCCAGGCACACACTTCTCCAATGTGCTAGACCGTGGCGATTACGATCCCGAGGCGCGCGCCGTGATGACCATGCGCGAGCTCGAGACGTGGCTGGCGCTGGAAATCATCGCCTACCATTCCGACCTGCACCGTGGCATTGGCCGCCCACCCGTCGCCGCCTGGAACGAAGCCATATCCGCGCGTCCGCCGCGGCATGTGCACGATCCGCTGGCCTTCCTGATCGATTTCCTGCCGTTCGAGCCGCGTGTGCTGCGGCGAACTGGCATCCACCTCAACAACATCTGCTACTGGTCCGACGGTTTTGCGCCCTGGATCGGCCGATGCGACGAAATGGTGCTGGTCAAATATGACCCGCGGGACCTGCACCAGGTCTTCGTCAAGCTGGGCGGGAACTACCTGATGGCACCCACGCGCAATCCGGGACGCCCGGCCATTACGTTGTGGGAGCAGAAGGCGGCACTGCGGGTGCAGCGTGCGCGCGGCCGCCGGGAGATCGATGAGGAGACGATCTTCCGGACGATCGCGGCGCAGAGAACTCTGGTCGAACAGGCGACGAAGGAAACCACGCAAACCCGCAGGCTGCGTGCGCGACGTGCCCATCTGCAAGGAAGACCGGAGATCCCGGCAAGCGCGCCGGCGGACGAGCCGGTGATCGCCTTACCGCATTTTCCGGTGGAGGTATGGGAATGACGGTCTATCCGCACCTCGATCCAGCCGTTCAGGCGCATGCCGACCTGCCCAATCGCGAGCGTATCGAGCATATCCGGGTGGACCGGTGGATCGACTATCCACGCGCCCGTCAGGCGCTCGACAAGCTCGAGGAACTGCTCCTTTTTCCCAAGCGCGCCCGCATGCCCAATCTGCTGATCTTCGGCGCCTCGGGGATGGGCAAGACGATGATCATCGAGAAGTTCGTGCGCGCCCATCCACCCCGCTTCGACGAGAGCAGCGGGATCGATCACCGGCCCGTCATCGTCGTGCAGATGGTCGCCTCTCCCCACGAGGGACGCTTCTATCATCGGCTGCTTTCGGTGATCGGGGCACCGCCGCCGACGCGCGCTACGCTCGGGCAGCTCGAAACACAGGCACTGCGGCTGCTCCAGGAAATCGCGCCCCGCATGCTGATCATCGACGAGGTCCAGAACCTGATCGCCGGCACCTACCGCGAGCAGCGCCGGATGCTCAATCTGCTGCGCTTCCTCGGCAACGAGCTGCGGATCCCGCTGATCTGCCTCGGCTCGCACGAGGCGCGCGATGCGGTGCGGGGCGATGCCCACCTCAACAGCCGCTTCGAGCCCTACGGGCTGCCGCCCTGGCGTCACGACGCCGATTTCCACGGGCTGATCGGCGGGCTTCTGTGGTCGTTGCCGCTGCGCCTTCCTTCGGAGCTGACAGACAGCGCGCTCAAGCGTCTCGTCGACGTCAACGGCGGCGTCACGTCATCGATCTTCCGGATGGTGATCGACCTTGCCACGGATGCGATCCTCGCCGGAACTGAACGCATCACGCCGGCCGCGATCCTCGACCACCATGTCGCCGCGCCGGCGACCGTCGCTGCGGCCTGAGCCGTGACAGGGGAGGGGAGGGTCCCTCTGCCGATCGTGCCGCCACCCTTTCAGGACGAGCGACTGAGTTCCTGGATGGAGCGGATCGCCGATGTCTATCGGATTTCTCTCGACGGCCTGCAGGCCCATGTCGGGTGGGCACGACCCGCCCTGCAGCTCGAGAGCGAGCCGGTGCGGGCTGATATGGAGCGCATCGCAGCCGCGACGCGCAGTTCGGTCAAACGCCTGTTCGCCATGACCTTTCACGACGTGCCGCCTCGCTATCGCACCCTGCTTCGGCCGGCTTCCCGGGAGACTTGCCCTGTCTGCTCGCGCGGCATGCAAAGACCGCAACGGCTGAGAGCCTGGTCCTTCGCGTTTAGCTTCCGCTGCGATCGACACCGTCAGCCGCTATTCGGTTTCGAAACACGTGGGGCCTGCGCTCTGGGCGGTGATGAAGCGTCGGCCCAGCGGGGCGCGGAAATCCTGCATCGATGGGCGATGGAGAGGGATACCGCCGCGGTTCCCGTCGGCTCGGTTTTGTCGCTGCTGCTGTCGCCGTCGCGAAAAGCTTCGCCCCGGCGCCGTGGGAGCTGGCGCGCCTGCCGCCCGCGCGTCAGCACGAGTCTTCCATTCTGTCGCGCCGTTGCCGGCGACCGGCCCTGAGGATCGTGGTGCCGGAATTCGCGCTTGCGGTGCCGATCTATGATCAGCGCCTGCCGTCAACCATCGCTGATCTGTCGAATGCGCCATGGGCGGAGCGATACGCGCTTGCCATCGGCGTTGCGCGTGTCCTGAACAATCCGGCCGACACGGTCGTCCGCATCCTGGAGGCCTGCGACGCGATCGGGCGCGAGAAAGTGATGGCGCTGATCGACCGTTGGCCGGCCGCGATCCGCAGCACTGTCGACCGTGCTGCGCGTCACAACAAAGAGAGAGGGGAGGGCAGCGCTACGTCGATGAGTGGCCGTTTCAACCGTCCACGGGTTGGTGCACGGTCAAACCGAGACGCCTGGCGCGATCGAGCAGATGCTTGATCGACGAGGCCGCCCATTGCCAGCCGCCGCGCGGCGTCCGCTCGCGCATCGCCTCGAGCTGCGCGGCGATCGCCCGCAGGCTGAGGTCCGGATCGGCGATGGCGATGCCGGCGACAAGCGTCATCAAGCGATCTTCCGGCTGCCGTCGCGGCGCACGCTGGATAAGTTCCGGCGCCGCGATGCCTTCGCGCACCAGGCGACGGACCGAACGGCGCAAGCGCTCCACCGTCCAGGTTTGGCCCTTGTGGTTCAAAACCCGGACGACATCGTCCCAATTGTGCTGCGGCCGCAGCCGCCGCACGATCGGCAGAAAGCTTGGCGCCGAGGCAATGAGATCGCCGACATAGGCACCGTCCCGGGCGGCGGCGATGGCGCGGATGCTTTCCGGCCGCCGCTCGCGCAGGCCCGGATTGCCGGGAAGTTTGCCGCGCGCCTTGGCGGCGGCGATGCCGGCCTTCGTCCGCTCGGAAATGAGCGCGCGCTCCAGCTGGGCGACGGCGCCGAGCACCTGGAGCGAAAACATGCCCTGTGGCGTCGAGGTGTCGATCGGGTCGCGCAGCGAACGGAAATGCGCGCCGCGCTTTTCGAGCGTCTCGATCACCTCAAGAAGATGGCTGACCGATCGGGCGAGCCGATCGAGCCTGACGACGACCAGAACGTCGCCGGCGCGGATCTCACGCATCAGTTTGGCCAGCACCGGCCGCGAGCGCGACGCACCCGATCCCTGTTCGTGGTGGATGATGGCGCAACCGGCTTGCCTCAGTTCGTCGGCCTGTGCATCGGTCACCTGATCCTCCGTCGAGACCCGCGCATAGCCGATGAGGCGGCGTGGTCTAGAAGCAGGGGAGGGGGCCTTGGCCATAGCGGGCTTTCGCGAGGTGTTTCACGGCCGTTTGTACAATATCGACGGCTGTGATCAACCGGCCAGTTGCAGACGTGTTTTATCGGGTCTCATAAACACCCGTAGAGCAGCATTCAGGGGCCTGGAGACCCGGACGGGGCGCAAGAGGTGCAAAATCGACTCCCGCGCCAACTGTGGGCGAAAGCGCGTGAATTGGGCGGTTTAGGACCGGCGCAGCATTCGGAGGCACCCAGGAGCTGGATGAGGTACACGGATTTGGCGCTTTTGCCGCCCTTGGGTGGAGCGGATTTCATGAGACTAGCTGCATTTGAATCGGAAATCGTGAGACTACGCGACAAAGCCAGGCGGCCGGCAATGATCACTAATAAGGTTGGAAAATCAATTGCTTAAGAGAAGAAGGTTGGTCGCCATGCACGTAGTCTCACGAAAACCGATTCAAAAAGGCGGCGAGTCTCACGATATTCGGTCAGCTGACACGCTCAATGAACGCGAATTCTCGTCGATCTGATGCCTAAAGGAGGCCGTCCGGCGATGAAAAACGAGCCACATCGGCCATTTCCTCTATTAAGACGAATACGAACGATAATGCAACATTATCGCTCGTTTAAGTGGCACGACAGGCTGTGCGTTATTACGCGGCAAAGATGGCATAAAGCGCACTCCGGATTTATCATCCGTTGCATGATTCGCGCCAATCTATCGCCGACGGGTTCGCCCGCGCCGCCCCGTGTGCCGGCCTGGGCATTGCCGGAGGGGCCGGTCGAACACGACACCGATGCCGCTTTCTTGGCCGGCGCGGCCCTGAATTCGCTCGACTTTTCTGTCCGCTCTGGCCCCGCTTGGGCCGGCGCCTGGCGCCAGCGGCTCGCCCTCAAATGCGCCGCCACCGCCGTGCGCCTCGCCGGCCGCTCCGAGGACGAGGCGGCGCTGCGCGACGCCTGGTATCTGCGTCCTGCCGACGGCGATCCCGGTCCCGCCGGCAGCATTTTGGCAGCGTGGCGGCAGCTGGCGGCGCGGCCGACGGCGATCGACATCGCGAGACTGGCGGAAGTGGTTGAACTGCTCGGCCTACGTTGGGATGATGGTTTTGCCGATCTCCCGGGGGCAATCGACGAGCTGGTCCGTTCCGGCCGGCCGGCGCCGTTTGCCGCCGCGGCGGTCGCCAGCCGTGTTGTTGCTGTGTCGCCGGGCGCGGAATTGCTGGCCTGGTGGTGCGCCGATTTTTTGGTGGCGCAAAAACTGCGCTGGGCAAAACCGGTGCCGCTGCTGATGGCCCAGGCTTTTGCGCCGGTGTTCCGAACCGGTGACGGTCGTGCCAGGCGGATACGGCCGGGGGAGCAAAAAGAGTTTGAAAGGGCGGTGTGCCTGGCGCTGGCGCAGGGTTCTGACGACGCCTTGCGGCTGGCCGCAGACCTGTCGCGGCGCGCCGAGCGGCTTGCGATGGTGATGCCAAAGCTGCGCGCCAAGGGGGCAGGGGAGGTGGTCAAAAAACTGCTCGATGACGATGCCGTGTCGGGCTCGCTGACCACCAAAACCCTGTCGCGGTTCGGTGCGCGGCGGTTGTTCGAGCGGCTGCAAAGATTCGAGGCGGTGCGAGAGCTGTCGGGCCGTTCCTCCTTCCGGCTCTACGGACTGTAACGATGGTTGAGGCGTCTACACGGCGAAAACATAGCGAGCAGCCGACGCTGCTCGACACTGAGCTTGAGCACCTGCCGCCGGAGCTGCGCTGGCGTGAGTGGATGCATCGCGTCGAGGCGGTGATTTTTGCGGCGCAAGAACCGGTCGGTCGCGAGACGCTGGCCCGCGTCGTCGGCAAAAGCTGCAGCATCGATCTGTTGATCGACGACATCCGCGAGGAACTGCGCGGCCGACCCTACGACCTGGTCGCCGTCGCCGGCGGTTTTCGGCATCTGACCCGGCCGGCCTATGCCGACCCCATCCGCAGTGCATTTGGCACCGCCGTCGGCGGGAGCGGGCGTGCCGTAGACCTGACGCAGTCAGACGTGCTGGTGCTGATGTGCATCGCCTACTTCCAGCCGATCACCCGCGGAGAACTTTCTTCCTTCTTTGGCAAGGAAGTGTCGCGCGACCTGATCGGGCATCTGCGCGGCGCTGGCCTGATCGCCTCGGGGCCGCGCAGCCCGACGGCTGGCGCGCCCTACACCTATGTCACGACAAAGGAATTCCTACTCGAGTTCGGCCTCGACACGTTGCGCGATCTGCCGGATTGGGAGGCGCTCGAGGACGCCGGGCTGTTGTCGAAGGAAAAGCTGCTGGCGGGAGATATTCCCATTGGGCTGGCAAGAGGCGAAAGAGACGATGACCTGTTGTCCGATGGCGAAGTCTTTGGTGATGAGGCAATGAGCAAACCCTAGTACCCATCAAAGTTGGTGGTTAGGAAGTACGGCCGTGACGATCGGTTGGTCAGCGGTTTGGAAGGGAGACTCGCATGATCTCATCGATTCGTGACTTCAATGTTTTGGTCTATCACGGCACTTTCAACGAAGTTGCCGAACGCCTGTGCCGTCGAATCATAGATCGAGCTTGCGCCGTCGCCGCTGTATAGTGTCAGAACGAACGCGACATCCTGGGCCCCCGCTTGGCTGTGGTGCGTCCAACCATATTGATAGAGATCACGCATGAACACCCGTGCGTAGAGGCGAAGGTAGTTGCCCGAAAAGTTCAGGCCGCCACCTAGCGAAAAATCCCGACAATGGCGGCGGTCGTTTCGATCCGCGCCGCTGCGCGACGGGCGACCTGGGTTCCCTCTTCGCATATGAGGATTGTGGTGCGCCTTCGACGTCTCAAGCGATTGCCCTGTTTCGCTAAGCGAGTGGAATTGACATCAACGCGAGGTGTATCTAATATAAATACGGTGTTTGGAATATCGAAACAATATCTAAGGGAGGACCATCGTGAAATTCAAACTTGGACTGCTTGCAGCAGTCATCTCGCTCGGTGCCGTCGTCAATGCGTCGGCGCAGGAGGTCGTGCTCAAGTTCGGCCATGCGGCAGCGTCGAACCATCTGTTTCAGGACGGGCTGAACATGTTCGCGGCCGCCGTGAAGGAAAAGACCGGCGGCAAGATCACGATCGAGGTGTTCGGTGACCGCCAACTCGGCGACGACAAGCAGTTGCTGGAGGGCCTGCAGCTCGGCACCGTTGACGGCGCGCTCGTCTCCGTACCGACGCTGCCGTTGGCGATCGGCGCCACCGCCTTCGACGCGCTGCAGTTGCCCTTCCTCGTCGGCTCTTACGAGCAGATGAGCGCGGCGCTGACGTCGGACCTCGGCCAGAAGTTCCTCGACAGCCTGTCCGACAAGGGCATCAAGGGCCTCGGCTACTATGAAGCCGGCCAGCGCCACTTCCTGTCGCGCACCAAGACAGTCGAGACGATGGCCGACTTCGCCGGCCTGAAGACTCGAATCGTGCCGACCCCGCTGCACAAGGCGACGTGGGAAGCCGTCGGCACCAACCCGATCGGCATGGCCTATGGCGAGGTCTATTCCGCTCTCGAGACCGGCACGATTGACGCGGTCGAGATCAACCTGTCGTCGATCAGGGCGGAGAGCTTCTACCAGGCAGCCAAGCATGCGACGTTGACCGGCCATTACTTCTGGCCCGGCGTGCTGATGATGGGTAGCGCCAAGTTCGATGGCCTGTCCGACGAGTTTAAGGCAGCGATCGTCGCCGCCGGCAAAGAGACGATCGAAGCGCACTACAAGCTCGCCGCCAGCCAGGAGGCCGAGACGAGCGAATTCCTGAAGGCGAACGGCGTCACCATCTCGACGCTGAAGGACATCGATGCGATGCGCGAGAAGATGAAGCCGGTCGTTGCCGAATGGGCTGCCAAGGATCCGCTGATCCAGGCCTTCATCGACCAGATCGAAGCGTCGAACTAAAGCCACCGCCCCGTTGCGCCGGCTCCCCAGGCAGAGTCGGCGCAACGGTCATCTCCATTCATCGAAGCCGGCTTGCCAAGGGCGCGACATCGCGACCGAACGGCCGCCGCATGCCTCGGAGGACGTTCGATGCTCACGCTCAGACGCGGCTACGACGCCGTGATGGTCAACCTGCTGGTCGCAATCTTGGTGCTGCTGCTGGCACTGATGGGAGCGCAGGTCGTGTTGCGCTATGCGTTTGCCTCCTCGCTGATCTGGGCGGAGGAGACATGCCGCTATCTGCTGGTGTGGGCCTCGTTCCTCGCCGTCACGCTTGCCTATGAGCGTGGAGAGATTGCCTCGGTGACCATGCTACGAGACGCGCTGCCGCGCCGGGCAGGACTGGCGCTGGCGATATTGGCCAATCTGCTGGGCATCGTGTTGCTCGTCGTGCTGATCTACTACGGCATCCAGTATGCACAGAGGCTCGGATCGCAGCCGATCCCGGGCATGCGCTTCCTGTTGACGGACCTGTTCGGACCGGACGCTTCCATCCCGCCGATCTACTGGGTCTACATCGCGCTTCCGGTCGGGCTGGCGATGTTTGGGGTCAGGCTCGCCATCGACATCATCCTCTATGCCCGGATGATACGTGACGGAGGAACGGCGTCCGAACTGCGCCTTCGGCCAGAGACGGAGACCGTCTGATGGTCCTCTATCTCGCTCTCTTCCTGGTGGCGCTGGCGGTCGGCATGCCGATCGCGCTCGGGCTCGGCATGGCGTCGCTCGTCTATCTGCTGATCGAGGGGCACACCCACCTGCTGCTCGCGTTTCCGCAGCGTATGATCGCCGGCATCGACAATTTCCTGCTGCTGACGATCCCGTTCTTCATCCTGGCCGGCAACCTGATGAACGCCGCCAACCTGACGGCGCAGATCGTGCGCGCGGCGCAGATGGCGGTGGGCAAGGTGCGCGGTGGCCTCGCGGTCGTGAACATCGTCGCCAGCATGCTGTTTTCCGGCATCAGCGGCGCGGCGACGTCGGAAGCATCGGCCATCGGCAGCCTGATGATCCCGGCGATGAAGAAGGACGGCTACAAGGCAAGCTACGCGGCGGCATTGACCGCAGTCGGCTCGCTGCTCGGGCCGCTTGTGCCGCCGTCGCTGCCGATCATCCTCTACGGGGTTCTGACGGGCACCTCGATAGGCGACCTGTTCCTCGCCGGCATTGTCCCTGCCTTCATCCTGTGCGGACTGCTGATCGTTTATGCGCTTCGCAAGGCGCGTATCGAAAATCACCCTATCCCGCCAGCTGTGCCGGAGGGCAAGGCACGCAGCGCGCTGATGGCAGCGCTGCCGGCGATCCTTCTGCCGGTTCTGATCGTGGCCGGCATCCGGTCGGGCGCTTTTACGCCGACGGAAGCCGCCGGCATCGCCTGCTTCTACGCGTTGTTCCTTGGTGTGTTCTTCTACCGGACACTGTCGCTGTCGGCGATCAAGCGCTCGTTCTTCGAGACCGCGACGATGTCGGCCGGCGTCATGCTCGTCGTGGCCATGGCTTCAATGACGGCCTTCGTGCTGGGCATCGAGAGCATTCCGACGCGTATCGCCGCCAGCATCCTGACGATGACCGATTCGCCGCTGATACTGGTCCTGCTGCTCAACCTGATCCTGCTTCTGCTCGGCCTATTCCTCGAGCCGCTGGCAGCGCTGATCCTGGTGATGCCGGTGCTGAATGCGCTGGCGCCGACGATCGGCATGGACCCGGTGCAGATGGGCATTATGGTGGTGCTGAACCTGATGATCGGCATGATCACGCCGCCCGTCGGGCTGGTGCTGTTCATCGTCGGCACGATTGCGCGGTCTCCGCTGGAGGCGGTGTCGCGGGCGGCATTGCCTCTGATCGGCATCTGCCTGGTCGTGCTCTTCCTGGTTGCCGCCGTGCCGCAGGTGTCATTGTTCCTGCCCGGCCTGTTCCAATGAGGCGGCCATGATTGATCTCGACAAATCCTCCAATCAGTCGACGCAGATGGCCTTCCTGATCATGGAGACCATGGCCGAGATCGGCGAGCCGGTGGCGCTGTCGGATCTCGCGCGCAAGCTGGAGATCCCGAAGCCGCGCGCCTTCCGCTTCCTGCGGACGCTGCTGTCGCTTGGCTACGTGCTGCAGGACCCGCAGAACGACCGCTACCGGCTTTCGTTGAAGCTGTTCCATCTCGGCCAGGCGATCGCCGACCGCACCGGGTTGCTGACGGAAGCGCGGCCGCTGATGGTGAAGCTGCGCGATCAGGTGCGGCTGACGACGACGATTTCGGTGATCGAGGCCAAGGGCACGCGGGTGATCGACATCGTACGGGTGGAATCGCCGGTCGAGATCGTGACACGGCCGGGATCGATGCTCGACTTCCACGCCTCGGCGCAGGGCAAGCTGGCGCTGGCCTTCGGCGATCCGAAGCTGTGGGACGTGGTGCGCGCAGGGCCGCTGAAACGCTGGACTAGCCACACCATCACCGACATCGAGGAAATCCGCAGGCGCGTCGAGCTCGCGCGCAAGCAGGGTTGGTCGGACGCGCCGGAGGAATATCTGCAAGGGGTCAGCGCACTGTCGGCGCCGATCTTCGACGTCACTAACAAGATGGTGGCAACCGTGACCGTGGCGGGACCGCTGGCCGACATAGGCGTGCCGCCTAAGCCCGCGCTCATCTCGGCCGTGACGTCCACGGCTCGCGCCATTTCAAGCAATCTAGGGTCTACGGAGTTTTCCAAATGACACGTTACGCGCTCGCCATAGACATTGGCGGCACCTTTACAGACGCCGTACTGCTGGCTGATGACGGCCGCGCCTTCGTCGACAAAACACTGACAACGCACGGCAATCTGCTTGAGGGCTTCTTCCGCGGGGTCGGGCTGGTGATGGAACGCGCCGGCATCGGCCCGGCCGACGTCAACGACGTATTGGTGCATGCGACCACCGTGGTGACCAACGCGCTGATCGAGCGCAAGGGACCGCCGGTCGGGCTGGTCCTGACCAAGGGCTTTGCCGATATCCTCTACATCCGCGAGGAACACCGCTACGACATGTACGATCCACAGATCGAGTTCGCCGAGCCGCTGATCCCCCGCGAGCGCACCTTCGTTGTTGACGAGCGCGTCTATGCCGACGGATTAGTGGCCAAGGGCGTCGACGAGGCGGAGGTCGAGGCGATCGTTGACCGCTGCGTCGCGCTGGGCATTGAATCGGTCGCCATTAGCCTGCTCAACGCCTATCGCAACGGCGCCAACGAAGAGACGATCACCGCCGTGTTCGCCCGCAAGGCGCCGCAGATCTATATCTCGCGCTCCAGCGAGATCGCGCCGCAGATGCGCGAATACCTGCGCACCTCGACCGTGGCGATCAACGCCTACACGGTGCCGATCACGCGGCCCTACCTGACGGCGCTGATCGACGAACTGGCGCGGCGCGGCTTCACGCAGCAGCCGCTGATCATGCTGTCGAATGGTGGCGTCATCGGCGCCGAGCGCGCTGGGCGCTTCCCGGTGCGCATGATCGAATCCGGTCCGGCGGCGGGCGCGCTGGTCGCGTGCTACTTCTCGCGCATCTTCGGGCTGAAGGACCTGATCTCCTTCGACATGGGCGGCACCACGGCCAAGGCCTGCATGATCCAGAACCACGAGCCGCTGGTGACGGGGACGTTCGAGGTCGACCGCCGCTACCGCTTCAAGCCGGGCAGCGGCATGCCCATCACCGTGCCGTCGATCGACATGATCGAGATCGGCGCCGGCGGTGGCTCGATCGCCTGGGTCGACGATCTCGGACTGCTCAAGACCGGCCCGGAAAGCGCCGGCTCGATTCCCGGCCCGGTCTGCTATGGCCGCGGCGGAACCAAGCCCTGCGTGACGGATGCCGACGTGGTGCTCGGCATCATCGATCCGGATCGCTTCCTCGGCGGCGACATGAAGCTCGAAGCAGCGGCAGCGGGCGCGGCTCTAGAGGTGCTGGGCGCCCGTATCGGCCTCAGCCGCGAACAGGCGGCGTGGGGCGTGTTCGAGGTGGTGTGCGAGCAGATGGCGGCGGCGGCGCGGACTCATGCGACCGACCGTGGCATCGACTATCGCGGCCTGCCGATGCTGGCCTTTGGCGGGGCGGGGCCTGTGCATGCCTGCATGGTCGCCGACCTGATCGATTCGACGCAGGTGATCTATCCGCCACTGGCGAGTGTGCTGTCCGCCTTCGGGACGCTGGTGACGCCGGCGCAGATCGACCTGGTGAAGAGCCAGCTCTCCGGCATCGACACGCTGGACTGGGCACAGACGGCAGCGGTGGTCGGCTCGATGACGGATGACGGCACAGCGGCGCTGGTCGAGGCCGGCATACCGGAAGCAGAGGTGCGGTTCACCTTCGGCGCCGACCTGCGCTATCTCGGCCAGCAGTCGGAACTGCGCATCGAGCTGCCGTTCGATCCGCGCACCACGCATGACGCGGCCACGATGCGCGACATCTTCGAGGCCGAGTATGTGAAGCAGTACGGGCTGAAGCTCGCTGCCATGTCCATCGAGTTGGTCAATTGGCACGTGACCGCGCGCAGCGCGACGCCTGAGCGCGCGGCGACTTTGCCGCAGACTATCAAGATGGCCGACGAGACCCGCTCGCGCACGGTCTTTTTGCGGGGCAAGCCGGCAGAGGTCACCGTGAGGCACCGCACGACCCTGAAACAAGGCGAGGTCCTCCAGGGTCCTCTCATCATCGAAGAACGCGAGACGACCGCCTTCATTCTTCCCGGATGGACCGTGGAACTGCACGAGAATGGCAGCATCGTCGCCAACAAGACAGTCGGAGCCTGAACATGGATGGCGTTGAACTTCAGATCCTGTGGAGCAATCTGGTCGGCATCGTCAGCGAGCAGGCGCGCGCGCTGCAGCGGATCGCCTTCAGCCCGATCGTGCGCGAGGCCGGCGACCTAGCCAACGGCATCTTCGACCAGCGGGCGCGGATGGTGGCGCAGGCCGTCACCGGAACGCCCGGCCATATCAACTCGCTGGCGGCTGCGGCGGCGAACCTACTCAAACATGTCGACGTCAACGAACTGAAGCCCGGCGACGTGCTGATTACCAATGATCCGTGGATGTCGGCCGGCCACTTCTTCGATATCACGATTCTGTCTCCAATTTTCCGCGGCGAGCGGCTGATCGGCTATTCGGGATCGACGATCCACCACACCGACATCGGCGGCTACGGCATCGGCTCGGGCGCGCGCGACATCCATGAGGAGGGCCTGTGGATCCCGGTGCTCAAGCTCTATGAGGCCGGCGTTCCCAACAAGACGCTGTTCGACATCGTCAAGCGCAACGTGCGCACGCCCGACGCGCTGATGGGCGACCTTGGCGCGCAGGTGTCGAGCGGCATGATCGCGTCGCAGCGGCTGAACGCGCTCTGCGACCGCTACGGGCTCGACGACATCGAGATGCTCTCGGACGAGATCATCAACCGGTCGGAGGCGGCGACGCGGGAGAGCATCCGCGCGCTGCCGAGCGGCACGTTCCATGGCGCGTCGCGTTTCGACGTGCCGGGCGGCGAGATGATCGAGCTGAAGACGGCGGTGACGATCGATTCCGAGAAAGGCGAGATCTCGATCGACTTCACCGGATCTTCGCTGCCTAGTCGGATGGGCATCAACGTCGTGCCAGCCTACACCCATGCCTATGCGACCTTCGCGGTGCGCTCGACGCTGAACCCGGATCTGCCGAACAACGCCGGCAGCCTCGCGCCAATCAAGATTGTGCTGCCTGACGAATGCATCGTCAACGCGCGCTATCCGTCGCCGGTAAATGCGCGCCACGTTGTCGGCATGTATGTGCCGTTCCCGATCCTGAAGGCGCTGGCGCAGGTGGCGCCGGAGCGCGTTGTTGCCGAAGGGTCTGGCGCGGTCTGGACGATCCAGATCCAGGGCAAAGACGAGGACGGGCGGCCGTTCACCAGCTCGATGTTCAATTATTCGGGCGGGATGGGCGCACGCGCGTCGAAGCCCGGCCTGTCGGCGATCTGCTATCCGACCGGAGTGTCAGCCGTACCTGTCGAGGTGCTGGAGGCGTCTTATCCGATCGTCTTCACATGCAAGGAACTGGAGGCCGGTACCGGTGGCCTCGGCCGCCAGCCCGGTGGCGACGGCCAGCGGATCGGCTATCGCATGCGGACCAGGTCGCCATGGCTGCTCAACACGGTGCCGAGCCGCTTGATGGCGGGGCCCGAGGGGTTGCATGGCGGCGGGGACGGGGCGATGGGCCGCTTCGAGGTCAACGGCAAGCCGGTCAGCCGTGCCGGCAAGATGGAAATGGAAGCCGGGGACGAGATCTTCATGGTGACGCCGGGCGGAGGCGGATTCGGCGCGGCCTGACAGGGCGCACAACGCCCGAGGGAGGCAGGATGAATATCACCGAATGGCTCTACAGGTGCATGCGGCTGACACCGGACGCGCCAGCGCTAATGACGGGAACGACCGTCGAGGCCGACTACGCGACCTTTGCCCGGCGCGCCCCCGGGCTGGGCGCGTGGTTCGCCGAGCGCCTTGGCATCACACCCGGCGACCGCGTCGCGATTTTCATGAAGAACCGCACCGAATATCTCGAGGCGCTGTATGGCGCGCTGTGGGTGGGAGCGGCCGTGGTGCCGATCAACGCCAAGCTGCATCCGAAGGAAGCAGCGGTAATCCTGGAAGACAGCGGCGCGGCGCTGGCGATCGCGTCGGAAGCGGACGCCCTCGCGCTGTCGGCGCTGGTGCCGGGCATCCGCTGTCTGTCGCCTGACGATGCTGACTGGCACGCCATGCACGAGGGCGACGGCGCGGAGCGCCCGCTCGCGCGCGCCGACGATGATCTCGCCTGGCTTTTCTACACATCGGGCACGACCGGCCGGCCGAAGGGCGTGATGCTGTCGCACGGCAATCTGATCGCGGCCTCGCTGTGCTATCCCGTCGATGTCGACCCCGTTGCGGCGGAGGTCGCCGCGCTCTACGCCGCGCCGATGTCGCATGGGGCCGGGCTCTACAACTTCATCCATGTGCGCAAGGGCGCGCGCCACGTCGTGCCCGAGAGCGGCGGCTTCGACCCGGCCGAGATCCTCGACCTGTCGGCGCGCCTTGGCAACGTATCGTTTTTTGCTGCGCCGACGATGGTGCGCCGCCTGGTCGAGCGCGCGGTGGCGACCGGTGCGACCGGCGCCGGGATCAAGACGATCGTCTATGGCGGCGGCCACATGTATCGCAGTGACATCGAGGCGGCGGTGGCGGTGATGGGCGACCGCTTCGTGCAGATCTACGGCCAGGGCGAGAGCCCGATGACGATCACCGCGCTCGATCGGAGCGACATCGTCGACCGGGCGCATCCGCGCTGGCGCGAACGGCTGGAATCGGTCGGTCGCGCGCAGAGCTGCGTCGAGATACTCATCGCCGACGAGGACGGGCGCGCCGTGGCGCCCGGCGAGGTCGGCGAGATCCTGGTGGGCGGACCGCAGGTGATGAAGGGCTACTGGCGCAATGAAGAGGCCACGGCGGAGACACTGCGTGACGGCTGGCTGTGGACCGGCGACCTTGGCCGCATGGACGCCGACGGGTTCGTCACGCTAACCGACCGCTCGAAGGACGTCGTGATCTCCGGTGGCACCAACATCTATCCGCGCGAGGTGGAAACCGTGCTGATGACGCATCCGGCCGTGGTGGAATGTTCGGTCGTTGGCCGGCTGGACCCGGAATGGGGCGAGGTGCCGGTGGCCTTCGTGGTGCTGGCCGAGGGCGCTTCGGTGAGCGAGGTCGAGCTCGACCAGCTTTGCATGGACGAGCTGGCGCGGTTCAAGCGGCCAAAGGCCTATTACTTCGAGACCGACCTACCAAAGAACAATTATGGGAAGATCGTCAAGACCGCGCTGCGCGCGCGGCTGGACACATAGGGCAGGGCCGAAGGCCCGCCCCGGACCGAGGAGAACGACCGATGAACGACGCGCCAATATCCTTCCGCATGCCGGTGAAATGGGAAGACCTGCCGCGGTTCGCCGTGCGCGACCATGTCAGCCGCGCCGGATTTCGGGGCGAGGACGTGCTTCTGGTGATGAACTGGCTGGAGAAGGGCATGACCATCGGTATGCACAGCCATCCCTTCGAGCAGATCGCGATCGTCCTGACCGGGCGCATGATGTGGACGGTCGGCGACAAGACCTTCGAGGTCGGCGCGGGCGAGGTGTTGCGTGTGCCGCCCGGCGTCATGCATGGCGGCATTCCGATCTCCGAAGAGACGGTGATGAACCTCGACATCTTCTGCCCAATCCGCGAGGACTACAAGGCGATCGTCGCGCACCAGGCGTCCGATTTCGACGACTAATGAGACCTGTGTGTCAACGTCGGAGCAAACCGGGCCAGTGGGGCGGAGTAAAACCAGGCCACTGGCGTGAGGGGCACGACACAGGAAAGGGCCCGATCGGGCCCTTTCCTGTGTTGTGGCGATGTCCTGAGGATCAGGAGTCGGTGATTTCGTCGGTCCCGGGATCGAAGACGTCGGCAGTGGCCTGGTTTTGCTCCGCCGTGGCGGCGGCCCGGCGCGATCCGGCGGATTGTTTGAGACGATAGCTGTCGCCGTTCATCGACAGGATGTGGACGTGGTGGGTCAGGCGATCGAGCAGTGCGCCGGTCAGCCGTTCGGAACCAAACATCAGATGCTGCCGCCATTCTCGACGGGGTGGTGTCCTATTTGACGGTCGTCGACCCTCGCCACGGCCTTGCGGGTCAGCGTCTTGAGCTGTTGTCACGCCATTCTGCCCGAGGTCCAGCCTTCGTCGTTGTGCGACTGCCTGACGGGCGCCGACGTTCAATTCGCCGCTCGGTGACCGATCTCGCAGCGCCGTCACCGGAAGAACAAGGCGCATCGAAGTCGTTGGCGCGGATCAACGCCCGGACGCTGCTCACATTGATGCACCATTTGAACAGCACATTCGCCTCTCGTATCGAGGAGGTGATTCGCGATGAACATCCAGTCGAATCTGCACCGCGTAGCGTCCCAGACCCTCACCGAACTTCCGAATCCGGGCATGACAACGCTCCCGAATCTTTGGCTCAACTTGCCGAAGGAAACGCAGAAGCAGATCGCACAGGGTCTTGCGCCACTGCTGATGCGGATGGGACCAACGCGCGCGCCGCTCGAGGCGGATCGGCATGTTGAGAGCGTCGAATAGGCCGGACGAATGTGTGACAGCCGCGGATCGCGGCAGGCTCGCTTATATTTATGTCCGCCAATCTTCCGTGAACCAGGTGCGGCATCATCAGGAAAGCACGGAGTTGCAGTATCGTCTCGTCGATCGTGCCGTCGCCCTCGGCTGGCCGCATGAGCGGGTGCACGTCATCGATGAAGATGTTGGCAAATCCGGAGCCGGGACCGTCGAGCGGGTGGGCTTCAAGAAGTTGATCGCCGAGATCGGATTGGGCAATGCCGGCCTCGTCATCAGCCTCGACGCTTCCCGGCTTGCCCGCAACAATCGCGACTGGCATCAACTCCTCGATTTGTGCGCGCTCTTCGGCGTCATCATTGCCGACGGCGAACGTCTCTACGATCCTTGCGCCTACCATGATCGCCTGCTGCTCGGTTTGTCGGGCATCATGAGCGAAGCGGAGTTGCACCAGATCAAGCAGCGCCTCCATCAGGGCGAACGTCAGAAGGCGGCGCGTGGCGAGTTGCGACTTCCCGTTCCCGCCGGACTGGCCCATGATCGCGCAGGCGGGATTGTTCTCAATCCCGATGAGCAGGTGCAGGCAAGGCTCGGCCTCGTCTTCGCCAAGTTCCGCGAGCTTCACAGCGCCCGGGCTGTGATGCGATACCTGCGAAAGAACCATCTTCCACTGCCTGTGCGGCCGCTTCTCGGCCCGGCTCCGCACGATGTCATGTGGCGTGAAGCCGACAGTTCACGGGTTCTCAGCATCCTCCAAAATCCTGCCTATGCCGGGGCGTATGTTTACGGTCGGCGCAGAGTGGAAGGTGGGCGGATTCGTCATGATGTCTATCGCCCGAAGACGACCAAGGTCCCCATCGCGGACTGGGAGGTTTGCCTTCAGGCTGCCCATCCTGGATACATCGACTGGGAGGAGTTCATGGAGAACCAGAAGCGGCTGGCAAACAACATCAACCGCTACGAGGCCGGCCATTCTGGTGTGCCGCGCAAGGGAATGGCGCTGCTGCAGGGCATCGCCGTTTGTGGGCGGTGCGGTCGCCGGATGAGCCTGCGCTATAGCGGTCCTGCAGGTGACTATCCCGTCTACACGTGTCGCGCCGACCGCGACCAGGACGGCGGCCCACTGTGCCAGGAAGTGCGTGCGCTGCCCGTCGATGCATACGTCGAAAGCATCCTACTCGAGGCCTTGCGGCCGGACCGGATCGCCATTGCCATCGCCGCCCTGGGCCAGATCGAAGAGGAGACGCGTCAACTTGAGCGGCAGTGGGCGCTGCGGCGCGAGCGGGCGCGCTATGAGGCGGAAAGAGCACGGCGCCAATATGATGCGGTGGAACCTGAGAACCGCCTGGTGGCGCGTTCTCTGGAGCGCGGCTGGGAAGAGAAGCTCCGCGCCGCCGATGCGATCGAACAGGATTATGAACGGTGGCGGTCCGACGAGCCCCTGGTCCTGAGCGAGGCGGACCGCGACGGTTTGCTGGCGCTGGGTGAAGACCTGCCCGCCATCTGGCATTCCTCGTCTACCACGGCGGCCGAGCGCAAGAGCATCCTGCGCCTCATTATCTGCGAGGTCGTCCTCGACCAGAAACGCCTGCAGGGGCAAGTCTGGTTCAAGATACTGTGGCAAACCGGGGCGACAAGCGAGCACTCTCTCCAGAGATGCGTTCACACCTACGGCGACTACATCGATATCGACAAGCTGCGCGAGCGTGTGACTGAACTGAACGCCGCCGGCAAGATGGACAAGGAAATTGCGTCGATGCTGAACGCGGAAGGCTTTGTCGCAGCACGCGGCTGCGCGTTCAAAGGTGAGAATGTCTGGCTTCTGCGGACACGCTGGGGCATCCCCACCGTCAAGATCAACGGGACGAGCGGCAATCCCGAGCGATGGCCGGATGGAACCCACTCAGTTCAAGGCTCGGCGGCCGCCCTCGGCGTCACACCACAAACCGTCTTCGACTATCTTGCCCGCGGCTGGCTGCAGGGGCGGCAGCTCACGAAAGGGCAACCATGGCAAATCGAACTCTCGGACGAACAGATCAACACGCTGCGGGCACGGATCGCACGCAATAGGCGATCAAAGAAGGAGGTGTCATGACAACTTCGGTGATCCGAGAACGCTCGTCCAGTCCTCGAAGGGGAGATTGGATATGACGATGGTCGAGCCACGCTCGTAGCGCTGGGAGAAGACCTCGAACAGGAGTTCGGCGCCAGTCGGCGACAGCGGCACGTAGCCGAGTTCGTCGACGATCAGCAGCTTCACGGCCTGGAGATCGCGCTGCAGCTTCAGAAGGCGGCGCTCGTCGCGAGCCTCCATCAGTTGATGAACGAGAGCCGCCGTCGTCGTGAACGCGACGGTGAAGCCTTTCTGGCAAGCGGCCAGTCCGAGAGCCAGAGCCGCGTGGCTCTTGCCCGTGCCCGAATTGCCGAGCGCGATGACGTTCTCGCGGCGCAGGATGAACTCGCACCGCGCCAGTTCGAGAACGAGCATCTTGTTGAGGCTCGGGATCGCAGTGAAGTCGAACGTGTCGAAGCTTTTGACCGCCGGGAACCTGGCCGCCTTGATCCGCCGCTCGATCGTGCGGCGCTCCCGCTCGATCAGCTCCAGCTCGATCAGGCGCAGTAGGTAGCGGGGATGGTCGACGCCGTCGCGGGCGCACTCGCGGGCGACCTTGTCGTATTCCCGCAGAACCGTCGGCAACTTCAACTGCTTGAGGTGGTGCGCGAGCAGCACCTGCGGCGTGCCGCCGGTCGTCCCCGTCGGCATCCTGTCGGGACTGAACTTGCCGCTCATGCCGCCCTCCCGGGAACCAGAGCGGCGTAGTCGGCCGCCGTCGTCCTGACATCCATCTTCGGCAGATGGGGATAACGGGCCAGGTCGAGCCGAAGCGGACGCCGCTCGACACGGGCCAGCGCGATTTGCTTGACGGCCTCGAACCCCACCGCCCCGAGCCGGATCGCCTCGGTCACGGCATCGGCGACGGTCGGCATCGCGATCGTCTCCATCAGTCGCAGGACCTGGATGAACTCCCGCTTGCCGCGATTGCCCATGCGGGCCTCGAGGAGATGACGCAGATGCTGGAACGTCTCGGGCAGATCCCAGCCTTGTAGGGGCTCCGTGGGCATTTCTGCAACAATACCCGCTAAGGGAATTTGAAGTTGTTTGGATTGAAGCGGTTAGCGCGGATCGGCCTGAATCGTTCGAGGGGGCGGTCAATTTCGTTCCAGAGGTAGTCACCGGTGAGTGCGATATGGACCCATGGGAGCGGTGCGACCTGGGAGAGTAGGTCGTCTGGGATAACGATACCCTGACCTCGGACATAATCGACGGCACGACTGAGATAGACGGTGTTCCACAAGATGATGGCATTGACGACGAGGTTGAGGCCGGACGCCCGATAGGCCATTGTTTCGGCAATGCGATTGCGCAATTCGCCGAGCTGGTGGAGGAAGACTGCCCGTGCGAGGGCATGACGGCTTTCGCCCTTGTTGAGGATGGCGTGCGACCTGCGGCGCAGTTTTGTGTCGAGGAGCCAGTCGCATATGAAGATCGAACGTTCGATCCGGCACATTTCACGCATGGCTTGATTGAGCCGATTTTGCCGGGGTGATGCCGCCAGCTTCTTGAGGATCACGGAAGGCGGCACCAGGCCTGCGCCGATCGAGGCTTTCAGCTGCAAGATATCATCCCAGTGCTGCTCGATGACATCCATATTGACGCTTCCGGCAATCAGTGCGTGGAGCGGTTCGTAGGCGGGGTCGGGATCGATGACAAAGAGCCTGCGGTTGCCGAGATTGCGGATACGGGGAATGGCCGATACCGGCGCTCGGATGTCAGCCGTCGTATCTCGCGCGCATGCAGAATGCGGGCATCCCGGGCGACGATGCCATAGCGATTGGCATGAATCATTTTCCGCCGCTCGTCGGAAATGGCAGCCACACGCAGAACGTCGAGGCGCGCGATCAGGCCCTTGAGGTTCTTCAGTTTTGGCCCCTCAGGGGCCTCTGCGATCCAGCCGAGGTGGCTCCGATCACCGGTCCGCTCGACAAGAAGCTGATCGAGCGCTTCGACGGACCGTTGCTCCAGGCCCCGGATCAATTCGCGATAAGCCTGTCGTCGCGCCGCCGCCCGGCCCGCCATCGCCAGACGTATCAGCAATTCCGGCGCGGGAACGAGCAGCTTCCTGTCCTTGAGGGTCTCGATCACCGACCTGGTGATCGTCGCGCCCTGTTCCGTCGCGACCGCCTCGCGCGCGGCCGCGGTGATGAGCGTGCGGTAATCGCTCCGCCGGATCGACTGGAGGTCCAGTGCAGCGACGATCTCTCGCGCATGTTCGCGCCGCGTTTCCTCTCGCTGGGCATAGAGCGTGAACACCGCCGCGTCGATGCCAAGCTGGTCAGCGACAACCGAGACAATGGCCTCAGGCGGGACTTCCCCTGCGCGCAGCGGACGGCCCAGATCACGGACCAGCGCGAGTTGGATGGCAAAGCCCAGCCGATTATGCGACCGGCGATGCGTCCTGGCGAAAGGCCACATCCTCGACAGACAGCGCGTAGCGTGCCAGGGCTTCTTCATAAGCGTCGGGCGGTTCGAATAGAGCGGTGCGCGACGGCGCATCGAGGAAAGTCATCGGCGCGACCCACCCTCAAGCCAATGGAGGCGTGTCTTTCTTCCCAGGTCCGGTCCATCCGGCGCGCCGCAATGTGTCGATCAGCGTCGAGCGCGGCACCTGGAACGTCCGGCACACGGACGCCTTGCTGGCGCCGGCTTCCAGGGCCGACAGGATCTGCTCGACCCTTTCCGCGTCGATCGTCGGTGGTCTGCCGCCTTTGCGGCCACGCCGGCGCGCTGCTGCCAGGCCCGCATTGACTCGTTCCGTGATCAGCGCCCTCTCGTATTCGGCAAGCGAGCCGAACAGGTTGAACAGAAATGCGCCGTGCGAATTCGTCGTGTCGATCGCCTCCGTCAGAGACCGGAAGGCGACACCGCGTATCTTCAGATCTTCGACAATCCGGATCAGGTGAAAGAGCGACCGGCCCAGACGGTCAAGCTTCCAGACGACCAGGACGTCGCCTTCACATAGTTCCGCAAGGCAGGCCTTCAGGCCCGGCCGATCGTCGCGCGCCCCGGAGGCGCGATCCTGATGCAGATGACGTTGATCGACCCCGGCAGCAAGCAAGGTGTCACGCTGCAAGGCAACCGACTGGCGCTCGTCGCTGCTCGAAACCCGCAAGTAACCGATCAACATGTGCGACAAACCTCAAATCAGGAGTTGTCGCACAGTCTCACATTCCGACATGGTTTGTCGCGCACAAAATCGGCGTTCTGCACGATCAATTGCACCCTTTGAAGGCCGTGCGCGGAAATCACTTGTTTCCCGTAACCCGTAAAATCCCTTAGCGGGTATTATTGCAGAGATTCCCACGGAGCCCCTGAGACGAACGAACGGAAAGCTGCGTAGTGTCGATTGTCCGTGAGCAAACCAAAGCCGGCGGCGACGCCGGCACGCTGCATGATGATGCAGATGTTGGGCTCATTGCCGAGTTCGAACGCGCCGTGGGCCGGTCTGCGGGCCGCTCGCGGAGCGCGGCGAACAGGCGGTCGCCGTCCTAAACTGACGTCTTAGTTGGCCGAAAAACGCCGTGATGTGCGCACTGCGATCAAAGGATACACGCTCGAGCGGCACTCTTGACCGTTTCGCGATCGCCGTCGCGCGCTGGCCGGTGCATTTCAACAGGAGGATCAAATCAGGAGATTTGATAAGGTAGGACTCCCCGTCGTTGATGATCGATGGTGAGCCTGCTCTTCAACGGAGGCACGGCCCGTTGCGGGCAGCTTGCGCGCTCGCAGATGCGGCATGAGATTCCGATTGAATCGAATGCCAACCGATTGCTTAGGTCAAGACCATCAGCATAGACGAAGTCCTGCGCATAGGCTACCTCGCAGCCTAGGGCGATGGCATAGCGCCTTTGCGGAGCGTTGAAGCCGCCGCTGCCTTTGGCAATTTCGGTGGCTATGCTGAGATAGCGCGCGCCATCGGGCGTCTCAGCCAGTTGGCGGATGATGCGGCCCGGCGTTTCAAAGGCCTGATGCACATTCCAGAGCGGGCATGCTGCCCCGAAGCGAGCGAATTGCAGTTTCGCAGCGCTATGACGCTTGGTGATGTTTCCCGCGCGATCGATGCGGGCGAAGAAGACAGGCACACCCTTGACGCCCGGCCGCTGCAAGGTGGAAAGACGATGCGCGACCTGTTCAAGGCTCGCTCCGAAACGCGTCGCCATCAATTCGAGGTCGTGACGAAGTTCTTTCGCCGCCGCCAGAAAGTGCTGGTAGGGCAGCGTCAGCGCTCCGGCGAAGTAATTGCGCAAACCGATCTTGCAAATCTCACCAGATTCTTGCGTGCGGAAGTTTGCCCGCTCGATAATCGCTTTGATCTCTCTGTCCAATTCCAAGGCGGCCACTTGGAACGCCATCTGAAAAGTTCGCGTCGACGTCGGCGAATAGGGATTGAGGAAGAGTGCGCGGGAAGTGCCGTCATATCGGCGCAGGACATCGTCGCCGGGTTCGGCGCGCAATATCCGAACACCGTGCCGGCTCTCCAGATAGGTCGGCAAGACAAGCCCGGCATCACGGTCTGGAATGCCAAGGCTCGTCGCCAGCCGTTCGGCTGCCAGATCGAGGTCGGAAATGTAGTTGTCGACGAAGTGGAAGAAATCCCGGACCTCTTCGTAAGGCGTCGGATCACCGAAGGCGTTGGTGCGGACCATGTGATCGTCGAAGCTCGCAAGCTGTTCGCTGTTGCGGCGATAGGCTTGGTGGCTGGCAATCAAAGCATGCGCAAAGCCGGGCGCGTTTTGAGTGACGAGTTTCAACTCCTGCAAGCTGGGCGAGTAGGCACTGAAAACCGGATCGGCAAGAGCCTCGCTGAGCGCGGAGAGCAGACGGTCGGTGTCGCTTCCAGAAATCGATCCGATATCGATCTTGAAGTTCTCGGCAAGCGATAAGAGCACTGAGGCCGAAACCGGCCGTTGATTGTTTTCAATCTGATTGAGGTAGCTCGTAGAGATGCCAATGCGCTCGGCGAAGGCGGCCTGGGTCGCCTTGCTGCTTTCGCGCAGTTCACGGACTTTTCTGCCGATAAAGAGCTTGCCTGTGGCCATATTCGCAATTTCGCTAAATACAGATTGCAACTTTCTATATTACGCCGTCATACCTGTTCAAACGTTTTCTCATTCGATCGCGCCGCCTAAAGGCTGATGGCTCAGTACGCGTCCGGACAGGAGAAGCGAAAATGACAATCTACAGCGTTATTTCCAGGCGGTGGGGCACGAGCCATCTTGCCATCGATGCAACCACCGTCTTCGCAGCCTCGCTGCTGCTCGCCGTCTCGGCCAAGATTGCGGTGCCGTTCTATCCGGTACCAATCACCATGCAGACCTTGGTCGTTATTGGCCTGGGATTGGCGCTGGGACCTGTACGCGGCCTCGCCGCCGTTGCACTTTATCTGGCCGAGGGAGCGGCTGGTTTCCCCGTTTTTGCCGGCACGCCGCAGAAGGGTATCGGCCTTGCCTATATGATGGGGCCGACGGGAGGTTACCTCCTGGGCTATTTGCCGGCCGTGCTTCTTGCCGGTTGGCTCGGCGTGCGCGGCTGGGATCGCAATCCGCTCTCTGCGATGGCTGCCGCCCTGCTTGCCGGTGCTGTCATTTATGTGCCGGGGCTGCTGTGGCTAGGTGCCGTGCTCGGCTTCGACAAGCCAATTCTTCAGGTCGGCCTCTACCCCTTTATCTTCGGTGACATCGTCAAGGCGCTGCTGGCTGTTCTCATCTTCCCGACGGCATGGAAACGGATTGACGCGCGAGTCGGCCGCTGATGCGCGCGGTTCTCGAACAACTGGAATCCCGTCGGGCCGAGGCGCGTCTCGGCGGCGGCCAAAAGCGTATCGATGCCCAGCATGCCAAGGGCAAGCTGACGGCGCGCGAACGGCTCGACGTGCTACTCGACGAGGGCTCGTTCGAGGAGTTCGACATGTATGTCACCCACCGCGCAACCGAGTTCGGCATGGCCGGGCAGAAGGTGCCGGGCGACGGCGTGGTGACCGGCTGGGGCACGATCAACGGCCGGTTGGTCTATGTCTTCTCCCAAGACTTCACCGTACTGGGCGGCTCGCTTTCGGAAACGCATGCGCAGAAGATCTGCAAGATCATGGACATGGCAGTGCGCAACGGCGCGCCGGTCATCGGGCTCAACGATTCGGGCGGCGCGCGCATCCAGGAGGGCGTCGCCTCGCTCGCCGGCTATGCCGAAGTGTTCCGGCGCAACGCGGAAGTCTCCGGCGTCATCCCGCAGATCTCCGTGATCATGGGCCCCTGCGCCGGCGGCGCCGTCTATTCGCCGGCCATGACCGACTTCATCTTCATGGTGCGTGATAGCTCCTACATGTTCGTGACAGGTCCCGATGTGGTGAAGACCGTCACCAACGAGATCGTGACCGCTGAGGAACTCGGCGGCGCGCGCACTCACACGCAGAAGTCGTCGGTCGCCGACGCCGCCTTCGACAACGACGTCGAGACGCTGGAGGAGGTCCGCCGGCTGTTCGATTTCCTGCCGCTCAACAACCGCGAGAAGCCGCCGGTGCGGCCGTTCCACGACGATCCGAACCGTATCGAGATGCGGCTAGACACGCTGGTTCCCGACAGCGCCGCAAAGCCCTACGACATGATGGAGCTGATCCGGGCGATCGCCGACGAGGGCGATTTCCTGGAGATCGCTCAGGATTTTGCGCGGAACATCGTGACCGGCTTCCTGCGCATCGAAGGGCTGACGGTGGGCGTCGTCGCCAACCAACCGATTGTGCTGGCCGGCTGCCTCGACATCGACTCCTCGCGCAAGGCGGCGCGGTTCGTGCGCTTCTGCGACGCCTTCTCCATCCCGCTGCTAACGCTGGTCGACGTGCCGGGCTTCCTGCCGGGCGTGGCTCAGGAATATGGCGGCGTCATCAAGCATGGCGCCAAACTTCTGTTCGCCTATTCAGAAGCGACCGTCCCGATGGTCACGCTGATCACTCGCAAGGCCTATGGCGGCGCCTATGACGTGATGGCTTCGAAGCACATCGGCGCCGACGTCAACTATGCCTGGCCGACCGCTGAGATCGCCGTGATGGGCGCCAAGGGCGCGACTGAAATCCTCTATCGCTCGGAGCTCGGCGACAAGGAGAGGATCGCGGAGCGCACCAAGGACTACGAAGCCCGCTTCGCCAACCCCTTTGTGGCGGCCGAACGCGGCTTCATCGACGAGGTGATCATGCCGCACTCTTCGCGGAAGCGTATCGCCCGCGCCTTTGCCGCGCTGCGTGGCAAGAGCGTTGAGACACGCTGGAAGAAGCACGACACGATACCGCTTTAGAGGTCCGACGATGTGCAATCACGTGCTTTGCGTCGAACGCTCCTATGCAACGCCGAGAGAACTTTCCGATCTCGTCGGAGGGCCACAAGGTCTGGTCTGGCTGGAGCACTCGGGTGAAATGGATTGGTGCCTTTGCGCCCTCGATTTGCCGAAAGCCCTGAACCGCGCTGGACTGAAATGGAAGCAGGCTCGCGACGCCGAGCTATTTGTTGTTGAACGGTAAATCCGCAGATGTTCAAGAAAATCCTCATCGCCAATCGTGGCGAGATTGCCTGCCGCATCACTAGAACGGCGAAGAAGCTTGGCATTGCCACTGTGGCCGTCTATTCGGACGCCGACCGCGATGCGCTGCATGTGAAGATGGCCGACGAAGCCGTTAATATCGGCCCGGCGCCCTCTAGCCAGTCCTATATCGTCATCGGCAAACTCCTCGATGCCGTGAAAGCCACAGGCGCGGATGCCGTCCATCCAGGCTACGGGTTCCTGTCCGAGAACGCGAATTTCGCCGAAGCGCTCAAAGCTGGGGGCGTCGCCTTCGTCGGTCCGCCGCCGGTTGCCATCGAGGCGATGGGTGACAAGATCACCTCAAAGAGGATCGCGGCTTCCGCCGGCGTATCGACGGTCCCAGGCCATATGGATCTGATCGCGGATGCCGATCAGGCGGTGAAGATTGCCAGGGAGATCGGCTACCCCGTGATGATCAAGGCGTCGGCGGGCGGCGGGGGCAAAGGCATGCGCATCGCCTGGAACGACGTCGAAGCGCGTGAGGGCTTTCAGTCGTCGAAGAACGAAGCAAAATCCTCCTTCGGCGACGACCGCATCTTCATCGAGAAATTCGTCACCCAGCCGCGTCACATCGAGATCCAGGTGCTCGGCGACCAGCACGGCAATCTCCTATACTTGGGCGAGCGAGAATGCTCGATACAGCGCCGCAACCAGAAGGTCATCGAGGAGGCGCCTTCGCCCTTCCTCGACGCCGCGACACGAAAGGCGATGGGCGAGCAGGCCGTGGCGCTCGCGAGAGCCGTCGGCTATTTTTCCGCCGGCACAGTCGAGTTCATCGTCGACGGGAACCGCAATTTTTACTTCCTCGAGATGAATACGCGGCTCCAGGTCGAGCATCCGGTGACGGAGCTGATCACCGGTCTCGACCTCGTCGAGGAGATGATCCGGGTCGCCGCCGGCGAGAAGCTGCGGTTTAATCAGGACGACGTGAAACTCGACGGCTGGGCGATCGAGAGCCGGCTCTACGCCGAGGATCCGTATCGCAATTTCCTGCCGTCGATCGGACGGCTGTCGCGCTACCGGCCGCCTGAGGCGGGGGTACGGGAGGACGGAACCGTCATCCGCAACGACACCGGCGTCTTCGAGGGCGGCGAGATTTCGATGTACTACGATCCGATGATCGCAAAGCTCTGCGCCTGGGCACCGGACCGGCTTTCAGCGATAGAGGCGATGGCTAAGGCGCTTGACGACTTCGAGGTCGAGGGCGTCGGCCACAACCTACCCTTCCTGTCGGCCGTCATGCAGCAGCCGCGGTTCCGCGACGGACGACTGACCACGGCCTACATCGCAGAGGAATTTCCCGACGGGTTTTCTGGCGTCGAGCCGGACGAGGCGGGTGCCAAGATGCTTGCAGCGGTCGCTGCCTTCGTCAATTTCAGGCTGCAGAAGCGGGCGGTGCTGATCTCGGGCGCACTTGCCAATCATCCACGCAGCGTCGGCCGCGACTGGGTGGTCGCCATCGCCGGGCGCAATCTTGGTATCTCCGTGCGCGACGAAGCCGTACAGACCATCGTCGATTTCGAGGATGGCCGCTCTCTCGGAATCGCCAGCGACTGGCTGCCCGGCCGTCCGCATGCCGGCTTTTCGGTCAACGGCGAAACGATCGGCGTGAAGATCGCGCCCGTGGGAAGCGGCTGGCGGCTGCGCTGGCGCGGCATGGATGCCATCGTACACGTCCGCTCGCCGCGCGTCGCAGAACTCGCCCGGCTGATGCCGAGGAAGCTGCCGCCGGACACATCCAGGATGCTGCTTTGCCCGATGCCGGGCATCGTCACCGTCATCAGCGTTACCGAGGGCGAGGCGGTCGAGGCCGGCCAGGCGCTGGCCACCGTCGAGGCGATGAAGATGGAGAACGTGCTGCGCGCCGAGCGCAAGGGCACGGTCAAGCGCATCGCGGCGACGGCGGGCACCAGCCTCGCCGTGGACGAACTGATCATGGAGTTCGAGTGACCATGACGTCGGCGTCCAATTTCTTCACCTTAGAGGGCCAGACTCCAAGGAGATATCGGTCATGAGAAACCCGAAGCTCTCCGCCTGGCAAAAGCTCGCCGAGCGCGAACTCAAAACGTCGCCCGACACGCTTGTCTGGCGCACGCCCGAGGGCATCGACGTCAAGCCGCTCTATACGCGCCAGGACCTCGACGGCATCGAACATCTCGACTCTCTGCCCGGCGCAAAACCGTTCCTGCGCGGGCCCCGCGCCACGATGTATGCCGGCCGGCCGGGGACGATCCGGCAATATGCGGGCTTCTCGACAGCGGAGGAATCCAACGCCTTCTACCGCAAGGCGCTAGCCGCCGGGCAGCAGGGCGTGTCTGTCGCCTTCGATCTTGCCACCCACCGCGGCTACGACAGCGATCATCCGCGCGTCGAGGGCGATGTCGGCAAGGCCGGCGTGGCGATCGATTCGGTCGAGGATATGAAGATCCTGTTCGACGGAATCCCGCTCGACAAGATGTCGGTGTCGATGACGATGAACGGCGCGGTGGTCCCCATTCTTGCTAGCTTCATCGTCGCAGGCGAGGAGCAGGGCGTCTCGCGCGAAGAGCTGTCGGGGACCATTCAGAACGACATCCTGAAGGAGTTCATGGTCCGCAATACCTACATCTACCCGCCCGGACCTTCCATGCGCATCGTCGCCGACATCATCGCCTACACGGCGAAGGAGATGCCGAAGTTCAATTCGATCTCGATCTCCGGCTACCACTTGCAGGAGGCCGGCGCGACGCTGGTGCAGGAACTCGCCTTCACGCTCGCCGACGGGCGCGAATATGTGCGCGCGGCGATCGCCAAGGGCCTCGACGTCGACGCCTTCGCGGGCCGCCTCTCCTTCTTCTTCGGCATCGGCATGAATTTCTTCATGGAGGCGGCCAAGCTGCGCGCCGCCAGGCTGTTGTGGTCGCGCATCATGGAGGAGTTTTCGCCCAGACAGGCGTCCTCGCTGATGCTGCGCACGCATTGCCAGACCTCCGGCGTGTCGCTGCAGGAGCAGGATCCCTACAACAACATCGTGCGCACCGCCTTCGAGGCGATGAGCGCGGTGCTCGGCGGCACGCAGTCGCTGCACACCAACTCGTTCGACGAGGCGATCGCGCTGCCGACCGAGTTTTCCGCCCGCATCGCGCGCAACACGCAGCTCATCCTGCAGCACGAGACCGGCGTGACCAGGGTGGTCGATCCGCTTGCTGGCTCCTACTACGTCGAAGGCCTGACCAATGCGCTCGCCGAAAAAGCCTGGGCGCTGATCGAGGAGGTTGAGGCCATGGGCGGCATGACCAGGGCGGTCGCGACCGGCCTGCCCAAACGCCTGATCGAGGAGGCGGCGACGCGCCGGCAAGCGGCGGTCGACTTGGGCGAGGAAGTGATCGTCGGGGTAAACAGATACCGGCTCGACGAGGAAGCCAGAATCGACAGCCGAGACATCGACAATGCGGCGGTGCGCCGTTCGCAGATTGCCCGCCTCGAGCGGACAAAGAGCCAGCGCGATCCCGGCCAGGTCGGCGCGGCGCTTGCCGTGCTTGGCGAGATCGCGGCCAGTGGCCAGGGCAACATTCTGGAGGCCGCCGTCGAGGCCGCCCGCGCCCGCGCCACGGTCGGCGAGATTTCGGATGCGCTGCGACGCGCCTTCGGCGATCATGTCGCCGTTCCGGAAGTCGTTGGCGGCGTCTATGCCGAGGCCTATGAAGACGAGCCTGAGTTCAGGACGCTTGTCGGGCGCCTCGAGGAGTTTTCAACCACGCTCGGCGAGCGGCCAAGGATCATGGTCGCAAAACTCGGGCAGGACGGCCACGACCGCGGCGCCAAGATCATTGCCTCGGCCTTCGGCGACATCGGCTTCGAGGTGCTTGCCGGCCCGCTGTTCCAGACGCCGGGCGAAGCCGCCGACCTGGCCATCGCCTCGAAGGTGCGTGTGCTTGGCGTCTCATCGCTCGCCGCCGGCCACAAGACGCTGCTGCCGCAGCTTGTCGATGCGCTCAAGGCCAAGGGCGCGGACAACATCATCGTGGTGTGCGGCGGCGTCGTGCCACGCCAGGACTACCAGTTTCTGCTCGATCATGGCGTCGCCGCAGTCTTCGGCCCCGGCACCAACGTGCTCGAGGCCGCAAGCGTCGTGCTCGACCTGATGCAGGGGAAGCGGCGCAACCAATGAAGCGCAGACATTCCTGCAAATTCGCCCCACGAATTGCTGTACTCAATTTGGAAAAGTACGGCAACAGTGTGAGAGGGGCAGACCCCGGGCAGGTTGAGGTTCGCGGAGAATTGACTCGGGTGGTGCGCGGACAGTTCCAGCGGCGGTGGAATTCGGATTCTGTGGCGGCATGTCGCCACCTGCCGATCTCGATGCTTTGTCAGCAGCCGCTCTGAAGGAGTTGGTGGTAGAGCTGCTGGGCGAGGTTTCGGCGCTGAAGCGTATGGTGGCGGAACAGCGGGCCGAGATTGGACGGCTGAAGGGGCTGAAAGGCCCGCCCTCGACGAGGCCGAGCGGGATGGAGCAGGCGAGCGAGCCCAAGCCGCCGTCCGGCGGCGGCAAGCGTCGGCGGCGCGGGCGCCAGCGGGTGCGCGTGGCGATGGAGGATCGGGTGCTGCGCGCCGAGGCGCCGGCCGCTTCGCGCTTCAAGGGCTACGAGAGCTACGTCACCCGGGATCTGATTGTGCAGCCCGTTAACATCCGCTTCCGGCGCGAGCGCTGGGTGACACCCGACCGCCGCACGATCGTTGCGCCGTTGCCGCCGGGCGTCGACGGCCATTTCGGACCGCAGCTGCGCCGCTTCGTGCTGGCGCACTATCACCAGGGCAAGGTCACCATGCCGCTGGCGCCCGGCACAAGGCCAGGAACGGCTTCTGCACCCACATCGGCAACGACCGCTTCGCCTGGTTCGGCACCACTGGCTCGAAGAGCCGGCTCAACTTCCTCGACCTGTTGCGCGCCGGCCATGGCGACTATGTCATCAACGCCCAGGCGCTCGCCTACATGTGCGGCCGCTCGCTTGCCGGCCCGGTGATCGGGCTCTTGGCCGGGCATGACGACAAGCGCTTCGCCGATCGGGCAGCATGGTAGGCGCATCTTCAACGGCTCGGCATCGCCGCGCCGGCCGTCACCCCCGATCCGGTTCAAATCGCCACCAAAGGCGCACTGTGGGGCAGCGTCCAACCTCCTCGACCGCGCCTTTGAGGCATCGGCCCCGAACCAGAAGTGGATCGCCGACCTCACCTACATCTGGACCGCCGAAGGTTGGCTCTACGTTGCCGCCGTCGTCGACCTGTTCTCCCGGCGCGTCGTCGGCTGGGCGATGAAGGCGGTGATGACGGCGCAACTCGTCACCGATGCCCTCATCATGGCGATCTGGCGCCGAGACAAGCCCGACAGCCTGCTCCATCATTCCGACCAGGGATTCTCAACATACCAGCGCGCAGTTCCAGCGGCTGATTGCCGACCACGGCATAACCTGTTCGATGAGCCGATCCGGCAACGTCTGGGACAATGCTGCGATGGAGAGCTTCTTCTCGCCGCTCAAGACGGCCTAATCGGCCCGAGCCTGCGATTTTGGCCAACTCGAAGAACGATCGGAGAACATCATGGCTTGCCCTGTGCGCGAAGCAGCATGGCGACTTGTTCGGCGGTAAATCGTCTCCCTCGGCGCCCTTGAGTGCGTTTCGTTCGAGATGGCCGTCCTGCTTCATGTGGCCGATGGCACGGCCGGAACGGCTCATCTGGTCGCCTGTGAAGAATTCCGTTTTGTCAGGCCGCGCGCATGTGTCCGACGCTGCTCCGGAACAGGACGGCGGCGAGAATCAGCAACAAGAGCGTCCTGAACCATGCCAGGAGGAGCCTAAGGTTGTGGCCGATGGC
>JBDRNF010000302.1:0-48301 GCA_043811435.1 Pseudomonadota bacterium
CCCGGCAGCATCGCGATCGACGCCAGCGCGGTCGCCGTATGTTTCTCGATGCCGTCAATAAGGCAAAACACATCGGCGGCCACCACGGCGACCTGCCGACCCGGCTTGATCACGCGGGCGCGGCAGATCAGTCGCTCGCCGGATGCCGGCGACAGCAGGTTCAATTTGTATTCCGCCGTCAGCGCCGGCTGGCCGCGCGATGTCGCCGCCGCGATGGTGGTCGCATTGTCGACCAGGAAGGCGGTGACGCCGCCATGGAACAGGCCATGCTGCTGCAACAGCTCCGGCCGCCGGTCGACCGCGAGTGTGCACGACCCGCGCGCCAGCTCGGAGAGTTCGGCGCCGACATGGCCCATAAAACCCTGGCGGCCGACGCTGTCGCGGATTCGCTGCGCGATGGGCGCGAAGTCCGGATCGGGCTTGAAGTCGGGATCCTGCGTCACGGCTTGCTCGGTCAAGGTTTGCCTCCGGTGTCTGCAACGGATTGTGGCGCCACCAGCGCGCGAATCGCGCAGGCGATCAGGATGTCGGCCTGAAGCCTCGGATCGGAGCGGTCGCGGCCCGACAGCCAGGCGCGGCAGAAGATCTGCGCAGGCCCGATGATCTGGCTGAAGAACAGCGTCGGCGTCATCGGCAGCAATTCGCCGCTGACGATCAGCGGCGCGCGCCAGCGCTCGACGCCCTCGCCGAGGCGCGAATTCTGCGCCCGCTGCGCATCCCTGACCTCCTCGCTCCATTCGCTGCGGGAGATCTCGAACAGATAGCGCGCCTCGCGCCGGCTATTCACCACCCAATCCAGATGCGCGCGGATCAGACGATCGATACCTTCCCGCGCGCCGCAGGGGGGATCGATCGCGGCCAGCACCGCGGCGTGATAGCGCTGCAGCACTTCCAGAAACAGCGCACCCGCCAGTTCTTTCTTCGATCCGAAGAAATGGAAGAAGCTGCCATTGGAGGCCCGCGCGCGGGCGCGAATGGCCGCCACCGTCGCGCCCTCGAAGCCGTCACGGTCGAACACCGCCAACCCCGCCGCCATCAGATCCTCGCGCGCGCCAGCGGCCACGATCACGCCCTCGAATTGCGCCTAGAGTGCTACTCTAGAGCATTACTCTAGAAATGATCAAGTCCGACCGCGGGCCGGAGACCGCCCTGCCACGAAAACCTATCGGGAGATCGGAGGTGCAGGCGGTCCCGCTGGGGGAACCGGTGGCAATGGCGGGCCGGAAGCCGTCAGGGCCGGGGGCGGAGCTGGCAGCATCAGCAACGGCGGCTCGGCGGCGGCTGACGGCTCCGAGGAGCCGCTGGCGACAGCGGCCGACATCGATGGCGGCGCGGGCGTGACCGGCGGAACCGGATCGGGTCGCAGCGCCGGGGTATCGCCGTACTCCTTCGGAGCGTCGATCTTCGCGGTGTCGGACTTGCTGTCGGACTTGCCCTCGCCGGACGGCTTGGTGGCATGCTCCGGCGCGGCTTCCTTGACGCCTTCCTTGGCAGTTGCTCTGGCCGCTTCCTCGGCGGCTTCCTTGCCAGTTTCCTTGCCAGTTTCCTTGGCCGTTTCCTTGCCGCTTTCGCTCTTCGAGGTATCCTCTTTGGTGGCCTCGCTCGGCTCGTCCTTGGCGCCATCGACCTCGTCGCTGCCTGCCTTGCCGCGCTTGCTCAGCTTCTGCTTGGCAGCCGATTTGCGGCCGTCGGGACCGGGCGCAACGCCATCCTGTTTCGCGGCCTGCTGCGGCTCAGCCTCGGGCCTGGCGGCCTCCTGCGTCGGTGCCGGGCGCCTCGGATCCTTCGCCTGCTGCGCGGGCTTGGAGCCGCGGGTATCGGTCGCACCGTTGGCAAGCAGAAAGGCGCTGAGCTGCGAGGCCATTTCACTGGAGGTGGTATAGTGCTGGCGCAGGAAGCCCGGCAGCGATCCGGGCGACATGGTCTTCAAGAGACCCCGCGGCGCCTTGTGGCAGACGGTGCAGGTGCCCGAAAAAATCTGGGAAGGGCTCTTGCCGGCATCGAGATTTTGCGCCCGCACCGGGATCGCCGCGAGACAGCCGATCACAAGCGTCACCGTCGCTAAACTGAGCGCTCGGCTCAACATTCTCATATTTCTCCAGATGCGGAATTGGCTTCCCAGCGTCCCAAATCCGGCACGGGTGGCAGCGGTCACCTTTTAGCCGATTATGACGCGAATGGAAGCGGACATATAACGCATCTGCTAACGCATCTGCGTGAACGCGATAATTCGGAATATCCGCTTTGTGTACAATCCACTAGCGCCATCGCGCCATCGCTATTATGTTTGACTGGCGGCGCGCGGGGACCAGTCGATCCCCGCTCTCGCTGGCTGTGATGGCCGCTACGCCAGCCTCGTTGGGATCGCTCGGTTTGGTGGTTTCGATGGACCGTTTGTTGCGTTATTTCCTGCAGCAGTTCATTCGCCGCGGCGCGATGACCTTTACGACCGCGAGTGGCGCGAAATTCAGCTGCGGCGACGGGACCGGGACGCCGGTCGCGGCCCGATTCCTGACCACAGATGCCGAACGCCGGGTTCTGCTCAACCCTGAACTTGCGCTGGGCGAAGTCTACATGGACGGAACCTTCGTCGTCGAGAACGGCTCGATAGCGGATACGCTGGCGATCCTGATGGATCAGCCCGACATCGTGCCGCGCTGGGCCAGACTGCAATGGTTTTTGCGATATCTCGTCAGGCATGCCAGGCAATTCAACCCGCGCCGCCGATCTCTGGACAACGTCGCACACCATTACGATCTCGATGGCCGGCTCTATTCCCTCTTCCTCGACGCTGACAAGCAATACAGTTGCGGCTATTTCGAAACGCCCGATGCGACGCTCGATGACGCCCAGCTCGCCAAGAAGCGGCATCTCGCCGCCAAGCTGTTGATCCGGCGCGGCGACCGCGTGCTCGACATCGGGTCCGGATGGGGCGGCCTTGGCCTTTATCTGGCCGAGATGACCGGCGCCAACGTTACCGGCATCACGCTGTCGACCGAGCAATTGCAGGTATCGAACGCCCGCGCCGCCGAACAAAACCTGGCGCCATCGGCCAGCTTCTTCCTCGAGGATTATCGCGACATTCCCGGCCCGTTCGAGCGCATCGTATCGGTCGGCATGTTCGAGCATGTCGGCGTCGATTTCTACGAAACCTATTTCAGGCGCTGCGCCGAACTGCTCACCGACGACGGCGTCATGGTGCTGCATTCGATCGGCCGCTCCGAAGGCCCGGACACCACCAATCCCTGGATCACCAAGTACATTTTTCCCGGCGGCTATATTCCCGCGCTATCCGAAGTGACGCGCGCGATCGAGCGCGCAGGATTGCTGGTATGCGACATCGAAATCCTGCGACTGCATTACGCGGAAACGCTGAAAGCCTGGCGCGAACGGTTTCTGGCACGGCGGGAAGAAGCGGTGCGGCTCTACGACGAGCGCTTTGCGCGGATGTGGGAATTTTACCTGGCGTGCTCGGAAATGTCGTTCCGCAAACAAAATATGATGAACTTCCAGATCCAGCTCACCAAGCGCCAGGGCGTCGTGCCGATGACCCGGGATTACATCGGCGACGCAGAAGCCCGGCTTCGCGGCATGGAGCGAGGCCAGCCGCCCCGGCTGCAGATCGCAGGCGAATAACCGGCTGCGATCCAGGGTCCTGTCGAAGTTCCCGTGGCCGAAATTCTAGTGACGGAGACTGAAGCCGGGTCCCTGGTAGGCATAGGGAGCCGCCGGACGCGAAAGCTGTGCGAACACGGCGGCCGCCACCGACCGGTCACAGGGCTGGCTGCGCAGCTCCGAACGGGAAACTTGTTCCATGGCGTCGATGAGCATCGACAGCCATAATTTCTCGCCGCCTGCCGTTCGCCATCGTTGAATCTGCTGGCCCATGGCCTATTCCTAATCCGTCCGGGTTACCAATCCCGCCGCCGCGAACCCGTTCCTTGCGACTAATGCCTGAAGAGAAAATTAACCGAATGTGATCTGCTTCACATACGGTTGGGCCGGGCTGTCCTAGACGTCCGAAATGGCCCAGAAAACCCATCCATCATCGTTCGATCCGCAGGCCGACATCGGCACCGACTACGCGCTGATCGCCACCGGCATTGGCGCGGCCCTGGCCGCCCTGATCTATCTCCTGCTGATCTGACCAGCCGGGGTAGCGGTCGAAACATCTGCCGTCCTTGGATGAGTGCATCCGCACGGAGGTAAGGTTCAGGCCGCGCGAAAGATTTTCCCGGATTCTTTAATTGCAGGACGCGGCGTACCGGAGCGACCGGTTTACCAAACCCCGTCAAGCATCGCGCTTGACGCCATCGGGATTCATCCACTCTTTTTATGATCGGTGCATAAGCGGCGATGTTTCGCTTTCGCTTTCGCCGCGGCGAGCGCTTTATCGCCCCCCGCCCCCGAATCCAAATAACGACCCAATCCAAAGCATAATTCGACCATGGCCCTGACTGATTCGAACGTCCTCAAGCTCGCGCCCGATCCGGGAACTCCGGCCTATCGGAGCGCACCGCACAATATCGAGGCCGAACAGAGCCTGCTGGGCGCGATCCTGGTCAACAATGACGCGTTCTACCGGGTTTCGGACTTTCTGGAACCGAAACACTTTCTCGAGCCGATCCATCAGACCATCTATGAGACCGCCGGCAGCCTGATCCGGATGGGCAAGGTCGCCACCCCCGTCACGCTGAAGACCTTCGTCCCCGCCGAGACCGATCTCGGCGGCATGACGGTCGGCCAGTACCTCGCCCGCCTCGCCGCCGAAGCCACCACCATCATCAACGCCCAGGATTACGGGCGGACGATCTACGAACTGGCGCTGCGCCGCGACCTGATCCGGATCGGCGAGGACATGGTCAATGTGGCCTACGATGCGCCGGTGGATTTTGCGCCGCGCGCGCAGATCGAGGACGCCGAGCGCAGGCTCTACGAACTGGCCGAATCCGGCCGCTACGATGGCGGCTTCCAGCGTTTTTCGCAGGCCCTCACCGTCGCCGTCGACATGGCGGCCAAGGCGTTTCAGCGCGACGGTAAATTATCGGGCGTCGCCACCGGCATGCGCGATCTCGACAACAAGATGGGCGGCCTGCAACCGTCCGACTTGATCATCGTCGCCGGCCGTCCCGGCATGGGCAAGACCGCGCTTGCCACCAACATCGCCTACAATGTCGCCAAGGCGCACCGCGCCGAAGTACAGGCCGACGGCACCATGAAATCCGTCAACGGCGGCATCGTCGGCTTCTTCTCCTGCGAAATGTCGGCCGAACAGCTCGCCACCCGTATTCTGGCCGAGCAGACCAGCATCGCTTCCAGCTCGATCCGCCGCGGCGGCATTACCGAGACCGACTTCGAGAAGATCCGCGACTATTCGATCGAATTGCAGTCGCTGCCGCTCTATGTCGACGAAACCGGCGGCCTGTCGATTTCGCAGCTTACCGCGCGGGCCCGGAGGCTGAAGCGGCAGAAGGGCCTCGATCTGATCGTGGTCGACTACATCCAGCTGTTGCAGGGCTCGGGCAAGCGCGGCAACGACAACCGGGTCCAGGAGGTGACGGAAATCACCACCAGCCTGAAGGCGCTGGCGAAGGAACTGAACGTGCCGGTGATCGCGCTGTCGCAGCTGTCGCGCCAGGTCGAAAGCCGCGACGACAAGCGCCCGCAGCTGTCTGACTTGCGTGAATCCGGATCGATCGAACAGGACGCCGACGTGGTGATGTTCGTGTACCGCGAGGAATATTACCTCGCCAACAAGGAACCGCGCGTCGGCACGCCGGAATACGAGAAGTGGCAGCTGGACATGTCGCTGGTGCACGGCAAGGCCGAAGTCATCATCGGCAAGCAGCGCCACGGTCCCACCGGCACGGTCGAACTGGCGTTCGAGGGCCAGTTCACCCGGTTCAGCGATCTGGCGCAGGAAAGCCACATGCCGGCGGCGCAATACTGAGGCGGCCTGCCCGGTTGAACCGCGGCGGGCCCGCGCGTAAAGTGCGGCATGAACATTGTCACCGACCCGAAACTGGCCCCGCCAGGCTCCATCCTCTCGGCTGAGGCGAACCAGGCGGCCGCGCTGGCGACCGCCACCGCTATCCTCACCATCGATCTCGACGCCATCATCGCCAACTGGCGCAAGCTCGAGAAGTCGGCGGTGCCGGCCGAATGCGCCGGCGTGGTCAAGGCCAACGCCTATGGCTGTGGCGCCGAACAGGTCGCGCGCGCGCTCGCCGGCGCCGGCTGCAAGACGTTTTTCGTGGCAACCCTCGACGAAGCCGCCGTGGTCCGCGCGGCGGTGCCGGCGAGCGCCGCAATCTATGTGCTCGACGGCTTCTTCCAGAACAGCGGCGAAGCCTATGCCAGGATCGACGCCAGGCCCGTGATCGGCGATCTCAACGAACTCGCCGAATGGGATGTGTTTTGTCGCCGCAGCGGCTGGACCGGCGGTGCCGCCATTCACATTGATACCGGCATGAACCGGCTCGGCCTGACCATCGTGGAAGCGCAGGGCATCATTCCCCGCATCAACGCCGGCGATCACGGCATTACCCTTGTCATGAGCCACCTCGCCTGCGCCGAGACCCTCAATCACCCGCTCAACGCCCGGCAGCTCGCAACCTTCCGCGAGATTGCCAGCCTGTTCTCCGGCGTGCCGGCGTCGCTGGCGAATTCGTCCGGGCTGTTCCTCGGTGCCCCGTTCCAATTCGACCTGGTGCGGCCGGGTTGCGCCCTTTACGGCGTCAATCCGACGCCGGAGGCGGACAATCCGATGCGGCCGGTGGTCGAGGTCAAAGCCCGTATCGTGCAGATCCGCAATATCGAGAAGGGCGACAGCGTCGGTTATGGCGGCACCTGGAGCGCGCGGCGGCCGACCCGGCTCGCCATCATTTCCGCCGGCTATGCCGACGGCTATTTTCGTGCCGGCAGCAGCAATGACGGCACCCGCGGTGCCGAGGTCATGGTCGCCGGCAAGCGCTGCCCGGTCGCGGGCCGCATCTCGATGGACCTGATGGCCATCGACGTCACCGATCTCGACAAGAGCGCGGTACGACGCGGTCACATGGTGACGCTGATCGGCGAAGGCATCACCGTCGACGAGCTCGCGCACCATTTCGGCACCATCGGCTACGAAGTGCTGACCAGCCTCGGCTCGCGCTATGCGCGGATCTACAAGGGCGGCGCCGCGGAACCAACGGCCACAGCGCCCGAGCCGGCTCCCGCGAGCCCGGCCTGACAACCGTCGGTGATGAAAGTCGCCACCTTCAACATCAACAACATCAATCGCCGCCTGCCGAACCTGCTGCGCTGGCTGCGTGCGGCAAAACCCGACGCCGTTGCATTGCAGGAACTGAAGTGCACCGACGCCGATTTTCCAGTCGATGCCATCGGCAAGGCCGGCTACGGCGCGGTATGGCGCGGCCAGAAAACCTGGAACGGCGTCGCCATCCTCGCGCGCAAGGCCGAGCCGGTGCTGATCCGCACCGCCCTGCCCGGCGATCGCGACGACCACGAAGCGCGCTACATCGAGGCCGCGATCAATGGCATCGTCGTCACCAGCATCTATTTGCCGAACGGCAATCCGCAGCCGGGGCCGAAATTCGACTATAAACTCGACTGGTTCAGGCGGCTCAGGCTGCACGCCGCGAAATTCATCAAGCAGGACATTCCGGCCGTGCTGGCGGGCGACTACAACGTCGCGCCGACGCCGCTCGATATCTATCCGACCAGATCCTGGGACAAGGACGCGCTGATTCAGCCGAAGAGCCGCGCCGCGTTTAGGCAGTTGGCGGCGCAGGGCTGGTGCGATTCGATCCGCGAGCTGCATCCGGAAAAACCGATGTTCACGTTCTGGGATTACAAACGCAACCGCTGGCCGCGCGATGCGGGCTTGCGCCTCGACCACCTGCTGCTGAGTCCTGCGGTCGCGCCGCGATTGATCAAGGCCGGCGTCGACCGCAAGCTGCGCGGCGAGGAAGGCGCCAGCGACCACGCGCCGGCGTGGATCGTGCTGCGTTAGGCAGCAACACTACGAAGTCGTCCGCCAATGATGAATGAACACAGGGGATCGCTGACCGAAATTTGGGCATCCGCCAACAAATTGGGCGGTCGGCATTGCAGAGCGGCGTCGCCACAGGAGAAACACAAATAACGCGGCATGGCACGGCGCTTGCTCCATGGTTCCCGACAGGGACCGAACGGAGGCATTCATGCGGCGTCGAGAATTCACCAAGCTGGCTTTGGCGGGGGCCGCCGGCACCATTGCAGCGCCGGCCATCGCCAAGGCGGCCGAGACATTCAACTGGCGGATGACCAGCTTCTACGGACCCAACGCCTACTTCTATTCGACCGGCCCCGGCAGCGCCAAGGATCTCGCCAAGCGCATCGAGGAGATGTCGAACGGGCGCATCAAGATTCAGTTTTACGGCGCCGGCGAGCTGATTCCGGCCAACGCCGGTTTCGACGCCTGTTCGTCGGGCACCGTCGAAATGAACTACGCCAACTCCTATTTCTGGACCGGCAAGAGCTTCGCCGCCCAGTACTTCACCGCCGTTCCGTTCGGCCTCAACTATGTCGGCTTCAACGGCTGGCTGTACGACGGCGGCGGAATCGAACTGTGGCGCGAGGTCTACGACAAGTTCAACCTGGTGCCGTTCGCATGCGGCAATACCGGCGTGCAGATGACCGGATGGTTTCGCAAACCGATCGAGAAACCGGAAGACCTCAAGGGCCTGAAGATGCGCATCCCGGGTCTCGCCGGGCGCGTCTACAAGGAGCTCGGCGTCAACGCCATGCTGCTGGCCCCCGGCGACATCTTCCCCTCGCTCGAACGCGGCGTGATCGATGCCGCCGAGTTCGTTGGCCCCTATCTCGACCGGCAGCTCGGCCTGCACAAGGTCGCCAAATATTACTACACCACCGGCTGGCACGAGATGGCGACCACCAGCGAACTCGTCATCAACAAGGCCGCCTGGGCGAAGCTGCCGCCCGACCTCCAGGCCATCGTCGAGAACGCCTGCATGGCCTGCAACACGCGCGGCGAAGCCTGGCTGCAAAAGGTCAACGCCGAAGCCATGGACGATCTCATCAAGAACCATGGCGTCAAGGCGCAGCCGTTGCCTGATTCCGTGATCGAGGCCCTGCGCGCGGCCAACACCAGGATCCTGGACGAAGCGGTCGCGAAGGATCCGATGACGAAGAAGGTCCACGACTCCTACATGGCCTACCTGGCCACCTACAAGCAGTGGGCGAAGTACAGCGAAAAGCCCTATTACGACACGATCCTCGGGATCTGAACGGAGTGCTGGCGGCAAGAATTTCCGGCGGCATCGACCGGCTCGTCGATTGGACCGGCCGCGGCGTTTCCTGGCTTGCGCTCGGGGCCGCCGTGGTGATGGGCACCAACGTGTTCCTGCGCTACGGTTTCTCGATCGGTGAGATTTGGGCTCAGGAACTCGAGTGGCATCTGCTGGTGCCGCTCACTTTGATCGGCATGTCCTATGCGCTCCGGCACGGCGAACATGTCCGGGTCGACGTGCTGTTCGCGCAGTTCTCCAATCGCAACAAGCATCTCGTCGACATCATCTCGGCCGTGCTGGCGATGTTGTTTTCGCTGTTCGTGATGTGGCTGTCGATCGGCTTCGTCGCGCAGTCCTGGTCGATCGGCGAAGGCTCGTCCAATCCCGGCGGTATCGGCGCCCTCTATCTGATGAAGGCGATCGTTCCGCTCGGCTTCGCCCTGCTGTTCCTGCAGGCGCTGTCACAGGCCATCCGGTCGAGCATCGCGCTCGGGGCCGCCCGATGAGCCTCGAGATCATCGCCACCCTGATGCTGGTGGCGTTCTTCGTCCTGCTGCTGCTCGGCATTCCGGTCGGCCTGACGCTGGCAACCACCGGCGTCGTATTCGGCGTTCTCGGCTTCGGTTTGCCGCTGTTCAACCTGCTGCCGCATCGCATCTTCGGCGTGGTGACGAATTCCACTTTGCTGGCGATACCGCTGTTCGTGTTCATGGGCGTGATGCTGGAAAAATCCAGGCTCGCCGAGGATTTGATGGACGTGGTCGGACTTGCCGCCGGCCGACTGCGCGGCGGCCTCGGCATTGGAATCATCATGGTCGGCGTCCTGATGGGCGCCACCACCGGCATCGTCGGCGCGACGGTGGTGACGCTCGGCCTGCTGACCCTGCCCGGCATGCTGCGGCGCGGCTACGATCCGGCGGTCGCCTGCGGCGTCATCTGCGCGTCGGGAACGCTCGGGCAAATCATCCCGCCGAGCCTGATTCTCATCCTGCTTGCCGATATCACCAACCAGTCCGTCGGCACGCTGTTTGCGGCGGCCATGCTGCCGGGACTGATGCTATCGGCAATGTACGTGCTGTACCTGCTCGGCCTCGGCATCTGGCGGCCGCATCTGGTGCCCGCGGTGCCGCAGGAGGAACGCGCGGCCGTCAGCACGGCGCAACTGGCCGGCAAGATCATCCGCGTGGTGGCGCCGCCGATCGGGCTGGTGATTGCGGTGCTCGGCTCGATCGTCGCCGGCATTGCGGCGCCGTCCGAAGCCGCAGCCATGGGCGCGCTCGGCTCGATCGCGGTGGCGGCGATCGGACGCCGGCTCACCGTCCAGGTATTGCGCGAGACCTGCCAGGCGACCACGCGGATTTCCGCCATGGTGCTGTTCATCCTGATCTGCGCGCAGGCTTTCTCGCTGGCGTTCCGCGGCCTGCAGGGCGAAGCGCTGGTTCAGGATGCCTTCAAACTGCTGCCGGGCGGCATCAATGCCAGCATCTGGTTCCTGATGCTGCTGATCTTCGTGCTTGGATTTTTCATCGAGTGGATCGAGATTTCCTACATCGCCGTGCCGCTGTTCCTGCCGATCTTCATCGAGGCCAACGTCGATCTGGTGTGGCTGGCCACGCTGATCTGCGTCAATCTGCAAACCTCGTTTCTGACGCCGCCGTTCGGCTGGTCGCTGTTCTTTCTCCGCGGCGTGGCACCGCCCGAAATATCCACCGGCGATATCTACCGCGGCATCATCCCCTTTGTCGGGATGCAGATTCTGGCGCTGGTCCTGATATTTTCCTTCCCCGGCATTGCAACATGGCTGCCGAAGGCGATCGGATGGTGAGGCCGGCCCAGCGGCATTGGCGATGATTGCCCGATAAACCGCGCTCGGCGGCGAGCCGAGCGCCTGTCGTCGAAAAAAGGGGACCGGCCATTGCGGCCGGCCCTCCAAAACCTCATTCCGCCGCCTGCATGATCCCGCGCGATTTCGGCAGCGGGTCGGCGACGGTGCCGATCGCCTCCATCGACTTCTCGAACTTGACGAAATCGTCGTCCATGATCGCACGGGGATTGAAGCTTTCCTCCGCGATGATGCCGTGCACGCGGCGGCGTTGCATACCCATATTGCCACCGTCATAGATCGGCAGAACCGACGCCTCGCGCAGATATTTACCGAACTTGAATTCCGCGCTGAGGCTGTTGACGCCCACCACCTGCATGCACTTGTAGACGCAGTCGACCATGGCTTCGGTTACGTTGATCTTGCACATCGCGCCGATCAGTTCGGCGTGCTGATCGTGCTTGTCGAGGTAATCCGCCGCGCGCCAGGAGAAATAGCGGGCGGATTCGATCTTCGCCGCCACGTCGCCCATGATGTAGCCGGCGTTCTGGAAGCGGATGATCGGGGTCAGCGATCCCGCGGTGTTGGTCTTGAGGAATTTGAGCGCATCCTCGTAGGCGGCTCGCGCCACGCCGACCGCGGCGATGGCCGCAACCGGACCGGACCAGGCGAAATTTCGGTTGATCACGAAGTCGCCGTTGCCTTTGGCGCCGGGCAGCAGGTTGTCGACCGGCACCTTGGCATCCTTGAACACGATGAAGGCGTTCGAGGTGGTGCGATGACCTTCCTTGTCCAGGAAAGTCCAGGTGATGCCGGGCGTGCCGCGCTCGATGATGATGGCCGACAGTCCCTCGGTGCCTCCGACCGTGGTGTCGGTGCGAATGATGGCGCATTGAGTATTGGTGCCGAGGCCGTCCCAGCCCGCCGAGGATGACCACTTCTTCTTGCCGTTGAGCACGAAATAATCGCCCTCGCGAACGGCAGTCATGCCGATGCCGGCCTTCGGCAGCGGGCTGTCGAAGTTCGCGGTGCCGCCGGTGCCGCCGGGCGGCTCGCCCGCAGTCCAGGCGCTGAGATAGGTGCCGGTGGGGTCGGACGTCGCCGCGCCGATGAACCGCTTCTTCTGTTCCTCGCTGCCGTACCAGGATACGGGCATCAGGCCGAGGCCGTTACACAGCACCGTGCAGGCGAAACCGGGATCAACCGCGCAGATCTCTTCCGCCGCGATGACGAAATCGAGGCACGAAAGACCGCCGCCGCCATATGCCTTCGGCAGCATCGCCATCGCAATACCGGCTTTATAGGCCTCGATATAGGCGCCCTGGGTCTTCTGGTAGGCCAGCATCGGATCCGGCTCCTTGTCGGCTGCCGGTATCACCGGGGCCAGGATCCCTTCCGAAAAATCCCGCGCCATCTTCTGAATTTTCCGCTGCTCCGCGGACATCGTGAAATCGATCGCCATTCGAATTCTCCATTGATTGCTCGTTACGGATCGTTGGGAGCGAGAATGCCGGCCGGCCTGCTTCAACGGCCCCATCATCCGCGCGTTGGCCGAAACGACAAGAAAATACTTTAGGCAGTTTTACCTGTTTAAAGACTTTGAACTGCGCTTAGCCCGTGCAATCTGTCGGAGCTTTAGGCAGGATGTGGCTGAAATTGGCGCAGCACTGCTGCGCCCGCTTCGGATACATCTGACGGCATCCCCGCGGAGGCTTCACGTGATCGTCGGCGACTCCCAGCAAAAGCTGCTCTCGAAACTTCTGGAATCAAAGGCCGGATTGACGGTCGACGAACTGGCGGGAGAGATCGACATCACGCGCAGCGCGGTGAAGCAGCATTTGTCGGGTCTCGAAAGGTCGGGATACGTGCAGCACACCTCTTCAAAGAGCGGCGGCCGGCCGCGCTTTCTCTATACCCTCACCGAAAGCGGCATCGACCTGTTCCCGAAACGCTATTCGTGGTTCTCGCGCGTCATGTTCGAGAGCCTTCGCAAGAAGATCGGCGCCTCGAAGTTCGGCGCCTACATGTTCGAACTCGGGGTCGACATGTCGGCGACCGCGATCCCGCGGCTGGTCGGCAAGACACGGGTCGAGCGTGTGGTCGAAATCGTCAAGATCATGAACGAGACCGGCTTCGCCGCCCGCGTGACAGCCCCCGGCAAGGGCGAGAAGCTGCCGCGGATCGAGTGCAAGAATTGCGTTTTCCACGATCTATCGAAGGATTACATCGAGGTCTGTCAGTTCGACCTCGGATTTCTCTCCGGCCTGATGGGTGCGCCGATCGAACACCAGGAATGCATGCAGCGCGGCGGTCAGGCCTGCCGCTTCAGGTTTCTGCCGACGGCCTGAATTTCCGGCGGAGGGGCCTGCTTTGCGAACGGCGTCGCCAGCGAGCCGGCCATTGCCCGCGGATCGAAGCCCGGCTCGGCCATGACCGCGCAGATCTTTCGCATCTGCATGCCGATATTGCCGGCATCGTAGAGCGGGAATACCGCGGCCTCCCTGAGATAGCGCTCGAGCGGATGGGCCCTGTCCAGCGCGTTGACGCCGACCACCTTCATGGCCTGGAACACGGCGGCGAACAGCATCTCGCTGCAAAACACCTTTGCCATCGGGCCGATCGCATGGCCATCCGCATTGTGCAGGTCATGGTAGTGGGCGGCCTTCCAGGCGAACGCGCGCCCGGCTTCGACCTTCATGGCGACTTCCGCCAGCGTATAGGCGACCACCTGATGGTGGATGATCGGCCTGTCGCCGCCGCCGGTATATTTCTTCGCCCATGCCAGCGCGTATTCATAGGCCGAGCGGGTCACCCCCACGGACGCGATCGCGGCGACCGGTCCCGACCAGGTGAAAGCCTTGTTGACGACGAGATCGCCGTCGCCGACCGCGAACGCGTTTTCCTCGGGAACGCGGCAATCCGCAAACACCACGGAATTGTTCTGGCAAATGCGGTGACCGAGCTTGGCGATAGGCGGCCCATAGGAGATGCCTGCGGTGCCACGCGGGACCACGATGGCGCTGAGGCCGCGCGATCCCGCGGCCTGCGGATCGGTGCGAACGACGCAGACATTGACGTCCGCGCCCTGCAGGTCCCATCCGCCGGCATTGACCGGCCAGAATTTCTGTCCATTGAGAATGTATTCGCCGTTTTTTCGGTCATGAACCGCGGTGACACCGATACCGGCGGGAAAGCTGGCCGGACCGTCGAAATTGGCGGTACCTCCGGGGCTTCCAGCCGGTTCGCTCACGGTCCAGCCTGCCAGGTACTCGCCGCGCGGATCGCTGGTCGCGGGCACCAGCCATTTCTGCTTCTGCCGTTCGGAGCCGAACCAGACCAGCGGCATGAGGGCGAGGCCATTGACGAGCAGGATGGTGGCGAAGCCGGGATCGACAGCGCACAGCTCCTCGACCACGATCTGCAAATCGAGGTTGGAAATCCCGCCGCCGCCGTATTTCTTGGGGATGAAGCCGGTTGCGAAGCCGAGCTTGTAGCTCTCGACATAGGCGCCGCGGACCGCTTGGAAGGCGCGTTGCGGGTCGGGATCCTCGTCCGCCGACCGCACCAGGGGTGCCAGGATTTCGTTGGCAAACTCGCGCGCGATGCGCTGCAGACGTCGTTGATACGATGTCAGCGTGAAATCGATCGCCATCATCGCCTCCGTCAGCTATCCGAGCTAAAGACAGTTTTACATATCTAAAGTCGCTACGCGTGTGCGTATTGTGTGCAGCGTGATCCAATTGATGGCAGTAAGACATGCGCGCCTTGGGGAGACCCGTGACCTCCTCTTCGTCCTCGCCGTCGGACCGGCTGATGGAGAGGGTGATGGTCACACAGAGCCTTTTCCGCTCTACTGGAGCCTCGGTGGCGCACGCATGATGACGATCCGCCAACTAATTTTCACAAGAAAGGAAAAAGGCCATGGCGCTCTATGAGCTGCGCACCTACACGCTCTACGTCGGCAAGATGGCGGAAGCCGTGAAGCTGTACCAGGAGCTCGGATTCCCCGCGATGCAGAAGGGCGAGTTCGACAGGAAGCTGATCGGCTACTTTCAAAGCGACGTCGGCACCATCAACCAGGTCATCCATCTTTGGAAATTCGAGGACGACGCCGATCGCCGCAAATTCTGGCAATCGCTGTTCGCCAATGCCGACTTCATGAATTTCGCCGGCAAATTTCGACCGCTGGTGATGACGCAGGAAGTAAAGCTCATGCTCGCGGCACCGTGGGGACCGCATCCGTAGGTCCGTAGTCCGGATGGAGCCAACGGTCGCGCGAATGCGCGGCCGTTAGCGCAATCCGGGATCGCGAGGCGCGATGGCTGATTTGCCATACGTGTCAAATGGTTGCGCAGGATGCGGCAGTACCGTGCTGGCAGCCATCGGCTACTGTACATGGGGTTGTTTTCGATATTTTGTGGTCCGGTCGCGAAAAGCCCCAGACAGGCCTGACGCTTGCGCTTGTCCGGCTACGACGCTTCCGCGGGAGACACCTCCCTTGAACCTGTTCTTCGTCCTCGTGGTCGGACTCGCCGCCGGCACCATCTCCGGCATCGTCGGCACGGGGTCGTCGATCATGCTGATGCCGGTGCTGGTCTATCAATACGGGCCGCAGCAGGCGGTGCCGATCATGGCGGTCGCCGCCGTGATGGCCAACTTCTCCCGCATCCTGGCCTGGTGGCGCGAGGTCGACTGGCGCGCCTGCGCCGCCTATTCCGTCACCGGCATTCCGGCGGCGGCGCTGGGCGCCCGCACATTGCTGGTGCTGCCGCCGCACGCGGTGGATATTTCGATCGGGCTGTTCCTGATCGCGATGGTGCCGGTGCGGCACTGGCTCGCCCGCTACCAGCTCAAAGCGTCGCTCTGGCATCTCGCCATCGGCGGCGTCGTGATCGGCTACATCACCGGCATCGTGGTATCGACGGGACCGCTCAGCGTGCCGCTGTTCCTGTTTTATGGGCTGACGAAAGGCGCGTTTCTCGCCACCGAAGCCGCGAGTTCGCTCGGATTGTATGTCAGCAAGTCCCTGACCTTCCGGCAGTTCGGCGCGCTGACCGGCGATGTCGCGCTGCAGGGCCTGATCGCCGGTTCGTCGCTGATGGCGGGCGCCTTCATCGCCAGGCGTTTTGTATTGCGGCTCGAGCCGGATGTGTTCAGGCTTGTGATGGACGGGATCATGCTGGCGGCCGGGGCCGCGATGCTGTTCAACGCGTACGCTGGCGCCTGATCCCGGTGCGAAAGCAGGAGCGAATGCCTTGAGTGTATTGGCGGATACAAGCGACATTCCCGATTCCCGCGGCGGGCCGGTTGCGCGAACCGAGGCCCGGCAGGCGACCCTGAAATTCGCCGAGGCCGCCCTTGCCGACAGCAAACGCGAGGGCCTGCTGCTGGCCGTCCGCGCCCGCTGGGTGGCGCTGGCGGTGACCGCCGTCACCCTGCCGATCATCAATCCGACGTGGGATGTCCTCTATTACGTCGCGTCGCTTGGTCTGTTTGCCGCGATCGGCTGGGCCCAGCTCAAGGTCGGCAAGAACACCGGCCGGTCCCGGCCGGAGCTGTTTCTGATGTTCTGCGATCTGGCGCTGCTGACCTTCCTCAGCGTCGTGCCCAATCCCTGGAGCACCGTGAACTGGCCGCTCGCGATGCAGTTCCGGTTCGACACCTTCATCTATTTCTTTATCTTTCTGGCCACCGCGACGCTGGCCTATTCGTGGCGCACCGTGGTGGCGATGGGCGCCTGGACGTCAGGGCTGTGGGCGATCGCTGTCGCCTGGGTCTACCTGCTGCCCGAAACCCACGCCGCGCTGTCCGAACGCGTGCGCGCGGCGACAGGTGCCGACATCAGGCTGTTCGAGATCATCGATCCCGCCGCGATCGGTGTCGGCGGACGGTTTCAGGAAATCATCGTCTTCATGATCGTCGCCATGATCCTGGCGCTGGCGGCGCGCCGTTCCAATGCACTCTTGATCAGCCATGCCGGGATCGAGCGCGAACGCACCAATCTGGCGCGCTACTTCTCGCCCAACGTCGTCGCGGAGCTGTCGAAAAACGACGATCCGCTGAAGCAGGTTCGAACCCAGGATGTCGCGGTGCTGTTCGCCGATATCGTCGGCTTTACCGCCTATTCCGACGGCCGCAGCCCGACCGAGGTGATCGGTACGCTGCGGCGCTTCCACGAGCGGATGGAACGCGAGGTCTTTCGGCATCAGGGAACGCTGGACAAATATCTCGGCGACGGACTGATGGCGACGTTCGGCACCCCCTTCACCGGCGATTGCGATGCCGGTAATGCGTTGCGTTGCGCGCAGGCCATGATCGGCTCGATGGACGAATTGAACCTCGAGCGACAACATCGCGGCGAGCCGCCGATCCAGCTCAGCCTCGGACTGCACTACGGCCCGGTCGTGCTGGGCGACATCGGATTGAACCGGCTCGAATTCGCCGTGATCGGCACCACCGTGAACGCAGCCAGCCGGCTGGAATCGCTGACCCGCGAATTCGGCTGCGCGATGGTGGCCAGCCACGATCTGGTGCAGCAGGCGCGCGCGGAGGGCAAATGCGAGAACACCGACTTCATGCACCTGGTCGAAAAGCCGGCCTGCGCAGTCCGCGGCATCGAACAACCCGTCGCGATCTGGACGCGCGCCAACAACGCGGCATTGTCGTCTTGACGGCGAAATTGCGGCGCTGAACGGCGGATGCGACAGCGTGGCATGCTGGCTTGTCGGCCGACAATCCCTATATTCCCGAATACCCGGCTGATGACGGGAAGGATCGTCGGGACAGATCCACGATCCCGATCAACAAGGCTGAATCGTGCTCTATCTGGAACTCGGGATCGTCACGGTCCTGATCGTCGTCAATGGCCTGCTCGCGATGTCGGAGCTGGCCATCGTTTCCGCGCGGCCGGCCCGGCTGGCGGCGCTGGTTGCGAAGGGCGTCACCGGTTCGCGCCGGGCGCTCGAACTGGCCTCCGATCCCGGCAAGTTTCTCTCCACCGTGCAGATCGGCATTACGCTGATCGGCGTGCTGTCGGGCGCCTTCTCCGGCGCGACCCTTGGCCTGCGTCTCACCGCATGGCTGACGGAAATCGGGGTGACGCAAGGTCTCGCGGACACCATCGGCGTCGGCGTCGTCGTCGCCGGCATCACCTACATGTCGCTGATCGTCGGCGAACTGGTGCCGAAACAGATCGCGCTGCGCGATCCCGAGGCGATCGCCGTCAAGGTGGCGCCGGCGATGACGCTGCTGGCCACGGTCTCGCTGCCGCTGGTCTGGTTGCTGGATCGCTCCGGCAAGGCGCTGCTGTGGCTGCTCGGCCAGCGGGGCCAAGCGGAAGAAAAGGTCAGCGAGGAGGAAATCCGCACCCTGGTCGTCGAAGCCGAGAATGCCGGCGTGCTGGAGCCGGGCGAAAAGGAGATGATCGCCGGCGTGATGCGGCTGGGCGACCTTCCGGTCGGCGCCGTGATGACGCCTCGGCACGAAGCGAGCATGATCGACGTCGGCGATCCCGTGGCGGAGGTGGCGGCGACGATCGCCGCCAGCAATCATTCCCACTTCCCGGTATTCGACGGCGACCGCGACCACGTCCTCGGCATCGTCAACGCCAAGGATATGCTCGACGCATGCCTGTCGGGAAAGACGCCCGATGTCAGGCAACTGATCCGTCAGGCGCCGATCATCCCGGAGACCGTGGATGCGCGGGATGTCATCGCGATCCTGCGCGACTCGCCGGTGCATATGGGCCTCATCCATGACGAGTACGGGACCTTCCAGGGCCTCGTGACTCGCGCTGACATTCTGGAAGCGATCGTCGGCTCGTTCCACACCGAAGAAGGCCCCGCCGAGCTTCCCTACGTCAAGCGCGACGATGGCTCCTATCTGATATCGGGCTGGATGCCGGCCGTCGCATTCGCCGAATTGCTCGGCATCATCCTGCCGCATTCAAAACCCTATCAGACCTTCGCCGGCTTCCTGCTGCAGGAATTCGGCGCCATTCCGGTCGTCGGCGACAGGATCGTGGCCGGCGGCTGGCGCTTCGAGATCGTCGATCTCGACGGCAGGCGCATCGACAAGGTGCTGGCGACCCGGGTCGATCGGGTATAGGCGGCCGGCGGCCTTCTTTTCGGATTGACACACACCGCAACAGAAATTGTTCGCCTGTTCGATGCTGCGCGAGTCCATTTCGATGGCGGATCGCATAGGAAGCGTGCGGGCTTCTTGATCCCCGGGGATTGAAAAATGGGCGCGCTGATCTTCGACTTCGACGGCGTCATCGCCGACAGCGAAGCGATCGCCAATACCGTGCTGGCGGAAATCGTCACCGCCCTCGGCCACGCCACCACGCTCGACCAGTCGCTCGACCGCTATGCCGGCCGACGGTGGGACGACGCGATGGCCGAGATCGAAGCGGCGATCGGCGCGCCGCTGCCATCCAATTTTTCCGACGACCTCAAGCGCGCGACGCTGGACCGCTTCCGCACCGACCTGAAGGAAGTCAGCGGCGCCGCCGCGTTCATCAAGCGCTTTGCCCACATCCCCCGCGCCATCGCTTCCTCCAGCTCGATCGATCGCCTGCAGCTCTGCCTGTCGGTATTGGGCATGGAAGCGCAATTCGGCGAGCATGTCTTCAGCGCCGACATGGTCGCGCGCGGAAAACCACATCCCGACATCTTCCTGTTCGCCGCCGCCAGGCTCGGCGTCAGCCCGGATCGATGCCTTGTGATCGAAGACAGCACCGGCGGCATCAAGGCCGCGGTCGCGGCGGGAATGACGGCCGTCGGCCTCTGCGCGGCGAGCCACATCCGCGACGGTCACGATGTGAAGCTGCGGGATGCGGGGGCGGTGCATCTGGCCCGGTCATGGGCGGAGGTGGAGCGGATCGCGGTGGGGTTTTTCGAAGGCTAGGTTTTTATCGGGCCTTTGACCCTACGGGCCCATGATAGACCTCACAAAGTCGACTGCAATCGGGTTAGAGCAACCGTAACGCGGCCGCCGTGGAGACAGAAGTTGGCGCATGACGCTTCGCTAACGACTGCGGGTTACACCCTAAAGGAGCGTATTGCAGACCGTACTCGTCACGGATAGGATTTGTTGTTGAAGTTGGAGAGACCACCGTGAAAGTGAACGTATTGGTTCTATTTGCCTCCCTACTTGTTTCACCCGATGCGATTGCCAGTTGCCTAGACGACGCTGAGATTTTTGCGGGCAGAGTTTGTGGTGAGATATCAAATAGAGGATCTTCTCGGCTCGTAACGGGCTCGGGTGAGCTAAATGCCGAGGCAAAGGGGTTGCTTCGAAGCCTGCTCGGCTCCGCAGGTGGTGAGTTGAAAGGCGAAACTCAATTCTCCGTATATGAAAACGTTCTGCGTGAGCAGCTCGGTCCCGAACTGGTGAATGTTAGGGATTGCAGGACCCGGATGGTGGAGGCAGCCATCAAGCAGGCCTGCGATAAACCTGCGAGGATACAGCAGCAATCCTCTGGAAGCAGCAGCCCCAATATTGTGACCAACGGCAATGTCGACGTTCGGAGCAAATAGCGAAAACGGAACAGTAGAATAACTCAATGCGCACCGTAGTGACGGCTTTGACTTGGATATTTGTTGCAGGCGGCATGTCCGGCTTGTGGACGGGAGGCGCACTTGGGCAAGTGGAGACGCACCAAGGGTCAAGAGGAACTTGCAGCCCAAACATTGTGACGCAAGGAAATGTCACTGTCATTTGCCGAGACAGTCCAAGGGACGAAGGGTCGGCACATCGCCCCACGCCTCCCAGCCGCGTCGGTGGCCCTAGCAGAACAATTGGCGATGGCGGGCTCGCTCCAACTTGTCCGGTGGGGATGACTTTCAGTCGCGAAAATGGGCAATGCATACCATGCAGTAGGCAATACCGAACGTTTACGCACGGCCGATGGGAGGTGTTCTGCAAATGAACACGACAGGACGTGAGAATGGTGACGCGTGGATGGGTAAGCTTGGTCCGCAATTCAAAGAGCAGGCATAGTGTTTGCGGTTTTCTGACCTTGTGACTTGATCGAAGTTAGTCAGGCCAATCCCAAATGAAGAAGTCTGGAGTCAACGATCTTAAAGCTGGTGAACCGCCAAGACTCTCCAGCGCTCCTCTTTAGGCCACGACCAGCAACTTCGCCCAAACATCACCAAGCGCCGAGCAGGGGCGTTAAACAGAACTCTCGATTCCTTCGGCTCTATATGCGTGTGGCTCTCCGGGTCGCAGAGTTTGAGAATCCCGCGCAAGCCACGGTACGGAACAGATTCAGCATCGGGAGCGAGTACGGCGGAACATTTCTGAGGGCGGAAATGGAGTTTTCTGTCGCGAACCGAATATTAATACGTTATAGAACAAACTAAGAACAATCGAATCCGGCGCATCTCACCCCCATGGCCAAATCCACCCTCTCCTTCGTCTGCCAGAACTGCGGGGCGGCGTTCAACCGCTGGCAGGGCAAGTGCGAGTCCTGCGGCGAGTGGAACACGCTGGCGGAGGAGGATACGACAGGCGCCACCTCGATGCCGGTCTCGATCCGGAGCAAGCGCCGGGGTCGGCTGTTCCAGCTGGAAACCCTCACCGGCAAGAGCCAGGAGGCCCCTCGCCTGTCCTCCGGGATGGCCGAGCTCGACCGCGTCACCGGCGGCGGGTTCGTGCGCGGCTCGGTGCTGCTGGTCGGCGGCGATCCAGGCATCGGCAAGTCGACGTTGTTGACGCAGGCCACCTCCCTGATGGCGCGGGCCGGCCACCGCGTGGTGTATATTTCGGGCGAGGAAGCCGTGGCGCAGGTGCGGCTGCGGGCCGAGCGGCTCGGGCTGGCGGATGCGCCGGTGCAGCTCGCCGCCGAAACCTCGGTCGAGGATATCGTCTCCACGCTGTCCGAGGGCACGGTGCCGCGCCTGATCGTGATCGATTCGATCCAGACCATGTGGACCGACACGGTGGAATCGGCGCCCGGCACGGTGACGCAGGTGCGCGCCTCGGCGCAGGCTCTCATTCGATTCGCCAAGAAATCCGGCGCCACCATCATCCTGGTCGGCCACGTGACGAAAGACGGCCAGATCGCCGGCCCCCGCGTGGTCGAGCATATGGTCGATGCGGTGCTGTCGTTCGAAGGCGAAGGCTCGCAGCAATTCCGGATCCTTCGCGCGGCGAAGAACAGGTTCGGGCCGACCGACGAGATCGGCGTGTTCGAGATGACGGGCCTCGGCCTGCGCGAAGTCTCCAACCCGTCCGAGCTGTTCCTGTCGGAGCGCGATCTCGGCAGTCCGGGCACGGCGGTGTTCGCGGGCATCGAGGGCACCCGTCCGGTGCTGGTGGAATTGCAGGCGCTGGTGGCGCCTACCACGCTCGGCACGCCGCGCCGCGCGGTGGTGGGCTGGGATCCGAGCCGGCTGTCGATGGTGCTGGCGGTGCTGGAGGCCCATTGCGGCGTCAAGCTGTCCGGCTACGACGTCTATCTTAACGTGGCGGGCGGATTGCGGATCCAGGAGCCGGCGGCGGACCTCGCCGCCGCAGCCGCCTTGGTGTCGTCGCTGGTCAATGCGCCGCTGCCGACCGACGCGGTCTATTTCGGCGAGATATCGCTGTCCGGCGCGGTCCGGCCGGTGGCGCAGACGTCGGCCCGGCTCAAGGAGGCGGCCAAACTCGGCTTCGGCCGCGCCGTGCTGCCCGAATCGGCGCGCGGCGAGGTCGGCGGCGATGCCGGGCTGGTGCTCAATACCGTCGGCGGCCTGACCAGCCTGGTGGCGGATATCGCGGCCCGCGGCACGCCCAGAGCCAATCAGGAACGAAATCGCGAGGGCCGGGAGGGCCAAAACAACGCGACAGCGGAGAAAAATGCCACACCGGCGAGATTCCGGCGTCAGGAAGGCTAGTCGGGCGTGACGTCACCTGCCCTCGCCGCTATACAACCCGCGCACGGGTGGGAATTGCGCGATTCCGGCCTTGCGGGACGCCCGGTATGACCGTCACTTGGGGTGGCACCGACGTTGCCGATTCGCAGTTTTGACATACGAGCGGACCTGACCAGCCGATGCCGATAACGATACTCGATCTCGTCCTGCTCGCGGTGATGCTGATCTCCGGCCTGCTCGCGATGGTGCGCGGCTTCATGCGGGAGATTCTCTCGATCGCGGCATGGGGCGCCGCAGCGCTGGTCACGCTCTATGCGTACGGCAAGCTGCTGCCGACCGCCAAAACCTATTTCCAGAACGAGACCATCGCCGCCGTCGTCGTGGTCGCCGGCGTGTTCGTCGGCACCCTGATCGTGGTCTCCATCGTCACGGTGCGGATTTCGGACATGATCCTGGATTCCAGGATCGGCGCACTGGACCGCACGCTCGGCTTCCTGTTCGGGCTGGCGCGCGGCCTTTTGATCGTGGTCGTGGCCTTCCTGTTCTTCTCCTGGCTGGTTCCGGACAAGCAGCGGCCGGATTGGGTCACCGGGGCGAAGTCCAAGGTGGTGCTGCAGGGAACCGGGGATTGGCTGATGTCGCTCTTGCCGGATGACCCCGAGAACACCATCTTGAAGAGATTCAAGAAAGATAAACCAGACGATGAGCAGACTGATGCGGGGCCGGTGACGCCGGCCCCTGCCGACGGCTATAGCAAGGCTGCTCGCGACGACATGAAGAAGCAGATCGATAAAGCGGTCGGGCGTTGATCCCTGGCCAAGAGAGAGGCGCGATGGACGAGATGAAAAACCCTTCCGATCCCGCCGACCACCTTGACCCGAACCCCACCGCGATCGAGAAACTCGACGCTGCCGCGATCGAGCTGCAGGACGACCTGGAAGGCGACACGCTGCGCGAGGAATGCGGTGTGTTCGGCATCTTCGGTCATCCGGAAGCCGCCGCCATCACCGCGCTCGGGCTGCACGCCCTGCAGCATCGCGGCCAGGAAGCCGCCGGCATCGTCTCCTTCGATGGCTCCCGCTTTCACTCGGAGCGCCGGCTCGGCCTGGTCGGCGACACCTTTTCCCGCCGCGAGGTGATCGATCGCCTGCCCGGCAGCCTCGCCGTCGGCCATGTGCGCTATTCCACCACCGGCGCCACCATCCTGCGCAACGTGCAGCCGCTGTTCGCCGAACTCAATGCCGGCGGTTTCGCGGTCGGCCACAACGGCAACCTCACCAACGGCCTGACCCTGCGCCGCGAACTGGTGCGCAACGGCGCCATGATGCAATCCACCACCGACACCGAAGTGATCCTGCACCTGGTGGCGCAGTCGAAGCGCGGCCGTTTCATCGACCGCTTCATCGAGTCGCTGCGCGCCATCGAGGGCGCCTATTCGCTGGTGTCGATGACCAACAAGAAGCTGGTCGGCGCTCGCGATCCGCTCGGCATTCGCCCGCTGGTGCTGGGCGAACTCGACGGCTGCCCGATCCTGGCGTCGGAGACCTGCGCGCTGGACATGATCGGCGCCAAATACGTCCGCGACATCGAGCCCGGCGAGATCATCGTGTTCGACGAACAGGGCACGGAAAGCCACAAGCCGTTTCCGCCAAAACCGCCGCGGCCCTGCATCTTCGAATACATCTACTTCTCGCGGCCGGATTCCATCGTCGGCGGCCGCTCGGTCTATGACGTCCGCAAGGCCTTTGGCGCGCAACTGGCGAGAGAAAGTCATGTAGAAGTCGACGTCGTGGTGCCGGTGCCGGATTCCGGCGTGCCCGCCGCGGTCGGCTACAGCCAGCATTCCGGGGTGCCGTTCGAACTCGGCATCATCCGCAACCATTATGTCGGCCGCACCTTCATCCAGCCGACCCAGAGCGTGCGCGAACTCGGCGTCCGCATGAAGCATTCCGCCAACCGCGCCGCGATCGAGGGCAAGCGCATCATCCTGATCGACGATTCGCTGGTGCGCGGCACCACCTCGAAGAAGATCGTGCGCATGATGCGCGACGCCGGCGCCCGCGAGGTCCACTTCCGCCTCGCCTCGCCGCCGATCCTGTACCCCGACTATTACGGCATCGACCTGCCCGACCGCGGCGGCCTGCTGGCGGCGACCCATTCGCTGGAAGAGATGCGCGAGGCCATCGGCGCGGATTCGCTGGCGTTCCTGTCGATCGACGGCATGTACCGCGCCATGGGCGAGCCCGGCCGCGATCCCGCCAATCCGAAATTCGCGGACCACTGCTTTACCGGCGTCTACCCCACCCACCTCACCGACCACAGCGAGGTGGAACCGCAGCCGCGGCAATTGTCGCTGCTGGCGGAGGCGAGCTGACAGCAGCAGCACAAACGGTGTCGTCCCTGCGAAAGCAGGGACCCATAGCCACCGGCCTTTGCGTTGCGAACACTGCTGGACGCGGACGTCTTCCCCAACCACACGCGTCACGGCGTATGGGTCCCTGCGTTCGCAGGGACGACGAGTTGATAGAGTCCCTTCGATGACAAAACCCCTCGCCACCCGTATCGCTCTCGTCACCGGCGCCTCGCGCGGCATCGGCTATTTCACTGCGCGTGCGCTGGCGAAAGCCGGCGCCCATGTGATCGCGCTGGCGCGAACCCAGGGCGGCCTTGAAGAACTCGACGACGAAATCCGCAAGGATGGCGGCGCCGCGACGCTGGTGCCGCTCAATCTCACCGACACCGACGGCATCGCCCGGCTCGCCGCGGCGCTGCATGAACGCCACGGCAGGCTCGACATTCTCGTCGGCAATGCCGGCGTCCCCGGTCCCTCCTCGCCGCTCGGTCATGTCGAGCTGAAGTCGTGGAACGACGTGATGGCGATCAACCTGTCGGCCAACTTCCAGCTGATCCGCTTCATGGAGCCGCTGCTCCGGCAATCCGACGCCGGGCGCGCGGTGTTCATCACCTCGGCCGCGGCGAGCCAGGCCAATGCCTATCTCGGCCCCTATGCCGCCTCGAAGGCGGCGCTGGAGACGCTGGCGCGGGCCTGGGCGCACGAAACCGCCAGCACGAAGCTGCGCGTCAACCTGTTCGATCCCGGCCCGACCCGGACCCGCCTGCGCGCGATCGTGTTTCCCGGCGAAGACCCGTTGACGCTGCAGACGCCGGACCAGGTCGCCGAATTGATCCTGCCGATGTGCGCGCCTGATTGGACCGAGACCGGCAAACTCTACGACTACAAAACGCGCAGCCTGAAGAGTTTTCGCGCGCCGGCGTAAGCCCGGCCCGCCCCACCCGATCCGCGCCATGCCGATCGGACGCCATGGCAACGTGTATTGCACCGATGTCGATACCGGAAAGCGAATCCGGACGTTCAAACCAGCCTCGGATGCGCTGAGATTAAGCGCGGCGCACGACGATAGGTGCATTGCCGCGCGGCGCCGGACGTACTAACGGGGACCCTGGCGAGGCTCCGAAAAGAGAGCCTCCCGGACATAACCTCTGGAGGAATTCAATGAAGAAGAAAACGCTCGCGCTGGGCACCAGCGCACTCATCGCACTCGCCGGGCTGGGCCTTGGCACACCGGCCTTCGCCCAGGACAAGACCGTCAAGATCGGCGTGCTGAACGACATGTCGAGCCTTTATGCCGACATCGGCGGACCCAATTCGGTGGTCGCGGTCAAGATGGCGGTCGAGGATTCCGGCCTCCTCAAGAAGGGCTGGAAGATCGACGTCGTCAGCGGCGATCACCAGAACAAGCCCGACATCGGCGTCAACATCGCGCGGCAATGGCTGGACAGCGACAAGGTCGACGCGATCGCCGATACGCCGAACTCCGGCGTCGCGCTGGCCGTCAGCAATCTCGCCAAGGAAAAGAACGCGGTGCTGCTCAATTCGGGTGCGGCCTCCGCCGATCTCACCGGCAAGGCCTGCACGCCGAACACGATCTCCTTCACCTACGATACCTACATGCTCGCCAACGGCACCGGCAAGGCGCTCACCAAAACCGGCGGCGACACCTGGTTCTTCCTGACCTCGGACTACGCTTTCGGCCACGCGCTCGAGCGCGATACGTCCGCGGTCGTCACGGCCAACGGCGGCAAGGTGCTCGGCGGCGTCAAGCATCCGATCAACACCTCGGACTTCTCGTCGTTCCTGCTGCAGGCGCAGGCCTCGAAGGCGAAGGTGGTCGGTCTTGCCAACGCCGGCGGCGACACCACCAACGCGATCAAGCAGGCCGCCGAGTTCGGCATCGTCGCGGGCGGCCAGAAGCTGGCGGCGCTGCTGCTCTTCATCAACGACGTGCATTCGCTGGGCCTGAAGACGGCGCAGGGCCTGACGTTCACGGAATCCTTTTACTGGGACATGAACGAGCAGACGCGCGCCTTTTCGAAGCGGTTCGCCGCGTTGGCCAGCAAGAAAGCCATGCCGTCGATGACCCAGGCCGGCGCCTACGCCATGACGCTGCACTATCTCAAGGCGATGGAAGCGCTCGGCGGCAATCCGAAAGACGGCGCCAAGGTCGTCGCCAAGATGAAGGAACTGCCGACCGACGATCCCCTGTTCGGCAAGGGCCCGCTGCGCGCCGACGGACGTAGGCTGATCCCGGCCTATCTGTTCGAGGTGAAGAAGCCCGAAGAATCGAAATATCCGTGGGACTACTACAAGCAGATCGCCACCATCGCTCCGGAAGACGCGGCCAAGCCGCTTTCGGCAAGCGAGTGTCCGCTGATCAAGAAGTGACTGCGTAGCAGTCATTCCGGGATGGTGCGTTAGCACCAGACCCGGAATCTCGAGATTCCGGGTTCGATGCTTCTGCATCGCCCCGGAATGACTCCAGAATGACGAGCGCTCGGACCGATGACCAATTCAAGGCAGCGATGGAGCGGGCCCGGGCCCCAACCCGGGCGCCGCGCGATCTATCGCCGGTCCGGCGAGTCGGAGCCATTCCACTTGCTCCAGGGCGCGTTGGCGAGCGTCTGGAAATCGGTGGTCAGCGGACGGCGGGTCTGCTTCTCATAGGCCGCGATGATCCGTTCGGAATCCCTGATTTTGCGTTTCAGTTCGGTGACCGTCTTGTGCGACTGAGCGATCGTCTTCGAGCCTGAGATCTCCCCGAAATTATGCCGGCCGGTTTCGATCTGTTTAAGCGCCGCGCGGTGCTTCCTGATCTGCGCCCGATGCCACGCAATCTGGCTGTTGCTGTCTGCGACCATGTCGGCCTCCTCCAAAGTCGGGATTCGAGCATAGGTGATTCGCTGCCGCCGGCAGGAACCATCGCCCTGCATATTTTTTGCGCAGGCCAGGGACGCCAGCCAAGTCCGCCTCCTTGCCAAAAATATGGTCATCGTCGCCCGGGAACCGCACCCCACCCACCGCGTTTTTTACAGGTTGCAGATGGAACTTGTACTTCGCCACTGGCGAGCGGGGAGAGTGAGATGGCGCAACGAGGCGCGGCGCAACGCAGCAACGATCCCGTCCTCCTCCCCGGCAAGATACCGATAAGCTTCGTGGTCAACGGCGCCGAAACCGCCCTCAAGGTTGCGCCATTCGCGAACTGATGAGCGGCAACCTCTGCCGCTGCGGCGCCTATCCCAACATCGTGGCGGCGATCCAGCAGGTCATGATTCCCTTCCACTACGCGCGGGCCAACGACGTCGCCGACGCGGTGCGGATGATATCGGCCGATCCCGCCGCAAAATTCATCGCCGGCGGCACCAACCTGGTCGACGTGATGACGCGGTCTACCATGCCACCGGCAAGCGGATCCGCGACCTGCCGATCACGCTGGACAAGGTCACGGGCTGACGCCGCCAATCGGGCGGAGACGGAGGCCGGCTACAGGGCCCAACGCTCCTCCGCCGTGCGCGCAGCATTCTGGTTGAGACGCGTCGCGATGTCCCTCGCAAGCGAATTGGACCTTGCATCTGCAATCGGCTCACGCTTCTGCGTGACCAATGTCTTGTCATCGACTGCGAGGGGAAAGTCATTCGGATCAAGTGCTTGCTTTTCCATGTCATGTCGTCCTTCTTTCCGTTCCTCGACATCAACGCGGATTTCGACCATTGGTTCAGGCTGTCTGGTGTGATCGTTCACCGGGCCGCGCCCGCCGATTGCGCCCCTGCCGGCGTGCGCGCCGCGATGGCCAGCGCCAGCAGCAGCAGCGCCGATGCCAGCAGGAACGGGGCGCCCGGCAATTGCCGCGGGGCCTGCGCGCCGATGAAATAGGCGAATGTCAGCGTGAACAGGAACGGCCCGACCATCTGCGCCACGCTTTGCACGCTGGTATTAGCGCCCTGCAGCTGGCCCTGCTGGCTCGGCGCGACCAGTTACGTCATCAGCGACTGGATCGCCGCGCCCGACACGCCCCACAACGCCATCACGGGAATGCCGAGCCAGGACAGTGGCCCGGTCGGCGCCAGCGCGAAAATCAGAAAGCCGATGGCGCCGCTGCCGAGCCCCAGCAATAGTGCCCGCCATTCGCCGAAACGCCGCACGATCGGCCCGATGGCCAGCCCCTGCACCACCATCGCACAGATGCCGACCATGGCCAGCGTCAGGCCGACAGTGGTGGTGTCCCAGCCGTAACGGTAGGTCGCGTAGAGCACGTAGGTGCTCGGCAACACCACATGCGCGGTTTGCGCGACGAAATTAACCACCGACAATCCCGCAAGCACCCGGTGGGAGCGCAGCAGATGCAGCGCGCCGAGAACAGGCGAAAAGAAAAACTGCATCAGCGCCCAGGCGGTGCCGAACAGGCCGAAGATGCGCGCCGCGTCGGCGGTATCGTTATTAACGAAGCTTTCCACCAGCTTGGGCAGGATCGGCCTGATCAGGCCGAGTGCCAGCATGTCGAGCAGGATGGTGACGACGATGAAGACCACCGCGGCGCCACGAGGCGACGCATGTGCCTAGGTGAAGTCCCCCAAAATGCTCTCCGGCTTCAGGAAGAAACGCTGTACGTGGTTAGCGCGTTTATTCCGACCGGGAAACCAGCTTTACCGCCGCGGCAGAATTCAAAGTGCGAAAAGCATCGGCCTAATCATTGCTGAAATCGCATTCGTGGGGATCCTTTTGTTTGGTCGCTTGGGCAGCGGCTGCCCCCGCCCGCATGGCTGGCGAAGCCGTCGCAAGTGCCCCAGGCGCCTCGCGAGCGTTGACGATATGCTTTCCGACCGGATCGTCATGCATGTTGTACTTGACCAGAAAATCCTTGACGAAGTTGACGGTCTTGGGGGGGACCAGCATGACCGACTCTTGCTTCTTCGCTGCAGTGGCGAATTTTCTCATGTGACCATGATCCTCAATCACCTTCAGCGCCCTGATCACATCGTGCAACCCAATCTTGAGCGGCTTTTCCCCTGTCATGTAAGTGGGCGTAATCTTGACCTTTTTAGCTTTTGCTTTTTTTGCTCCAGCTTTCCTGGCCATATCAAATCTCCCTTTCTTACCGAGGAACAATGATCGTGCGAGTAAACAATTTGCTGGTCAGCGCTTGATTGACGGCCTCCGCGGCCTTCTGTTCGGAGCGTCCACCGGTAGCCGTCAGAAGCGGAGTAAACAGTGTCGAACGCAGCGCTCCCAGCTGGCCGACGCTTCCGTCATCAATCGCCAAACCTACGGTGACCTTGTGCTGATCCGTGCGGCTCAGCTTGCCGGTCACACTGGCGTCCGTCACGCTGAGACCCGTTCCAAGCGGGGAGAACGTGACTTGCGGCACTGCCGAACCCGAAATTGACGTCGTGAAGTCGAGCGCATCTACCAGCGTCGGGGGGCCCTTGCCGTCGGAGGTATTGCCGCGCAGATTTGCGAACAGGGTCATGTTGATAAAGTCATGGACCATGCTCTCGATGCCAATTCTTCCGGTGATCGGATAGACGTAATTCTCCGTCACCATGAACTTCTTGTTACAATAGTCGTTCCCCACATCGCGGATCAAACCGCCGAACGTATCGGTCACTGTGAAGGAGCGAGTATTGACCCGCTGCCGGTTGAACCCTGCGGACATTCCGACCGTGAGCCTGGAATCCGTGAAAGGCTTGAGCAAATTGATTTCGGTACCGAGGTCGTTGACCTCAGTCATCTCAAGATTGAAGTTGTAAGCAACGCCCGTGCCGTAGAACGTTTTGACGATCCCACGAATTCTCGCATTTCGGAATAGCTTATAGGAGAGGCTTGCTATTGGTCTCGTGCCGTCTCCGAATTCACGGCCGATCTGCTGAACCTCGGGATCCGGTGTATAGTTCCTCAATCCATTGATCGCAGAACTGATCACGGCAGCCCGTGCTTCACACCGGATCTGACGAACAATGTGGTATGTCGGAACGCCGGTGACATCCTCCGGCAAGGGATGGATCGCGCATCCGCCCGCAAAAAAAGACAAAGCTATAGCGGCGACAGAAAATGCTTTTCTCATCGCTGAGCTCCAGCCAACCTGCGTCGAAATGCGCGCGGGTTGTTTCAGGATTTATTAAAATCCAAGGCTGCGCTCTTTTGATCAAGGAGTCCAGCTGTCGGAATCACATTCGCTGGCACTGTGGCCCAACAGCAACTTTCGCGAGTGCGGCATCCGCCTCACGGAGCACGAAGACCGAATTATGCGGATGGTGGTGCGAGGTGAAGTCCGGGCGTCGCCTCGTTCACGACGGCCGCTTGCGCTTGTGGGCGAACGGGTTGGCCTTTTCGCGCAGGCTGATGCGCACCGGCGTGCCCGGCAGTTCGAAGAACTCGCGCATGGAATTGACGAGATAGCGCAAATAGGACTGCGGCACCGCGTCGGCGCGCGAACAGAACAGGATGAAGCTCGGCGGACGCGCCTTGGCCTGGGTGATGTAGTTCAGCTTGAGCCGCCGGCCCGACACCGCGGGCGGCGGGTTGGCGTCCACCGCCTGCTCGAACCAGCGATTGAGCGTCGCCGTCGGCACCCGCTTGTTCCACACCGCATAGGCCTGTTCGATCGAACTCATGAGGCGGTCGATACCCTCTCCCATCAGGCCGGACACCGCCACGATCGGCATGCCCTTGACCTGCGGCAGCAGATGATCGGCGTCGGTGCGCAAGCCGGCGATCAGGCTGGACTGCTTGCCCATGAGGTCCCATTTGTTGACCGCGATCACCAGCGCGCGGCCCTCGCGCTCGATCAGGTCGGCGATGCGCAGGTCCTGTTCCTCGAACTTGTTCTGCGCGTCCATCATCAGCACCACGACTTCGGCGAAGCGGATGGCGCGCAGCGCGTCCGACACCGAGAGCTTTTCCAGCTTTTCCTCGATCCGCGAACGCCGCCGCAACCCGGCGGTGTCGAACACGCGAAAATCCCGGCCCTGCCAGTTGACCTCGACGGAGATGGAATCGCGGGTGGTGCCGGCCTCGGCGCTGGTCAACAGCCGCTCCTCGCCGAGCAGGTGATTGATCAGCGTGGACTTTCCCGCATTGGGCCGGCCGACGATCGCCACCCGAATGGGACGCGTGGCGATCTCCTCGTCGGTTTCGATGACATCGTCATCGTCGAACTCCTCGCCCTCCTCGACCGGCTCCGGCATGATCGCGCGCAGCGAGTCGTAGAGGTCGCTGAGGCCCTCGCCGTGCTCGGCGGAAATCTGGATCGGCTCGCCGAGGCCGAGCGCATAGGATTCCATCGCCCCGGCCTCGCCGTGCTTGCCTTCGCTCTTGTTGGCGACCAGCACCACCGGCTTGTTGGCGCGGCGCGCGAAATCGGCGAAGCCGCGATCGTTCGGGGTCAGGCCCGCGCGCGCGTCGATCACGAACATCAGGGCGTCGGCCAGCGCGATCGCGGTCTCGGTCTGCTCCTGCATCCGCGCGGTCAGCGAGCCCTTGGCGCCCTCATCGAGGCCGGCGGTGTCGATCAGCGTGAATTCGAGATCGCCGAGGCGCCCCTGCCCCTCGCGGCGGTCGCGCGTGACGCCCGGCGTGTCATCGACCAGCGCGAGCTTCTGCCCGACCAGCCGGTTGAACAGCGTCGATTTTCCGACATTGGGCCGGCCGATGATAGCAATGGTGAAAGACATGAATGATCCAGGCGCTCGCCAGCAGGCGCACGTCAATGAGATGGGGAAACGAACCATAGCGTTTTCGAGCGGAGCGGGCACCGCTTCGCTCGAAAATGCGCCTCGAAAACAACAGACCGGCACCCGGGTCTGATCCGATCAGAACCGCGGTTGCCCTAGCGCGTAAACGTGCCGCTCGGCAGTGGCGCCGGGAACGGCGAAGCGGATTGTTGAGTCGATTGCGCCGCAGGCGCGGACTGCGCGGCCGGCGGATCCGGTGGCGGCGCGGTGGTGCGCCGGCGGATGATCTTCGCCGGCTTCGGGTGCGGCGGCGCCGCGGCGGTGCTGCCATCTTCCTCGGCCGCGGCATCGGAATCCGGCGCGGCGGCAGGTGCGGGAGCCCGGCTGGCCGTGACCGGCGACCTTCCCCTCGACTTCGCGCCGCGCCTCGGCTCCTCCGCAGGCGGAGCGGCGGCGGCAGCGGCGGCAGCTTCTGCCTCGGCATTCTGTTGATCGATCATCTCCTGCTGGGAGCCCTTGTACAGATGCCTCGGCACGCCCTGCTCCAGGCCCGGCACGCCTTCGGGGAAGACCGGCTTGCGCTCGCCCGGCAGCTTCTTCTTGGTGTCGAGAAAGTCGAGCAGATCGGACGGATCGAAACTGCTCATGCCGCCGGCGCAGCCGGCCAGCGCGCCCGACAGGGCGATGACGACGGCGGTGGCGATCAGGCGTTGCGAGCGGCGCATGGTCGGTTTCTCACTCAACTCGTTTCCCCGCGTCAGCTCTTGGCAACCGGCGGAAGCAACGCCTGCAGCGCTTCGGCGCGCGAGCGCAGGCTTGCCGGCGTCTCGCCATCATTGGCGATCACGTCCAGCCACCGCCGCGCCGCGGTCTTGTCGTTGGCGCGCCAGGCCGACAATGCCAGCAGTTCGCGCGCGGTATGGCGAAAGGTCGCCGTCGGCGCGGTGGCCGGTTCGAGGCGCTGCAGCATGTTGGGATAGGTCGACGTTTCCAGCAGCAATCCGGCGGCGCGAATCCGGGCGAGGTCCTGCTCCGGCGCGCCGACACTGCGATCGGCCGCGATGTCGTCGTACAGCTTCGCCGCCGCCTGCGGATCGCGCGATGCGGTTTCCGCCGCGACCCGCAGCCGCGCCAGCACGCGGTAGCCCGACGGCGCCTTGGCCGCCAGCTCGGCAAAGGCGGCTTCCGCTTCGGCATGCTTGTTCTGTTCGGAGAGTTCGGCAGCCTTGTCGAAGGCCGCCCCGGCCTCGGCGGCCTTCTTGGCCTCCAGATACTCATAGCCGCGCCAGCCGCCCACCGCGGCGACGATCAAGAACGCGCCGGCGACGATGTAGATCGAATACCGGTCCCAGATCTTCTTGAGCTGGTCGCGGCGCACATCCTCGTCGATTTCGTCAAATAATTCAGACACTTATAATTATCCCATCCCCGATGGCGCGCGCCAAACCGCGTGTTCCGCCTCAACGCCGATCCCCGTGTGGCGGCGGCGATACCCTAGCGATATGGCGGCGGCAAGGCAAAGCAAGCCGGATCAAAGCGTTACCAAGGGCATGCTTAAAATCAAAGGCCCGTCTGATCCGCCCCCGCACCGCCCGCCAATCGGCAAAGGCGCGAAAACCCGGGATTGGGGTGGCATCAGCCAGCCGCTGCTGCGGAGCACGCCTGATGGTGCCATCCACCTGGGTCGAGGTGGGGGGTTAGCCGGGTCGCGTCGCGCCTCGCGTAGTAAAGGCAAGTCAAACAGGAAAGCTAAACTGCGAGCGGTTGCGCTAGGCGTATTCCAACGATTCTTCTGTAAAACCGATCCAGGGGAATGCCGGGTGGAGCATCCCCGTTATAACGCGAAGGATCGACATGTTAGCCAATCGACGCAGCAGTGAACGGCGTCCGTGCAAGCGAGTCGCGAAGATCCAGTTCGGGACCGGCTCGTTGCCGCGCGACTGCATGATCACGGACGTGTCGGCGGGCGGCGTGAAGATCATCGCCGAACACCTTGAGATTCCCCCCGAGTTCACCATCATCCTGTCCGACAGCGGCCCACGGCAATGCCGGCTGGCCTGGCGGATCGGTTGCGAATTCGGCGCTCAATTCGTCGATTAGGCCGGCAATGCCCTTCGATATGCCGAAGCCCGCTGCCGTTCGTCTCACCGTGTGACGACCGCGGCTCCTGCCAGCCGCCGCCCCTTAACCTGAACTTAGGGTTAAACTGCAAGCATTTTTGAGCAGTCCCGCGGACGATAGGTCAAACCACGTGCTCCAGCAGTTGCGCCACCATTATCGCTTCGCGAGACGCGCGGCATTCGCAGTATCGTCCGCGATCCTGCTGTTGGCGCTGTGCGGCTGCCAGACCGCCGGCACCTCCGACATCACGGGATCGCTGGGCGAGAAGGCCGAGGCAGGCCGCGCCGCCGACCCGCGGCGTGAACTGGAAGGCACTCGCGAGCGTTTTCGCGCCAACCCCGGGGACGTCGATGCGGCGCTGCAATTCGGCAAGGCGCTACGCGCCACGGGACAGAAGTCTCAGGCCGTGGCCGTGCTCGAGCAGGCCACCCTCGCCCATCCCGGCAACAAGGCGCTGCTCGCCGGCTATGGGCGGGCGCTGGCGGACAACGGCAATTTCAAGCGGGCCTTCGACATCCTCACCCGCGCCCATACCCCCGACGATCCGGATTGGCGGATTCTCTCGGCGCAGGGCGCGGTGCTCGATCAGCTTGGCCGGTACGAGGAAGCGCGGCAGTACTACGCAAGCGCGCTGAAGATCGCCCCCGAAGAACCCTCCGTATTATCCAACCTCGGCCTTTCCTACGTGCTTGCAAAGGACCTGCCCAGGGCGGAGGAGATCATGCGCCGCGCCAACAGCCGCCCGGATGCGGATCAGCGCGTGCGGCTCAATCTGGCGCTGGTGGTCGGCCTGCAGGGCCGGCTTGCCGAGGCCGAAAGCATCGTGAAGGCCGACCAGCCGGCCGAGGAAGCCGCGGCAAATCTCGCCGATCTCAAGCGATTGCTGTCCCGCAAGGGCAATGCGCGCGCCGATGCGGGCAAAATGCCGGTTGCCGCTGCCGGCCGCTCCAACTGAGCCCTGCCTCCGCCTCCGGCAAACTCCGCCTACCCTGCCCGCAGCTTCCGAATGAGCGGGGCCAGGAATGAGCCCTTCGGCTTTTTCGCCTCGCCGCGACCGGTCAGCTGCCGCGCGATCTGCAGAAACATTTTGGTGGTGCGGTGATTGGCGGAAATTTCCGCGATCATCTGGCCGTTGTTTGCGGCCGTGCCGAACATGCGCGAGTCGAACGGAATGGAAGCGATCGGCTGGGTCTCGATCGCCTTGGCGAAGTCACCGGCGCTGATTTCGGGGCGCTTCGGCATGCCTGTCTGGTTGAGACAATAAAGCGGCGGCCGGTCGTTGGGCCGCGCCGTCTTCAGCATGGTCAGCATGTTCTTGGTGTTGCGCAGATTGGCGAGGTCCGGCTCGGCGACCACCAGGATGTCATCGGCGCCGACCAGAACGCGCTTGGTCCAGCCCGACCATTGGTGCGGAACGTCCAGCACGATGCACGGCGTGGTCATGCGCAACGTGTCGAAGATCGCATCGAAGGCGTCCGCGCCGAGGTCGTAGACCCGCTCCAGCGATGCCGGCGCCGCCAGCAGGCTGAGATTGTCGGTGCACTTGGCCAGCAGGCGGTCGACGAACGACGTATCGGGCCGGTCGGGCGAGAAGATCGCATTGGCGATCCCCTGCAACGGATCCTTGTTGTAATCGAGCCCTGCCGTGCCGAATGCGAGGTCGAGATCGATCACGACGGAATCCAGCTGGAGATCGCGGGCGATCGCCCAGGCCACGTTGTGCGCGACGGTGGACGCGCCGACGCCGCCCTTGGCGCCGACGACGGCGATGACGCGGCCGACGGCGACGGCCTCCGACGCCGAAAACAGGCTGCAGACCGAGCGCACCACGTCGAGCGGAACGACCGGCCCGATGACGTAGTCGCTGACGCCGCGACGCACCAGTTCGCGGTAGGGCGCGGCATCGTGCGCGGTGCCGATCACGACGACGCGGGTTCCGGGATCGCACACCGATGCGAGGTCATCGAGGCCGGCCAGAATATCGCTGCCGCCTTCGGTTTCCAGAATGATCACGTTCGGCGTAGGCACGGTACGGTAGTTTTCGATGGCCTTCGCCACACCGCCCATCTGCACCGTGAGATGCGCCTTGCCGAGACGGCGGTCTTCGGCCGCCGCCTTCACGGCGACAGCGGTAGCCACCGACTCGCAAAAGGCCTGCACCGACACGCGCGGCGCCGGCGCGATATAATCGTCGCCGTGCGGGACGGTGGCTTCGGGTTGATCCTGGGGAGGTCGAATGGCGCTTGTCATTTGCCGGTTTCGCTGAGTTTGGCGTTGTCGGATTCGGGACTGGTGGTCGCGGTCGAGATACCCTTGCGATACTTCTCGAACGCCGCCGTGCGCCGCGCCGTATACGCGGCAGTCTCGGATCTCGGTTGTTCGAGGTCCGCCGGATTGTCGATCATCGCGGCGAGGTTGCGCTGCTGCGCACAACCGAAATTATGATACTGCCGGTTCTCGCTATAGCCCTTGTTCAGGACCGAGGGTCCGAGATCCTCCGGCCACAGCCCGCAGGGACCGGCGACTGCCGCCATCCTCGGATAACTCACCCTGATCGTCGCCAGCGTGCGCGGATCGTCCGGACGGTAGCGATGCAGCCTGACGCCGCGGGACGGCACGCCACCCGCCGCCAGCGTCGCCCGAATTTCCCGGTAGGCGGATTCCGCGGCCCGCGCGTTCGGCGTGTCCACGGGTACATCGACCACGATCGCGCCGGTGCCTTCGCGAACCCAGGTCCGCGCCAGTCCCATGATGTCGCCGCGCTGCGAAGCGGACAGGCCGCCGCGGGCCTGTCCGACGAAGACGACGATCGAGGTATCGGCTTCCTGAACCGCAATCGGATGACGCAGCCGGTAGTCGTCGGGCACGCTCGCCGTCACAATTTCCCCGCCGGTTTGGGTGCAGGCTCCCAGCGCGGCCGAAAGGCCGGCCAGCGCACCCAGCAGGCGCAGGGTGCGAAGGCGATCGCGCGGCGTTCTGTTCGTCATCGTTTTGTCCTCGTCCCGCAACCGCCGGGAACCGCGTCAGTCAATGATGAAGCCAAAATTGCTCTGGAAGCTGCCGACCGCTTCTGCGCGGCCGGCGACGCCGTAAATCCGGTTGATCTGGGCCAGCAGCGTCGATTGCGAATCCGAGGCCGGCGCAAATCCATCGTCGGGGCGCGACAACTCTTTCTGCGCCACCGCCCGGACGACATAGGGCGTCACCAGGACCATCAGTTCGGTCTGGTTGTTGACGAAGTCCTGGCTCCTGAACAGCGCGCCGAGGACGGGCAAGGAGTCCAGGCCGGGAATTCCGTTGACCGCCTGCTTGGTCTGTTCCTGAATCAGGCCGGCCATCGCGATCGAGCCGCCGGAGGGGATCTCGAGCGTGGTTTCGGCGCGACGGGTCTTGATGGAGGGAATCGTCGTTCCACCGGCACCGCCGGTCAAAGCGTTTTCGGTCGAGACTTCCGACACTTCGGTCATCACCCGCAGGCTGATCCGCCCCTCGCTCAGCACCACCGGCGTGAAGTTGAGCGAGATGCCGAATTTCTTGTAGCTGACCGTCTGGACGCACTGCCCGATACCGCCCCCCGCTATCGGCTGGCAAGTCACGCCGGTCGGAACGGGAAATTCGCCGCCCGAGATGAATGTCGCGGACTCGCCGGAGATCGCAGTCAGATTGGGTTCGGCCAGAGTCCGCACGACGCCGGCTTTTTCCATCGCGCGAAGCGTGGCCTGGACCGATGGCGACGTGCCGAACGACGCGGCAAGCCCGTTGCCGGAGACCAGCGGCCCGCTGTTTGCGGTGAACGGGTTGGAGTTGTTGAAACTCACGACCGTGGTGCCGGAGTTCATGCTGGCGCTGAGATCGACGCCCATCTGTTTGACGATGTCCCGCCGCACTTCGGCAACCGTGACCTTCAGCATCACCTGGTCGCGGCCCCTCACGACGATCGAGTTGACGACCTTGTCGGCGCCGCCGACCAGCCGCGCCGCGAGATCACCCGCCTGCTGGGCCTCGATCGGCGTGGATACCGAGCCGGTCAGCATGACACCGTCGCCGACGCCCTCGATCTGGATTCCCGGCGTATGACGCAGCGCGGCGCGTACGCCGTTGAGATCGCGCTTGACCGCGATGTCATAGGCCGCGACCTGGTGGCCCGCGGCATCGAAGAACACGACGTTGGTCTGACCGACCGCGGCGCCAATGATGTAGGCGCGCTGCGCCGAGCGCACCACCGCGTTCGCAATCTTGGGATCGGCGACCAGCACGTCCTTGACCTCGCGCGGCAAATCGATGATCACCGATTTGCCGATGCCGAGCGCCAGAAAACGGACCTTGGCTGGGCTGAAGGTGGCGACCGGCGACACAATCGGCGCCTGCTCGCCAACCGGCGCCGCGACCGGTTCGTCGGCGGCAAAAGCGGGCGTCAGAGCCGGCCCCAGCGTCAGCGCGGCGACGGCTGAAAACGAAAGCGCGCCAACCATCCAGGTCCGCATCGCCGGCTGATTTCCTCGGTATTTCATACTGAGCGTCCTTCGGTCACTTCTGTGTCGTCGTCGCACTTGGGACGCCGTAGCGAACCACATTGATGCTTCCGCCTCTTCTGAGAGCGGCAGAATCGTCGGGGATGTTCTCGACCACGTTGAGGTCGGCGATGCTGCGCAGCGCCAGCGCCAGCGTGCCGGTCTGGCGCGAGCGCGCCAGCGTTTCGGCCTGCTCGGGTTTCAGTTCGAGCGTGACGGTCTTGCCGACCACGGCGTTCTGGCCGTCTTTTTCCTTCGGCGCCTGATCGATCGCGAGCACGCGAACATTGCTCAGGATGATTTCCGATCTGACCTCGTCAGGACCGTTCTGGTCGGCACCCTTCTCGCGCCTGGAAAGGATCACATCGACGCGGTCGTTCGGCAGGATGAAGCCGCCGGCGGCGGTCTCCGGTGAAATCTCGGTGGAGATGGCGCGCATGCCGGCGGGCAGGATCGCCGCCATGAAGCCGGATCCGTCGGCCCTGACCAGCTTCTGCTCGCGGATCGGCTCGCCGGCGATGAAGGGCGCGCGCGCGATCCAGCCCGCCACCTGCGTGGCGGCGTCAGGACGTTCGCCGCGGCGAATGAAGCTGTTGCCGGTCGACGAGGCCGGCCATGTCTGCCATTGCATGTCGTCGGGCTTGAGCGACTGACCGAGACCGATGTCCGCCCTCGCCACCAGAACGTCCACCGTCGGCATCTGGGCCGCCGGTTCGGACACGACGATTTTCTTGTCAGTCCCGCTTGCGAGGTAGGCGGCAACGCCGCCGGCGCCAAGCGCGATGGTCAGGACTACAATGCGGGCGGTATTCATACGCTTTACGATCTACTTTTACGCCAGACGCCCGAACTGCAGTGTGATGACGACGTCTCCTCCAGCCATGACTAGGCAGTAAAAGTATAAGCGAAATTGAGGGGTCAGGCAGTTTGCCGAAAGGAGCCCGGAGATTTGTCCGCATGGTGAACGGGGCGTTGATGGTGAAGAAAACGTTACCATCGCACGAGTCCGTAAAAACCAGACCGGCGGCGCACTGAATTGTCAGTGGCCGCCGGACCGGGTTACGACGCCTCTTCGAGAAGCGGACGCTATTACTTCAGCGAGGTATTGATATCGGCGAACTTGGTGTTCAGGTTGGTGCCGAGACCGTTGACCACCGCGATAATCGCCAGTGAGATGCCGGCGGCGATCAGGCCGTACTCGATGGCCGTGGCGCCGGACTCGTCATTCAGAAATTTCAGAATAGAACGCTTCATGTGATGCTCTCTCTCGCTATGGGGTTCTGCTCCACCAGTTCCCCTCGGTTGGAACCCTAATGCGGAAATTTCTAAACTTGCATGAAGCCGCCTGTTGCAAATTCCTGCGATATTTTGCGCAAGTTTTGACGCAAATTGACTCGATTGCGATTCCGGCAAGATCGATCGCCCTCCGAATATCGTCGTCCGGCGGCCGCCCGGCGGCCGTTGAGGCAATATTAAAGCCGTGGTCCGGGTCGGACGATATTGACACCGCGGCTCGAAATTTGGCGTAATCCGTTAACCTTGCTTCTGATTTCGTATTGAAGGTGATTCATGCTTCGCCGCGCCCTGATTGCCCTTGTTGCCGTCTGTCCGGCAGCCCTGCCCGCAGCCTCCCTGGCCTACGACCTCAAGCCGAAGACGCCGGAGACCGCGTTCTCAAGGAAATTGCATCCGGATATTCTGGGCATCTCCGCCAACTCCTCCGCGGCATCCGCGCGGGCGATCCTCGAATCGTCGTTCCGGGGACGCGGCAAGGCGGATATCCAGGAGCAGAAATTCGGCAGCACCCTCAGCTATACCGCCGCGCTGGTTTTCACCCTGCCTTCCGACCCGAAACAGACAGGCGAAGTGCTTACCAGCAGCTTCTCCTCGCCTGCCAGCGCCAACCTCGCCTATTTCGTCGACCGAAGCCTGACATTTGCGCAGGACCAGCAGCCTTCCAAGGCGGAGCTTGTCAAGCAGATCCTGGACAAATACGGCATGCCGACCATCGTCGGAAACCAGCACCTCTATTACTTCTATCGCAAGGGTTCGATCATGTCGGCCGGCGCGAAATACAAGGAGGCGACGGCGCTGGTAGCCGTCGACCGGCCGCTCGATCCGAGAACCGCGCTGAAGCTGAACGACAGAGATGGCCGCGGCAGTTGCGTGGCCGTGGTGAAGCGCGCGCTGGAGAAGGAAAAGAAACTGGCCGCCCTGCTCGGCGAGGCGAAGGGCGCCAATTGCGAGGGCGCGCTGAGCGTGGAGCTGACGCCCGGCGCCACGCCGGACCGGGTCGGCAAGGCGCAATTCACGCTGCTGGATTTCAAGCGCATGATCAGCGCGGCCAAGATCGACGCCGATGCCCTCGCCGAAGCACGGAACGACGACAACCCGTCACCGAAAGTCCGCGCGCCGAAGCTGTAGATTGGGAAATCCTGTAGCCCGGATGGAGGCATTGGGCGGCGCGAAGCGCCGGACAATGGCGCAATCCGGGACCGCGCGGATGATGAAGCACCCCGGATTGCGCCATCGGCCGCGCCTTCGCGCGACCGGTGGCTCCATCCGGGCTACGACTGCTACGTTGCCTCGCGCAGCTGGCGCTTCATCACCTTGCCGTTGGCATTGCGCGGCAACGGCTCAAGCGTGAGCTCCATCGTCTCCGGCACCTTGTAATCCGACAGCCGCTCGGCGCACCAGGCGCGCAGCGCCTCCGTGCTGACGCCGTCGCCGCGGGTCACGATCACCGCATGCACCCGCTCGCCCAGCACGGGGCATGGCCTGGCGACGATGGCGCTCTCGACCACGCCAGCGTGGCCTGAAAGCACGGACTCAACTTCGGCGGAATAGATCTTCAGGCCGCCGCGGTTGATCATGTCCTTCTGGCGGTCGAACACGCGCACGAAATTTTCATGGTCGATCGAACCGAGATCGCCGGAATGCCAGAAGCCGCCCGTAAAATTTTCCGCCGTCGCCTTCGGATTGTTCCAGTAACCCCTGATGACCGAGCCCGAGCGGATCCAGATCTCGCCGATCTCTCCGCGCGGCAGCTCATGGCCGGCGGCGTCCATCACGACGATGTCGGCGCCGGGACATGGCAGGCCGACGCTGTCGATATGGCTCGCCGTCAGTTCGCCGGGCATCATGGTCGAGGGCGAGGTGGTCTCAGTCGCGCCATAGCAATTCGCAAGCTTCAGGCCGGGAATTTTCGCAGCCAGCCGTTCGATGGTGGCGATCGGCATCGGCGCGCCGCCGAAGCCGCCGATCCGCCAGCTCGACAGATCGGTGCGCTCGAAATCCGGCTGCAGCAGGCAGAGATTGTACATCGCCGGCACCATCACGGTGTAGGTGACGCGCTCGCGCGCCGCCAGCTTCAGATACTCCGCGGCCTTGAACTCGGGCATGATGATCAGAGCGCCGGCGCAGCGCACCATGGTCATGATATTGGCGACCACGCCGGTGACATGGCCGAGCGGCACGGCGGCGATCGAGCGGTCCGCCGCGGTGAGCTTGAGGCACGACACGAACACCATGGCGGAATGGATGACGTTGCAATGCGCCAGCATCGCGCCCTTCGGTTTGCCCGTGGTCCCCGACGTGTAGAGGATCATCGCGGTGTCTTCCTCGCCGACGTCGGCCGGCGCGGGCGATGGCGCGCTGCCGGTCAGCGACGAAAATCGCGACACCTGCGCATCATCATCGACCGCGATGCGATGCTCGAGGTCGGGCACGTCACGGGCATCCGGCAAACGGTCGGCCAAACCCGCTTCATGGAGCAACACCCTGGCGCCGCAGTCGGTCAGCACATAGGCGATCTCGGGCTTCTGCTGCCGGGTAGAGAGCAGCACCGTCACCAGCCCGGCATGCGCCGCGGCGAACAGCGTCAGCGCGAATTCGATGCGGTTGCCGAGCAGCACCGCGACGCGGTCGCCGCTTTGCAGACCAAGCTTCTCAAAACCCGCGGCAATCTGCGCCGATTGTTGCGCGACCTCGCGCCAGCTCATGCGCCGCGCGCCACAGACCAGCGCCTCGCCATCCGGGTTTCGGGCGGCGGCGTCGGCGATCATCGCCCAGATGCTGGCCGGCCGCGCGCAAAACACCGGCACCACGCGGTCGCCGAAGCGCGCCTCGAGGCGCATGTCGGGACTGGCATGTTGCGACCAGTCCATTGCGCCGCCCCCTCTCAGCTCTTGCTCAGCTGTTGCTCAGCTTTTCGCCTTCATGCCGTAGACATGTTCCGGCCCGGGAAAGGCGCGGGAGCGCACGTCGGTGGCATAGCCCTCGATCGCGGCCTCGATCATCGGTCCGAGGTCGCCGTAGCGGCGGACGAATTTCGGCGTCCGTGCCGACAGGCCCAGCATATCCTCCAGCACCAGCACCTGGCCGTCGCAGGCCGCACTGGCGCCGATGCCGATGGTGGGGATGGCGATGGTTTCGGTGATTTTTCGCGCCAGCGGCTCGGCGACCGCCTCGACCACGACCGAGAAGGCGCCGGCTTGCGAGATCGCCTTCGCGTCGTTCTCGATCGGCTCCCAGCTGCCCTCCTCGCGGCCCTGGGCGCGAAACGAGCCGAGCGTGTTGATCGACTGCGGCGTCAACCCGATATGGCCCATCACGGGAATGCCGCGTTCGACCAGGAACGCCACGGTCTCCGCCATGCGCTCGCCGCCTTCGAGCTTGACGGCGCCGCAATGGGTCTCTTTCAGGATCCGCACCGCGGAATGAAACGCCTGCTCTTTCGAAGCCTCATAGGACCCGAAGGGCATGTCGACCACGACAAGCGCATGCTGCGAGCCGCGCATGACGGCGTGGCCCTGCAGGATCATCATCTCCAGCGTCACCGGCACCGTGGTCTCGAATCCGTGCATCACATTGCCAAGGGAATCGCCGACCAGGATGACGTCGCAATAGCGATCGACCAGAGCGGCGGTATGGGCGTGATACGAGGTCAGCATCACGATCGGTTCGGCGTTCTTGCGCGCGCGGATATCCGGCGCGGTCTTGCGCTTGATGGTAGACTGTACTGACACGTGACTAGGCTCCTGCGACGGGTACGCCGATGACGACGGGATGGAAGGCGAAGGCGAGCGCCAGATAGGCGACAAAACCGACCGCCGCGGCGATCAGGTCGTTGCTCATGCCGCCGACCGGGATCGGCGGTGCGCCGGGGTCGGCGCGACGCTTCAGCGAGATCCGGTCGAACACCGCCCAGCCCAGGAACGCGCCGAACAGGATGATCGAGCCGAGGTCGCCATTGGCGAGCAGATGCGCCGCCGCCCACAGCTTTATGCCGACCAGCATCGGATGCTTCAGCGCGGTATAGATGCGGCCGCGGATATAGGACGCCACCACCAGGATGACGGCGGGCAGCATCAGCGCCGCCGCCACATGCTTCATGGCGGCCGGCGGATACCAGACGTCGATCCAGCCGGTCGCACGGTATTTGGCAAAACCCCAGACGATCAGCGCGAGGCCCAGCGCCGAGACCAGCGAATAGCCGATCTTGTAGCCGCCCTCGCCCGTCGAGGCGATCAGCCGCGCCCGCAACGTCCGCTGCGTGGTCAGCGTGTGGACGCCGAGGAACAGCACGAGGCCCAGGATCATCACCGAAAGTCCCATGACGTTTCCTCCGTGGCAGGGACGCTGTTGTTACCTTCGGGTAACACTTTTGCGGCCGGGGCCGCAATGCGCCAGATCGCATGCCGTTATTCCGGGGCGCGCAACGCGCGAACCTCAGGGCTTCTCTGCCTGCCTGCCCAGATCGCGATTGTCGACATAGCGGATCGCGATCGGCCGGCCGGCGATGGCGCCGCCGAGGTTGCCAGTGAATTTCAGCGGCGCGCAGGTTTTGAGCGAGGCGTTGATCGCCTTCAGGTACGTTGCGCGGACCTGTGCAGGCACGCCCGCCGTCGCAAACGTCAGGCGCGGCGTACCGATGATCTCGCCTGTTCGTTTGAAGCTGAAGCGCACCGACACCTGCATGCCCTCGCGCGCCGCGTCAGCCGGCGGCGGCGACCAGCAGGACCGCAGCGCCGCGAACAGGTCGCCGATGTTGTCGAGGTCGTGGTCCGGTTTTCGGTATTTGGCGGCATCGCCTTGCGACGGCGCGCTTTCGATCGTCAGTTGCAGGTTCTGGCCATAGGGATAGTCGATCTCGGGAATGCAGGGGCCGTCATTGAACACGCTGCAGAACGACGGCGTACAGGGTTGCCCGTCCAGCACGCTGCACGGCGCATGCGAAAACGGCGTGGCATCAAGCTGACGCCGCTGCTGGGCATCAGCCGTTCGGGCAATGGCGACCGCCGCCATGGCCACGATGAGACTGAAAACGACGCGCCGGAGCATACAACGGACCTGCGAAGGCAAGGCAATACCATAGATAGTGCGTCACCCAGAACTGTCATCACCCGCGAAAGCGGGTGACCCAGTATTCCAGAGACGCCAGGGATGGAGCCGAGAAGCCTCGGCGTACTGGGTACCCGCCTTCGCGGGTATGACACCGGTGAAATTGCTCCACAGCGCAGCTCGTATCAAGCCTCGCGGTCTTCAAAACTCTACCCGACGGGCAAATCACTTCCGATTATCGGAACTGCATGTCAATCCCTCCCGATAAAAATATTCTGGTTTTCCGAACACGAAAGTTGCGTTATATCTCGCCGCATCCCGTTCCATTCGGAGGGGCGTTTCGCGAACGTCACGAACGTGGGGATGGGCTGCGGTGGACGCGACGGCGCGCGAGACGGGCGATGTCGAAGCGGACTGGCGAAGTCGTGTGGTTCCGACACCCCAATGGCAGGTGTCAAGTTCGCGTCACGGCGCGGGCGACGGTGGCAACAGTGCAGGGCTCACCGAGAAGAGCACGTATAAGCCTTAAACCACTGCGCAGGGAAAGCCGGATGCCTCCGCTTCACCTGTATGCTCGTGTGCCGCCTACCTCTACCCTATTGCACACGAGACCGCGGGTGCAGCGCGCACCCGGCTTTCCCTGCGCCCTCTGAATCCCGGGGGCGAGGAATTGATAGCAAACCTCGGGCGAACCGCGCCGCGAGATCGCGAACGCATCTCTGTGGGCCATTGGCGGCCGCGAAAATCGCTACATGCGTTCGTTTCGCAGGTTGATCGAGGACAGGGCGATCGGGATTCTGCAGCCCGGATTGACTCAGCTCAATGCGGCGTTGGCCGATTGATTCCAATCATGTCTGCTTCAATCGAATAACCGCGTGGAAATTGTCCGAAAGGAAGGGTCGAATGCAGAACTTCAAACGGGCATTCTGGACCACGCTCGCGGTTCTGGTTCTGCTTTGGTTGGTCGCGGAACCCGCCGTATTTCAGTCAGCCACGTTCTTTGCTCTTCGCGGAACGATGGTACAGTTGAGCGGCATCGCCGCGATCGGCTGCATGAGCGTTGCGATGATGCTGGCGCTGCGGCCGCGTTGGCCGGAGCGGTGGCTCGGCGGCCTGGACAAGATCTATCGTCTGCACAAATGGTTCGGCATCGCGGCTCTGGTCATCGCCATCGTCCATTGGCTGTGGTCCGAAGCACCGAAATGGGCGGTCGGCTGGGGCATGCTGCAGCGGCCGGCGCGCGGACCCAGGCCCGCGATCGAAAATTCAATCGAGGCGTGGCTTGCGACCTTGCGTGGACCGGCTGAAGGCCTGGGCGAATGGGCTTTCTATGCCACCGTGGTTCTGATCGCGCTGGCGCTCATTCGGTATTTCCCCTACCGGCTCTTCTACAAGACGCATCGCCTTCTCGCGGTCGCCTATCTGGTGCTGGCCTTCCACGCCGTCGTGCTGCTCAGGTTCAGCTACTGGACGTCGCCCATCGGAGGCATCATGGCGCTGCTGCTTGCGGGCGGCACATGGGCGGCTGTCGTTGTCCTTCTGCGCCGGGTCGGCGCCGGGCGGCAGGTCAAGGGCACGATCACTTCCCTGCAATACTATCCCGGCGTCAGGACACTCGAGAGCGAAATCGAGGTGCCGCACGGCTGGCCAGGCCACATGCCGGGCCAGTTCGCCTTCGCCACCTCTGACGCGTCGGAAGGGGCTCATCCCTACATCATTGCCTCCAGCTGGCATGCCGAAAAGCCCAGCATCACCTTCATTACCAAGGAACTGGGTGATCACACCAACCGCCTGCGCGAGAAGCTCCGTGCCGGCCAGGAGATAATGATCGAGGGGCCCTATGGCTGCTTCACCTTCGACGACGACTGCCCGCACCAGATCTGGATTGGCGGCGGCATCGGCATCACGCCCTTTGTCGCGCGCATGAAACACCTGGCCATGCGGAAGGCGGCGTCCGACCGATCCGAAGCCCGAGCGGTCGACCTGTTCCATACCACCGCCGACGTTGACGAGGAGGCCCTCGGCAAACTGGCGGCCGATGCCAGATCCGCCGATGTCCGTCTGCACCTGCTGGTCGATGCCCGTGACGGACGCCTGACCGGCGAACGCGTTCGCGAAGCCGTAACGCAATGGCGCGAGGCGAGCATCTGGTTTTGCGGTCCGACGGGTTTCGGCGAAGCGCTGAAACGGGATTTCGCCGCACACGGCTTTCCCGTCAAAGACCGCTTCCATCAGGAGTTCTTCGACATGCGGTAATGAGCGCCACGACTCGGGCGAATGGCGCTACGAGATCGCGAGCTCTTATCTTGACGTCATTGCGAGGAG
>JBDRNF010000303.1:0-3128 GCA_043811435.1 Pseudomonadota bacterium
TTCTTCTCCCCTCCCCCCGCGAAGCGGTGGGGAGGGGTCGGGGGTGGGGGGTGCTTCCGCAAATTCACTGGCAACCGTGTGCGCTGATAGACCCCCCACCCCCGACCCCTCCCCGCCACGCGCAAGGGCGCGTGGGAGGAGGGGAGAAGAAATCATAACCCCATCTGCCTCGAGGCCAGATCCTTCATGATCTCCTCGCTGCCGCCGCCGATGGCGTTGACCTTGACCTCGCGGTAGATGCGCTCGACCTTGATGCCGCGCATGAAGCCGGCGCCGCCGAAAATCTGTACCGCCTCCGAGGCGCAGAACGCCATGGTCTGCGTAGCCTGGTTCTTCAGCATGCAGATTTCGGCGACCGGGCTTTCGCCGTGGTCGAGCCGCCACGCCAGCATTTCCAGCATCGCCTGGGACGCGGCCACCTTCTGCGCCATGTCGACCAGCTTGTGCCGGATCACCTGATGCTGCGCCAGCGGCTTGCCGAAGGTGTGGCGCTGTTTGGCATAGGCCGTCGCCTCGTCGAGGCAGACCCGCGCCGCGGCGGTGCAGCCGGCCGCCATGGTCAGCCGCTCGCTGTTGAAATTATGCATGATGATCTTGAAGCCCGCGCCCTCCTCGCCGAGCAGATTGCCTGCTGGAACGCGGCACTCGTCGAAATGCAGCGTCGCGGTATCGGAGGCCCACCAGCCCATCTTCTTGAGACTGGTCCGCGACAGCCCCGGCGCATCGCCCTCGATCACCAGCAGGCTGACGCCGCCGGGGCCGGCGCCGCCGGTCCGCACCGCCGTGGTGATATAGTCCGCGCGCATGCCCGACGTGATAAAGGTCTTCTCGCCGTTGACGACATAATGGTCGCCGTCGCGCCGCGCGATGGTGCGCAGGTTCGCGACATCGGAGCCGCCGCTCGGCTCGGTGATCGCCAGCGCCGAGATTTTCCTGCCCGAAAGAATTTCCGGCAGCACCCGCGCCTTGAATTCCGGCGTGCCGGCGCGCGCGATCGGCGGCGCGCCGATCGAATTGCTCTTCAGGCTGGCGGAAACCCCGCCGGCGCCGGCCCGCGCCAGTTCCTGCACCGCGACGATCCACATGAAATTGTCGACCTGGGTGCCGCCATACTCCTCGGGAAAGCCGAGGCCCAATAGCCCGATCGCGGCGGCCTTTTCATAGAGTTCGCGCGGAAACCCGCCCGCCTCGTCCCATTCATGGGCGAAGGGCTCGATTTCTTTCTCGACAAAGCGGCGCACCACGTCGCGATAGGCTTCGTGTTCGGCGGTATAGAATGGGCTCGCCATCCGCTTCGCTCCGTTGATTCTTGTTGCGGCGCAGGATGCGCCGGAAACGGCGGTCCTAACTTGCGTCGAGTGGCTGACCGTTCATCAGACGCACCCCATGTTCGCGTTGAAAGCGAAATCTCCCATCCGTCGTCCCTGCGAACGCAGGGACCCATACGCCGCGGCCCACCGGGGAAAAGCAGGTCTGAGACACCTTCTGCAACAACAGACGACCGGGATTATGGGTCCCTGCGTTCGCAGGGACGACGTTGAGAGAGCGTTGGCCAGCCTACCCCAGCCACTCGACGCAAGACAATATTTCAGTACGCTCGCCAATTGAGCAACCGCGCGTAACATCGCGCGGATCACGCGGCCCAAGACCGCGATACCCCCAGGAGGAAGCCTTTGTCGGTTCGCCATTACGACTGGATCGCCCATTTTGGCCGTCGCACGCCGGACAAGCCGGCGGTAGTCGATCTCGCCAGCGGGCGCCAGTTCACTTACGCACAGTTTGACAGCCGGATTTCGCGGCTGGCCGCGCATCTGCGCGACCGGCTGAACGTCAGGCGCGGCGACCGGGTCGCGGTGCTGGCGCTTAACACCACGGATACGCTGGAGGTGCAGTTCGCCTGCGGGCGGATCGGCTCGGTGTTCCTGCCGCTCAACACCCGGCTTACCGTGCCCGAGCTGCACTACATCGTCGGCGACGCAGCACCCGTGCTGATGATCCACGATTCCGACTTGGCCGAGGTCGCGCTGTCGGTGGCCAAACTGTGCGGCGTGACGTCCACATTGCTGTTGGGCCCTGGCGGTTCCTACGAGACCGCGATCGCCGCGGCGCCGCCGCTCGACCGGATTGAGCCCGTCACGCTCGATGACATGTCCACGATCATGTACACCTCGGGCACCACGGGCCAGCCCAAGGGCGCCATCATCACCCACGGCATGACGTTCTGGAATTGCGTCAATCTCGGCGGGCCCTCCTATATCTCGCCCTCGACGGTGCTGCTCACGGTGCTGCCGCTGTTCCACACCGGCGGGCTCAATTGCTACACCAACCCGGTGCTGCATGCCGGCGGCACCGTGCTGATCATGCGCGCGTTCGATCCGGGGCTGGCGCTGCAGCTGATCAGCGATCCCGCACGCGGCATCAACCAGTTCTTCGGCGTGCCCTCGATCTACCAGTTCATGGCGCAGCATCCGGCCTTCGCCGGCGCGGACTTCAGCCGCCTCGCGATCGGCGGCGTCGGCGGCGCGCCGATGCCGGTGCCGCTGCTGAAAGTGTGGGAAGCCCGCGGCGTCGCGCTGCAGCAGGGTTACGGCATGACCGAGACCAGCCCCGCGGTGCTGACGCTCGACAAGGAGGAGGCGGTGCGCAAGGCCGGCTCCTCCGGCAAGCCGGTGCTGCATACCGAAGTGCGGATCGTGCGGCCCGACGGGACCGATGCCGGCGTCGGCGAACTCGGCGAATTATGGGTCAAGGGGCCGAACATCACGCCGGGCTACTGGAACCGGCCGGACGCCAATAAATCCTCGTTCACCGACGGCTGGCTGCACACCGGCGACGCCGCGCGGATCGACGATGAAGGCTTCTACTACATCGTCGATCGCTGGAAGGACATGTACATTTCCGGCGGCGAGAACGTCTATCCGGCCGAAGTGGAGAGCGTGCTGCACCAGCTCGCCGCGATCGCGGAAGCCGCCGTGATCGGCATTCCCAGCGAGCAATGGGGCGAGACCGGCATGGCGATCGTCGCGGTCAAGCCGGGCCACAGCCTCAGCGAAGCGGCGATTCACGCGCATTGCGAGGCCAATTTGGCGCGGTTCAAGCGCCCGCACCTGATCAAATTCGTCGATGCG
>JBDRNF010000304.1:0-19418 GCA_043811435.1 Pseudomonadota bacterium
GCTCCCCGGTGCTGGGGGGGGGGGGGGGGGGGGGGGGGGCAAGGGCGGGCGCGGGTGGTCTGCGGCTCCCCCCCCCCCGGCCCTCCCCCGCAAGCGGGAGAGGGAGAAGAAAGCGGGCGGCCCAGCGTTCATCCGTACTTCTGCAATCCGCCATCCTTGAACACATACACGACGCCCTGCCCGATCGGGATGTCCGACGCCTCCAGCGGGGTGGCGATGCCGAGCGCCACCATCAACGCCCGCATGGTGCCGCCATGGGCGACCGTAACGGTGTCGCCGTGCAGGGAATCGACCCATTCGCGCATCCGCAGGGTGACGCTGGCATAGCTCTCGCCGGAGGGGGCGGCGACGCCCCATTTGTCGGCCAGGCGCAACGCATAGGTGGCGGCGTCGTGCCGCTCCATCTCGGGCAGCGTCAGGCCTTCCCACTGGCCATAGCGGATCTCGCGCAGCCGGTCGTCGAGGGCGTAATCGTGGTGCGGCAGCTGCAGGGCGCCGCGTACCAGTTCCATCGTCATCCGGGCGCGGCCGAGCGGGCTTGCGATGAATGGCAGCGCCGACGCCTCGTGACCATGGCGCGCGATCAGGCCGGCGAGGATGCCGCCGGCCGCCACGGCCTGGGTGCGGCCGAGATCGTTGAGCGGAATATCCTGCGAGCCCTGGAAGCGGCCGGCGGCATTCCATGCGGTTTCGCCATGGCGAATGTAGTAGATGGTGGGCATTGAGTAATCGCGTTTCCCGTTCGTCATGGCCGGGCTTGACCCGGCCATCCACGTCTTGCTTCAGCTTGAAGCAAAGGAAGACGTGGATGCCCGGGTCAAGGCCCGGGCATGACGAGCCTTGGTTAATCCTTCGCCAGCGAAATATCCGGCGCGTCCGGGCGCTTCATGCCGACGACGTGATAGCCGGCATCGACGTGATGCACTTCGCCGGTGACGCCGCGCGACATGTCCGAGAGCAGGTACAGCGCGCTGTCGCCGACCTCCTCGATCGAGACGGTGCGGCGCAGCGGCGACTTGTATTCGTTCCACTTCAGGATATAGCGGAAATCGCCGATGCCGGACGCCGCCAGCGTCTTGATCGGCCCCGCCGAGATCGCGTTGACCCGGATGTTCTTCTCGCCGAGGTCGGCGGCGAGATAGCGCACGCTGGCCTCCAGCGCCGCCTTGGCGACGCCCATCACGTTGTAATGCGGCATCCACTTCTCGGCGCCGTAATAGGTCAGCGTCAGGATCGAGCCGCCGTCGGTCAGCAGCTTTTCGGCGCGTTGCGCGATCGCGGTCAGCGAATAGCAGCTGATCAGCATGGTCTTTGAAAAATTGTCGGCGGTGGTTTCGAGATAGCGGCCGTCGAGCTGGTCCTTGTCGGAGAACGCGATGGCGTGCACGACGAAATCGATCTTGCCCCATTTCTCCGCGAGCACGGCGAACACCGCATCGATGGTGGCGGGGTCGGTGACGTCGCAATGGCCGAGCGTGATGCCGTCGAGCTCTTTGGCCAGCGGCTCGACCCGCTTCTTCAGCGCGTCGCCCTGCCAGGTCAGCGCGATCTCGGCCCCGGCCGCGCGGCAGGCCTTGGCGATGCCCCAGGCGATCGAGCGGTTGTTGGCGACGCCGAGGATCACTCCGCGTTTGCCTTGCATGAGACCTGCATTTTGCGACATCTAGGGTTTCCATTCGACCTTTGGATAAGCTCTGGAGGTACACCAGCCTTTCCGGGTGGTACAGTCCAAATTCGCTCCCGTTAAGGCTGTTCTCCCGCACCTTGACGGCTGGAATAGTTCCGGCATTCGGGTGTTATGATGGGACAGGCGCTGGCGCGAGTTTTGGGCGCTGCCGCGGCAACCCGAGATCTCTGTCAATGAGCGCATTTCGTCAGAGCGTCGAAGCCATGATCCCGGCGCTGCGCCGCTATGCGCGCGCGCTGGCGCGCGACGCCGACATCGCCGACGACCTGGTGCAGGACACGCTGGTGCGGGCGCTGCGTTCGGAACGGCTGTTTCTCGGCGGCGATATCAGGAGCTGGCTCTACACCATCCTGACCAACCTCAACAAGAACCGGCGGCGGTCGCTGGCGCGGCGGCCGCAATTCATGCCGCTGCTCGACAACAATGCCGACGCCAGCGGCACCGAGGCCGAAGGCCGCGACATCGCCCGTGCGCTGGCCACCCTGGTCGAGGAGCAGCGCTCGGTGCTGCTGCTGGTGATGCTGGAAGGGTTGAGCTACCGCGAGGTCGCCGACATCCAGGCCGTGCCGATCGGCACCGTGATGTCGCGCCTCGCCCGCGCCCGCGCCCATGTCAAGGCCGCCCTCGAGGGCGAGCGGCCGGCGCTGCGGCGGGTGAAGTGATGGCAAGCCTGATGCGTGAAATTCCAAGAGATACTCCGAGAGAAGCCGAGAACATTTCGACCGAGAAGAGACAACGACAATGACCGAGCCGAAAATTCCCGTCACCGAAGACGAACTGCACGCCTACATCGACAATGAGCTGCCGCCGGAGCGGCGCGGCGATGTCGAGGCATGGCTCGCGGCGCATCCCGACGATGCCGGGCGGGTGCAATCCTGGCGCGCGATGGCCGAAGCGCTGCATGCGCGCTACGATTCCGTCGCCGACGAGCCGGTGCCGAAGCGGCTGGAAATCGAACGGCTGGTGCGGGAGCCGCGCCGGTGGATCTACGGCGCGATCGCAGCGACGCTGGTGGCGTTCATTGCCGGCGGCGCCGCCGGCTGGCTGGCGCACGGCGTGGCGGCTTCGCCATCGGCGTTCCAGAGCCTGACGAGCGAGGCGCTGGTGGCGCACCGGCTTTACGTGGTCGAGGTTCGTCATCCGGTCGAGGTGCCCGGCAACGAACGCGCGCATCTGCAGACATGGCTGACCAAGCGCTGCGGCTGGGTGGTGTTCGCGCCGGAACTCGACGCCACCGGCTTGAAGCTGGTCGGCGGCAGGCTGCTGCCCGGGCCGAGCGGCCCCGCCTCGTTCCTGATGTATGAAAGCGCAACGGGTGAGCGGTTTACGGTCTACAGCGCCAAGGCGGCCTCCGAGACGACGCAGATGCGATATGCGGCGCAGGACAAGGACGGCGCGCTGTTCTGGGCCGATCGCGGCGTCGCCTTCGTCGTCAGCGGCAGCAGCGACCGCGACCGCCTGACCCAGGTGGCACGGCTAGTCTACGACGCCACGGAGAAGAACGGCGGGTGAATTAACTTGTAGCCCGGATGGAGCCGACGATCGGCGCGAAGCGCCGCTCGACGGCGCAATCCGGGGCTTGAACTCAAAACGATCGACCTTCCCCGGATTGCGTTGCGCTCTATCCGAGCTACCATCCCAGGATGGTTCGGTATCGGCGCAACTTCGTCCCGGGCGGGATGTTTTTCTTTACCCTGACGCTGCTTGATCGTCGATCATCGGCGCTGGTGGTTCACGTGGCATTATTACGGGATGCGTTTCGAAAAACGCGCAACGAGCGCCCCTTTGCCATTGATGCCATCGTGATTCTGCCCGATCACCTGCACGCAATCATGACATTGCCATCAGGCGATTCCGATTTTTCCGGCCGATGGCGGCGGATCAAGGGTCGCTTTTCACGCAGCGTCGCCGCGGCAGGCATGCCGATCTCACGCGATCACCGAGGCGAATACGTCCTTTGGCAGAGACGCTTTTGGGAGCATACCGTTCGCGACGATGCGGATTTCGAGCGCTGCGCTGACTACATTCATTTCAATCCGGTCAAGCATCGATTGGTGACATCACCAAACGCATGGCCGTTCTCGTCCCTGCATCGATATGTTCGAGCTGGCGTGTTGCCCGGTGATTGGGGTGGCGATGGGCCTCGTGATGACACGAATTTCGGTGAGCGCGGAGACTGATCCCCCGGATTGCGCCCATCGGGCGGCGCTTTGCGCCGACCGTTGGGCTCCATCCGGGCTACGGGCTACGGTCATCCCCGTCCCAATTCCGACATGGAAAATCTGGAATCAAGCCATTGGCGCGTCTCAAAAACGCACCGGGTGATCGCGCGATTTGGGGTGCGCTCGATCCGCCGATCGACGCGAGCGGCCTCGGCTGGGGTTTTTGTACCGCGCTGGTCCCCCGGTCGAGGCCGCACCTTTTTCAGTCGATCACGTCAAATCACTGCGCGGATTATACCTGTGTCCGTCGCGCCACTTTTGCATCAACGCCTCGAGTTCGGAATCGTTCCCGTCCGGCAGCACGATGCGCGTGGTGACGAACAAATCGCCGGCGCCGCCGGCCGGCTTCGGCAAGCCCTTGCCCTTCAAACGAAAGGTGCGGCCGCTCGAGGTGTTTTTCGGGATCGACAATTCGACCGCGCCGCCCAGCGTCGGCACACGGACCTTGTCGCCGAGTACGGCTTCATACAGCGTGACCGGCAGGTCGACGCGCAGGTCGCTGCCGTCGACCTTGAAGAAGGCATGCGGCGCGATCGAGACCGTGATCAGGAGATCGCCGGGCCGGTGGCCGGGCGCGCTCTCGCCCTGCCCTTTCAGCCGGATCTGCTGGCCGGCGACCACGCCGGCGGGAATCTTGACGTTGAGCTCCTTGCCGCTCGGCAGCCGGACACGCTTCTCGACGCCGTTGACGGCCTCTTCCAGCGACACCGTCATGGCCACCGACAGATCGAGATCGAGCCCGATGCCGCCGGTCTCGAACTCGAAGGCGCCGCCGGGACCCGGCCGCGCGCCGCGGGCGGCTCCGCCAAACATGCTGTTGAGGATATCCTCGAAGCCGCCGCCGCCGGGTCCGCTGCGGAAGGTGTGGGTTTCGAAGCCACCGGGACCGGCGCGGCCGCGCGGGTCGCCGCCGGCAAAGCCGCCCCCAGGAAAACCCTGGAAGCGCGGCTTGCCCTCGGCGTCGATCTCGCCGCGATCGAACTGCTTGCGCCGGGCTTCGTCGCCGAGGATCTCGTTGGCCGAATTCAGCTCGGAAAAACGCGCCTGCGATTTCGGATCGTTCTTGTTGGCGTCGGGGTGATGCTTCTTGGCGAGCTTGCGATAGGCGCTCTTGATCGCCGCAGCACTGGCGCCCCGCGGCACCCCCAAGACCTCATAGGGGTCGCGCATCCGTCACGTCTCCTCTAAACAAAAGACCAGAGCCCGGTGCTGATACAATCAGAACCGAAAGGCTCCAGGGAAATCAGATGTTAGCTTACGGGCAGCTGGCCCGCTTCAGCCTTCATCTGGGGTGTCCGTGGTATTTTTGCAACGGGCGCTATCCCCGCCGCCACGGCTTTAACGTATGAATTTCCCAGCGGCCATGGCCGGCCTTGCAGGCGGCGCCCTGCAGCCAGCTTTCGGAGCGGCCGTTGACATAGCTTGCCAGAAAATCCCGGCAGGTCCGGCCGTCCCCGGCCGAATAGGCCTGGGCCAGCGGCGTCACCGAACCGCGGGCGCCGGTTTCGGGGTTTTCCCAAGGCTGGCTGGAATCCTTGCTGCCCTTGGTCAGCACATCGGAAGCGGCGGTGCGGGCAAAGGCCAGGTCGGTCTCGGTAGGCACCGGCGGCTGCCCCGACCCGATCGACCCCGTCACTTCCTTGTCCTTGTCTTCCATTTTGGCAAAGGCGCCGTCGCCGCGGGACAGGCTGCAGCCGCCGGAGCCGAGACCGATTAGAATCAATGTCACCACTGCGCCCGCCGGCCTGATCGCCGGTAGGCCAATGCGTTCCCATGTCCTATATAGGGCGAGCCTACATGGGGACTGCAACGCGCTCTGGGACGCGGGCGGACGCAACTCGGAACTCCTGACATGACCGACACAACCTCCATCAAACACCCGACACCGTTAACATCAGGTGATTTCACCGCCGCCGAAGAACCGTTTGCACTGTTCGGCGAATGGTTCGCCGAGGCGGTGAAGGCCGAGCCGAACGATCCCAACGCGATGGCGCTGGCCACCGTCGACGCCGACGGGCTGCCGGACGTCCGCATGGTGCTGATGAAAGGCTATGATGCCGACGGTTTCGTCTTCTACAGCCACATCGCCAGTCAAAAAGGCCGCGAACTCGCCACAAATCCTAAAGCGGCTTTACTGTTTCACTGGAAATCGCTGCGCCGGCAGGTCCGCATCCGCGGCAACGTGTCGACGGTGACCGACGCCGAGGCCGACGCCTATTTCGCGAGCCGCCCGAAACAGGCGCAGATCGGCGCCTGGGCCTCCAGGCAGTCGCAGCCGCTGGAAAGCCGTTTTGCCTTCGAGCAGGCCATCGCCAAGGTGGCGGCCAGGCACATCATCGGCGAAGTGCCGCGGCCGCCGGGCTGGAGCGGCTGGCGCATCGAGCCCACGCGGTTCGAATTCTGGCACGACCGCCCGTTCCGCCTGCACGACCGCATCGAATTCGCGCGCCCGGCGCCTGACCAGCCGTGGTCGAAGACGCGGCTTTATCCGTAGAATCTGAAAGCTGAAGGACCTTATGGCGAGTTCGACCAACTACGGCCCGCGGCGCACGCTGCTTCTGACCGGCGCCAGCCGCGGCATCGGCCACGCCACCGTGATCCGCTTTTCCTCGGCGGGCTGGCGCGTCATCACCTGCTCGCGGCATCCGTTCCCGGAAGATTGCCCGTGGGACGCCGGGCCCGAGGATCACATCCAGGTCGACCTCGCCGACCATGACGACACCACGCGGGCGATTTCGGAAATCCGCCAGCGGCTGGAAGGCGGCGAGCTGCACGCGCTGGTCAACAACGCCGCGATTTCGCCGAAGGCCGAAGGCGGCGCGCGGCTGGGGTCGATCGATACCGACATCGAGACCTGGAGCCATGTGTTCCGGGTCAATTTCTTCGCGCCGATCATGATGGCGCGCGGGCTGATCGAGGAATTGAAGGCCGCCAGGGGCTCGGTGGTGAACGTCACCTCGATCGCGGGCTCGCGCGTGCATCCGTTCGCCGGCGCGGCCTACGCCACCTCGAAGGCGGCGCTGGCCTCCCTGACCCGCGAGATGGCGTCCGATTTCGGCCGCATCGGCGTCCGCGTCAATTCGATCGCGCCGGGCGAAATCGATACCTCGATCCTGTCGCCGGGCACCGAAAAGATCGTCGAGCAGCAGATCCCGCTGCACCGGCTCGGCACGCCGGATGAAGTGGCGAAGATCATCTATGTGCTGTGCACGGAGACCAGCTCCTACGTGAACGGCGCCGAGATCCACATCAATGGCGGGCAGCACGTGTAGGGCTGCGGTTCGCGTAGGGTGGGCAAAGCGCAGCGTGCCCACCGACCAATGTCTCGTCGAAAAATGGTGGGCACGGCGCAAGAGCGCCTTTGCCCACCCTACGGATTTTCGCTCAAACCAGCCCGCGCAGAATCTGCGCGGCCTGCCAGCGCAGGCTGTCGGCCTCGACGTTGAAGGTGCTGGAGCACTCGTCCTCGCGCTCGCCCTCCTGCAGCGCCGCGCCGCAATGCCGGCACATCCGCGCCGACATCGCCTGCGCCCTGCCCGCCGCGTTGCGGTCGGCTTGATAGCGCGCGAAATCGACGACGTTGCGGGGTGACTTTATAACTTTCTCAACCATGGCTGTCCTCGCGGCTTGTGACAGCTTTATTGCAGATAGCCGTCGCGCAAACGTTCAGCGCAATGCTCAAATTTTATCCGTAGAAATGTGGCGGGTTCCCTGGTTTGTCGGAGGTGTATCAAAGCCCCGAAGGACAGGTGCACCCTTTAACACCTCGGTGACTACAGCCACTTCTTCCATCTGAAAAAGAAGTACGGCCTCGCCGCTGCGCACAGCATCATGACCAGCGCGTTCGCCTACATCTCGACATATTCGGCGATGCTGGTCGGCGGCGGAACCACGATGCCATCGGCCTGAAGGCCGTCGATATGGAAACGGATCGCCTCGCGAATTTCGTTCTCGACCGCCGCAACCGTGTCGCCCGTGGCGACGCAACCCGGCAGGTCCGGCACATAGGCCGAATAATTGCCGCCGGCTTTCTCGATCACGACTGCGTAGCGCATCAGAATTGGTCCTTCAGCCCAGACTGCTTCAAGATACTGTTCAGGGTGCCAGGTGCAAGATCATCCGATGGCTTGCCCGCGACCGTCACGCGTCCCGGCCGAACCGGATGCTTGTATTGCCGGTGACTGCCGCGCGTTGCAACCAGAAACCAGCCCTCCTCTTCCAACCGCCGGATCACGTCCTTTACCTTCATCACCGTCTCACGCCACCCTACCTCGCTCTACCCGAAGCGATGGAAATCATGACTACAGCCACTTCTTCCATCTGAAAAAGAAGTACGGCCCCGCCGCTGCGCACAGCATCATGACCAGCGCCATTGGATAGCCGTAGGTCCATTCCAGTTCCGGCATCATGCGGAAATTCATGCCGTAGACCGAGGCGATCAGGGTCGGCGGCATCAAGACCACCGCCATCACCGAAAACAGCTTGATGATGTTGTTCTGCTCGAGATTGACGACGCCGAGCATGGCGTCGAGCACGAAGGTGATCTTGTTGGCGAGATAGCTGGCGTGGTCGGTCAGCGAAGTGACGTCGCGCTGCATGGTCTTCAGCTGCTCGCGCATGTCCTTCGACCATTTGACGCCTTCGGTGCCGGCGGCGACGAAGGTCACCACGCGGCCGATCGAGACCAGGCTTTCCCGCACTTTGGAGTTGAGATCGCCCTTGCGCCCGATCGCGATCAGGATGTCGGAATAGCGCTTGGCGTGGCCGGTGCGCGCCTTCCCCGCGGGCTCGAAAATATCGTGGCTGATGGTCTCCATGTCGCTGCCGGCGCGCTCCAGAATATCGGCATTGCGGTCGATCACCGCATCCAGCAGTTCCATCAGCACCATTTCGCCTGTGATCCCCGGCGCGCAGGCGCGCGCCAGCTTGTTCTCCACCAGCATGAACGGCTTGGGCTCGTCGTAGCGCACGGTCACCAGCCGGTGACCGGCGAGGATGAAGGTCACCGCCGCCGTGCGCGGATTCTCGGTCTCGGACGCGCACATCAGCGTCGCCGTCATGAAGCGCGCGCCGTTTTCGATATAGAGCCGGCTGGAAATCTCGATCTCCTGCATGTCCTCCCGGGTCGGAATCGCGACCCCCGCCAGCCGCTCCACCGCCTTGTCCTCGCCCCCGCTCGGCTTGACGAGGTCGAGCCAGACCGCATTCTCCGGCAGCGCCGCGAGATCGCTGGCGTCGATCTTCTTCAGGGAGAATTCGGCAGGGACAAACACCGACAGCATGGGCAACTCCAGAACAGGGGCGGCTAACTCATCCAACAGGTCTTAGCTCGATTCTGGCAAGCGCTTGATGACCGGCGCATTAACCCCCGATCCACCTTTGCGGCGGTGGAATGGCGGCTCTATGGCGACGATTCGGCGACGGCGCTGCAACTGCCCAAAAACCAGCCGGAAACGGCACCCGTTGCGGCAAAAAGGTCACAGCCAGCCCATTGCGGTGCGGGACAGGCATCTAAGCTATGGAATAATTGGCGATTTCAACGATACTACGATTAATGGAATCGTGGCGTTTCGGGCGCAGGTTTGGTGCCCGACCGCGAAGACTTTCGATTGGAACCGTACCATGTCGTCGCTGAAGGCAATGTTGGGAATGCTGGCCGCCGGCCTGATGCTGTCGGGCTGCATGCAGGCCACGACATATCAAGCCGCGCCGGAGGCCACGCTGAAGCCGGCCGACAAGGCGCAGCTTGCCAAGGCGCGTTACGCCAAGGTGCCCGTGGCCGAACCGTTCCGCCGCGCCATCGTGAATTATCACCGCAAGGAAATGCCCGGCACCATCGTGGTCGATTCCGACAATCATTATCTCTATCTGGTGCAGGACGGCGGCAAGGCGATCCGCTACGGCGTCACCGTCGGCGAGGAGGCGCTGGCCTTCTCCGGCATCGCCCGCGTCGGCAACATGGCGGAATGGCCGAAATGGACGCCGACCGCTGATATCCACAAGCGCATCGAAGGGTTGCCCGCCTCGGTACCGGGCGGCGTCGACAATCCGCTCGGCGCCCGCGCGCTGTACCTTTACCAGGGCAACCGCGATACCCTGTTCCGGATCCACGGCACCAACCAGCCGGAATATATCGGCGCCTCGATTTCGTCTGGCTGCATCCGCATGACCAACGAGGACGTCATCGACCTCTACTCCCGCGTCAAGAACGGCACCGTCGTGGTCGTGCTCGACCCCAAGCAAGGCGACTCGCCCTACAATTCCAAGATGGCGCTGCAGGGCGGCGGCTCGATGATACAATAGCCGGCCAGACCGGCTTTGCAGCAGTTGACTACCCGTTCAAAAGCGCCGGTCTTGCCGGCGCTTTTTCGTTGACGGTCCCGCGGCCGCGGAGCCCTTCGTGTCGGCAGCCGCCGCTTCCGGTTTGGCCGCATCGGATTTGCCCTGCCCGGATTTGGCCCGATCGGGCTTGACCTCAGGCTTGGCTGGCTCGGCTTTGGCGGCGACTTCGCGCGGCGGGGCTTCCTCCGGCCGCTCGGCCGGCAGCAGCGGGGCGATTTGCGGCAGCGGATCCCACACGTTCCACTGGCAGATCTTGTAGTTGTTTCGCCGCACCATCAGATCGAGGTGGATGTGGTCCTCGTGATACCAGTCCGAGCCCGGCCCCAGCACGGTCGGAAACCGCGCGCACATCGAATGCAGCACGCTCTCGCGGGTCTCGCGCGCCACCGCGCGGTCGGTGAACAAGATCGAGCGGCCGTTGGCAAGCTTGATGCCGCGAATGTCGAGCGCATTGGCGCGGCCGTGCTCGGACAGCCTGGCGCCGACCACGCGGTTGCGGCCGCGGCACTCGAAGGAATTGAAATTGTCGAGGCCGCTGATGGTGCTGCCGAGCCCCTCGGCCAACGGCGCCATATCGCTGCGGATCCAGTCGGCGACCGCGCTGGCCATGGCGCAGCGGAGAACGGCCGCCGGCTTCAGCGGCACCCGCCGTCTGTCCGGCAGCACCACGGCCTCAAGGCGCACCAGGTCCTCGCCGCCGCAACCGCCGACACCCTTGATGTCGGGGATGCTGGGGGCGATCGCTACCGCTTCCGTCAGCGCCAGCCGGCAGGCCGAAGGCGGCGGGGGCGCGGCCGGTTCGGCCGCCTTGTCGGTCGCGGCGGAGGCCGGCTTTTCCGGCTCCGGCTTGTCGGATTCCGCCCGATTGGGTTCTGGCTTGGACTCTGGCTTGGACCCAGGTTTGGACCCGGCATTGGATTCAGCTTTGGGCGCCTCGGCCGGGCGCGGCTTCGGCAGCGGTACCGCCAGCACCGCCCGGCGCGGCTTCTTCGGCCGGCTCTCCCCGAACAAGCCGCTCCAGGGTCCCGGGGGCCAGATTCCCCCCTTCGCCGCCGCGGCGGGCATTGACTGGGCGCAAAGCCAAAGCACCGCCGCGGCGGTAACCATTGCCGCCACAGCGCGACGAAAGCTGCCACAAGGCCATTTCCGGCTTGCTTTCTCCGCGCTAAAGTTCATGGCAATTCCGAATAAGAGCGCCAACGACAACACCTTCTGGAGGAACGACCGTATGCTTGGATTGATGCAAGACTGGCCTTTGCTTTGCCATCGGATTATCGAGCACGCCGCCGAAGTCCATGGCACCCAGGAGGTCGTAACGCGATCGGTCGAAGGCCCCATTCACCGTACCAATTACCGGCAAATCCGCGACCGCGCGCTGAAAGTTTCGCAGCGGCTCGACCGCGACGGTATCAAGCTCGGCGACCGCGTCGCCACCATTGCCTGGAACACCTGGCGCCATCTCGAAGCCTGGTACGGCATCATGGGCATCGGCGCGATCTGCCATACCGTCAATCCCCGGCTGTTCCCCGACCAGATCGCCTGGATCATCAATCATGCCGAAGACCGCGTGGTGATGACCGACCTCACCTTCATTCCGATTCTGGAGAAGATCGCCGACAAGCTTCCCAGCGTGGAACGCTACATCGTCTTCACCGACAAGGCGCACATGCCGCAGACCACGCTGAAGAACGCGGTCGCCTATGAAGACTGGATCGCGGAAGCCGACGGCGATTTCAAGTGGAAGACCTTCGACGAGAATACCGCCGCTGCGATGTGCTACACCTCCGGCACCACGGGCGATCCCAAAGGCGTGTTGTATTCGCATCGCTCCAACGTGTTGCACGCGTTGATGGCCAATTCAGGCGATTCCCTGGGCGCCAACGCTGCCGATACAATGCTTCCGGTGGTTCCATTGTTCCATGCCAACAGCTGGGGCATCGCGTTCTCGGCGCCCTCGATGGGCACCAAGCTGGTATTCCCCGGCGCCAAGCTCGACGGCGCCTCGGTCTATGAACTGCTGGACACCGAAAAGGTGACGCATACCGCCGGCGTGCCGACGGTGTGGCTGATGCTGCTCAACCACATGTCGGCCGGCGGCCTGAAACTGCCTCATTTGCGCATGGTGGTGTGCGGCGGCTCGGCGATGCCGCGCTCGATGATCCAGTCGTTCCTCGATCTGGGCGTCGCGGTTCGGCACGCCTGGGGCATGACCGAAATGAGCCCGATCGGCACGCTGGCGGCGCTGAAGCCGCCATTCGCCGACCTGAAGGGCGAAGCCCGGCTCGATATCCTGCAGACCCAGGGCTATCCGCCGTTCGGCGTGCAGATGAAGATCACCGACGATGCCGGCAAGGACCTGCCATGGGACGGCAAGACCTTCGGGCGGCTGAAGGTCAGCGGGCCCGCGGTGTCGAAGGCCTATTTCCGCGTCGATGCCGACATCCTCGACGAGGAGGGCTATTTCGACACCGGCGACGTCGCCACCATCGATGCCCACGGCTACATGCGGATCACCGACCGTTCCAAGGACGTGATCAAGTCCGGCGGCGAGTGGATTTCGTCGATCGACCTGGAGAACCTCGCGGTCGGCCATCCGGCCGTAGCCGAGGCCGCCGTGATCGGCGTCTATCATCCGAAATGGGATGAGCGTCCGCTGCTGATCATCCAGCTCAAGCAGGGCCAGAGCGCGACGCGCGAGGACATCCTGAAGTTCATGGATGGCAAGATCGCCAAGTGGTGGATGCCCGACGACGTTGCCTTCGTCGACGGCATTCCGCATACCGCCACCGGCAAGATCCTGAAAACCGCGCTGCGCGACCAGTTCAAGAGCTATAGGTTTCCGAACGCGGCGGCGTAGCAATCTATCGCCTCTCCCCGCACGGAGCGGGGAGAGGCGAAGTATCCGCGCTTAGATCTGCCGCAGCGGCCTATCGCCGGGCGACGGCATGATGCTTTCCGGAAGCCGGCCCGGACCTTGCGGCCGGCGCGAGACGTGCGCGGACACCCGAGACCATCTCGCGCACCCTCCGAATTCCTTCTCCAACCGAGGCAGTAATGACCACTGCGCGTTCGCGGTGCGCCAGCTTCGCGTAAGCGGCGATATCGAAGCTGCCGTCCGGACGGCGCAGAACATTTTGGATGTCCTGCGCCCGCGGCAGGCCACCGTTCGAAATCACTTCCCGGGACATATCGATCTCCTTCGTTGCGAAGGAAGATCATATTATGTATTCTCATCGCTATAATGAGCTATGATATACATTCACTCGTGAATTGAGTTCATGAATGTAAACTCCGCCTCGGCCGAAATGAACGCCTTTGTCCGCGTGATCGAGCGCGGCAGCTTCGCCGCGGCGGCAGACGACCTCGGCCTTACGCCATCCGCGCTGTCCAAGCTGGTGACCCGCATGGAAGACCGGCTGGGCGTCAGCCTGCTGACACGGACGACGCGCCGGCTGGCTCTGACAGCGGAAGGCGAACTGTTCCTCGCCCGGAGCAGGGACATCCTGGCTTCCATCGAGGCCGCGGAAGCCGAGGTCACGGCGGCGAGCCGGCTGCCGCGCGGTCACCTCAGGATCAGCGTTGGAACGGCCATCGCCAAACTGATCCTCTGTCCGGCACTTCCGGCATTCTTCGCCCGTTATCCCGACATCACTGTCGAGCTTCATGTTTCCGATCACCAGGTCGATCTGGTTGCCGAACAGGTGGACGTGGCTATCCGCTCCGGCGCGCTCGGTGACTCCTCCCTGGTGGCGCGCAAGATCACCGACGCCACGCGCGTGATCTGCGCCAGTCCGCTCTATCTGGAGAAACACGGATCGCCGCGCGTACCCGCCGATCTGCTGCAGCACAATTGCCTGACGCTGCCGGGACCCGCATGGTCGCAATGGCCCTTCCACACCCATGAAGGCATCAACCGGCTCGCGGTATCCGGCACATTCACCAGCGACAATGCCGACCTGCTGCTCGATATGGCCGTGGCCGGGCTCGGCATCGCGCGCCTGGCGGATTTCATGGTCGCGCGCGCGTTGCGGCAGGGCACGCTCGTTCCGCTGCTGCCGGACAGCCAGATGCCGGAGTCGTTTCCGATCCATGCGCTGACGGTCCCGGGCCGCCACCGCGCGCCGCGCATCAAGGCCTTTGTCGACTTCGTCGCCGCGCAGTTCGACCATGCGCCGTGACAGGTCCGGGCGCTTCCCGTCTCAAATCCACCCTTGAATTTGCCTTTGGTCCGTGATCTCAAGCGGGCCAGTGTGCAGCCCGGCGCCATTTGCCCGGCAAGGCTTCAACCGGCAGAATTTTAAGCTATGGCCCGCAGGTTTTCCGCCCCCTATCAGTCGGAGCCCGTGTCCAGCCTCGCCACCTGGTCGCGCAATCTCGCGGTGTTTTCGGTGGTCGCGGTGGTGGTTTCGATCGCCATCGTCCGCTTCGGGTTCCTCGAGGTCAAACCGGCGCTGGCAACGTTTTTCGGCGCGCTGGCCTGCGCGGTGCTTTCCATCCTGACGGGATTGGCCGCTTTCGTCGCGATCTGGCAGAATGGATCGCGCGGCATGGGCCGCATCCTGCTGGCGTTCCTGATCAGCACGGTCGTGCTGGCCTATCCGGCCTATCTCGGCCTGCAATATCGCAAGCTGCCGCCGATCCACGACATCACCACCGACCCGATCGATCCGCCGCGCTTCGAGGCGCTGGCGCGCCTGCGCGGCGGCGACGGCGCCAACACCGCGGTCTATGCCGGGCTCTATTCCGCCGAGCAGCAGCGGCAGGCCTATCCCGGTATCGAGCCCCTCGAACTCGAGGTCCCGGCGCTCAGGGCCTATGAGGTCACGCTCGCGCTGGTCAACAAGCGCAAATGGCGCGTGGTCGACGAGCGGCCGCCGCAGCCGCGCCGCGACGGCCGCATCGAGGCGATCGCGCAAACGCCGATCATGGGATTTCGCGAAGACGTAACGATCCGCATCAAGCCCGACGGCGAAGGCTCGCGCGTCGATATCCGCTCGTCGTCGCGCTATTTCGAAAGCGACCTCGGCAGCAACGCCGCACGGGTGAGCAAACTGATCGAGGACATCAACTCGGCTGCCGACCAGGCCAAGATGCCGGCGAAGAAACCGCCGGCGCCGGCCAAGCCGCAGGCGAAGAATGTGAAGAAGGAACGCTGACGGCGCGCGGCGCGTGACGGTGCGCTCCCTCGCCCCGCCCTTGCGGGGAGAGGGTTGGGGTGAGGGGCATCTATCAGCGACTGCGGTGTTGAGGTTGGGCGTCAGGCATTGTACTCCCGCCCCTCACCCGAATTCGCGCTCACGCGCGAATTCGACCTCTCCCCGCGCAGAGCGGGGAGAGGTAAAAGTCGGCCGTTTCACGGTCACACCAGCCGATAATTTCCGCCGATCACGGGATCGCCATCGGTCGCCACCACGCCGCGCGCGACCAGGTCCTCCAGATGGGCCAGCACGGAATAGCCGGCGGCATTCGTCAGCCGCGGATCGATGCCGATATAGACCGCGCGCACGATGGTCGGGATGTCCGCCTCGCCCTTGGCGAGCCGGTGCAGGATCGAGGCTTCGCGGGCCTGGCGATGCCTGGTCAGGAAACGCACATAGCGCCGGGCATCCGGGATTTCCGGGCCGTGACCTGAAAAATACAAATCCTCGTCGCGCCCTGCCAGCGTTTCCAGCGACGCCATGTAGTCGACCATCGATCCGTCCGGCGGCGCCACGATCGAGGTCGACCAGCCCATCACGTGATCGCCGACGAAATTGATCTTCCGTTCGGCCCAGGCGAATGCCAGGTGATTGGCAGTATGACCCGGCGTCGCCACCGCTTCCAGCGCCCAGCCCGCGCCCTCGACGGTGTCGCCGTGCTTCACTTCGATATCCGGCTTGAAGTCGCGGTCGGCGCCGGATTCCGGGTTGTGCTTCTCGCTCTCGTAGCGCGGCCGCGAGGCGCGATGCGGACCCTCGGCATAGACGGCGGCGCCGGTGGCGGCCTTGATGCGTGCGGTGTTCGGCGAGTGATCGCGGTGGGTGTGGGTGACCAGGATATGCGTCACGGTCTCATTGCGCACCGCGCCGAGCAGCGCCGCCGCATGGGCCTCATCGTCCGGCCCGGGATCGATGATCGCGACCTTGCCGGTGCCCACGATGTAGCTGACGGTGCCGGTGAAGGTGAACGGACTCGGGTTGTTGCAGAGCAGGCGCCGCACGCCGGGGCGGACCTCTTCGACCACGCCGGGCTTCAGGGGAAAGTCGCGGTTGAACGGGATGTCGTCGTTGTCGGCCATGGGGATTCCTATTCGGAGTCGGACGCATGCTGGGCGCAACAGTCGCAGTCGTCATACTCCGCGAAGGCGGGGTATCCAGTACGCCGCAGCCTCTCCATTTTGTCGTTGCCGTCTCTGGAATACTGGATCGCCCGCCTTCGCGGGCGACGACACTTGTGGGTGGGCAAGGCCCGGGCCCCGTTCGACCAGCTTACGAAAACGCCTGAATGCCGGTGATGGCGCGGCCCAGGATCAGCGCGTGGACGTCGTGGGTGCCCTCGTAGGTGTTGACGGTTTCCAGGTTCTGCGCGTGGCGCATCACGTGATATTCGATCTGGATGCCGTTGCCGCCGTGCATGTCGCGGGCCATCCGCGCGATGTCGAGCGCCTTGCCGCAATTGTTGCGCTTGACGATCGAGATCATCTCCGGCGCCATCTTGCCGTCGTCCATCAGCCGCCCCACCCGCAACGAGGCCTGCAGGCCGAGCGCGATGTCGGTCTGCATGTCCGCGAGCTTCTTCTGCACCAGCTGCGTCGCCGCCAGCGGCCGGTTGAACTGCTTGCGGTCGAGCGTGTACTGCCGCGCGCGCGCCATGCAGTCTTCCGCGGCCCCCATCGCGCCCCAGGAAATGCCGTAGCGGGCGCGGTTGAGGCAGCCGAACGGGCCCTTCAGGCCGGAGACGTTGGGCAACAGCGCGCTCTCCGGCACCTCGACGCCTTCCATCACGATCTCGCCGGTCACCGAGGCGCGCAAGGAGAGCTTGCCGCCGATCTTCGGCGCCGACAGCCCCTTCATGCCCTTCTCGAGAATGAAGCCGCGGATCTGGTTGTTGTGCTCGGCCGATTTGGCCCACACCACGAACACGTCGGCGATCGGCGCGTTGGAAATCCACATCTTGGTACCGGTGAGCCGGTAACCGTCCGAAGTCTTCTCGGCGCGGGTCTTCATGCCGCCGGGATCGGAGCCGGCATCCGGCTCGGTCAGGCCGAAGCAGCCGACCCATTCGCCGGTGGCGAGCTTGGGCAGATATTTCTTGCGCTGGTTCTCGTCGCCATAGGCATAGATCGGGTGCATCACCAGCGAGGACTGCACCGAATTCATCGAGCGATAACCGGAATCGACGCGCTCGATCTCGCGCGCCACCAGGCCGTAGGCGACGTAGCTCGCATTGGCGCAGCCATATTCCTCCGGCAGCGTGATGCCGATCAGCCCGAGTTCGCCCATCTCGTTGAAGATCTCGCGGTCGGTCTTCTCTTCGAGATAGGCCTTGGTGACGCGCGGCAACAGCTTGTCCTGCGCATAGGCGCGCGCGGTGTCGCGGATCATGCGCTCGTCTTCGGTGAGCTGCTCGTCGAGCATGAACGGATCGTCCCACTGGAACTCGACCGAAGCCGGCTTGTCCTTGGTCTGAGGGCGCACGCTCATGAGAATTCCTTTCGGTCCTTACGTATCTGGCGGACAAAATAGAGCGCTATGGAGCCAAGCGCAATTGGATTGGGCGTCTACCGTTGCGTCATTCCGGGGCGCACACAACCGGCCATGGCAATCACAACCTCAGCCTTCAAGCTGTTCGTTGGAGAGGATCTCGATGCCGAAACCGGACAGTCCCTTGTAGTCGTGCACCGACGACGTCAGATGACGGATCGAGCTGACGCCGAGATCCCTCAGGATCTGCGCGCCGACACCGACCTCGCGCCATTGCTTGTTGCGGTCGGCTTCGGCGGATTTGTCTTCCGGCAGGGGCGAGACCGGAACGCCGGCGGCGCCGTCGCGCAGGTAGATCAGCACGCCGCTGCCATTCTTCTTGAAGTGTTCCAGCACCGCCTGCATGCGCTTCGGGCCCGTGAAAATGTCCTTGACGATATTGGGCTTGTGAAAGCGCGTCAGCACGTTCCTGCCGTCGCCGATGCCGTTATAGACGAAGGCGACATGGGCGATGGAATCGAACGGCGAGCGATAGGCATAGCCCTGCAGCAGGCCGATCGGGCTCTCGGTGGTGAAGGTCGAGACCCGCTCGATCAGCTTCTCGCGCGCCTGGCGATAAGCGATCATGTCGGCGATGGTGACGTGCTTGAGCTTGTGGGCGGCGGCGAACTTGGCCACCTGCTCGCCCTTCATGACGGTGCCGTCGTCATTCATCAACTCCGAGATGACGCCGACCGGCGGCAGGCCGGAGAGCTTGCAGAGATCGACCGCGGCCTCGGTATGGCCGGAGCGCAGCAGCACGCCGCCGTCGCGCGCGATCAGCGGGAAGATATGGCCGGGCCGGGCGAAATCACTGGCGCCGGCATTGGGATTGGCCAGCGCGCGGCAGCAGGAGGCGCGTTCCTCGGCGGAAATTCCGGTGCCGTTGTCCGGCTTGTAATCGATCGACACCGTGAAGGCGGTGGTGTGGTTGGACTCGTTGTGCGCCACCATCGGATCGAGCCGGAGCCGGCGGGCATCCTCGGTGGTGATCGGCGCGCAGACGATGCCGGAGGTGTGGCGGATGATGAACGCCATCTTCTCGGAGGTGCACAGCGACGCCGCCACGATCAGATCGCCCTCGCCTTCGCGGTCATCGTCGTCGGTGACGACGACGAGTTCGCCATTGGCAAACGCCTGCAGAACTTCCTGGATCGGATCGGCCATTGTCGTGCGTCTCGCTCTGGTACCCGGCAGCAATAGCCGGACTTGATTAGCGGGACTTGATTAGCGGGACTTGGGACCCCGCGCCAGCATCATTACGCAGGGCAGAACGGCGCCGGCCGCGCGGCGTTCAGGGACGCGATGGCGCGCGAGAGCAGTTTATAGCAGGTAAGCTTTCTTACCCTCCCCTGGAGGGGGAGGGTCGACGCGAACCCGGCGATGCGAAGCATCGTCCGGAGAGCGGCGGGGTGGGGTGACGGTCTCTCAACTCGAACAGTGCAC
>JBDRNF010000305.1:0-46376 GCA_043811435.1 Pseudomonadota bacterium
GCTTGCGGGGAGAGGTCGAAATTCGCGCCAGCGAATTTCGGGTGAGGGGGGCTCTCGACAGACTCGGACTCGCGGATAGTCCCCCTCACCCGGAGACTTCGCTGCGCTCCGTCTCCGACCTCTCCCCGCAAGCGGGGCGAGGTGAAGTGTACGGATTGATTGTCATTCCTCCCGCCGCGCGGGTAAACTCGGCGGCGGGAGGAGGCACGCCCGCGGCGACGGGCGGCCGAACGATCATGTTTAGTGGACACGATCCATATCTCGTCGCGCTCTCGGTGGTGATCGCGATCCTGGGTGGCTACACCGGCTTCGGCCTCGCGGCGCGCATCCGCGGGACGCCGGGTGTCAGCCGTCGCCTGCTGCTGGCCGGCGCCGCCGGGTTCCTCGCGGTCGGCATCTGGACCATGCATTTCGTCGGCATGCTGGCGGCGCCGATCCCGGCCGATACAGTCTATCTCGTGCTTCCCACCATGATCTCGTTCCTGATCTGCGCGCTGGTGGTCGGCATATCCCTGTTCTTTGTCAGCATCGGAGAGCCGTCGCTGCGGCGCGTGGTCTGGTCGGCGGTGCTGCTCGGGACCGGCATCGCCAGCATGCATTATGTCGGCATCCACGGCCTGTCAGGCAATTTTGCCATCGCGCACGACACCCCGATGATGCTGCTGTCGATCGGAATCGCGATCGTCACCGCCTATGGCGGCCTGCGCGCCTTCCTGGCCCGGCAGGACGGCGTCCGCCTGATCGCAAGTTCGATCGCGTTCGGCGTCGCGGTATCGGGCATGCACTACACCGCGATGCACGGCATGCATTTCGTCGCGCTGTCGGAGACGGTGCACCGTCACGCCGGTGGGCTGGCGGCGTCGCAGCAAATGCTGGCGGTGGTCGTCGCCGTGCTGTGTTTCGTCATCGCCGCGGGCTTTTTGCTGTCGCTGGTGCCGGAGCCGCGCCGCCAATCCGTGGGAGCGGCCGCGGCCGCGGTCGATCCGGCGCCGCAAACGGCGCTCGCCGATCCGGAACCGGCGCTACGCGAGTCGGCGATACCGTCGCCGCGGTTGATGCCGTCGCCGCTCGGCGGGCTCGGCCAGCCGCCCCGCGCCGCCCCCGCCGCCCGCCTCCCGGTCGAGGGCGCCAACGGCACCCATTTCATCGATTCCGCCGAGGTGCGCAGCGTGCGGGCCGACGCTCACTATACGAGGGTCCATGACGGCACCCGCGAGCGGATGTGCCCGTGGTCGATCTCGGAAGCCGAAGCCCAGCTCGATCCCGGCCTGTTCGTCCGGGTGCACCGCAGCCACATCGTCGCGATCCCCCATGTCAGCTTCGTCCGCAAGGAGGGCGATGGCGCCGTGATCGAACTCGGCGGCCCGTCGCCGCACCGCGTGCCGGTGAGCCGGGCCAAGATCGCCGAGGTCAAGGCGAGGCTGGGGCTGGCCAGGCGGCATGCGTGAGGCGTTGGTTTGTAAGCGGCTCACTCGCTCCATCACCGTCACCCTGAGGTGCGCGCCTCTTCGGCGCGCCTCGAAGGGCGACGGTCCGGCACCGGGGCCGCTCATCCTTCGAGGCTCGCCAAGCGATGCAAGTGCACCGCTGGGCTCGCACCTCAGGATGACGGATGCGCCCATAGGTCGCAAACCCTGACGCATTTCGTGCGCGTCCTTCCGCATTTCGTGCGAAATTCGCCTGCCCGTGCCCCTGCGATTGCTGCGCAAAAATTCCGGGGACAGCCTGTCGCCAACGTCTGAGATCCAAAAGACGAATGGAGGAGGCACCATGATTCCCGGCCCGTTCAGCTATCATCGGCCCGCGAGCGTGGCCGACGCAGTCAAACTGCTCTCCACGCTGGGCGACGAGGCACGCCCGCTGGCCGGCGGCCACAGCCTGGTGCCGATGATGAAACTCCGGCTCGCCACCCCCGAGCATCTGGTCGACCTGCACGGCATCGCCGGCCTGAAGGGCATCCGCCGCGACGGCAACAAGATCGTGATCGGCGCCATGACCACCCAGCACGAATTGCTGGCATCGGACGAGATCAGGACGTCGCTGCCGATCCTGCACGAGACCGCGCTGCTGATCGCCGATCCGCAGGTGCGGTACCGCGGCACGCTCGGCGGCAACCTCGCCAATGGCGATCCCGGCAACGACATGCCGGCGCTGATGCTGGTGCTGGGCGCGTTCTACCGGCTCGAAGGGCCGGGCGGCGGGCGCGACATCGCGGCTTCGGACTTTTATCAGGGCGCCTATTTCACCGCGCTCGAGCCCGGCGAAATCCTGACCTCGATCTCAATCCCCGCCGGCGGATCCGGTCACGGCTACGCCTATGAAAAGCTGAAGCGCAAGGTGGGTGACTACGCCACCGCGGCGGCGGCAGTGGTGCTCACCATGGCCGGCGGCAAGGTCGCTACCTGCGCGATCGGGCTGACCAATCTGCACGAAACGCCGCTGCTCGCGACCGATGCGGCGAACGCCGTCATCGGCAGCAGCCTTGACGGCGCGACACTGAAAAAGGCGGCCGCCGCGGCGGTCGCGATCATGTCGCCGGCCGCGGACGCCCGCGGGCCGGTCGAATACCGCAAGCATGTCGGCGGCATCATGGTGACGCGGGCGCTGCAACGCGCCGCCGCGCGCGCCAGTTAGGGGACGATTGCGTGTCAGCAACACCCTCAGACCTCATCCTGAGGAGCGTGTGCGCCCTTCGCACGCGCGTCTCGAAGGATGGCGGCAATGACGCGACTCGCGGTCATCCTTCGAGACGCGCGCCGAAGAGGGCGCGCTCCTCAGGATGAGGTTTTCAATGAGTTGCGAAATCGGGACGAGCGGCATCAGGGAGAGGAAACAATGGCAAAGACCCATGTAACCATGAAGGTGAACGGCGCCGAGGTCGAAGGCCTTGTCGAACCGCGCACGCTGCTGGTGCACTTCATCCGCGAGAATCTCTCGCTCACCGGCACCCATATCGGCTGCGAGACCACCCATTGCGGCGCCTGCACCGTCGATATCGACGGGATGTCGGTGAAGAGCTGCACCATGTTCGCGGTGCAGGCGGAAGGTTCCGACATCACCACCATCGAGGGCGTCGCCAATGCCGACGGTTCGCTGTCGGCGTTGCAGGAAGGTTTTCGGATGATGCACGGGCTGCAATGCGGCTTCTGCACCCCCGGCATGATTTTGCGTGCGCAACGGCTGCTCCAGGAGAACCCGTCACCGACAGAAGCTGAAATCCGGATGGGCATATCCGGCAATTTCTGCCGCTGCACCGGCTACCAGAACATCGTCAAGGCGATCCGGTACGCCGCCGACAAGATCAATGGCGTCCAGTTCCAGGAGGCTGCGGAATGAACGACATGACTCCCACGCGGGAACAACGCGAAGCCAAACTCGAGGGCATGGGCTGCAAGCGCAAGCGGGTCGAGGACGTCAGGTTCACGCAAGGCAAGGGCAATTATGTCGACGATCTGAAATTGCCGGGCATGCTGCACGGCGATTTCGTCCGGTCGCCGCATGCCCATGCGCGGGTCAAATCGATCAATTCCGAAGAGGCGCTGAAGGTGCCGGGCGTGCTGGCGGTGATCACCGCCGAGACGCTGAAAACCGTCAACCTCGCCTGGATGCCGACGCTGGCCGGCGACGTCCAGATGGTGCTGGCCGACGGCAAGGTGCTGTTCCAGAATCAGGAAGTCGCCTTCGTGGTCGCCACCGACCGCTATGCCGCCGACGACGGCATCAACAAGGTGGTGGTCGAATACGAGCCGCTGCCGGTCGTGATCGACCCGTTCAAGGCGATGGACGCCGACGCTCCGGTGCTGCGCGAGGATCTCGCCGGCAAGACCTCGGGCGCGCACGGGCCGCGCAAGCATCACAACCACGTTTTCGAATGGACGATCGGCGACAAGGACCTCACCGATGCCGCCTTCAACAAGGCCGAGGTCAAGATCAAGGAGATGATTTCCTATCACCGCACCCATCCGTCTCCGCTGGAGACCTGCCAGTGCGTCTGCTCGTTCGACAAGATCAGGGGCGAACTGTCGATCTGGGGAACTTTCCAGGCGCCGCATGTGATCCGCACCGTGGTGGCGCTGATCGCCAAAATTCCGGAGCACAAGATCCATGTGATCTCGCCCGACATCGGCGGCGGCTTCGGCAACAAGGTCGGCGCCTATCCCGGCTATATCTGCGCCGCGGTCGCCTCGATCGTCACCGGCAAGCCGGTCAAATGGGTCGAGGACCGCATCGAGAATCTCACCGCGACCTCGTTCGCGCGCGACTACCACATGACGACGGAAATCGCCGCGACCCGGGAGGGCAAGGTCACCGGCCTGCGCGTTCATGTGCTGGCCGATCACGGCGCGTTCGATGCCTGCGCCGATCCGTCGAAATGGCCGGCCGGCTTCTTCAACATCGTCACGGGGTCCTACGACTTCCCGACGGCGCATGTGGCGGTCGACGGCATCTACACCAACAAGGCGCCGGGCGGCGTCGCCTACCGCTGCTCGTTCCGGGTGACGGAGGCGGCCTATTGCATCGAGCGCGGCATGGACATCCTGGCGCAGAAATTGGGAATGGATCCGGCGGAACTGCGGCTGAAGAACTTCATCAAACCGGAGCAGTTCCCGTATCACTCGGCGTTGGGCTGGGAATATGATTCCGGCGACTACCACACCGCCATGAAGAAGATGATGGAATCGGTCGACTATGCCGGCCTGCGCAAGGAGCAGGCGGCCCAGCGCGAGGCCTTCAGGCGCGGTGAGACCCGCGAGATCATGGGGCTCGGCGTGTCGTTCTTCACCGAGATCGTCGGCGCCGGTCCGTCGAAGAACTGCGACATCCTGGGCATAGCGATGTTCGATTCCTGCGAAATCCGCATGCATCCCACCGGTGCGGGCATCGCCCGGGTCGGCTCCAAGAGCCAGGGCCAGGGCCACGAGACCACCTGGGCACAGATCATCGCCACCGAGATCGGCATTCCCGCCGACGATATCATGGTCGAGGAAGGCAATACCGATACCGCGCCCTACGGGCTCGGCACCTACGGCTCGCGCTCGACCCCGGTGGCCGGCGCCGCGATCGCGATGGCGGCGCGCAAGATAAAGGCCAAGGCACAGATGATCGCCGCCTACAAGCTCGAAGTGCACGAAGGCGATCTCGAGTGGGATATCGATGGCTTCAGGGTCAAGGGCCTGCCGGAGAAGACGATGTCGATGAAGGACATCTGCTGGGCGGCCTATAATTCAGTGCCGCCGGGCATGGAGCCGGGGCTGGAGGCGGTGAGCTATTACGATCCGCCCAACATGACCTATCCGTTCGGGGCCTATATCTGCGTGATGAACATCGACGTCGATACCGGGGTCTACCGGATCAGGCGCTTCTATGCGCTCGACGATTGCGGCACCCGGATCAACCCGATGATCATCGAGGGCCAGGTCCATGGCGGACTGACCGAAGCCTTCGCGATCGCGATGGGCCAGGAGATCCGCTATGACGACGAGGGCAATGTGGTGACCGGCTCGTTCATGGATTTCTTCATGCCCACGGCAGTGGAAACCCCGCACTGGGAGACCGATTTCACCGTGACCCCGTCGCCGCACCACCCGATCGGCGCCAAGGGCGTCGGCGAAAGCCCGAATGTCGGCGGCGTACCGGCGTTCTCCAACGCCGTCAACGACGCGTTCTCGTTCCTGGGGAGTACCCACATCCAGATGCCGCACGACTACTGGCGCAACTGGCGAACGGCGAAGGAGCTGGGAGTGTTCGCGTGATTTCTCCCCTCCCCACCGCTTCGCGGGGGGAGGGGGGAAGAAGCCGCGGACTGCGCTAACGACTCCATTAAATCGGACGATACACCGCCCATGAAAACCCGCGAACAGATCGCGCAAGCGCTGGCGGCGTCCGGCTATATCGCCGACGCCGAACTCGCGACCGCGATCTCGCTGATGCGGCTTCTGAAGCGTCCGCTGCTGCTGGAAGGCGAGGCGGGGGTCGGCAAGACCGAAGTCGCGAAGGCGCTGGCCGCGGCGCATGCGACCGAATTGATCCGCCTGCAGTGCTATGAAGGGCTCGACCAATCGGCCGCGCTGTATGAATGGAATTACCAGCGCCAGTTGCTGTCGATCCAGGCGCATCGCGGCGAGGATGCCGACGCCATCGAGCACCAGATTTTCTCCGAAAAATACCTGCTGGAACGGCCGCTGCTGGCCGCGATCCGGCGCGACAAGCCGCCGGTGCTCCTGATCGATGAGATCGACCGCGCCGACGACGAGTTCGAGGCGTTCCTGCTGGAATTGCTGTCGGACTTCCAGGTCTCGATTCCCGAACTCGGCACCATCAAGGCGACCACTATTCCGCATGTGGTGCTGACCTCGAACGGCACGCGGGAACTCTCGGACGCGCTGCGCCGCCGCTGCCTCTATCACTATGTCGATTATCCCGACGTCGACCGCGAGGCCCGCATCATCATGGCGCGGATCGATGGCGCCGGCGCCTCGCTGTCGCTGCAGATCGCGCGGATGGTCGAAGGCATTCGCAAGGAGGAACTGCGCAAGGTGCCGGGTGTCGCGGAAACGTTGGACTGGGCGGCGGCGCTGGTCGGGCTCAATGTGCGCGACCTGCATGAGGCGCCGGACGTAGTGCACGAGACCCTGATGTGCCTGCTGAAAACCCATGAGGACAAGTCGCGCGTCACCCGCGAGGTGACCGGGCGCTTGCTGGGGAAAGTCGCATGAGCTGCTGCGGCGCCAATCCCGGATATGATGAACTCGACGAGGTCTCGCGCCTCGTCTCGGCAAAACTCGCGGCATTTCTGCGGACCCTGCGCGACAATGGTTTTGCCGTCGGCCTGCGCGAAGGCCGCGATGCCGCGTCGCTGATGGCGGCGGGCTATGCCGAAAGGTCCGGCCTGCTGCGCTCCGCCTTCAAGCACCTGTTCTCGGCGCGCAAATCCGACTGGGAAAAATTCGACGGGTTGTTCGACGCGTTCTGGCTCGGCAAGCGGGTGAGATCGCGCTCGGTCACCATGGGCTCGGCGAAGGCGGCCAACAGCCCGTCGCTGAAGAGCTTGCGCGACAGGAAGTCCGAACCGGCAGGCCGCGAAACCGGAACCGACCAGATCCCGTCCACCGACGAGGCGCCCGAGGACCGCGCCGGCGAGGGCCGCATGGAGGGCGCCTCGCGCGCCGATAATATTTCCGAGATCGATTTCCGCAAGATGGCCGATCCCGAGCAGATCGAGCAGGCCCATGCCATCGCGGCCCGTCTGGCAAAAGCCATGCGCACCCGTCTGACCCGCCGCGACCTGGCGCGGCGGCGCGGCTACCGGCTCGATCTGCGAAGGACGATCCACAACAATATCAGCCATGGCGGCGTGCCGATCAGCCTCGTCAAACGGCAGCGCAAGCCAAAGCCGCTGCGCCTTGTCGTGCTGCTCGACGCCTCCGGCTCGATGAGCATGTATACCGGCGTGTTCTTGCGCTTCATCCACGGCGTGCTGGACGAGTTTCGCGAGGCGGAAGCGTTCCTGTTCCACACCAGGCTCGCTTACGTCTCCGACGCGATGAAGGAAAGGGATTCCGCCCGCGCGCTCGATCGTCTGTCGATCATGGCGCAGGGCGCCGGCGGCGGCACCCAAATCGGCGAAAGCCTGCAGACCTTCAACCGCTGGCACGCCGCCCGCGTCATTCATTCGCGCACCTGCGTGATGATCGTATCCGACGGCTATGAGACCGGCGACGCCGCACTGCTCGGCCGCGAGATGGCGGCACTCGCCAGACGCTGCCGCCGCATCGTCTGGCTTAATCCGATGCTGGGGTGGCAGGGCTATGCGCCCGAGGCTGCCGGCATCAAGGCGGCGTTGCCGCATATCGATCTCTACGCGCCCGCCAACACGCTGCAGAGCCTGACCGCGCTCGAACCCTATCTGGCGAAGTTGTGAGGGAGGCCCGCCCATGACCGCGCATGTCGAAGTGATGGAGCTGGTGGCGCGGATGAAGGCCGCCGAGCAGGCGTTCGTGCTGGCCACCGTGGTTCGGACGGTGTCGGTGACCGCGGCGAAGGCCGGCGCCAAGGCCATCATCCGCCCCGACGGCAGCATCGTGGCGGGCTGGATCGGCGGCGGCTGCGCCCGCGGCGCGGTGCTGAAGGCGGCGCGGGACGCGCTCGCCGACGGCGAGCCGCGCATGGTCTCGGTGCAGCCGGAGAACCTGCTCGCCGAACTCGGCGTCCGGCCGGGCGAGAACCGCGACGGCGTGCGCTTTGCGCAGAACATGTGTCCGAGCAAGGGGACCATGGACATCTTCGTCGAACCGGTGCTGCCGCATCCCTCGCTGGTCATTCTCGGCGCGAGCCCGGTGGCGCTGTCGCTGGCGGCGCAGGCACGGGCACTCGGTTATCACGTCACGGTGGCGGCACCCGCCGCCGACCGGCCCGATCCCCCCGATGCCGACATGCTGATCGATGGCTATCAACTGGGACAATTGAACGAGGCCAGGCGCTTCATCGTGGTCTCGACCCAGGGCAAGGGCGATGAAGCCGCGCTGCGGGCGGTGGTTTCGACCGAGGCCGCCTATCACGCCTTCGTCGGCAGCCGCCGCAAGATGGCGGCGTTGCGCGCAAAGCTGATCGGCGAGGGCATCGACGCCGCGGCGCTCGACCGCGTCAAGGCGCCGGCCGGCCTCGATCTCGGCGCCATCACGCCGGAAGAGATCGCGATGTCGATCTTGGCGGAGATCACGGTCGAGCGGCGGCGCGGCCAGCGGGCGGTGAAGGGGTAATCGATTCCTGCGTTCCCCGGACGCTGCGCAGCGCCACCAGCGCGTCTACGCGCGTCTTTAACGCGCTATGGCGGTGCGCTGCAGAGCCGGGGTCCATGTTCGCCCCAGAAAGTCTTGGGTCCCGGCTCTGCGGAGCAGCGCAAGCGCGCTGCACCGCGTCCGGGACACGAGGATGCGGTAGCCTTTGCCCACACAACGGATTCCGGTCATTCTGTCGGTTGCACTCCTCAGCCCCGGAGCCATCCACCATGACCGAACCAACCTCTTCCGACTGGCTGGGCCTGTCCGGCCGCGTCTGCGTGGTGGCGGGGGGCGGTGGCGGCATCGGCCGCGCCGTGGCCTTGAGTCTGGCGCGGGCCGGCGCCCATGTTGCCGCCATCGATCTCGATGAGCGCGGTCTCGAAGTGACGCGAACGGAGCTGCGTGAGCTCGGCGGCGACCATATCGTCGCGCGCTGCGATACGTCGAGCGTCGACAGTATTGCCGCCGCATCCGAAACCATCGAGCAGACAGTCGGACCCTGCGGCGTTCTCGTCAACACTGCGGCGGTGTTGCGGCCCGGCGGGCTCGAAAACCTGTCGCTGGCCGAATGGAACGCGGTGCTGGCGGTCAACCTCACCGGCTATTTCCTGTGCGCCCAGGTCTTCGGCCGGCCCATGCGCAAGGCCGGGCGCGGCAGCATCGTTCACGTCTCCTCGATCTCGGGCACCCATGCGCAAGGCCAGAGCGGCGCCTACAGCGTCAGCAAGGCCGGCGTCATCATGCTGTCGCGCCAGCTTGCGAGCGAATGGGGACCGCAGGGCATCCGCAGCAACGTCGTCAGTCCCGGCATGGTGATCACGCCGATGAGCCAGTCGTTCTACGACACGCCGGGCGTTACCGAACGCCGGTCCGCCGTGGTGCCGTTGCGGCGCGTCGGCATGCCGCAGGACATCGCCGACGCCATCCTGTTCCTCGCCAGCGACCGCTCGTCCTATGTCAACGGCGACGAGATCACGGTGGATGGCGGCTATGCCAATATGTTGATGAACCTGGTGCCGCGGCCGGGGTTCGAATGAGCCGGTTGTCCGATCAGACGGGAACCGGGAAACCGTGAAGCCGCGATTTGGCGCGATGGTCGAAGCAGGCGATGAACTTCTGCCCGCTTACCAGTACGCGAAGCCGCCGCCGCGTGGCGCTTGACCGCTTCAAATCGAACAGACCGGCACGCCAGGCAACACCATGGGAAATTGCGGACATCATCGCCTCCTGTCGAACGCTTCTACGGTTCAGTGGCGCTGTCTTGATCCCGGGTTCACGGTCCGAACAACAAGCGTGAGCCGGCTCACGCTTTTCTGATCGGATCAGTGCACGGATTCGTGTTCGGACAGCGGCGCTGCTTCGCGGTGTTCGACCGACAGCGCGCGATAATGGGCTGCCATTTCCCTGTAATGTTGTCGCGAAATCGCGTCGGCCGCCTGTTCTGCGCGTTGATCGAACATTCGCGCACGCTCGATCAGGTCTTTGGTGGTGGGCATCGGACACCTCCATGGGGATACTCGGGGGCTGATATGGCGTATGCATTCGCCCGGTGGCAGATTGGGGGCGCTTCACATCACCGTGTTGATCCAGTTGCCGGCTGGATCTAGAGCGTTTTCAAGCTAACCTGAGCCACCGCGCTTTCTTCCCCCCTCCCTCCGCGAAGCGGTGGGGAGGGGTCGGGGGTGGGGGGTAGTGCGGCGTATTCTCTGATAGCGAATTTGCGGAGGTACCCCCCACCCCCGACCCCTCCCCGCCACGCGCAAGGGCGCGTGGAGGGAGGGGAGAAGCGCAGGAACAACGATGCAATTGCGGAATTTCGGTCGCACCGGACTACAGCTGTCGGTGCTTGGTTTCGGCTGCGGCGCCGTCGGCGGCCTGATGGTGCGTGGCGAAGCCGCCGACCAGGAGCGTGCCGTCGCGCGGGCGCTCGAAGCCGGCGTCAACTATTTCGACACCGCGGTGCTGTACGGCGACGGCGAATCCGAAACCAACCTTGGCCGCATCTTGCAGAAGCTCAAACCGGCCGGAATCGTCGTCGCCACCAAGGTCCGCGTGCCCCAGGCCGATTTCGGCCGCATCGCCGAGGCCGTCGCGAATTCGCTCGAGGGCAGCCTGACGCGGCTGCGGCTCGAGCGGGTCGACATCCTTCATCTGCACAATCCGATTACGGAAGCGGGCGGCGGTGCGGCGCTGAGCGCAGGCCAGGTGCTCGAGGACGTGGTGCCCGCGTTCGATCGGCTGCGCCGGCAGGGCAAGATCGGTTTCCTCGGGATTTCGGCGGTCGGCGACACCGCGGCGCTGCATCGCGTGATCGATTCACGGGCCTTCGACAGCGCGCAGGTCGTCTATAACATGCTCAATCCATCGGCTGCCGGGCCATTGCCGGCGGACTATCCGGCTCAGGATTATGCAGGATTGTTCGATCACACCGCGGCGGCCGGGGTCGGCGTGGTGGGCATCCGCGTGCTGGCCGGCGGCGCGCTGTCGGGCTCGACCGAGCGCCACCCGATTGCGGGTGCGGCCCCCGAACCGATCGGTTCGGCTGTTCGCTACGATGCGGATGTCGATCGCGCCCGCCGTCTCGCGCCCCTGGTGGCGGAAGGGTTTTGCGCCAGCCTGGCCGAAGCCGCCACCCGGTTTGCGCTGTCGCATCCGGCGATGGGCACCATCCTGGTCGGCATGGCGACGCCGCGACAATTCGAGGACGCGCTGGCGGCGGTCCGGAAAGGTCCGTTGCCGCAGGCGGCGCTCGACCGGCTGGCCGCGCTGCGGCAGGCATTCGCCGGCGAACCGCGATGATCGCCACGAAATCTCAACCGATCCGGTTGAGGGTGCCTCTGATGCTGGTAAAAATCTCCCCGATGTCCTTGCGCATCGAATCGAGCTTCTGGAAATTCTCGAAGACCTGGGCCAGCCGTGCGTCGATCGCAGCCTTGTTTTTCGCAAGCGCCTCCACGCGGGCTTCGAGCTTTTCCTCGCCCTTGAATTCGATTTCGCCGAGGGTCTTGAGCAGGATATCGCGGTTTTCATTCACCTCGCGGATCAAGGCCTCGACGCCGAATGCCGGCGATTGCAGCGGCACGAGCTCGGCCTGCGACTTCACCACTTCTTCCTTGAAATGGGTCAGCATCGCCGATGAATCCTGCAGCCGGGTGAGGCGCAGGCGCGACTCCACGATGAATTCGTTCAGCGCGTTCTGGCGCTCGATCAGGCTCTTGCCGCTGGGGTCCGTTTCCACCTCCGCCAGCGCGTGCTCCAGATGGGTCCGGCGTTCCCTGAGTTCGTCGAAGTCGAGGCGGATCGAGTTCAGGATGTTGAAGCCGTCGTCGAGGCGGGCAACCCGCTGTCCGATTTCGATCCTCTCGCGGGAGAGCGCTTCCACGCGTGCGCCGAGCTTCTCATCTCCGCTGGTTTCGAGTTGATCGAGAGATCGGATCAGTTGATCGCGGCGCACGCTCAACTCGGCGATCAGCACGTCGAGGCCGCCCAGGGGCACCAGTTCGGCCTCGGATTTCTCCAGTTCTTCCTTGAGGCGGTTCAGCGTCGTCATCGAGTCCTGCAGCAGGGTTTTCCGTTCATGGATCACCGCGACGTTGTGCGAGAGGTCCTTCAGCCGGTCGGCGATGTTGTTCTTGCTGTCGTCGGTCTCGAGGTCCGTGAGCCACCTTTCGAGCTGGCGTTGCCGGTCCTTCAGCTCGCCAAAGACCGGTTCGATGACCCGCCGCTTTTCGGCCACGACGCCGATCGTCTCCCGAAGCACCTTCTGGCGGCGCCTGATGTCGTCGAGCCGGTCCCGCATATCGACGGATTCGCTCTGGCCATGCGCCAGCACGGCCCGCTGCTCGGTCTCGGCGAGCGCTTTCTCGATGGATGCGATGGCCACCTCGGGGTCGCTGTCGACGAGATGCTGGACCCCGGTATCGAACTGGGTCTGGGTTTCGTGTGCGGTCAGGGTGTCCTGTCGCAGCCCCTTGAGACGATCGCGCAACAGTCTGTTCTGGCGCGCCAGGCTGAAGGCTTGCCAGACCGACGACCCGATCAGCGCCAGGGTCGTGAACAGGATGGCGCCGAGGGCGAACCGTTGCGGCCCCGGCAACGCTGCGAAATGGATCGAGACCTCGGGTAGACTGAGATTAAGTGCGGCGCCTGCAAAGAAGGCCGACGCGCCCACCAACACGATCCACGCAATGATCGAAAACCACATTTTACTATCTTTTCAATACGCTCACTCGACAGCAACAAGCGAACCGGGACCGGAATGGCAGCGCCGTCTCGCCTAATATCCCGCCATGCTAGCGGCTTTGCCGGTTCCAGGGTAGCGGGTTCCGGGCGGCGCGCCTGCGTCTTTAGGCAAATTCAATGGCGGCAGGAGCCGGCCTCCCGGCACGAAACGGAGGGATTTGCACAACCTTTGCGTGTCTGAGGTGCCGTTTTCCTCACGGGAGCCAGATGCCGCGAGCCCGATCTCAGGCGGCCTTCGCCTGCTGGCGCGCGCGCATTTCGTCGCTCGGCCTGACGTCCTGCGAACGGCTGTAGATCGCGACCGCCCCGATCAGCACCACCGTGAGCACCCCGAACAGGGCGTGGTAGGCGGTCTCGGAGCGGGCGCCGTTCGCCAGCGGTACGAACGCGCCGAGGATGATGCCGGACAGGCTCTGCATGCAGGCGACGCCGAGCATCACGGCGGTGTTGAGCGTCGACATGCCGCGGCCGATCAGGCGGTCCGGGATGATGCCGCGGCCGTGCGACAGCACCATGGTGCTGGAAGCCGAGACAAACCCCATGACGAGAATGGCGGCGACCGGCACCCAGACCGGCGGGTGCGACGCCAGCGCCAGGGTGGCGAGCATGGAAACGGTCACGAGATTGCCGCCGATCGCGATCCATTTGCGGGTATCGAGCAGGCGGTCGAGCGGACCGAAGGCCAGCATGCCGAACTGATAGGCGACCACGGCGCCGAGCAGCACGTTGCCGGCCGCGATCGCGCTCATGCCGTGCACCTCGCGCAGGAACGGCCCGCCCCACAGCCCCTGCACCGTGAAGGTGCAGGCGTAGCTGCAGAAATTCAGCGCCAGGATCGGCCGCAGCCGCGGGTTGCGCAGCACCTCCATCAAGCCCTGCAGCATCTGGCGCGGTGGCTCCGCGGTGCGCTCCAGGAAGGGGTGGCCTGATGGCGCGTCGCGCACTACCAGCCAGACACCGGCCGCGGCGAGCGCGGTGAAGGCCACTGCAAAACCGAACACGCCGCGCCAGCCGATCGCCTCCGAGGCCCAGGCCAGCGGCGTGGTGGCGAGCAGGTTGCCGACCAGCCCGATCGACAGCACCATGGCCACCAATGTGGAGAAGCGGTCCGGCGGAAACCAGCGCGAGATCACCACCATGCTGCCGATCAGCATGGCGCCGAAGCCGGCGCCCATCAACACGCGGCCGGTGAGCAGCACCGACCATGACGTCGCCAGCGTGAAGATGACGCCGCCGACGGTGGCCAGTACCAGCATGCCGGTCACGGTCCGGCGGGGCCCGAAATGGTCGAACAGCAGGCCGCAGGGGATCTGCATCGCGGCGAAGCCAAAGAAGAACGCGCCGGTCAGCGCCCCCAGCGCCTCCGGCCCGATGCTGAGGTCGCGCATGAGATCGAGCCCGATGGTGACGTTGGAGGCGCGAAAAAAATGGCTGGCGACATAGGCCGTGGCCAGCGTCGTGACGATGATCAGGCCCCGGCGGTGGGGGAAAGGCTGCCGCTCGGTGCTCTGCATCGTCAGGGGATGTCCGCTTCTTGTCGCAAATCGCTCAGGGGGCGATGTTGCGGCGGAGCCTAGGCGGGATGGTCGGGGGGTTCAAGCAGGGGGAGGGCGGGGTGATCGGCGTGGGAGGGCCTCCAGGGCCGAGTTTCTCGAGGCGACGGCGATCAGGGCATACCAGAAGCGGAAGTTGCCGGAGTGATGCGGCAAGGTGGCGCAGCCGGTCGCACGGAGCATCATACGAAAAAGGGCCCCACCGGGATGGGGCCCTCGATTTCGCCTCGCAGAAGAGCGGACGACCGTCAGTTGTAGTCGGAATACTTGAACTGAGGCATTGCCTTCAACTGCTCCTTGTTGCCGCTCATCACGGCGTGATCGGGCGTCCAGTCGTTGGCATCGGCGTTGCGTGCGGCCGTAGTGGTAGCCGTCGTCGTGTTTGTGGACGTCGTGGCCGCGCCGGTGGTGGTATCGCGCGCCGAACCCGCGGGCGCCGTGGCCGTGGGGGCCGTGCCCGTGGGCGCGGTCGAACTGGTGCGGACCGGGGTTTCCACGAATCGGAGCTTGTCCATGGACACGGCGATGTCATGCTCGCCCATGCCGAGGAAGCCGCCGACGCCGATCACCACGGCATTGATCTTGCCATCCTTGTCCAGGATCAGTTCGTTGACGTCGCCGAGCTTTTCATTGGCTTCGTTGTAGACGTCGAGACCCATGAGCTTGGACGCGCGCCAGTTGCCCTTGAGCATCATTTTGGAGCCGGCGACCTGACCGGCCGTCACGCTCGGGGCCGTACGATCGGCGGGCTGGGCGGTCTGGGCATAGGCGGGGCCACCGATGACGGCGGCGCTCAGAAGTGCAGCAGCAGTGAAGTTTTTCATTGTATCCTCCGGTGAGAGTTGTCGGTCTCCCAAGAACGGAAGATGCGGCCGAATGTTCCGTCGCAGCAAAGAACGTTCACGGCGAATGGGACATTCGGACACGCGGCGGAACGAAACGCGGTGATCTGCATTGATGACGCGTCGAGGATCGAATCGCCGTGCTGCTGAACAACAAGTAGCCGACGCCCTTTGGCAGTTTGCGTTCAGGCCACCGCGCCGGACGCCCGCAGTTTCTGGATATCGGCTTCGTCGTAGCCCGCGTTGCGCAAGATCTCGTCGCTGTGTTCGCCGATGCCCGGCGGCTTGCGCGGCCGGACTTTTTTGGCGCCATCGACCCAGATCGGGCTGTTGATGGTCAGCATGGTGTCGTTCTCGAACGGCACTAGCACCTCGTTCTCCAGCATCTGCTTGTCATCGGGAATGTCGTCGAGGATGCCGACCACGCCGAATACCAGGCCGTTGCCGTCGAGAATCTGGCGCCATTCGGCGAGGGGTTTGCCGGCGAAAATCTCATCGAAAATGCCGATCAGTTCGATCGATCGCGCATGACGTCCGGCCTTGGTGGCGAAGCGCTCGTCGGCCACGAGATCCTCGCGGCCGAGGCAGCGTGCCAGCGCCGGCCACTGCTTCTCCTCGTTGAGCAGGGAGAGGATGATCCAGCGGCCGTCCTTGCATTTATAATGGTTGGTGACCGCGTTCAGCGCATGCTCGCGGGTCCGGCGCTCCTGGAACTTGGCGCCGCACAGCTTGGCCTGTGCCAGCACCGAGGCCGCCCAGATGCCGTTGGCCATCAGGTTGGAGGAGACATGCGAGCCCTTGCCGGTGCGCTCGCGCTTGTAGAGCGCGGTGACGATCGCGCCGTAGAACGCCATCGCGCAGGGGTGGTCGCCCATGCCGGCGACCGAGCGCGCCGGCGTGGTGTTCTCATCGGCGCGCACCAGGTCCATGAGGCCCGAGCGCGCCCAGTAGGCGTTGCTGTCGAAGCCGGGCTTGTTGGCCTCCTCGCCCTTTTCGCCATAGCCGGTGAAGGACGCATAGATCAGGCGCTCGTTGAGCGGGGCCAGTTGGGCAAAGGTCAGCCCGAGCCGCGCGCGTACCGCCGGCGGGAAGTTGGTGATGAAGACGTCGGCCTCGGCCACCAGCCGGTGCAGCACCGCCTGGCCTTCCGGCCGGGAGAGGTCGAGCGCGAGGCTCTTCTTGTTGCGGGCCTCCAGCATCCACGCGAAATTGTGCTGGCTCGCCGGGTAGCCCGGCAGGTTCGGCAGGTTCCGGTAGGGATCGCCGAGGCCCGGCGGCTCGATCTTGATGACGTCGGCGCCGAAATCCGACAGCACGGTGGCGGCCGCGGGCGCCGCGATAAAACTAGCGCAGTCCAGGACCTTGAGGCCGTCGAAGATGCCCTTTTCCATAGTGCCGTTTTCCATAGTGCCGCCGCTCCCGTGGTTCTTGTTGGTTTTGTCCGTGTGCTGGAATTATCGCTGCATTCGATGACGATCGAGGGCCATTTGAACCATGTTGGGTGGGTCATGCAACGGTGCTTTTTCTCACCCTCCCCTGGAGGGGGAGGGTCGTTTCGTATCGCGCGAAGCGCGAAGCGAAACGGGGGGGGTGACAGTCTCTCACCTCGGGCACCGTTCGAAACGAGAGACCGTCACCCCACCCCGCCGCGCGTTGCACGCGCGTCGACCCAAGAGCGAGCTACGCTCGTCTCGACCCCTCCAGGGGAGGGTAAGCACGTCACTCCGTGTCCGACAGCAGCGCGGCATTGCCGCCCGCCGCCGCCGTGTTGATCGTCACGGTCTGTTCGGTGGCGAATCGTGCCAGGTAATGCGGGCCGCCGGCCTTGGGGCCGGTGCCCGACAGGCCATGGCCGCCGAACGGCTGCACGCCGACCACGGCGCCGATCATGTTGCGGTTGACGTAGATGTTGCCGACGGCGAGCCGCTCGATCACGGCCTCGATGGTGTCGTCGATGCGCGAGTGAATGCCGAGCGTCAGCCCGTAGCCGGAGCGTTCGATCGACTGCAGCACGCCATCAAGTCCGTCGGCGGGATAGCGCACCACATGCAGGACCGGTCCGAATACTTCCTCGGTCAGTTGATCCGCGCCCGACAGTTCGAAGATGTGCGGCGCGACGTAGTTGCCGGCGGGAGCGGCGCCGGCGAAATGCACGCGTGCCGACTTCTTGATGCGTCCGATATGCGCCTCCAGGCGTTGCTTCGCCTCAACGTCGATCACCGGCCCGACATGGGTGGAAGGGTCACAGGGATCGCCGATCCGCAGTTCGCGGGCGGAGCCGACGATCATCTCGATCATGCGGTCGGCGACATCGTCCTGCACCAGCAGCAGCCGCAGCGCCGAGCAGCGCTGGCCGGCGGAACGGAACGCCGAGGTCACGACATCGTCGGCAACCTGTTCGGGCAGCGCGGTGGCGTCCACGATCATCGCATTGATGCCGCCGGTTTCCGCGATCAGCGGCACGATCGGGCCATCCTTGGCGGCCAGCGCCCGGTTGATCGAGCGTGCCACCTCGGTCGAGCCGGTGAAGACCACGCCGGCGATATCGCGATGCGCGGCCAGCGCCGCGCCGATGCTGCCGTCGCCGGGCACCAGATGCAGCGCCGAAGAGGGTACGCCGGCCTGATGCAGCAGGCGCACGGCCTCCGCGGCGATCAGCGGCGTCTGTTCGGCGGGTTTTGCCACCACCGCATTGCCGGCCATCAGCGCCGCCGCAACCTGGCCCGCAAAAATCGCCAGCGGAAAATTCCACGGCGAGATCGCGACGAAGACGCCGCGGCCACGCAGCCGCAGCGAATTGCTCTCGCCGGCAGGACCCGGCAACGGCTCGCTCTCGCCGAACAGCCTGCGGCCTTCCGCGGCATAATAGCGGCAGAAATCGACGGCCTCGCGCACCTCGGACAACGCATCGTCGAGGGTCTTGCCGCCCTCGCGTTGCAGCAGCGCGATCAAATGCGCGCGCCGCTGCTGCAGCAGGTCGGCGGCGTGATCGAGAATGGTCGCGCGCCGATGTGCCGGCGTCCGGCTCCAGTCCTTGAACCCGTCGCGCGCCGCCGATATCGCCGCATTCGCCTCGGCCGGCGTTGCATCGGGAATGGTTCCCGCCGTCGGGGTGGTCTCCGCGGCGATCGCCGAAACCAGCTCATCCAGCGCCGCGCGATCGCCGAATTCGATGCCGCGCGAATTCACGCGTTGCGGTTGATAGAGATCGCCCGGTAGCCGGATATTCGGATGCCGCGCCTTGTCGGCGCTGCCGATGATATCGGCCGGGCGCCGCAGCAGCGTGGCTACCGGCGTCGTATCGTCGGCGGCGATCGCCACGAACGACGAATTGGCGCCGTTCTCCAGCAGGCGCCGCACCAGATACGCCAGCAGATCGCGATGACTGCCGACCGGCGCATAGGTGCGACAGCCAATGTCGGGACGGTCCTCGCTCAATTGCGCGTACAGCGCCTCACCCATGCCATGCAGTCGCTGAAACTCGAATCCGCGTGTCCCGTCCGCCAGCTCGAGAACGGTCGCGACCGTCAGCGCATTGTGGGTGGCGAATTGCGGGAAGATGTGCCGCCGCAGCGCCAGCAGTTGGTGCGCGCAGGCGACGTAGTTCAGGTCGGTCATCGCCTTGCGGGTAAACACCGGATAGTCGTCGAGGCCTCGCTCCTGCGCGCGCTTGATCTCGGTGTCCCAGTAGGCGCCCTTCACCAGCCGCAGCATCATCCGACGGCTCAGCCCGCGCGCCAGTTCGTCGCTGTAGCCGATCACGGCCGCCGCGCGCTTCTGGTAGGCCTGGATCGCCAGGCCGAAACCGTCCCAACCCTTCATCGATGCATCGCTGAAGACAGCTGCGATCACCTCCAGCGAGAGTTCGAGCCGGTCGGCTTCCTCGGCGTCGACGGTGAAATTCAGGTCAAAGTTCCGGGCAAGGCGTGCAAGGTCGATCAGCCGCGGCACCAGTTCGCTCATCACCCGCTGCCGGCTCACCGCCTCGAACCGTGGATGCAGCGCGGAGAGCTTGACGGAAATGCCGGGCCGCTCGGGCAGCGGCCGGTCATCCGCGGCGCGGCCGATGGCCTCGATCGCGCTGGCGTAGGAATTGAAATAGCGCTCGGCGTCGGCGGCGGTGCGGGCGCCTTCGCCGAGCATGTCGAAGGAGTAGCGCCTGGCGTCGGCCGCATGCGCCCGCGCCAAGGCTGCTTCGATGGTTTCGCCCAGGACAAAATGGCTGCCCATCAGCCGCATCGCCTGCCGCGTGGCGGCGCGCACCGCGGGGACGCCGAGCCGTTTTGCCAATCGTCCGATGGTGCCTTGCGGGGTTTCTCCGGGCTGGATCACGCGGGCCGACATCCCGAGCGCCCAGGCCGAAGCGTTGACGAGGAAGGCGCTGGACCTGGTCTCGTGATGGATGAAATCGCCCTGGCCCAGCTTGTCCTCGATGAACTGGTCGGCGGTTCGGGCATCGGGCACGCGCAGCAGGGCTTCCGCCAGCACCATCAGGGCCAGACCCTCTTTGGTGGAGAGCGCGAATTCGCGCAACATGTCCTCGACGCCGCCGAGCCGGTCGTCCCTGGCCCTGATCGCGTCAATCAGCCGCGTCGCGGTGCGGTCGATCCGTCCGTCCTGTTCCGAGCTCAGAGATGCCGTGGCCAGCAACCGGGCCGCGATGGCGCTGTCATCGGCGGCGTAAGGCGCCTCGAAGGGCGGAACAGGTCGGGATTCGGATGTCATGACATGCCCTTGAGGAACCGTCCCATTCTATCATGCCGCCGAGCTTGGCACCGTGAAACCGGTGCGATAGGTTCCACGAGATCTCTCGAGTTGTGGCGGCCGATGGCATTGACGGGCAGGCGGCAGCGATCAGGCGGGCGGAGCAGAACCGTGCGGTTCTGCGGTTTCGTGACGGCCCTGACAGGCCTGTATGCGATTGCCACACCGTTGCCCGTGCTGGCGGCAGAACTGAGCGCGCCGGTGGCGGCACTCTACAGCACGGTGTCGATCTTTCCTCCCACGGCGCGGCGCATGACGGTTTGCTACGGCTTCGTCTGCCGTCGCCGCGAAATTCTCGATTTCACGGCGGGCGACCGCAGCGCGCTGACGCGGATCATGGCAGGGGGGCGCGCTTCGGCCGCGGCGGAACGCGCGGCGGTGCGGAAAGCGGTGGTCTGGTTCGATCGCCGCATGGGGCCGATCATCGGCACCAGCAGGCGCGTCGCAAAGGCGGATTTCCGTCATCGCGATGACGCGCATAATTACGATTGCTGGGATACTACGCGGAACACCACCAGCCTGCTGCTGGTGCTGCAGCAATGGGGCCTGCTGAAATTTCACCGGGTGGGCGACCCGCATTACCGGGGCAATGCGCTGGTGCTGCAGACCCCGCACAATACCGCGGTGCTGGTCGAACGCGCCACCAAAGCGGAATGGGTCGTGGACATGTGGACGCGCGCCTACGCGCAGCCACCGGATGTCATGACGGTCCAAAAATGGGTGAAGGAAGATTGACGATAAACCAGCGCGTTCTGCGCCGGTTCGTTGCGCGCAAGAGCGATACCCGCTCCTGCCCATTGCACTCTGTTTTTTTGAGAGATTCTTGGAAGTCCCACTCCCGGATCAGATCCGAGAGTGCGCTGTTGCGGACCGCGCTCCCAGCCTTAAACCTTGAGGTTCTCGGCCGAGGTCTTGCCGCGATTGGCAACCTCTTCGTATTCGACCGTCTGTCCTTCGTTGAGCGAGGAAAGACCAGCTTTCTCGACCGCCGAAATATGAACGAAAACGTCTTTGCCGCCACTCGAAGGCTGGATGAAACCAAAACCCTTGGTCGCGTTGAACCACTTCACAGTACCTTTAGCCATCACGTCGTCTCCGCGGGATCAAAACAATTAACGAGCCGCCGGTCCCCGCACACCGGCCTGCCCGAAAGCACAGGATACGCCGGATAACGCAAGCTTGATAGCGCAAACGACAGCTCGATTTGGTCGGAAAACCAACGATATCGTCGCGCATTGGCGTTTTTTGTCCGTTTGAGCGATCATTTGATGTGGGGAACCGTCGATCGCTTCAATTTTATTGAACTGACGATGCCGCGTCGAAAGCCGCCAAAACAAGAACCCCGGCCGCACGCGGCGACCGGGGATTCCGGATCGAAACCGAAGTTCCGGTTACCAGGCGCAGACGTTGACGACGCGGTAGCGGTAGCCGAACTTGGTCAGCACGAGGCGGGTCCGCAAGCAGCCTCCGCCGTAGCCGTAGCCGCCAACGAAGAAGCCGGGGCCATGGCCATGGAGGTGGTGATGATGCGGATGCCACAACGGGCTGGCGGAGGCCGCAGTGGAAGCCAGCGCCGCCGCGCCGAGGGAGGTCGCGGCAACAAGTGCGAGAGTCAATTTGCGAAGCATGGTCGTTCTCCTTGAATGTGCGCCGTAGCGCGGGTTGATCGTTTCAGTCCTACCCATCGCACATCAGTCGCGCCCCTCGAGAGCGCGGTTCGAGAAAACAACATGTGGTTCGGAGACAATTTCCTGAACGATTATTCAGGTGTGAAAAACATCACACAGCGATATCGCGCGGCAATTTATGCCGCGACGGCATCCAGATCGTTAACCAACGCGGACAATTTGCTGGCGTGATCGACGGAGCGAACGATCATCGCCTCGGCGCGTCCGCGGATGGTGACTTCCTGCTGCGGCAGACTGTCTTCTGCAAGGCCGGCGGTGATGCGGACTTCTTCCGAGACCACAACCTCGCAGGCGAGACTCTTGGTCATGTCCTGCAGCCGCGCGGCGACATTGACCGCGTCGCCGAGCGCGGTGAACACCATGTGATCGCGATAGCCGATGTCGCCGATGATCACCTCGCCGCCATGAATGCCGACGCCGAACCGGATCGGCTCGCGCAGGTCATGGCTGAGGAATTGATTCAATTCGTCGATATTGGCCGAGATCATGCCGGCTGCCTGCAGCGCCTGGCGGCAGGCGGTTTGCGGATCCGTCTCGAGCCCGAACAGCGCCAGCTGTCCGTCGCCGACGAACTGGTTGGGCTGGCCGCCGCATTCGAGCACCGCATGCGACACCGCGCCGAGGAAACGGTTGACGATGAAGACGGTGTCGAACGGCAGCCGCTTCTCCGCGAGTTTGGTCGAGCCGCGCATGTCGACGAACAGGCTGACGAGATAGCGTTCCTCGCCGATGCGGGAAGGACTCGACGTTCGCAAGGTCGCCGCCGTGGTCTGCGGCAGGAAGATCTGGAAGAACGACAGATCGGTTTCCGGCCTGAGCTGGCAGGCGAGCCGTATCGCCGGATCGGCGCCGGCACCGACGCGGTCGAGCACGAACGCCTCGCGCATCGAGGGCTCCGGCAGCGACGCGCAGTCGCCGATCACGCGAATGCGGCAGGTCGAGCAGCGGGCGCGGCCGCCGCACACGCTGGCATGCGGGACATTGTTGCGCAGGCTGGCCTCCAGCACGCTGAGGCCCTTCGGCACGCGAACCGTCTTGCCATTGCCGTAGGACAGGTTGACCATTCCGGCCCGGCGCTCGTTGAGGGCGCGCACGCCTCGCGCCAGCAGCACCATTCCCAACAGGCCGAGATAGCCGATCAGGAAATAATCCTCGATGCTCTGCAGGACGTCCTGTTCGGCCCGGGTGCCGACCTGCTGTCGCGAGAGATTTTCCGCTCGCCACTCCTTGCTGTCGCTGTCGACGACGGTTCGGCCGCCCTGATAGAGTCCGAGCATGGCCAGCGCCGGAATCAGCACCGCCGCCGCGAGCAGAAATGGCGCCGCGTTCTTGTAGAACGCCTTCATCCGCAGCCAGAAATACAGGCCGATGCAGCCGTGGACCCACGAGATGATCAGGACCGCGAACATCAGCCACATCTTGTACGGCCAGACGATCCAGAGCGCGAAAAATACCTGCGGGTAGAGCTTCTCATGTCCGAACAGGGTCTGGCCGAGCCGGACGCCGGCAATATGGGAGATGATCAGCGCGGGAATGCTGAGGCCGAGCACGAGCTGGAGCGGCTCGATCGCCTTCCAGCGAAATTGCCGGCGGTCGTAGAGCGCCCAGAGGCCGAGGCCGGTATGGATCAGCGCCGCGGCGTAAAACACGATCGCGACCGGGAGAAATTGCCAGAACAGGGTGTGGTAATAGACGCCGCCGGCAAGCGCCTCCATCGAGACATTGCCGAGCGCGTGGTTGAGGAAATGGCTGACCAGATAGGCGAACAGCACCAGACCGCAGCCGAGCCGGACCTGCCGGATACTGATGCCGCGGAGAGATCTTGTGAACCGGGCTGAGATGAGTTCGGCCATGTGACTCCCGTCTTACATGCTGTTAGGATGTTAGAGTTTTATTTGATCAGTGACCACTATTCCGTGCGTCGTCCCTGCGAACGCAGGGACCCATACTCCGTGTCGTATCGTTTCCATGATGGTGGGCGAGACCTTCTGTAACGATGAACGCCCGGGGTTATGGGTCCCGGCGTTCGCCGGGACGACGGCTGAGTGTGAGGTGCACCCCCGCCGCAAGTTGACACCCCGATCGGAGTCGGGGAGAAAGCGCCGTGACGAACCCCCCGCCCATGCAAGGCCGTGCGACGCCTGCCAGGATCTCCTCGCGGCAATGGCTCGCGGTTGCCGCCGTGATCGCGGCGCTGACGGCGATGCGGGTGGTCTACGCAGGCGCGATCGACCTGCGCACCGACGAGGCCTATTACTGGACCTGGTCGAAGGAGAGCGCGCTGTCCTTCCTCGATCATCCGCCCATGATCGCCTGGTTCATCCGGTTCGGCACCGCTGTTTTCGGCGACACCAATCTCGGGGTGCGGTTTGCCGGCATCGTCGCGATGCTGGTCACGCAGCTGTTGCTCGCCGATATCGTCCGGCGCGTGACGCATGACGCCCGCGCGATCGTCATTGCCGTATTGATGCCGGAGGCTGCGCTTTATTACGGGCTGCTGATGGCAAAGGTCTCGCCCGACGTGGCGCTGATCCCGTTTGCGGTCGCGATGGTGTGGGCGCTGGTGCGGCTTCACGAGAGCAACGACGCGCGCTGGTGGCTGGCGGCCGGCGCCTTCGCCGGGCTGGCGCTGCTGTCGAAATTCACCGCGGTGATGCTGCTTCCGGCGGTTGCGGCCTTCATGCTGGTGCCGAAATGGCGCGGCCGCTGGCTGGCCAGTCCGTATCCGTGGGCGGCGGCGCTGATCGCGGTCGTGGTGTTTTCGCCGGTCCTGATCTGGAATTGGCAGCACGACTGGGCGTCGTTCCGCTTCCAGCTGGTGCGCGCCACCGCGAACCACGAATTGTCGCTGCGTACCGTCGGCGACTATATCGGGCTGCAGTTCGGGCTGGTCGGATTCGTGCTGTTGCCGGTGGTGCTGTCGGGCGTGGCGCTGACGGCGTGGCGGGGATACCGCCGCGGCGACGCGGTGGCCATTCTGCTGTCGACCGCGGTGATCGTCCCCTTCGGCTATTTTTTCTGGAAGTCGCTGTCCTTGAGGATCGGCGATACCTGGCCGATGTTCATCTGGCCGGTCGGGTTTGCCGCCGCTGCCATCAACATTGCGATGCTGCCGCGCGAGGGCTGGCCGGCATGGATGGTGCAATCGACGATTCGCTGGGCCAGGGTCGCGATCGCTTCCGGGATCGTGTTCGTCGTTGCGGTCTTTCTCTATTATGTCGTCGCTCCCTGGAATTTTATCGGTCGGGCCGATCCGATCGGCGGCGAAGCCGGCTATCAGCAGGTGGTGGCGCGGGCGGAGGCCCAGCTGCAAGCGACCGGCGCGAGCTGGATCGCCACCACGGACTATCGCACCTACGCCATGCTGCGCTGGTTCTTCAATGACCGCGTGCCGGTCATTCAGATCAACGAACGCGGCAGGTTTGAAGGTTTTCGCGATCCCGGCATGAAGGCGATCCGGGGCCGCACCGGGCTCTATGTCGGGCGCGAGCCCGACCATCTCAGCCCGGTATGGACGTCGACGACCGCGATCAGGCAGCCGCTCGAACGGGTCGAGCGCCGCTGGCGCGGCATCGTGATGGATACTTATGCGCTGGAAAAGCTGACCGGCTGGACGCCGGAGCTCGCGCCACCGCAGGATTCGCCGCTCTATCGTCCGCGCACCCTGGCGCTTTCTTATCCCTCCCCCCGCGTAGCGGTGGGGTCGAGACGAGCGAAGCTCGCTCTTGGGTGGCACATCGTGAGCGCAGCGAAACGATGTGACGGGTGGGGGGGCTCCAGCGCATTCATCTGTCAGCGAGTTTGCTGAGCCACCCCCCACCCGACCGGCCTTCGGCCGGCCACCCTCCCCACCACGCGCAAGTGCGCGCGGGGGAGGGATGAAGAACGCCGGCGATCAAATTTGAAGTCATTCTTCGCCGTCGCGCTTGCGCAGCAGGTCCTTGGCGAGATCGCCGAGTGCGGGGCGTGGCAGGGCGGTGAACGGCAATGGCCGGGTGACGTCGATCGCGGCAAGCCCGAGCCGCGCGGTGAGCAGCCCGTTCAGGACGCCTTCGCCGAGCCGCTGCGACAGCTTTGCCGCGATGCCATGGCCGAGCATCTGCTGAATCAGGCTGTCGCCCATCGCCATGCCGCCTGTTATGGCGAGGTGCGCGATGACCTGGCGCATCAATTTGAACATGCCGAGCGCGCCGGGCCGCGCGCCGTAGAGTCGCGCCAGTTGCCGGATCAGCCGCAGCGCCGCCACGAACACGAAGAGAACGTCGATCACGGCGCGCGGGCTGACGGCGGTGACGACCGAGACGCGCTGCGCGGCCGACGAGACCAGCCGCCGCGCCTCCTGATCGAGCGGCGTCATCAATTCGCGCTCGGCGAGGCGTATCATGTCGGCGCCGTCGATGATGTCGTCGGCATGGCCCTGCAACGCGGCGCGCGCACGCGCCAGATGCGGGTTCTGGCGCGCCAGCCCGAGCAACTCCTGGACCACGGCGCGGCTCTCGGCGCGATCGTCGCTGGCGAGCACCGCGCTGGCGCGCTGATGCAGTTTTTCGATTGTCGCAAGGCGCGCCAGTCCCAGCGCCTCGCGCGCGACGACGACGACAAGCGCCAGCGCGGCGGCGGCGGCGAAGGCCAGCCCGAGATAGCCGAGGCTCTCGCTGCGCGCGAACAGATCCTCGACCAGTCGGGTGACGCCGAGCCCGAGGCCGAGCGTGACCAGGCCACCCAGCGCGCTCCAGAACATCGTGCCCCAGCGAAAACCGCGTTGCAGGGGAACGAGCGGCGCCTCGACCAGGACCGGCAGCAGCGCGGCATCGGCTTCAGGCCTGACGTGGACCGTGCCTTTCGACGGGCGGCTGGAATCATCCGCATCCATCACGATGACGCCGGGGTCGTCGAGCTTGAAGGTCGCCGGCCGCCGGTGAGGGGGGCGCTCGCTCATTGCAGTCTGTCTCCGATCAGGAACTGGAGGGCGCGGTCAAGGCGGATGTGAGGCAGTGCGGGCGCGCCGCCGCCGTCGCGTTCGAGCAAGGGCGGGCGGAAGCGCAGAAAGCGGAAATCGCTTTTTTCGGCCGAGGCGCTGGAAAGGCCGCAAAACGCGGTCTCACCCCTGAACAGGTCTTCCGGGTCGGCCGGCAGGTCGCCCGGAAAGGTCGCGACCTCGGTGTTGCCGTCGAAGGCCTCGCCGTTTGCCATCTCGCCGGGCACGGGCGTTCCCAGGATCGAGGGCAGTCTGTCGCGGCCGCGCGCGACCTGGGCCTCGCGCGTGGCGCGGACCGCGGCCAATGCGACGACATCGATCTCAGCCCCGGTATCCTCGGCCCGATCGACCGCCCTGCCGACGATGCGCCGCAGCACGGCCTCAAGGCGATCATGGCTGGAGTGATGCAGATGATCGGCCTTGGTCGCGGCAAACAGGATGCGGTCGATCCGCGGCCGGAACAAGGAAGAGAGGAACGTGCTGCGCCCGATCCTGAAACAATCCAGGATTCCGGCCAGCGCCGCTTCGAGGTCGGCCAGCGCTTCCGGCCCGGCATTGAACGCCGAGAGCGCATCGACCAGCACGATCTGGCGATCGAGCCGCGAGAAATGATCGCGGAAGAAGGGACGGACCACGACATCCTTGTAGGCCTCGTAGCGCCGCACCATCATCGCCCACAGCGAACCCTCCGGCGCCGTGCCGTCTATGGGCACGTCGAGCGGCGCAAAGGTCAGCGCCGGGGTGTCCGCGAGATTGCCGGGCATCAGGAAGCGGCCGGGCGGCAGCAGGCTCATGGCGAAACGTTCGTCGCGGCAGGCGCGCAGATAATCGGTGAACAGCCTGGCCGCCGTCAGCGCCGCCTGTTCGTCCGCCGGGGCTTGCGCGACCAGCGTGCCGAGATGGGCGTGCCATGGCGCCGCCAGTCCGGAGCGCAGCGGCTCGCGCGACAGCGCGAGGCTCTCGGCCGACCATTGTTCATAACTCTTGTTGAGCAGCGGCAGGTCGAGCAGCCATTCGCCGGGATAGTCGACGATATCCAGCGTCAGGCTGCGGTCCGCGCCGTTCTGGCGCTGGTAGTCGATCACCAGCCTGAGTTCGCTGATATCGACCGTCGAATTCGGCCAGTGCCGCGCCTCGATCAGGGTGCGGACGTGGTTCTCATAGGCAAAGCGCGGCACCGCGTCGTCGGGCTGCGGTTCCAGCCGGGCGCGGGCGATCCGCCCGGTGGCGAACGGCTCGAAGATCGGAAAGCGGCCGCCGCGGGTGAGGCCGTGAATCAGCGCCGTGATAAAGACGGTCTTGCCGGCGCGCGACAGCCCGGTGACGCCGAGCCGGACCGTCGGATTGAAAAACTGGTCGCCATAGTCCTTCAGGGCCCGCGCCGACAGCCGTGCCTCCTCGACGATATCCTGAAAGCTGGGGGCCATGCGGGAGGAAACGACTCGGTTTGGTGGAGGTAATTGGCGGGAAGGCTATCCGAAAAGTGGCGATTGGCGGGGCAAAATCAAGTTTCATACTAAAGACGCGATCCGGGTGGAGAAGTCCGGTTCGTTGACCTCCCCGGAGGTATGTCCTAACGCTTCGCTAGCACAGCCTGCCGGGCCATCATGACCATCTTCCGACTGAAACAATTCGCTTCGACCTCGGTCCATGCGGCCGGCGCCATGCTGTGGAATTACGACCGGGCCGAACTGATCGCCGACGGCGTGGTGCACGGCATCGGCGTGTTCTGCGGCCTGGTCGCGGTTACCGTGCTGATCGTGCTGGCGGCGGTCTACGCCACCGGCATCGAAGTGGCTGCTGTCTCGGTTTACGCCGCGGGCCTGCTGGCCATGCTGATGCTGTCGGCGACCTACAATCTGTGGCCGGTCTCGCGCGCCAAATGGGTGCTTCGCCGCTTCGATCATTCGGCGATCTATCTGCTGATCGCGGCGACCTACACGCCGATCTTCCTGCAGCTGAAGGACAACGTCTTCGCCATCGCGCTGCTGATCGGCGTCTGGTGCGTGGCGATTGCCGGGATCGTGATCAAGCTGATGTTGCCGGGTCGCTTCGACCGGCTCTCGGTCGGCCTCTACCTCGCGATGGGCTGGAGCGGCTTCATGGTCTGGGACAGCGTGACGGCGTCGCTGCCGACGATGGCCCTGTGGTTCATCGCGGCCGGAGGCGCGCTCTACAGTTTCGGCGTCATCTTTCATGCGTGGCAGCGGCTGCGTTTCCAGAACGCGATCTGGCATGGCTTCGTGCTGCTGGGAGCGGGCTGCCACTATACCGCCGTGCTCGATCTGGTTCTGGCCTGAAATTCCAACAAACAATCGGAGCGTGGCGATGCAGGTGGCGGGTAAGGTCGTGGTCGTCACCGGGGGCGCCAACGGTATCGGCAGGGCGCTATGCGAGGCCTTCCATCGCGCCGGCGCTGCCAAGGTCGTGGTCGCCGACCTCGATCTGGCCAACGCGCAAGCCGTCGCCGCCTCGGTCGATGGCGCGGCGTTCAAATGCGATGTCGGGCAGGAGCAGGATATCGTCCATGTCATCGAGGAGACCGAGCGGCAATTCGGCCCGATCGCGCTGTTCTGCTCCAACGCCGGCATCGGCGGCGGCTTCGATCCGATGTCGGTCAATGCCGGCGGCAGCTCGGACGAGCCGTGGGCGCGAAGCTGGGCCATTCACGTCATGGCGCATGTCTACGCCGCGCGTCATCTGATTCCGCGCATGAAGGCGCGCGGCGGCGGCTATTTCCTCAATACGATCTCCGCCGCGGGGCTTTTGTCGCAGGTCGGCAGCCCGGCCTATTCCACCACCAAGCACGCGGCGGTGGGGTTTGCGGAAAACCTCGCGATCTCGCACAAGGCCGACGGCATCAAGGTCTCGATCCTGTGCCCGCAGGGCGTCGACACCAATATGCTGCGCTCGATCCCGAAAGGCCCGCAATCCGGCGACGGCGATCTGACGCCGGAGCAGGTCGCGCTGGATGTGATGGCCGGTCTCGGTCAGGAAACTTTTGTCATTTTGCCGCACCCGCAGGTGCTCGGCTATATGCGTAAGAAGACCGAGGATTACGACCGCTGGATCGCAGGAATGGCGAAGATCCAGGCCAGGATGCGGGAAGCGTACGGCAAGCCGTAAGGCAATGTGCGCCGCATCGTTGCGGCGCACATCAGATGACCCGGAAAAGCGCTAGCGTTTTCCCGGAAAATCAGCCGGCCCCTGACCGCCGCCGCGCGGACTCTCGGTGTCACGACCGCCGCGCGGATTGTCGCGACCGCCGCCGGGAATGTTGCGGATGATGTCGCCGGGGGAAACCTGCGGCCTCGGGCGCTCGCGCTCGACGCAGCTCTTTCCTCGGGCCACCATATCCTCCGGGCATTGGCAGACGCCGCGACGATTGAGTTTCGCCGGCGGATTACAGCTTGGCTGCTCCACGCATTTCCGCCCCTTCCGCACCAGTCCAGGCTTGCAGACGCAGTCGGTGCCGGCGGCATTGGGAACGAGCGGCGAGCGGCATTCGAGCGGGGGGACGCACCGCTTGCCTTGCTGGACGGTTCCTTGCGGACAGCCGCACACGCCGGCAACCGGGCCTGGAATCATCGGCAACGCACAGGCTTCCTGCTTCACGCATTCCTTGCCGTTCAGCACGCTGCCTTGCGGACAGACGCACTGACCGGGGATGGCGCCGGGCACCATCGGCGGCGGACAGTCCGCGAGCGGCGGCTTTGTCACCGTCACGCAGGATTTGTCGTTCGAGGGATTGACGTCGCTCAATCCCGAACCTGGCTTGAGGCCGACCTGCGCGCAATTCGTGAACGGCGGGAACGGCGCCGCGCCCAGGGCGGTTGCGACGATATCGATGGTGCCGAGCGACTGGTTCGGCGCGGTCGGACCGACACCGGTATAAGTGCAGGTTATCGTGCTTCCCGCGGACGCAGGCAGCGTCGCGCATGTCCAGTTCGGTCCCGTTGCACTGTTGAAAGTCATCCCGGCGGGGACAACATCGGTCACCTTGATAACGTTGGTTCCGTTGAACGGCGTGCCCACGCTGGTGACCGCCAGATGGAAGGCATAGCCATTGACCTGCGGAACCGGACTCGTACCCCCGGTCTTGACGACCGCAAGATCGATGTTCCCGACTGTATCGGTAACCGCCACGCACGCCGTATCGTTCGTCGGATTGGTATCCACGCCCGAGGTGCTGCCGATGCCGACCGTCGCGCAATTTGTAAACGGTCCCGGTCCCGTGGTGGTGTAGTGGACAACCAAGGTGCTCAAGAGCTGCGCGTTGGTGGCGAGCGAGCCAGCGATATTATAGCTGCAATGCATCACGCCGGGCCCGACGATGGTAGGCGGCACGCATGACCAGCCGGTGCCGGTTATGCTGGTCACGGTCATGCCGGCCGGGATGTTCTCGGTGATAGTAACGCCGCCGGCCGGGAAGGTGATCGGTGGTCCGACATTGGTGACCCAGACGTTGAACCAGTGGCCGCTGCCGCCGGCCGGTGTGTCTTCCTTGCCGATCTTCAGGTCGATCGGCGTGGTTGCCACACATGTCCCGTCCTTGTTCAGCGTGCCTGGCGGACATTCGCAAATGCAATCCGGGCCGCAAATGGCTTCGAGATTTGCGATCATCGCCATACCAGTGGGGTTCATCGCGTTCGGCGGTGTCTGGCTCGCGGGCGGGTTATTCTTGACCGTCACCGTCAGGACATTGAGTCCTGGAACAAAGAACGAAACAGGGGCACAAAATGGAACGGCTGGAGTGTTGTAACTATTAGAGCTGGTAGCCACGATGTTGCCGGGCGCGTTGAGCGTCACCACCGAGCTATTGTCGGACCCATATTGTCCGCAGAGCTTGAGACTCTTGTAGAACTCTGGACGACAGGTCAGGTTGAACGTCCGCGTGTAGACATATGTCCCTACTGGGTGGCTTTGAATAAGGGTGAATGGCTTAGGTTGGATCCAGCGATTGGAAAGGGTAGTCCAAAGGACATGAGTCGTGGAATGCCCATAGGGACCGAAGGGGGTTACGGCCCAATTCGGATCAAAGCCAGGCGAGGAAAGCACGGTGCTCAAGTCGAGACTCACTGGCTGTCCCGGCTTCGTGCACGGCGGCAGCGAGCCCGGCGGTAGCGAAAGGCTGGTTGGCTGCTTCACCGGATAGCAAGCGTCACCACCGCCGCCGCCACCACCGCCTCCGCCGCTGACGTAAGGCGGGCTGGACGTATTGCCGGCAACCATCCCGGCGCAGGGCGCGGCGAGAATCCGTACGCTGCCTATGTGGCCGCTGGCGCGCGGATCGTCGAACTTGTCGTCGTAGTCGACGAAGTAACTGATCGCCGGCGGCTCGTCGGCGCGGCGCACCATGTCGGGCGGGATGCCTTGCAGTCCGTTCACCAGCAGCGGTCCGCCGGGTTCGAGCTGGCTGCGCAATGCCGGGTTGTTGCGCAGGTTCTGCCCCGTGGTCCACAGCGAAGCCTGGCAAGAAGCGCTGTCGAGCGTGCCATCCTGGCGGTAGCCGTAACCGAGCGCGACGCCGCCATTGGTGTTGCGGTAAGTGCCGGCGAAGCCGACGGGGTATTCCTCCGGCATCGGCTTCCAGAGACCCGGTGACGGCGGATCGTTGGCATCCTTCAGCCAGTAGCGCAGCAAGCGCGGCTCGGCCGGCCTGGTGAAGGCGGAATAGTCGTAAGCGGCGGCGATCGGCGCGCGTTGCGCCAGGATCATGGCGCCCGTTTGCGCGAACGCGATGTCGGATACCGGATACGGCCCGGGCTGCGCCGCAAGCTCGACCTCGAGGCGCGCATCGGGTGCAAAACTGCCGTCCTGCGCGATGCCGACCGACCAGATTTGCGGGCCCGCGGCTGCGCCGTTTCGCGCGGAGTAGAACAGCCGTCCGGCCTGAACCGCGAGACCCCACACCCGTCGTTCCGGCGGAGCGAAACCCCAACTATCCGGATTCTCCGCGTTGAATTTGTTGTTGGCGATGTTGGGCCGGTTGGCGGGATTGAACGGCATCGGCGGCAGGCCGGCCACGCCGCGGCCGGTGACGCCGTGATCGTAGGCTGCGCCGGGTTCGCTGCCGTCGGCGATGGCGTAGCGGTGAATCATTCCGGTGTAGAGATCCGACACCAGCAGCTGCTTGTGTGCGGCGTCATAGGCGAGGTTGCCCAGCGCCGGGCCGGGATTTGGCACGCCGTCGAGCATCACCCTGACGAACAGGCTCACAACGCCCGTCGTGCCGTCGACCTTGTAGATGCTGCCGGGATCGCCCTGCAGGTCGAGCCCGAACTGGCCCTTCATCCAGCCGGTGCCGGGGCCGCCGGCTTTCCTGCGTTCCGGCGATCCGTCGGCGCCGCGGCCGACCAGGTTGAGACCGAACGCCGAGGTGGCCGCGAGGTAGATGTTGGGCGCCGGCGCATCGTCGAGTGCTACGCCGAACACCTGACCGGTGTCCTTTGCAAATACGTCGAACGTCTTCGGCGCCTGGAACAATCGCCCGTCCCAAGCATATCCGGGCCGGTCGACGCCCACGATGCGGGCGGAAGGGCCGTCTGCATTGATGAAGGTAAGATCGATGGCGGACTTGTTCGCCGGTCGCGGCTTGCTCGGATCGGGGGCGATAGTGCCGGAAAATCCGGTCACTGCCGCGTCACCGAGTTTCAAGCCCGGAGCAGATTGCTGCGCGTCGGCGCCGGCTGGAAACAAATGACAAAGCAGCAACAGCGGCAGAAGCCGCGCGACAATTTTGGACATGGCTCGCCTCTCGTCGCCCGGCGCATGCCAGGCGCAACAAAACACTCGTTGGAGTTTTTGAGAGGCCAGCCGGCGAGGAGTTATGCGAACTCGCGCGAATGCACAGTCATCATTTTTATTCTTTTAAATAATACCAAAAAAAACGGTCTTGCTGCCGTATAGACGCACGCTAGCGGAGTTTGGTTCGATCGAACAGCGATTAATCCTGGAAACGTCAACTGACCTGTCGCAACAGGTTCGTCAGCTCTTTCGCGCGTAAAGCAGCGGCACGGCCGAATCCACCATTACCTCGATCAGGTTGACGCCGTCTTGCGCCAGGCCGCGCTGCAGCGCCGGCGCCAGTTCAGCTGACGTGCCGACCCGCACGGCGTCGCAGCCCATACCCTCGGCGATCTTCACGAAATCGATCCCGGGCAAATCGAGGCCGGGCACGTTGCGCACCTGCATCACCTGGCTGAACGAGCGCATCGCACCATAGCCCAGATTGTTGATCACCACGACCGTCAGCGGCAACTTGCGCTGCGCCGCGGTCCACAGCGCCTGGATCGAATACATCGCCGAGCCGTCGCCGATCAGGCAGACGGTTCTCACACCGGGGCGGGCGAGCGCCATGCCGACCGCGGCGGGCAGCCCGAAGCCGAGGCCGCCGCTCGCCATGGTATAAAAACTGTCCTGGCCGCGCATCGGCATGAATTTCTGCATCGCCGGACGGTGCGACGGGGCTTCCTCCACCAATACGGCGTCAGCGGGCATCGCCGACGACAGCGCATGCAGCAGGTACTCGACCGGAATCGGATCGCCCGCGCTCGGTGCCGGCGGCAATACGCGGCCCGCCGGAACGGCGCGCCTGGTCTCGGGCAGTAGTTCCAGCAGCATCGTCAGCGCCGGCTTCATGGTCGCGACGATGCTGGTGCCGTAGGGCGTCACCGCCGCCGCATCGGCATCATCGGTGATCTGGAAGATCGCGGTGCCGCCGTCGAAGATCGAGGCATGGCCTTCGACATGGAAGGTGAAGACCGGCGCGCCGATCACCACCACCAGGTCATGCTCGCGTAGCGCGTCCGACAACTGACCTGGCGAGGCATGCAGGAAGCCGGCGAATTGCGGATGCCGCTCCGGAAAACTGCAGCGCGCCGAAAACGGGCTGATCCAAACCGAAGCTCTGGTCTTTTCCGCCACCCGCACCATCAGGTCGACGGCTTGCGCGCGGTCGACGCCGGGACCGACGACGAGGGCAGGGCGCTTGCTGGCTGCGAATGCCCTTGCGAGCGCCTGCATCGCATCGGCATCGGGGCCTAGCTCGCGGCTGACGCTGCGGGCCACGATCGGCTGCGCTGGATGGCTCCAGTCGTCGATCGGCACGGATACAAACGTCGGGCCGCAGGGCGGCTGCATCGCCACGTAATAGGCCCGGGCGATCGCGGCGGGCACGTCTTCGGCCCGCGCCGGCTCGACCGAATATTTGACATAGGGCCGCGGAAATTCCGCGGCACGCTCGGCATAGAGAAACGGCTGCAGCGGCAGAATGCTGCGCGCCTGCTGGCCCGCCGTGATCACCAGCGGGGTCTGGTTGCGATGGGCGGTGAAGATGTTGCCGAGCGCGTGGCCGACGCCGGCGCCCGAATGCAGGTTGACAAACCCGGCGTTGCGGGTGGCCTGCGCATAGCCATCGGCCATGCCGATCACGGAGGCTTCCTGCAGGCCCAGCACGTAGTCGATATCGTCGGGCCAGTCCGCGAGAAACGGCAATTCGGTCGAGCCGGGATTGCCGAATACTTTCCTGATGCCGAACGACCGCAACAGGTCGAGCGTGGCGTGCTTGACGGTGATGGATGCCGAGGTGGTTTTGGTTGGTTTGCGCGACAATGTGGTGTCCCCCAAATTATCCGTAACGCCTCGACGTCATTGCGAGGAGCGTCCGCCGAAGCCCGCCTTCGGGTGAAGGCGGATGCGACGAAGCAATCCATGCTTCCTGTGCCGCGGCATGGATTGCTTCGCTCAACGGGACGCGCATTCGCGCGACCCGTTGGCTCGCAATGACGGTTCTACCAGCTCGCCGTGCCCTTCATGGTCGGCTGTCCCTGCAAATTCGCGGTCCACAATTCCATACCGGCGGCGGTCTCATTGGCGTTGACCGAGAATTCGCTGCCTTCGAACAGCGGCTGCACGCCGCGATAGCTGAATTTCTTCGGTGCTGTGCCGCCGTGAAGTTTGGCCGCGAGTTCGACGATGAAGGCCGCCTGCATCGGGCCGTGGAACACGAGGCCCGGATAACCCTCGACCCTGGTGACGTAATCGCGGTCGTAATGAATGCGGTGGCCGTTGAAGGTCAGCGCCGAATAGCGGAACAGCAGCACGGGATCGGCCATGTGGCTTTCGCGATGCTTTGCCACGGGAGGCGGCGGAGGCGTCCTGGCGGGCGCGGCCGGCTGCGTCGTCGACATGTCGCGATAGACGATGTCCTGCCGCTCGCGGATCGCGGTGCCGCGCGGCGTCGTGATCAGGTGCTCGACCGAGACGAAGCACAGCACGCCGGTGCTGCCGGTCTTCATCGTCACATCCGAAATCCGCGAGGTTCGCTTCGCTTCATCGCCGACCCGCAGCGGCTCGAAGAATTCCAGCTCGCCGCCGGCCCACATCCGGCGCGGCAGCGGCACCGGGGGCAGGAAGCCGCCACGCGTCGGGTGGCCGTCCGGGCCCAGTTCCGACATCGGAAACACCGGCTGCGCCAGGCACCAATGCACGGTCCATGGCGCGGCATCGCCGGTGTTCGGCTCGCCGATCTCCTGGAACAGGGTGGCGCGCAGGCCCTTGACCAGTTGCGCGGTGACGATGTCGGAGGCTTCGGTGGTTTTGCCGATCCAGCCACGCAAATGCTCGAGGTCGAGGTTTTCGGTCATGACGATTGGGTCCGGACGTGAGGAATTTTGGCGGCCGAGGGGGCGTCGCCGATGCCGGGCACGGCGCCGTAGTGGCGCGGCTCGCCGACGAAGATCGCGGCGGGCGCGGCATAGCTCACCTTGCCGTTCGGCGTATCGACCTCGATGCGGCGCAGATGCGGATGCACCGCGAGATCGGCCATGGTGTTGACCTCGGCAAAGGCGATGTCGGAATCGGCCAGGCGCTTCAGGAGATCGACGCGCGACATCCTGGCAAAACTGTCGCCGACCGCCTGGTCGGTGAGCTGCCGGTTGCGCACGCGCTCCACCATGCTGGCGAAGCGGGGATCCTTGGGCAGATCAGGCTGGTCCAGCACCTCGGCGCAGAGTTTTTTCCACTCGCGTTCGCTCTGGATCGAGATCAGGATTCCCTTGCCGTCCTTCGATTGAAAAACGCCGTAGGGCGCGATCGAGGGATGCGCCAGCGCCATCCGCTTCGGCGGATTGCCGGCTTCCGAATTGAGCAGCGGCACCGCCAGCCAGTCGGCCATCACGTCGAACATCGAAATCCTGATATCGGCGCCGTTGCCGGTACGTCCCCGCGCGATCAGGGCCTCGAGGATGGCGGCATGCGCGGTGGCGCCGGTGGCGATATCGACCACGGAAATGCCGACCCGCGACGGGCCATCGGGGCTGCCGGTGATCGATGCCAGCCCGCTCTCGGCCTGGATCAGGAGATCATAGGCCTTGCGGTCGGCATAGGGGCCGTCGTCGCCATAGCCGGAAATGGTGCAGCAGATCAGTTTCGGGTATTCTTTTCGCAGGCGCTCCAGCGAGAAGCCGAGCTTGTCCATCGAGCCTGGCTTCAGATTCTGCAGCAGCACGTCCGCGCTCGCGATCAGCGCTTCGAGCGAGGCGCGGCCTTCCTTGGTCGCGAGGTCGATGACGGCGGAATCCTTGCCGCGGTTGAGCCAGACGAAGTAGCTGCTCTGGCCTTTCGCCGCGGCGTCGTAGCCGCGGGCGAAGTCGCCTTCCGGCCGCTCCACCTTGATGACGTGGGCGCCGGCGTCCGCCAGCCGCGAACTGCAGAAGGGGGCGGCGACCGCCTGTTCGACGGCAATGACGGTCAGTCCCTCAAGCGGCAGCATGTTCTGACTTCTCAGTAGGAGCGGGGCATGCCGAGGACGTGTTCGGCGACATAGGACAGAATGAGATTGGTCGAGATCGGCGCCACTTGGTAGAGGCGGGTTTCGCGGAACTTGCGTTCGACGTCGTATTCCTCGGCGAAGCCGAAGCCGCCATGGGTCTGCACGCAGGCGTTCGCGGCCTCCCAGGAGGCGTCGGCCGCCAGCATCTTGGCCATATTGGCCTCGGCGCCGCAATCGAGCCCGGCTTCGTATTTGCGGGTGGCTTCCTTCACCATCAGTTCGGCGGCGCGCATCGCCGCGTAGGATTTGGCGATCGGAAACTGGATGCCCTGGTTCTGGCCGATCGGGCGGCCGAACACGACGCGTTCCCGGGCATAGGCGGTGGCCTTGGCGATGAACCATTTGGCGTCGCCGACGCATTCGGACGCGATCAGGATGCGCTCGGCATTCATGCCGGACAGGATGTAGCGAAAGCCCTTGCCTTCCTCGCCGATCAGGTTTTCGGCCGGCACCCGCATGTCGGTGAAGAACACTTCCGTGGTGGCGTGGTTCATCATGGTGCGGATCGGGCTGATGGTGAGCCCGTTGCCCTTCGCCGCCTTCATGTCGACGATGAACACCGACAGGCCGTCGGTGCGCTTTTTAGCCTCATCCTTCGGCGTGGTGCGCGCCAAGAGGATCATCAGGTCGGAATATTCGGCGCGGCTGGTCCAGATCTTCTGGCCGTTGACGATGTAGTCGCCGTTGCCGTCCTTCTTCGCAAAGGTCTTCAGCGACGAGGTGTCGGTGCCGCTGGTCGGCTCGGTGACGCCGAAGGCCTGCAGCCGCAGCTCGCCGGTGGCGACCTTCGGCAGGTACCTGGCCTTCTGCTCGTCGCTGCCGTGCCGCAGCAGGGTGCCCATGGTGTACATCTGGGCATGACAGCCGCCGCCGTTGCAGCCGGCGCGCTGGATTTCCTCGAGGATCGCGGCTGCGGCCGACAGTTTCAGGCCGGCGCCGCCATATTCCTCAGGGATAAGGACCGAGAGATAGCCGGCTTCGGTCAGCGCATCGACGAAGGCGGAGGGATAGGCCATTTCACGGTCGAGCTTGCGCCAGTATTCGCCGGGAAACTGGGCGCAAAGCTTGGCGACGGCGTCGCGGATATCGGCAAATTCGTCTTGTGGCTCGGTGGCGGTCATCTGAATCCGGCTGGTGAGAATCGAGGGCGCGTAGCAGCCCGCGGCGCGGTTAAAACACTGCGCCGTGGATAGGCTGGACGGAGCCGGCGATCAAGGCCGGTATATTCATGCGGGTATGCGTACCGGCAGCTGTTCGATGCCCCTGACGAAGCTGGAATAGACCCGCTTCGGCTCGCCGACCACCTCGATCCTGTCGAACCGCTTCAGCATCTCCTGCCACACGATCTTGAGCTGCAATTCGGCGAGCCGCATCCCGACACAGCGGTGGATGCCGAAGCCGAACGACAGATGGGTGCGGGGCCGGGCGCGATCGATGATGAAGTCGTTGGGGTTGTCGATGCCCTCTTCGTCGCGGTTGCCCGAGACGTACCACATCACGACGCGATCGCCCTTCTTGATCTGCTTGCCGCCGATCTCGGTATCGACCAGCGCGGTGCGGCGCATATGGGCCAGCGGCGTCTGCCAGCGGATCACTTCCGGCACCATGGAATCGATCAGATCGGGATTGTCGCGCAGCTTCTGATACTGCTCGGGGTGCTCATTGAGGGCCAGCACCGAGCCGCTCATGGTGTTGCGGGTGGTGTCGTTGCCGCCGACGATCAGCAGGATGATGTTGCCCATCAGATTGTCGGGGTCCATGTGCCGGGTGGCGTCGCTGTGCGCCATCATCGAGAGCAGGTCGTTGCGCGGCTCCGAGTTGACGCGCTCGTTCCACAGATTGGCGAAGTACGCCCGGCATTCGTCCATTTCCTGGCGGCGCTGCTCCGGCGAGTTCACGACGCCGCTCTTGGGCAGCGCGGTCGCGACATCAGACCAGCGCGTCAGCTTGCGGCGTTCCTCGAACGGGAAATCGAACAGCGTTGCCAGCATCTGCGTCGTCAACTCGATCGAGACCCGCTCGACGAAGTTGAAGGTCTCGTTGCGCGGCAGATTGTCCAGCACCTTGATGCTGCGCTCGCGGATCAGCTTTGCGAGTTCGTCCAGATGGGTCGGCGTGAACATCGGCGACACGGTCTTGCGTTGCGCCGAATGCCTTGGCTGGTCCATCGCGATGAAGCTCGGCCAGTCGTAACCGACCGGCGCGTCGCGGATATTGATGCCGCCAATTGCCGCGTCCGACGAGAAGATGCCGTGATTGGTGTCGACATGCATGATGTCGTTGTACTTGGTGACCGACCAATAGGGCTCGATCGGCGAGCTGGTGCAGTAATGCACCGGCTCTTCCTTGCGCAGCCGCTCGAACCACGGCCACAGCGTATCGTTCTGGAACAGCCGCGGCGCGCCCGGGTGAAAATCCTTCAGAGGCGTGGAATAGGCCTCTTCGCGCGCCAGGCGCTGGAGTTCGGCCTTGTCGGTTCTCACGGCGGTCTGGATGTTCATGTCGATCGATCCCGAATATCGTTTCAGCCGGTGATGCGCACCGGCAGGGTTTCGTAGCCCTTGACGAAGCTGGAATACACCCGCTTGGGCTCGCCGACCACCTCAATATTGTCGAAGCGCTTGAGGATTTCCTCCCAGATGATCTTCAACTGAAGCTCGGCCAGCCGGATCCCGACGCAGCGGTGAATTCCGAAGCCGAAGGAGATGTGGGTGCGTGGCCGTGCCCGGTCGATGATGAACTCGTAGGGGCGGTCGATGATCTCGTCGTCGCGGTTGCCCGAGACGTACCACATCACGACCTTGTCACCTTTCCTGATCTGCTTGCCGCGGAACTCGATATCCTCGAGCGCGGTGCGGCGCATATGCGCCAGCGGCGTCTGCCAGCGGATCACTTCCGGCACGAAACTGTCGATCAGTTCGGGATTGGCGCGCAGCTTGCTGTACTGATCCGGGTTCTTGCTCAGGGCGTAGATGCTGCCCGACAGGGTATTGCGGGTGGTATCGTTGCCGCCGACGATCAGCAGGATCAGATTGCCGAGGAAGTTTTTCGGGTCCATGTCGCGCGTGGCGTCGCTGTGCGCCATCATCGACAGCAGGTCGCTCTTCGGCGGCTGGTTGATGCGCTCCTTCCAGAGCCTGGCAAAATAGGTCGCGCATTCCAGCAGTTCGACCTGGCGGTCCTCTTCGGTCGCGACCAGGCCGTCGGGGCCGGGTAGCGTGGTGGCGATGTCGGACCAGCGCGTCAGTTTGCGGCGGTCCTCCCAGGGAAAGTCGAACAGCACGGCGAGCATCTGCGTGGTCAGCTCGATCGAGACCTTGTCGACCCAGTCGAACACCTCGTTGGCCGGCAGATTGTCCAGGCATTCGGCCGACCGCTTGCGGATGTTGATCGCAAGCTGGTCGAGGTGAGTCGGCGTGAACATCGGCGCCACGGTCTTGCGCTGCGCCGAGTGGCGCGGCTGGTCCATGGCGATGAAGCTTTCGCGGCGAAAGTCGTTGGGGACGTCGCGGATGGTGATGCCGCCGAGCGAAGCCGCCGACGAGAACACCGAATGATTGGTCTCGATGTCCATGATGTCGTTGTATTTGGTCACCGACCAATACGGCCCGAACATGCTGTCCTTGCAGTAATGCACCGGGGCTTCCTTGCGCAGCCGGTCGAAATACGGCCAGAAGGAATCGGTCCTGAACAGTTCGGGCTGGCTGACGTCGATATCGTCGAGCGGAATGGACCAGGCCTTGTCGGCGGCGGCCTTGTGATGGGTATCCACGGCAAGATCGATGGTTCCGTGCATCGGACATCTCCTCGTTTTTTCCCCTCCGTGGTTAGGTCCGGAGGATGTCATTTGGGGCGAATTACAGCCCGTCGCGCGCGACATGGCAAGGGCGAGTTTTCGGGCGGGTTCTGACGCATTTGGACACATGAAGGCACCGATCCGGCCATGTCCGCTTCCCGGCGCTTTAGGCCCGTGACAAGCTCCTGCGCAAAGAATAAGGCTGTGCACAACAAGCCGTCATTTCCCTGGAGGCCGCCGGACCATGATTCCCAACGCGCAACGGATGTTCAACTTCGATCTCGGCGAAACCGCGGACGCCATACGCGAAACGGTCCAGCAATTCTCGGCCAACGAGATCGCGCCCCGCGCCGCCGACATCGACAAGAGCAATCAATTCCCGCGCGACCTCTGGCCCAGGATCGGCGCGCTCGGCCTGCACGGAATTACCGTGGAGGAAGAGTATGGCGGAAGCGGGCTCGGCTATCTCGAGCACTGCATCGCGGTTGAGGAAATTTCGCGGGCGTCGGCGGCGGTCGGCCTGTCCTACGGCGCGCATTCCAACCTCTGCGTCAACCAGATCCGGCGCAACGGCAATGAGGCGCAGAAGCGGAAATACCTGCCGAAACTGATCTCGGGCGAGCATGTCGGCTCGCTGGCGATGTCGGAGCCCGACGCCGGGTCCGACGTGGTCTCGATGAAGACGCGCGCCGACAAGAAGGGCGACCGCTACGTCATCAACGGCAACAAGATGTGGATCACCAACGGCCCGGTCGCCGATACGCTGGTGGTCTATGCCAAGACCGATCCCGGCGCCGGTCCCCGCGGCATGACCGCCTTCATCATCGAAAAGGGCATGAAGGGATTCTCCACCGCGCAAAAACTCGACAAGCTCGGCATGCGCGGCTCCGACACCTGCGAACTGGTATTCGACAATTGCGAAGTGCCGGAGGAGAACGTGCTCAGCGAGGTCGGGCGCGGCGTCAACGTGCTGATGTCCGGCCTCGACTACGAGCGCGCGGTGCTGGCGGCGGGCCCGATCGGCATCATGCAGGCCTGCATGGACGTGGTGCTGCCCTACATTCACGAGCGCAAGCAGTTCGGCCAGCCGATCGGCACCTTCCAGCTGGTGCAGGGCAAGGTCGCCGACATGTACACCACGATGAACGCCTCGCGCGCCTACGTCTATGCGGTGGCGAAGGCCTGCGATCGCGGCGAGACCACCCGCGAGGATGCCGCCGGCGCGATCCTCTATGCCGCGGAGAAGGCGACGCAATGCGCGCTCGACGCCATCCAGCTGCTCGGCGGCAACGGCTATATCAACGACTATTCGACCGGCCGGCTGTTGCGCGACGCCAAGCTCTACGAGATCGGCGCCGGCACCAGCGAAATCCGCCGCATGCTGATCGGACGGGAGCTGTTCGAGAAGTCGGCGTAGTTTTGTCGTCCCTGCGAACGCAGGGACCCATAACCACCGAAGCCAGATTTCTGTTGGGCGGCATCGCCCCTTGTTGCAAAGCCGAAGGGCCGCGGCGTATGGGTCCCTGCGTTCGCAGGGACGACGAGAATTTCTCTACTCCGCCAGCCCGTTCACCTTCCTCACCCAGACGCGCACGTCGGCGAGCACCGCGGGCAGTACTTCCTTGACCTCCGCGACCGTCATGCCGGCCTTGATGCGCGGGTCGTACAGCAGGTTGAGGATATACTGGTCGTAGACGCCGAAGAACCCCATCGAGACGTTGTCGTTGAACATGGTCCACGGCACCGACTCGGTGTCGTTGATCGGCCCCAGCGACTGCAGCAATTCCTCATAGGCGCAGTCCAGAAAGATGAAATCGCCGTTGTCGACGGTCAGGATTACGTCGGAATGCTCGATCTCGAATTTCTCGTTCTTGCGAAAGCCGGACAGGCATTGCGGATCGAGCGAGCCCTGAATCTCGCGGGCCCGCGCGCTGCCGTAGAATTTGACGAGGGTGCGACCGAGATCGCGGTCGCGCACCAGCTTGACCACGACGTTGGCGGCGTCGGCGCTTCCGGCCAAGGCGATGTCCAGGTGCCGAACCCGCCTGGCGATGTCGGCCACGATTTTCGCCAGCTGCGCCTTGCGGTCGGAACGCTTGCCGTCGGCGAATACGCGCACCGGGACCTGGTATTTCCGGATGCGGTCGACCCGTCCGGCGAGATGATATTCGGCGCCGAACGCGGTCTTGAGGAAGCCGTCGACGATCTGGCCGTCGGTGAAGGTCTTCTTTTCCGCGCGCTGGCGCGATGCGACCGCTGGAATTTCGGCCACAGCGAAACGCGGCCAGACCACGGCGTCGCAGGCGAACGCGGCCAGGGCGATCGAGACGATTGCCAACATCCGCCGGTGGGAAGATCGGTTCATCGCAACGACGCTGCCGCAATCGCCGCGTGCGCGCAAGGCGTGACCGCGGCTGCGTGGCAGGCCGGCGGCGGGGTTCCCGCCGCCGAAAGCGGCTAGTTTTTCACGATCACCGGGGTGCCGACGGAGACGCGGCTATAGAGGTCCTTGACGTCGTCATTGGTCATGCGGAAGCAGCCGGAGGAGACCGCCTGGCCGATGGTTTCCGGCTCGTTCGAACCATGGATGCGATAGAGCGTCGAGCCGAGATACATGGCCCGCGCGCCCAGCGGATTGTCGGGGCCGCCGACCATGTGACGCGGCAGATCGGGCCGTCGCCTCAGCATCTGCGCCGGCGGCGTCCAGCTCGGCCATTCCTTCTTGGCGGTGATGCGGTGGGTTCCCGACCAGCGGAAGCCGTCGCGGCCGACGCCGATGCCGTAGGCTATCGCCTGGCCATTGCCCGTCACGAGGTAAAGCCGCCGCTCGGCGGTGCTGATGTAGATGGTGCCGGGCGCGTACTGGCCCGAGAAATTGACCGTCTGTCGCCGGATCGGGCTTGAGCCGCCGCCGCCGCGAAAAAAGCCGCCACCGCCCATGATATCGGGCAGGTCGAACGAGGCCTGGGCCCGGGCTTGGCCGGCCCCGGCCAGCACGGTCAGCGCTGCAAACAGCAAAACAAGAGCCCTGGTCATAATCTTCCTCTTCAAACAAATCGGTTTCACCCGCGAGACAGGCCACAATTGACGCGATTTCGCAAGCAACGAGCCCGTGAGCGCCCGATATTCGCAGATTGTCGTTGCCGAAATAACACCGCGGCGTCGGGCGATGGCAGCAATGTCCGTGGACCCTTTGACGAAACGCGCTGGGAATGATTGATCTTCAAGGAGATTTCTCAGGAAGCAATACGAACGGGAGCAGAACGAATGAATGGTGCGGAAAGCCTGGTGCGGACGCTGGTCGCGGGCGGCGTGGACGTCTGCTTCGCCAATCCCGGCACCTCGGAGATGCATTTTGTCGCAGCGCTCGACCGGGTCGAGGGCATGCGCTGCGTACTCGGCCTGTTCGAAGGCGTGGTGACGGGTGCCGCCGACGGGTATTTCCGCATGAAGGGTTCGCCCGCTTCGACGCTGTTGCATCTCGGGCCCGGCCTCGCCAACGGTCTCGCCAATCTGCACAACGCCAAGAAGGCCAATTCCGGCGTCGTCAACATCGTCGGCCAGCATGCGACCTACCACATCGAATACAATGCGCCGCTGACCTCGGATATCGAAGGCCTGGCGTGGCCGATGTCGTCCTGGGTGCGGACCTCGCCCGACGCGAAATCGGTCGCCCGTGACGGCGCCGCCGCCATTGCCGCCGCCAGAGGCGCGACCGGCGCGCCGCCCCAGGTCGCAACCCTGATCCTGCCTGCCGATACCGCCTGGAACGAGGCCGACGGCGTGGCGCAGGTGCCGGTGGAGCCGCAGCGCCAGAGCTACTCCCCTGCGGCCGTCGACCACGCGGCCAAAGTGCTGCGCGGCGGCGAACAGACCCTGCTGTTGATCACGGGCAGTGCCGTCACCGAGAAGGGGCTGGCGCTGGCGGCGCAAATCGCCGGCAAGACCGGCTGCAAGGTGATGGGCCCACTGGCCAGTCCGAGGATGGCGCGCGGACGCGGGCGGTTTTCGATCGAGCGGGTGCCTTACGTGGTCGAACAGGCGCTGGCGGCGCTGAAGGGCTTTCGCCACATCGTGCTGGTCGAGGCCAACGATCCCGTGGCGTTCTTCGCCTATCCGAACAAGCCCAGCCTGCTGAAGCCGGAGGGCTGCGAGGTCCATCGCATGACCGAAAGCGGCGAGAACTCGGTGGCGGCGCTGGAGGCGCTGGCCGCGGCGCTCGGCGCCAAGCCGGCGGACGTGAAGCCGCAGGCCACGGTCGAACTGATCAGGCCGACCGGCGCCCTGAACCATATGTCGATTGCCCAGGCAATCGCGGCGGCGGTTCCGGAAAATGCCATCCTGGTCGACGAATCCATCACCACGGGGCGTGGCTTCTTCCCGCTGACGGCGGGCGCCGCCCCGCACGACTGGATCCAGAATCTGGGCGGCTCCATCGGGTATTCGACGCCGGTGGCAACCGGCGCCGCGATCGCCTGCCCGGATCGCAAGGTGATCTGCATGGTCGGCGACGGCAGCGCGATGTACACGCTGCAATCGCTGTGGACCCAGGCCCGCGAGGGCCTCAATGTGCTCACCATCGTGTTCGCCAACCGGATCTACCAGATCCTGCGCGGCGAATTCGACGGCGTCGGCGCCGGCGAGCCGGGCCAGCGCGCCCAGGACATGCTGAAGATCGACCGTCCCACGCTCGACTGGGTCGCGCTCGCCAAGGGCATGGGAGTTCCCGGCCGCGCCGTCACCACGGCGGACGAGTTCAACAAGGCATTGGCGGAAGCCATCGCCGAGCCGGGGCCGCGGCTGATCGAAGTGCAGGTCTAGTTTTCCCCCCTCCCACCACGCGCGCTTGCGCGTGGCGGGGTGGGGTTGGGGGTGGGGGGTGCCTCAACGTACTCGCAG
>JBDRNF010000306.1:0-34359 GCA_043811435.1 Pseudomonadota bacterium
ACCGGCACGCGCAAGATCCGCGCGATCGCGACTTTCCACCCGGCCTATCTGCTGCGCTCGCCGTCGTACAAGCGGATGGCGTGGCTGGACCTGCGCGCCATCGCGAAGGCGCTGGAAGAGGCGAAGTCGTAGGGTGGGCAAAGGCGCTTGCGCCGTGCCCACCATAACGAGATTGCCGTTTTCATGGTGGGCACGCCAGTGGGTCGCGTATTCACGCGACCCACCAGCTTTGCCCACCCTACGAATTTCCGCGCGGGTCCCGGACGCGGTGCAGCGCTCTTACGCTGCTCCGCAGAGCCGGGACCCACGACGTCAGGTGGTGGTTCGTGGACCCCGGCTCTGCAGCGCACCGCTACGCGCTGCGCAGCGTCCGGGGAACGCCGCTGCTGTTCATCAAGACCCCTTCGGCCGCACGATGGCCCAGCCGATCCGCAACAGCGGCTGGCGGCCGGTGACCAGCCATTCGAAGGCGCGCGGCACTTCCGGCACCAAGCCGGGAAACCGCTGCGCGAGTTCGGGCGGCGGGGTGCCTTCGGTGTCGGAGGCGCGCCAGACCACGACGCCGCCGGTTTCGTTGAATTTTGCCAGCGTCAGCCAAGGCGTGCGTTCCGGCGTCGCGCCGAGGAAAAGATGCGGACGTCCCCTGGCCAGCGAAATCAAGGTCGCCAGTTGCGGATCGCCGGTCACCGCGCGCAGCGGCTGCTTGGTGCGCCGCTCGAAACTGTCGCCGAAGAAATGCGCGATGGCGCGTCCAGGCATCGACGTCGACACTTCCGCGCTGCCGGTCCATGGCAGAAACAGCGTCACCGCGATCGCCGCCAGCGCGGGCGCGATGACGATGAGCGCCCAGACCGAGCGCAGCAGACGCTGGCGCCGCAGCTGAATCAGGTCGCCGGTGGCGACGATCGCGGCCAGTCCCGACATCAGCAGCGCGATGCCGGCGCCGCCGACCACGCGGTCGAGATTGAACAGGCCGGCGATCAGGCTTCCGGCCAGCGCGGGCGCGAGGGCGAAGTAATAAACGAAATCGCGGGCCAGGGGATCGACCGGCGGCCGAAAGATGATCGGCGCCTCTTCCGGGTTGCGGACGAACCAGCGGGAGTTGAATGCCGCCAGCAGCACGATGCCGGAAACCGCCAGCAGCAAGCCGCCGAGCAGCGTGCCCCCGTGCAGCCCCCTGCCCTTGAGATCCGCGACATCGGGCCAGGACGGCAACGCCAGCATGTCGGCGCGGATCAGCCAGATCATATAGGGCAGGACCAGCACGACGATGACGAGCAGCGCGAACAACGGATCGAACGACATCAGCATGCGCCGTCCCCGCCGGGTGGCGAGCGCAAAGCCCGCGATCAGGAGCAAGAGGCCTGACGCGGCGGAGGTGGTCAGCAGCAACAGGCCGGCCTCGATCGACCAGGCGAACCAGGCGTTGCGACGGTTCTGGCCGATCAGCTGCCAGGAATGCAGCAGCAGCAGCGCCCACAGCGGGCGCGCCAGCACCTGGGGGCCGAATTCGACGCCGGGCGAACCGAAGGCCGTGACGGTCAGCGTCAGCAGCACCGCGAGCACCGCCTGTTGTCCGCCGACAATGGCGCGCGCCAGCAGAAACAGCGTCCAGAAGGTAGAGACCGCGCAAAACTGCGTCAGCAGATAGACGCCGAACATGTGGTTGCCGGCGGCGCGGAACGCGATGTCGGCGAGCCAGAACGCCAGCGGCGGGCCGAGATCGGTGCCGACCCGATATTCCCGGCCGAAGGCCAGCACCGTGGCGAGGTCGTCGGGCGGACTTCGATAGAGCAGCAGCGGCAGGATCAGCCAGATCGCGGCCTGCGCCAGCACCGCCAGCAACACGATCAGCCGCGGCCGGGCGCGGATCAGTTCGATAATCAGGGAGGTGAAACGCATGAAACGTCCGAAATGCCCGCCCCGGCCCGATCCGCCGGCCCATTCGATCCCGAACGTGTGATAGAGCGCGTCAACCGCTGAGGCAACCGGCGCTCGTACTGATCATGTCAAATTGGCGAGTCGCTTGCAGCCCATGCTTCGAGACGCTCGCGCCGCTCGCTCCTCAGCATGAGGTTTTTGTGTTTCAGCAAGTTAACCTCATGCCCGCGCAACGGCTTCGCCGTTGTCGCTGGAGGAGCGGCCTCCTGGCCGCGTCTCGAAGCATGGGCAGCAGCCCCGATTGTCCGATTCGAGGTCTAAACTGCGACCGCTACCTCGGCATCGACCGGCGTGATCCCCGTCAGGAGGTCGGGTTCGACGGCCGACGGCTGATGTTTTTCCCGCGCGGCCACCACGGGGGCAAAGAAGCGGCGGTGATGGACGCTCGGTCCGAGCCGGCTCAACGCCGCCAGATGCTCCGGCACGGCGTAACCCTTGTGCTGCTCGAAACCATAGCCCGGGCAATCCTGCGCCAGCGCGCACATCAGCCGGTCGCGCGTCACCTTGGCGATGATCGACGCCGCCGCGATCGACAGCACCAGCCCGTCGCCGCCGATCACGGCGTCGCAGTCGCAGGCGACGTTGAGCTTGTCGCGGCCGTCGACGAACACATGCCGCGGCGCTTCCGGCAACGCCTGCACCGCGCGCATCAGCGCCCACAGCGAGGCCCGCAGGATATTGTCGCGATCGATTCGTGCCGGCGACGCGAAGGCGACCGAAAACGATGCGGTGGCGCAGATTTCCTCGAATAGCTCCTCGCGGCGTTCCGCGGTCAGCCGCTTCGAATCGTCCATGCCCTTCGGGATTCGCCTGGGGTCGAGCACCACGGCGGCGGCCACCACCGGGCCCGCCAGCGGACCCCGGCCAGCCTCGTCACAGCCGGCCACCGGCCAGACCCCGCGCTTGATCAGCGCGCGCTCGCGGCGAAAGCTCGGGGGTGCTACCGCAATCACGCCCTTCGGCAGCCTGGGCTTGGTTTTCTCGGATTTTTGGCGAATCATGCCGGGATCGTGCGCAAGCAGGGACAGCGGCGCAACCGGGAACCCGGCGCAATTCCCGTTATTCAGCGCTGCGCTCAACGCACCAACGCCGCTGTCATCGCCCGGCTTGACCGGGCGACCCAGCATTCCAGAGGCCCCTGAGTTCAAAACGAGACGTCACGGCGTACTGGATCGCCCGGTCAAGCCGGGCGACGGCACTCCTGGTTGTTCCGCCTATCGACTATCGGAATTACGGGACAAATCTCTAAAACAAACTCAGCTGCTGCCCGCTGCGCTTTGGCCGGGCGAAATGGTCGGTGGTCAGTTTCGAGCGCCGCTTGTTGAGCCCGAGTTTTTCGCAGGCGATCTCGAACCGGCGGCCGATCATCCAGGCCATCGGCCCGGTGCCCTTCATCCGGGTGCCCCACTGCGAATCGTAGTCGCGCCCGCCGCGCATGTCGCGGATCAGGGTGAAGACATGGCGGTAGCGGTCGGGGTAGTTCGCCATCAGCCATTCGCGGAACAGGTCGCGCACCTCGAGCGGCAGCCGCAGCAGCACATAGCTCGCTTCCCGGGCGCCGGCATGAAAGGCGGCATCGAGAATGCGCTCGATCTCGGAATCGTTCAGCGCGGGGATCACGGGCGCCACCATCACGGTGGCCGGGATTCCCGCCTCCGACAGCAGCCGCAGCGCCTCCAGCCGCCTGGCCGGCGTCGAGGCCCGCGGCTCCATGGTGCGCGCCAGTTTCGGATCGAGCGTGGTGACCGAGAGCGCGACCTTGGCGAGATTGCGTTTCGCCATCCGCGACAGAATATCGATGTCGCGGGTCACCAGCGCCGATTTGGTCACGATGCCGACCGGATGGCCGGCGCGTTCCAGCACTTCGAGAATGCCGCGCATGATTTTCCGCTCGCGCTCGATCGGCTGATAGGGATCGGTGTTGGTGCCGATCGCGATCATGCGCGGTTCGTAGTCCTGCGCCGCCAGTTCCTTTTCAAGCAGCTCCGGCGCGTCGGGTTTGGCAAACAGTTTGGATTCGAAATCGAGCCCGGGCGACAGGCCGAGATAGGCATGGGTCGGCCGGGCAAAACAGTATACGCAGCCGTGCTCGCAGCCCCGATAGGGATTGATGGAGCGGTCGAAGCCGATATCCGGCGAGTCGTTGCGGGTGATGACCTTTCGCGCGGTGTCGAGCGCGACGGTGGTCTTGAACGGCGGCAAATCATCGAGGCTCTGCCAGCCGTCGTCGAAGGCGACCCGCGCCTCGGCCTCGAAGCGACCGGAAGAGTTGGATTGCGCGCCGCGGCCGCGCCGCCGCTCGCGCTCGATCGCGACAGCGAGTTCGGGAAAAGGAGCAGGTACACCCGCCGGCTCGGAGGGCGCCGTGACCGGCGGGTGCTTGAGGGCATGTGAGGATGCTCGGCTCATGAATCGAACATAGCAGCCCTCAAGAACAAATCAAGAACATTAAATTCGATCATCCACAGCCAAAGCGATTTCAGGAACGCCGCGCGACCGGCGCCTGCCGCAAAAAGCTGCAGCCGGCAGGCTGATTTGAGTGTGACAAGGTGATAACAGTGCGGCGTTTTCCTCCAAGAGGCATCGCAGAGACGTCAATGCTGAGCGTCATCATCCCCACCGAAGGCGTCGAACAGCCGGCCGTGGCCACCCTTGCCGCCCTGGTGCCGGGCGCCGCGGCCGGTGTGGTGCGCGAGGTGCTGCTGGTCGACCGCGCGTCCAACGGGGTGATCGAGCGGGTCGCCGACGTCGCTGGCTGCCGCTTTCTGCCGTTGCAGGGGTCGCACACCGCGGCGCTGGCGGCCGGCGCACGCCAGGCGCGTTCGCCCTGGCTGATGTTCCTGCATGCCGGCGCGGTGCTGGACTCCGGCTGGATCGAGGAAACCACCCAGTTCATCCAGGGCGTCTCCAGCAGCGGCCGTCCCCGCGCCGGGATATTTCGGTATGCCCGCTCGCCCTATGCCGATACGGGCTGGCGCGACGGCCTCAAATTCGTCGCCCGGATGATCACGGGACCATCGGCGGAACAGGGATTGCTGATCGCGCGCGAACATTACGACCGGCTCGGCGGCTATGCCCCGGACGCCCGCCGCTCCGAGGCCAGGCTGCTGCGCCAGCTCGGCCGCTCCTCGCGCACCTTGCTGCGCAGCCGGATCATGGTGGCGTAGCCGGCTACTTGGGATCGGCAAACCGTCCGCTGCCCATGCTTCGAGACGCTCGCGTTGCTCGCTCCTCAGCATGAGGTCGTTGTGTTTCAACACGTTAACCTCATCCTGAGGAGCCGCGCGCGCTTCGCGCGGCGTCTCGACGGATGGGCTGCACGCGTCGAACATACTTGCCAAAGTCAAATAATTCATTGACTATGGCAAGTATTGAGGTGCGCGATGTCCCCAACCGATTTCGACGACGACCAGGTATCGGCGGTCCGGGCTTTCAACCGGTTCTATACCCGCAAGCTCGGCGTGCTCGATCAGCAGCTGCTGAAGAGCCCGTTCTCGCTGAGCGAGGCGCGGGTGCTGTACGAACTGGCGCACCGGGAAGACCCCGCCGCCAAGGAGATCGGGATCGAACTCGGGCTCGATCCCGGCTACCTCAGCCGCATCGTCCAGAAATTCGACGAAGACGGGTTGATTACCCGCAAGCCGCTGGCGTCGGACCGCCGGCAATACCGGCTGGCGCTGACCGCAAAGGGACGCCAGACCTTTGCCAGGCTCGAACGCAGCATGCAGGACGAAGTCGGCGCCATGCTGGCGGCGCTGCGCAACGGCGACAGCGACCGGCTGATCGCAGCGATGGCCACCATCGAACGGCTGCTCGGCACGACCGACGCGCCGCCGCCCGCCATCCTTCGCGACCCGCGCCCCGGCGACATGGGGTGGGTGGTGCAGAGCCACGGCGCGTTCTACGCCGCCGAATACGGTTTCGATTCTTCGTTCGAGGCGCTGGTCGCCGAGATCGCGGCAAAATTCCTGACGTCCTTTGACGCCTCGCGCGAGCGCTGCTGGATTGCCGAGCTCGATGGCGTCCAGGTCGGCTCGGTGTTTCTGGTCAAACACAGCGACGATGTCGCCAAGCTTCGGCTGCTGCTGGTCGATCCGGCCGGGCGCGGCCAGGGGTTAGGCGCAAGGCTGGTCGGCGAATGCGTCGCGTTCGCGCAAGCCTGCGGCTATCGCAAGATCACGCTGTGGACCCAGAGCATCCTGGTCGCCGCCCGCAAGATCTACCAGGACAATGGCTTCGTGCTGGTGGCGACCGAGCCGCACCGCAGTTTCGGCCAGAGCCTGATCGGCGAGACCTGGGAGCGCGAGCTGTGACCGGGATGCGTCGCGATACGCCGCGACGCGTGACGCCGGAACGCCTGGCGTTCCACAAGCAACGTGCCAAGCAGCTGCGCGACGAAGCCTGGCGGGACATGTGGCGGGCGCTGTGGGGGATGCTGAAGACAATGGTCGGATGGCGTTGACCATGCGCTCGTTTACATTCGTCCCGGAATGACGAGGGCCTACACCGAGGCGCCTTGCGCCTTCGGGCGCCGCAAATGCTCGTCGAGCCGCGGCATGATCTCGACGAAATTGCACGGCCGGGTGCGGTAATCGAGCTGCGGGGCCAGGATGCCGTCCCAGCCGTCGCGGCAGGCGCCCGGCGATCCCGGCAGGCAGAAGATATAGGTGGCGCCGGCGACGCCGGCGGTGGCGCGGCTCTGGATCGTCGAGGTCCCGATCCTGGCGTAGCTCAGCATGTGAAAGGCGATGGAGAAGCCGTCCATGCGCTTTTCGAACAACGGCTCGATCGCCTCCGGCGTCACGTCGCGGCCGGTGAAGCCGGTGCCGCCCGTCGTGATGATGGCATCGACCCCGGGATCGGCGATCCATCGCTTGATGATGATGCGGATCGCGTCGACATCATCGACGATGATCTCGCGCGCCGCCAACGTGTGACCGGCGGCGACGATCCGCTCCGCCAGCGTGGTGCCGGATTTGTCATCCGCCAGCGTGCGGGTGTCGGACACCGTCAGCACCGCGATGCCGAGCGGGATGAATGCTTTTGTTTCGTCGATGGACATGACGCGTTTTCCCTCGTGTCCGAAATCTCTCGTGTCCCGGACGCGGTGCAGCGTATCTTACGCTGCTCCGCAGAGCCGGGACCCACGGCACCAATACCGCCGCATGGGCCCCGGCTCAGCAGCGCAGCATTGCATGCTGCGCAGCGACCGGGGCACGAACCCTTACAGCGCCCCCGCGCCGAACGTATTGCAGGCCTGCACCGTGCCCTGCTGGTAGCCGGTCATGAACCATTGCTTGCGTTGCGCGGCGGAGCCGTGGGTGAAGGAGTCGGGCACCACCCTGCCGGTGGCCTTGCGCTGCAGGGTGTCGTCGCCGATTGCGGCGGCGGTCTGCAGGGCCGCCTCGATGTCGCCGGGCTGGACGAAGCCCGGACGCTTCTTCTCCTCGCGGTTGACCCAGACGCCCGACAGGCAATCGGCCTGCAGTTCGACCTTGACCTGCAGCAAGTTGGCTTCCGCCTTGCTGCCGGCCTGCTGCTGCATCCGGTTCACGCGCGGCAGGATGCCGAGCAGGTTCTGGACGTGATGTCCCGCTTCATGAGCGATGATATAGGCCGCGGTGAACTTGCAGGCGTTGCCCGAGCAGCCGCGAAACTTGGTCTCGACCTGGCGGAAGAACGCGGTGTCGAGAAAGATCTGCTTGTCGGGCGGACAGTAAAACGGTCCCATCGCCGACTGCGCCATGCCGCAGCGTCCGCCATTGGTGGCGTTGCGAAACAGCACAATGCGCGGACCCTTGTAGGTCTGGCCGCTGGCCCTGAAGATCTCGTCCCAGCGGTCGTCGATCTCGCCGAGCACGCCCGCGATCATGCTGCCCATTTCGTCGGTCGGCGCGCCGGTCTTGGCGGGCGCGGACCGGCGGTCGGTTTGATAGGACGGCGACTGGCTGCCGCCGGTGAGAATTTCGGCGCCGCCGATCAGGATGCGCGGATCGATGCCGAAGGCGTAGCCGACGATGCCGAGCACGATGATGGTGCCGATGCCGAGCCCGCCCCCGCCCATCCGCAAGCCGCCACCGCCGCCCATTCCACCGCCGCTGTCGTCGCGGCGATCATCGATATTGTCGCTGCGGCGGAAGTCATCGTAACGCATGGCGGTATTTCCTCATTCCAGCCAGCTGGCGGCACCGGCCGACACCTAACGCGGCAGTCACGTAAAATTTCCATTCCGTTAATCAATAACCCGCCCGGCAATTATTGCCTAGTGGGCCGAGGGCCGCGAACGATCGCTCAATGTCGATCATGACGGTTTCGATTAAGTCGATTTTTACTTTGCCCGGTCAAGGTAACTCCAGTCGGTTGTTTAGTCCCGCGTCGCCGACAGCGTCGCCTGAGTCAGAGTAATTGAGTCATGGTTGAGTCGCGTCGCGGGGCGTCTGCAAGGGCGCCCCGCACACAATTTGAGTCCCCGTCGAGTTCTCGTATCGTCGTAGGCGATTGCGTCGCCGAGATGTCGAAGCTTGCCGCAGGTTCGGTCGATCTGGTGTTCGCAGATCCGCCGTACAATTTGCAGCTCAAGGGCGACCTCAAGCGCCCCGACGAATCCCATGTCGACGCCGTCAATGACGACTGGGACAAGTTTTCGTCCTTTGCCGCCTATGATGATTTCACCCGCGCCTGGCTGCTGGCCTGCCGCCGCATCATGAAACCGTCGGCGACGCTGTGGGTGATCGGCTCCTATCACAACATTTTCCGCGTCGGCTCGATCATGCAGGACCTCGGCTTCTGGGTTCTCAACGACATCGTCTGGCGCAAGACCAATCCGATGCCGAATTTTCGCGGACGCCGCTTCACCAATGCCCACGAAACCATGATCTGGGCCGCGCGCGACGAAAAGGCCAAGGGCTATACGTTCAACTATGAAGCGCTGAAGGCCGCCAACGAGGACGTGCAGGCACGTTCCGACTGGCTGATCCCGCTGTGCACCGGCGAGGAACGCCTTAAAGGCGCCGACGGCAAGAAGGTTCACCCGACCCAGAAGCCCGAAGGCCTGCTGGCGCGCGTGCTGCTGTCGTCGTCGAAACCAGGCGACCTCGTGATCGATCCCTTCAACGGCACCGGCACGACAGGCGCCGTCGCAAAACGCCTCGGTCGCCGCTACATCGGCTTCGAGCGCGACCAGACCTATGCGACCGCGGCGGAAGCCCGCATCGCCGCCATCGAGCCGCTGCCGGAAGCCACGCTGGCGCCGTTCATGACCGCGCGCGACGCGCCGCGCGTGGCGTTTTCCGAACTGATCGAGCGCGGCATGATTTCGCCAGGGACAAAGCTGGTCGATTCCAAGAAGCGCCACGGCGCCCTGGTGCGCGCCGACGGCGCCATCATGCTCGGCGACAAGGTCGGCTCGATCCACCGCATGGGCGCGGTGGCGCAAGGCTCGGGCGCCTGCAACGGCTGGACCTTCTGGCACATCGAGACCAAGAAGGGCCTGCGGCTGATCGACGAGCTGCGCGCCGAAATCCGCTCCGGCATGGCAGCCGTGTAATTTCCGCAGGCTGCCGCGCCCTATTCCGCCTCGATTTCCTGGATACTCATCAACAATGACGACGAAGGCCGTCAAGCCTGTCGCAAGGGCGATCAGGCCGCGCGCGCGATCCGCCGCGCCGCGCCCGACCCGGTCTGATCGACCAGATTGCCCCGGGCATGATCGAGATAGGTCCTGATTTCCCGCGTCAGAAGGCCGGATTGCGACGACAGGTCGCCGGATGCGGCCATGGTCGACGTCGCGAGCTGCTCGGTGTCTTTCGCCGTCTGCGCCAGCGCCTGAATGGTGGTGGCGATTTCGCCGACGACTGCGAACGCGCTGTCGATGCTGCGCGAGATCTCGGCAGTCGCCTCCGCCTGCGCCCTGGACGTCTCGGCGACCTTGCCGGTGATATCGTTGACTTCCGTGATCACGGTGCCGATTTCGGTGATCGAGAGACCGACGCGGTCGGCGGCCGACTGCACCTGCCCGACCTGCGCCTCGATCTCGGCGGTAAAGTTCGCGGTCTGGGTCGCCAGTGCCTTGACCTCGTGGGCCACGACGGCGAAGCCGCGCCCGGCCTCGCCCGCCCGTGCCGCCTCGATCGTCGCATTCAGCGCGAGCAGGTTGGTCTGGCTGGCGATCGCGTTGATCGACTTGACGACTTCGCTGATGCGCGAGGCGACTTCCTTCAGCACGTCGACGCTGCCGGCGGCGTCGCCTACCCGCTCCACGGCGCGTCCGGCGATTTCCGCGGAACGCAGAATGTCGGCGCCGACCCCGTTCGCATTCGAGGCGAGGTTCGTCGTCGCCGACGCGACCGACTGCATGCTGGAAGCCGCCTGTTCGGACGCCGAGGCAATCGAGCTGATGCGCTCGCGGGTGGACGATGCGCCGGTGCGGAGATTTGCCGCCGTCCCGCTCATTTCCGCCGCGCCATTGTCCAGGGCCGAGACGATCGAACCCACGCTGCCTTCCAGTTCGGAGGTCTGACGCTCGAATTGCCTGATGCGGGCTTCGATGCTGACGGTGGCGTCGTTGATGGTGTTGGCGCCCTGCAGCAGCGCGCCATGAAGTCCGCCCGGCAGGATGCGCCGGTAGTATTTGTTGTGATGCACGGCGTCCATCGCCGCGGTCGCCTCGCGGACGAAGGCATCGCAGCCGTCGATCATGTCGTTAATGACCCGCAGCAGCCCGGTCAGGCTGTCGTACTCCGGAATCGAAAGAATGCGCGCCTCGAAGTCGCCCGCGGCGATCCGCTTGCAAACATCCTGCGCCTGTCGTGTCAGGCGCGAGGTCTTGACGATCCACAGCATCGCCAGCCCCGACGCCGCAATCGCCAGGGCCTGCAATCCCAGAGCCGCGCCTGGGAAGCCCGACAGATGCAGAGCCGATGCGGCGATCGATCCGAGAATCGCGACCGCAATGCTAAGCAGCGCTCTTGTGAGCGAATACAAGTTCTTCATAGGCGACTTTCTTCGAGGCGACAAATTCGGTCAGAGCCTTGTACCCGGCCGCGAGCGCCTCTTTCCCATTGACGTGACTGCGTTCGATTTTCAGCACTTCGGCATAGAGCGGCATGATCGTCGTCTCGAGCATCTCCCGATCGGGAACCCGGCGGTTGGAATGATAACCGGTCATGGCGCCCCGGATGTCGAACGACGGCGTCACATGGGCAAAGACCCAATAGTGATCGCCGTTGCGGGCCATGTTCTTGACGAAGGCGAAGATCTCGCGCCGATCCTCGATGGTGTCCCACAGCAGGCGAAAAACGCTGCGCGGCATGTCGGGATGCCGGATGATGCTGTGCGGCTGGCCGATCAGTTCGGATTCACGATATCCGGCGATCTGGCAGAACAACCCATTGGCGTAGGTCAGGCGTCCCTTCAGATCGGTTTTCGAGACGATCAGTTCGGATGCCGGGAAGAAAGTCTCGCGACCGCTCGGCGCAACGTGATGGGCCATCGAAGGCTTCCGGTATCGCAATCACCATTGAATGCGCAGACGGGACCATTAGGAACGCCGACTGAATTTTTCCTTAAGGTTCGACGCGGTAATACCGCGGAAACCGGCCGGGCGGCCCGGGCTTTGCCGGTTGAACAGCAACGATAGGTCGTGGTGGCGCCGCTTGACCACCAGGATCGGCTCACGAACTCGTCGGTTGCGCTCCCTGCGAAAGTTTGAGCATGGAAATATCGCCTGCGGCACGGTTCGCCGCATACGGCTTTTTCGTCCAAACAAGAAGCAAGGGGGTTTTCAGAAATGCTCAAATTCTACTTCAACGGATCGCCCAACCCGACCAAGATCGCGCTCTTCCTCGAGGAGGCCGGCATCGCCTATCAGCCCGTCGCCGTCGATACCCGCGTCGGCGACCAGTTCAAGCCGGAATATCTCGCGGTCAATCCCAACGCCAAGGTGCCCGCGATCGACGACGACGGCGTCAAGGTGTTCGATAGCAACGCCATCCTGCTGTATCTGGCGGAAAAGACCGGCAAGTTCCTGCCGCCGACCAGCCCCGCCAACCGCGCCGAACTGCTGTCCTGGCTGATGTTCGTCGCCACCGGCGTCGGGCCGTACAGCGGCCAGGCCGTCCACTTCAGGCACTTCGCGCCGGAGAAGATCGACTACGCCCATAACCGCTATCAGTTCGAGGCGCAGCGGCATTTCGGTATCCTCGACGACCATCTGGCCAAGCGGCGCTATATGGTCGGCGACACCTACACCATCGTCGACATGGACGTCTGGGGCTGGGCCCGCATGATTCCCTTCATCCTGGGCGAAGACGCCTTTGCCAAGTACCCGAACGTCAAGCGGTTGGTCGACGAGATCTCGGCACGGCCGGCGGCGGCCAAGGCGATGGCGCTGAAGGACAATTTCAAGTTCAAGACGGAAATGGACGACGAGGCGCGCCGCAACATGTTCAGGCACCTCGCGGTTAAGGCGGCCTGATCGCGCTAGCTAAAGGCCTTGGTGAAGCTTTATCAACGTCGTCCCGGCGAAAGCCGGGACCCATACCCCGTGATCTATAGATTCAGGGAAGCTGTTTGACGACCTGTCGTAACCGCGAGCGCCTGTGGCTATGGGTCCCGGCGTTCGCCGGGACGACGAGGATAGAGTATCGGCAAAACGGCGCCCTCGGGCGCCGTTTTCGTTTCAATCATCCAGCGCGGCAATCGCCTCGATCTCGATCAGCCAGCCCGGCCGCGCCAGCCGGCTGACGACGACCAGCGTGCTCGCCGGCGGCTTTTGCGTGTTGACGTAGCGGTCGCGGATCGCGCGGAATTTCGGCACCTCGGCCGGATCGACCTCCGCCACCAGGTAGACGTTCATCTTGACGATGTCGGCCATGGCGCCGCCGGCGGTCTCGACGGCGAGCTTGACGTTGGCGAACACGCGCTCCACCTGGGCTTCGAAATTCCCCTCGCCGACCAGCGCGCCGGACGCATCGCTCGATACCTGGCCCGCCAGATAGATCAGCGTCCCCCTGTTGACCTTCGCCACATGCGAATAGCCGACCGGCGGCGGCAGCGTCGCCGGGCTGAAGAATTCCTTGCTCATGCTGTTTCCTCCCATCACTTCCGCCAGTCTAGCGCTCTCGTGTTGCCGCCGCCACCGCCTCCGCGGGATCGCCGAGCACGGCTTCGATCAGCGCGGTGTCGGAATATTCCTTGACCTCTTTGATCTTGCCCTCCGACAGGCAAAAGACAAAACAGTATTCGTTGTTGTAGGGCTGTCCTTCCCGGGTGAGGTTGTCGCCGCGCGCCTCGACGATCACGTGATCGCCGTCGGCGAAGAAGCGATGCGCCACCGTGCGCGATCGCGCCATCAGCTTCGTCCGCAACGGTCCCAGCAGATCGCGCAGCACGGCCTCCTTGCCCTCGAAAATGCCCGACCATTTGTTGGTGCCGATGTTGATCCAGCGAAAATCGTCCGCCATGCGTTCGGTGAACAGCGCGCCGTCGCGGTTGGCGAGACCGGCGAAAATTTCCTGCATCAGCGTCTTGTTGTCGATGGCGCTCATGAAGTCCTCCATCACGCGCGTTGCGAGGCGGCGGGAATTCGCTCGGCGGGAAACGGCCCGAGCACACGCTCGACCAGCGTGGAGTCGCAGTATTCCTTGATCTGCCTGATCCTGCCGTTCTCGATCCGGTACACCATGCAATATTGCTGGTCGTAGCGCAGGCCCGCCCTGGTGACGTTGTCGCCGCGGGCCTCGACCACGACGTAGTCGCCGTCGGCGATGAAATTGAACGCCACGGTCCGCGGCCGCACCGCGAAGAACGAGCGGAAATGGCCCATCAGGCCCTCCATTATCGCCTCCCGCCCCCTGAATTCATGCGACCAGGAATACTGCCCGGTCACGATCCAACTCGCGTCGTCGGCGAGGTTGTCGGCGAACGTGGTGCCGCTGCGGTTGGCGGAGTCTTGATAGACCTGTTGCACGAGTTTCTTGTTGGCGGCGGTGGTCATGTCGGCTGCTCCATTGGTTGTTGCCAAATCATGGCGCGCCGCGCGGCATTCTTCCAATCGATAGTGAATATGATATATATTCACTTCATGAATTTGAATTCGCTTGACCTCAATCTGCTGGTGGCGCTCGAGGCGCTGCTGAGGGAGGCCAGCGTCAGCCGCGCCGCGATGCGGATCGGGTTGTCGCAGCCGGCCACCAGCCACGCCTTGCAGCGGCTGCGCGATTTGATCGGCGATCCCCTGCTGGTACGAACAGGCGCGCGCATGGAACTGACGCCGCGGGCGCAGGCCTTGCGCGGACCGTTGGCGCAGGCGCTAGACCAGATCCGCGGGCTGTTCGTATCGGACGATTTCGATGCCGCCAGCAGCGAGCGGCATTTCCGGCTGATGATGCCGGATCTCGCGGTCGAACTGCTGATGCCGCCGCTGATGGCGAAGGTCACCAGGGCCGCGCCGAACGTGACGATCGACGTGGTGCCGTGGCGCGGACCGGCGATCTTCTCCGCGGAGTTCGCCCGCACCATCGACCTCGTGATCTCGATCGGCGACGCGTTCAGGGGATTTCACCGCCAGCGCCTCTACACCGACAGCGACGCGCTCGCGGTGCGGCGCGGCCACCCGGCCGGCGCAAAACTGAAACAGCGCGATGCGTTCCTGGAAGCGCGGCATGTCGCCGTCGTCATCCGGGGCCAGCGCGAGGATCTGATCGACGGCTGGCTGCGCGCCAAGGGGATCGAACGGCGGATCGCGCTGGTGGTACCAGGCTATATCGAGGCGCTGCATGTCACCGCGCGCACCGACCTCGTCGCCTTCGTGCCGCGCCGGCTGATCGGCGCGCTGGCGAAACAATTGTCGCTGGTGACGGTGATGCCGCCGCTCGATCCCGGGATCGACGAGCAGTTCCTGTTCTATCCCACCCGCGCCCGGATGGACCCCGGATCGATCTGGCTGCGCAACCTCATGCTCGACATCGGGCGCGAGATGGAGGGGAACAAGCGGAAAGTTGCGTAACGAGCTGCGTAGGGTGGGCAAAGGCGCGCACTTCGCGCCGTGCCCACCATCCTTCGATAAAGACCGCTGTTACATGGTGGGCACGCATCCGCCTTCGCTCTGCGAGCTACGGCGGACGCTTTGCCCACCCTACGACGTCAGCGCTTCTCTTCCGCCAGCACCTTCTGCACCGCCGGCCGCGCGGACATCCGCTTGTAATGATCGGCGACTTTCGGAAACTGCGCGATATCGACGCTGTCACCTTCGAGCCATGACGCGAGCGTAAACAGATAGGGATCGCACATGGTGTACTGCTCGCCCATCACCCACGGCCCCTTCACCATGTCGCGCTCGATCAGGGCAAAGCAGGTGGCCATGGTCTGCGGCACCTTGCGCTTCATGTCGGCAAAGGAAGATTCTTCCGTGGCCCAGCGCGGGCCGCGCATCTTGTGGGCATGGTTGATGTGCACGGTCGAGCACAGATAGCTGTTGAACGACTGCGCCTGCGCGAAGGCGAAGGCGTCGTCCGGCGCCAGCTTCGCCTTGGGAAAACTCTGCGCGATGAAGGCCAGTATGGCCGGCGTCTCGGTCAGGATGCCATGATCGGTGACCAGCGCCGGCACCCGCCCCTTGGCATTGATAGCGAGATACCCGGCGCTGTTCTGCTGGTTGTTCTTCATATCCAGCCGTTCGGCGGTGTAGGCCGCGCCGGCCTCCTCCAGGGCGATGTGGGAGGCGCGTGCGCAGGTGCCGGGGCCGTAATAGAGCTTGAACATGTCGGTCCTCACTTGAAAATCAGACGATAGCGGCCCGCCGCGCGATGGTCCATCCCGCCGGCAGCCTTTCGCAGTTGCCCCCTTCCGCCGGCCATGTCATGACGCCCCCGTAAACGGGGGCGTATCATGACCGTACTTATCGCCGGCGGCGGCATCGGTGGGCTGACGCTGGCGCTCAGCCTGCACCAGATCGGCGTGCCAGCCAAAGTGTTCGAGAGCGTGCCGGCGCTGAAGCCGCTCGGCGTCGGCATCAACGTGCTGCCGCACGCGGTGCGCGAACTGATCGAACTCGGCCTGCTCGACAGGCTCGATGCGGCAGGCGTGCGCACCCGGGAACTGGCGTTTTTTTCCAAGCACGGCAAGCCGATCTGGAGCGAGCCGCGCGGCATCGAGGCCGGCTACAAATGGCCGCAATTCTCGATCCATCGCGGCACGCTGCAGCAGATCCTGCTCGACGCCGCGGTCGAACGGCTGGGTGCCGCAAACATCCTCACCAGCCACCACCTGGCGGACTGGACCGAGACTCCGAATGGGGTCCGCGCCGATTTCGTCGACAAGGCCACCGGGAAGCCGGCCGGCAGCTATGACGGCACGGTGCTGATCGCGGCCGACGGCATTCACTCCGCGGTCCGCGAAAAGCTCTATCCTCAGGAAGGTCCGCCGATCTGGAACGGGCGCATCCTCTGGCGCGGCGTCACCGCGTCGGACGCGTTTCTGTCCGGCCGCACCATGATCATGGCCGGCCATGAAATCCTGAAATTCGTCTGCTATCCGATCTCGAAGCAGCCTGACGCATCGGGCAAATTCCAGATCAACTGGGTGGCGGAGCGGCACATGCCGCCGACCTACCAATGGCGGCGGGAGGATTACAACCGCAGCGCCAGGCTCGAAGAATTCCTGCCGTGGTTCGAGGACTGGAAATTCGACTGGCTCGACGTCCCCGGCCTGATCCGCAATTGCACGCATGCCTACGAATATCCGCTGGTCGACCGCGATCCGATCCCGCGCTGGACCTTCGGCCTCACCACCCTGATCGGCGACGCCGCGCATCCTATGTACCCGATCGGCTCCAACGGCGCCTCGCAGGCGATCCTCGACGCCCGCGTCCTCACCCGCGAAATCCTGGCGCATGGCCCGACCCATGCCGCGCTCACCGCCTATGAGGCCGAACGCCGGCCCGCGACCACCGATCTCGTCCTGCTCAACCGGCGCAACGGCCCCGAACAGGTGATGCAGATGGTCGAGGAACGCGCGCCCGACGGCTACGGCGTCGTCACCGACGTGTTGTCGCTGCAGGAGCTGGAAGACATCGCCGCCAATTACAAACGCGTCGCCGGCTTCCAGGTCGAAGGCCTCAACGCCAAGCCGCCGATCGTTCAGATTCCGGCAAGCCAGACTTCGATCGCGAGGTGAACCTTCTCACCCTCCCCTGGAGGGGGAGGGTCGGATCGCATCGTGCGAAGCAAGATGCGAGACGGGGTGGGGTGATCTCTCAACTCGGCAGTGTTCGAGATGAGAGACTGTCACCCCACCCCGCCGCTCACTTCGTTCGCGTCGACCCTCCCCCTCCAGGGCAGGGCTATCGCATGTTCAGTAGCATATCGACGAGGAAACTGTCGTCCCAAGCGGCGCGTTTGAGCTTGCCGCGCAAGGACGTCTTTGTATCGGGATGTGCGCGAGCGATATTGAGGGCAAGACGTCGCAAAACCGCAAGGTTCTCGGGAGCATGGTCCAGGCGGCTTCGGGTCTGGTCCTCGTCGAGAACGACATCGAGTGTCCAGTGCAGGATATTTTCGATGCCCCAATGTTGACGCACGATGTCGAGCAGTTCGGCGGGCTTGTAATGCTTGGTCAGAAGAAAGTAGCGCTGCACGGTCTTGTCTGATCCGCGCTTGCTGGTGATCCGGGCGACAGCCTTGAGGCCCGCAAAGTCATGCTTTTCGGCCATATCGCTGACTGCAGCCACGATCGCGGTGCGCGATTCCTCGCGGCCGTGACCGACCTCCTTGGTGCTGGCCCGCGTGGCCTTCTTGCGCTCTGCCGCCGCAATGGCGGCCTTGGCATCGCGCACCAGTCCCGGCTGATTGTTCTTCACCGCCAGCACGTAATCTCCGCCGCGCTCGACGATGGCCTTGGCCATCTCGCGATGACAATGCAGCGCATCCGCGGTGACGACGCAGCCCTCCAACTGAAGCAGCTCGATGAGATGCAAGGCGCCGGCCGCCTCGTTGTTTCCGGGCGCCAGCACATTGGCGAGCGCCATCCGGGTCATCGCACTCCATGCCGTCACCATCACCGGCGGCATGTGGCTTTTGCCGCTCTTGTAAGCCCTTCTCAGCGCCTTGCCATCGAGAGCTACCACGCCCTTGATTTTGGTCGCCGTCGCAAACGCCTCGGTAAAGCGCCGAAACACCTTCTCGAAGCTTTTCGGATCGATGATACGGAAGACACGGCTGAAGGTGTCGTGGCTCGGTATCCCGTGCTCCAGCACCAGCATCGTGCGCAACAGCGCTTCTTTCGACTGGCCAAACAGCGCGATATCGCAACACGTGCTGGCGCCGCAAAGCGTCGCCAGCAGCGCAATGAACAGCATCTCAGTCAGATCGTGCCTAGCTTGCTTCTTACGGGGATCTCTCAGGTCCGAAAAGCAATCTGCAAACTTCTCCAAGATCGTCTCCTCTCGAATCGGGAGACACTTTAAGAATCAAATTTTCCTGCAAGAGCAATGGCTTGCTACCCTAAGACATGCGATTCCCCTGCCCTCCAGGGGAGGGTAAAAGAGCCGCCGCCCTGTTGAATCGCCTTGGCCGTCTCGACCAATCGCGCGCTGGTGGTTGCGGTGGCGAGCACACTGCCGTCGGCCGTCATCAGCCTGCCCGCGACGAAAGCGACGGTCTTGCCGAGCTGGGTGACATCGGCCTCGCCGAAGATCGGTCCGGGTTTTGCCGGCGCCAGGAAATTGACGGTCATGGTGATGGTGGCGGTGTAGAGCCTGCCTTCGGTCATGACGAACACCGCCGGACCCATGGTGTCATCCAGCATCGCGGAGAGGATTCCGCCCTGGATAAACCCGGCCGGATTGCAGAAGTCAGCCTTGCCCTCGAAGCCGATCCGGACCCAGCCCTGTTTCGGCCGGGCATCGAGCAAATGCCATCCCAGCAATTTTGAGGATGGCGGCGCGGTGAAATGGTCGAGCGCGGTTGCGATCATTGGAGCCTCCCTGTCTCGGTCTGGAACGATTTCCAGCTCACTGGAGCCAGCGCTTTTTTCTTCTCCCCTCCCCCCGCGAAGGGGGGGGGTGGGGGCGGGGGTGGGGGGTCTATCGGCGCATTCAACTGGCAGCGAATTTGCGGGAGAAGCCCCCCACCCCCGACCCCTCCCCGCCACGCGCAAGGGCGCGTGGAGGGAGGGGAGTCGCTAATCGATGCGTCTCGAAAAATGAAGCATTGGAAGTGGAAATTACTCTAGCGCGGGCCTGCTGACAGGGTGGTGTCAGCATGCTGCGGGCTCTGAGGCAACGCATTCACCGGTTGGCTCTGCCCCCGGGCAATGCAATATGCGCCGTCCGCGACCGACCCAATTCCAAGAGCAACTTATGACCAGCCTTCCCGATCCGCGTCCGCGCGGAAAATTGCCGGCGCGCTATGCGGCGATCGTGCTGCCGCTTATCCTGTCGCTGCTGATGACGTTCGTCATTTCAGGGGTTTCGACGCTGATGAGCCTCGGACCGACGCGCGCCTTCGTCTCGACCTGGCCGGCGGCTTGGGCCTTGTCGTGGGTTGTCGCGTTCCCGACGCTGGTCGCGGTGCTGCCGCTGGTGCGGCGGATCGTGGCGCTCGTGGTCGAACCGCCACCGCAAAAATAATTATTTGCCCAGCCCATGCGCGATCACCTTGCGCATGACGTTGGGCAGCGCTTCGTCGCCAAGCGTCGCAACCGGCACCCAGCGCATGCCCTCCGGCGCGCGGGCACGCGCCGGCACTTTGGCGGTGTAGACCGCCAGCTCCAGCGGGAAATGCGTGAACACGTGGGTCACGACGCCGGCCTTGCGATGCCAGCGCGCGACACCCTTCAGCGCGGGCGCCTGCTGCAGCGCCGCGCGATCGTCCTGCGCGGCCACCCAGTCCGACCCCGGCACTTCAGTCATGCCGCCGAGCAGGCCCTTTTCGGGGCGGCTGCGCACCAGAAGCTGATCGCCGCGGGTCACCACGAAGGCCGCGCCCCGGCGCAGCGCGCCGGTCTTCTTCGGCGCCTTGCGGGGATAGACCTCCTGCTCGCCCCGCGCCCGCGCCACGCAATCGTCGTTGAGCGGACACAGCGCGCAGGCCGGCTTCTTCGGCGTGCAGATCGAGGAACCCAGATCCATCAGCGCCTGCGCGCTGTCGCCGGCGCGAGACCCCTCCTCGCCGGCGCGAGACTTCTCGTCGCCGGCATCGAGCAGCGTCGCCGCCAATTGCTGGATCAGCGGTTTGGCCTGCGGCAGTGGCTGTTCCACCGCGAACAGCCGCGACACCACGCGCTCGATATTGCCGTCGACCGGCATGGTGCGGCGGCCGAACGCAATCGCCGCGATCGCCGCGGCGGTATAGAGCCCGATCCCCGGCAGCGATCGCAACCCCTCTTCGGTATCGGGAAACGCGCCGCCATGATCGCGCAGCACGGCGACCGCGCAGGCGTGCAGATTGCGGGCGCGCGAATAATAGCCGAGCCCGGCCCACATCCGCAGCACATCGTCGAGCGAGGCACGGCCGAGCGCCGCAACCGTGGGCCAACGCGCCAGGAATTTCTCGAAGTAAGGCCCGACGGTTTTGACGCCGGTCTGCTGCAGCATGATTTCGGACAGCCACACCCGGTACGGATCGGCCCGCTCCCCCGCCGGCGGCCGCCACGACAAGCTGCGGCGATGGCGGTCGTACCAGGCCAGCAACAGCGCGGGACGGGCGGTCGCCTCCGCGGCAACTTCGCGACGGCTGGTCTTGGCGATTGCACGGGAATTCATGAGGCCATTGTAATGCCGGAAATCCAATCTCTCCACGTCATGCCCGCGCTTGTCGCGGGCATCCACGTCTTTCTTCACAGCGGGTCAAGGCGTGGATGGCCGGGACAAGCCCGGCCATGACGACTGTGGTTCCGTTCACACGGCGCGAAGCGGTGCTATAAGGCCCCTATGGCACGTTTCTCAAGACCCGGCCCGATCAGCGCCAAGCCGTTGTCCGTCCTGCTCGGCGACGTGTTTTCCGACGCCTATGCCAAGCAGGGGTTCGCCGCGCGCGAGCTGGTGACGCGCTGGGGAGAGATCGCCGGGCCCGAAGTCGCCGCGCATTCCCAGCCGCTGAAAATCCAGTGGCCGCGGCCGGTGGAGGGGCAGCCGCAGGAGCCGGCCACCCTGGTGCTGCGGGTGGAGGGGCCGATGGCGCTGGAGATCCAGCATGCCTCCGACGTCATCCTGCAGCGGGTCAACCGCTTCTTCGGCTGGAGCGCGGTGGGCCGGCTGGCGTTGCGGCAGGCGCCTCTGTCGCGGCGGGAACGGCCGCCGGCTTCCCGCGCCCCGGACCCAGGCGAGGTCGAGAAGGTCGCCGAAACCCTCGAGGCGGTGGAGGACGCGGAATTGCGGGCGGCGCTGGCGCGGCTCGGCGCGTCGATCAAGCGAAATTGAGGCTGCCGCGGGGTCCCGCCATGGCGGCCCGCCATTGCCACAATTATCGTTTCAAGCTAGCCAACGGTTCCTTTTGTCTTCGGGCGTGAACGCGCCAATCCGGGAGCAGACCCTTGATCATCACGCGCCGCGCCTTTACCGCCGCCCTGTCGCTGACCGGGTTTGGCCTGCTTGCAGGCTTCTCTCCGCTACGCCTGATCGATGGCGCGATGGCGCAGAGCGCGGCCGACGTCGCCAAGCCGGGGTCGCTGCCCGACATGGCGCTCGGTCCCGCCACCTCGCCGGTGACGGTGACCGAATACGCCTCGATGACCTGCGGGCACTGCGCGCATTTCAACGAAAACGTGTTTCCGAAGATCAAGTCGGAATACATCGACAGCGGCAAGATCCGTTGGGTGTTCCGCGAATTCCCGCTCGACATCAAGGCCGCAGCGGGCTCGATGCTGGCGCGCTGCATCGCCAAGGACGACGCCGGCAAATATTTCGCCGTCATCGACATGCTGTTCAAGCAGCAGAACGACTGGGTGGCGAAGAACACCACCGAGACCCTGACGCGGATCGGCAAGCAGGCCGGGCTAAGCGGCCAGGCGGTCGAGGACTGCCTGAAGGATCAGGCGCTGCTCGACAAGATCGCCGCCGACCAGAAATTCGCCAGCGAAGTGCTGAAGGTCAATTCGACGCCGACCTTCTTCATCAACGGCGAGATGGTCAAGGGCGCGACCTCGTTCGAGGAGTTCGACAAGCGGATCAAGGCGCTGCTGAAGACCTGATCTAAAGGCCGTCAGCCTTTCTTACCCTCCCCTGGAGGGGGAGGGTCGCTCGCGCAGCGAGCGGGGTGGGGTGACGGTCTCTCGTCTCGCACGGTGAGCGAGTTGAGGCACTGTCACCCCACCCCGTCTCGCATTCGCTGCGCTCATGCGAGCCGACCCTCCCCCTTCAGGGGAGGGTAAAAAGAATTCTTCGCCAGGACTTCTCGTGCCCGGCAAAACCACCATAAATCCCTTGGGAAAAGCCCGGGGCGGCGGTTGCCCTCCGGCCCCGGCCTCGCCATTGTCGCGGTGCATAAGGGCCGCCCCAGCGCGACTCAGCCACACACCGACATTGCCTTCTATGGTATTGTCCCGGCAGGGAGATTCGCGCCCGGCCAACAGAGAATCGCGTCCATGAAACTGACCCGTCTTCGCCTCCACGGTTTCAAATCGTTCGTCGAACCCACCGACTTCATGATCGAGCCGGGCCTGACCGGCGTGGTCGGTCCGAACGGCTGCGGCAAGTCGAACCTGGTCGAGGCGCTGCGCTGGGCGATGGGCGAAACCTCGCACAAATCGCTGCGCGCCGCCGATATGGACGCCGTGATCTTTGCCGGTTCCGGCAACCGTCCGTCGCGCAACCATGCCGAAGTGGTGATGACGATCGACAATTCCGACCGCTCGGCGCCGGCGGCGGTGAACGACCGCGAAATCCTGGAAATCTCGCGCCGGATCGAGCGCGACGCGGGCTCGGTCTACCGCATCAACGGCCGCGACGTGCGCGCCCGCGACGTCCAGATCCTGTTTGCCGACGCCGCCACCGGCGCGCGTTCGCCGGCGCTGGTTCACCAGGGCAAGATCGGCGAGATCATCCAGGCCAAGCCCGAACAGCGCCGCCGCGTGCTCGAAGATGCCGCCGGCGTCGCCGGGCTGCACGCCCGCCGCCACGAGGCCGAGTTGCGCCTCAAGGCCGCCGAAACCAACCTCACCCGCGTCGAGGATGTGGTGGGGCAACTGGCCGGACAGATCGACGGGTTGAAGAAGCAGGCGCGCCAGGCCATCCGCTACCGCGAAGTCGCGGCCAAGGTGCGCAAGGCCGAGGCCATGCTGTTCCATCTGCGCTGGCTGGAAGCCAATGTCGATGTCGCGGAAGCCGCCCACACCCATGACCTCAGCGTTCGCGAAATGGCCGAGCGCACCCGCGAACAGGGCGAGTCCGCCCGCATCCAGGCGATCCGCGCCTCCGAACTGCCGGCCCTGCGCGAGGCGGAAGCCCGCGCCGCCGCCGGGCTGCAGCGGTTGACCAATGCGCGCGAAACGCTCGACCGCGAGGAAGAGCGCGCCAAAGAGCGCGTCTCCGAGCTCGACCGCCGGCTGATGCAGTTTTCCGCCGATATCGCCCGCGAGCAGCAGCAGAGTTCGGACGCCGAGGTGGCGCTGCAGCGCCTCGAGACTGAAGACACCGAGCTGAAGGAAGAGATCAAGTCGCGCGTCGAAAAGCGCAGCGGCGTCGATGAACGGGTCTCCGAGGCCGAGGTGACGCTGGCATCGGCCGAACGGCTGTTCGCCGAACTGACCACCGTGCTCGCCGACCTCACCGCCAAGCGCAACCAGCTCGAAGGCAATGTGCGGACCCATCGCGACCGGCTGGCGCGGCTCGATCAGGAGATCGCCAACGTCGCCAGCGAGGAGCAGAAGCTGGTGCAGGAAACCAGCGGATTCGGCGACCTCGCCGAACTCGCCGGCATCATGGAGACCGCGCAGCAAAGCCTCGCCGAATCCGAAGCCATGGCGCAGGCCAACGAGGCCGGCCATGTCGAGGCCCGCGCCAGGCTGGAAGCCGCCCGCGCGCCGCTCAACGAGGCCGACAAGCGGGTGCAGCGGCTCGAGACCGAGGCGCGCACGATCTCGAAGCTGGTCAACAGCGAAACCAAGAACCTGTGGCCGCCGATCATCGACGGCGTCACCGTCGCCAAGGGCTACGAGAAGGCGATCGGTGCCGCACTCGGCGACGATCTCGATGCGCCGGTCGATCCTTCAGCGCCGATGCGCTGGACCAATTCCGGCGTCACCGAGGGCGATCCCGCGCTGCCCGAGGGCGTCGAACCGCTGGCAGCGCATGTCGACGCGCCGATCGAACTGGCGCGCCGCCTCGCCCAGATCGGCGTGGTGCCGAGAGAACGCGGCGCGGAGCTGGTCTCGCAGCTGAAGACCGGCCAGCGGCTGGTGTCGCCGGAAGGCGACGTCTGGCGCTGGGACGGCTTTGTCGCGGCCGCCCATGCGCCGACCGGTGCTGCGCGGCGGCTCGCCGAGCGCGCCCGGCTGGTCGATATCGAGAACGAGCTGGAGCAGGCCCGCATCGACGCTTCCGCCAAGCGCCAGGCGCTGGAATCCGCCGAGACCGCGCTGAAGGCGGCCTCGTCGGCTGAAGGTTCTGCCCGCGAGGCCTGGCGCGCCGCCCAGCGCGAGGCCGACGCCGCGCGCGAGCGCCATGCCCATGCCGAACGCGAAATCAACCGCCACGCCGCGCGAAAATCGGCGCTGACCGAAGCCCACAGCCGCCTCAACGCCGACCGCGCCGAGGCCGAAAGCGCGCATGAAAGCGCGACTGCCGCGCTGGAAGAATTGCCGCCCAGCCTCGATACCGAGACCCGGCTGGCCGCCGTTCGCAGCGACATCGAAGGCCGCCGCCGCTTCGCCGCCCAGGTGCGGGCCGAAGCCCAGGCGCTGGCGCGCGAGGCGGAACTCGCCGACCGCCGCCTGCAGGCCATCATCGCCGAACGCAACCAGTGGCAGGAGCGCAGGGCGGGCGCCGCCACGCATATCGCCACCATCGAAGAACGCATCACCGAGGTTACCGCCGAGCGCGCGGAACTCGACAATGCGCCAGCGATCTTCGCGGAAAAGCGCCGCGCCATCATCAGCGAAATCGAAGCCGCCGAATCCGCCCGACAGGTCGCCGCCGACGCGCTGGCCACGGCCGAGAACGCGATGGCGGAAACCGACCGCGCCGCCAAGATTTCGCTGGAGGCGCTATCGAGCGCGCGCGAGGCGACCGCCCGCGCCGAGGAGCGCATGGAAGGCGCACGACGCCGGCTCGCCGATATCGAGCGCGAAATCCACGACATGCTGGAGGTCGAGCCGCACGCCGTGGCGGGTCTCGCCGAGATCGAGCCGGGTGCCGACCTGCCGCCACTCGCCGAGATCGAGGAAAGCCTCGAAAAGCTGCGGCGCGACCGCGAGCGGCTCGGCGCGGTCAATCTGCGCGCCGAGGAAGAACTGCATGAGGTCGAGGCCCAGCATACCGCGCTCACCACCGAGCGCGACGATCTGGTCGAAGCCATCAAGCGACTGCGCCAGGGCATCCAGAGCCTCAACCGCGAGGCGCGCGAGCGGCTGTTGACCTCGTTCGAAATCGTCAACGGCCATTTCAAGCGGCTGTTCGTCGAATTGTTCGGCGGCGGCGAAGCCGCGCTGCACCTGATCGAGAGCGACGATCCGCTCGAAGCCGGGCTCGAAATCATCTCCAAGCCGCCCGGCAAGAAGCCGCAGACGCTGTCGCTTTTGTCCGGCGGCGAGCAGGCGCTGACCGCGCTGGCGCTGATCTTCGCGGTGTTCCTCACCAACCCGTCGCCGATCTGCGTGCTGGACGAAGTCGACGCACCGCTCGACGACCACAATGTGGAGCGGTTCTGCAACCTCTTGCACGAGATGACCTCCTCGACCGACACCCGCTTCATCATCATCACGCACAATCCGATCACGATGGCGCGGATGAACCGGCTGTTCGGCGTCACCATGGCCGAACGCGGCGTCTCGCAACTGGTATCGGTCGCGCTCGATGAAGCGGTGAAGATTCTCGATCAGCACGTGGCGTGATCTTTTCTTACCCTCCCCTGAAGGGGGAGGGTCGGCTCACGTTGAGCGCAGCGAAATGTGAGACGGGGTGGGGTGATCGCTCCACTCGGGCACCGCCTGAAATGAGAAACCGTCACCCCACCCCGCCGCTCCTTTCAGTCGCGTCGACCCTCCCCCTCCAGGGGAGGGTAAGATAGTGACCCCACCCGACCTCCCCGCTGAACTGAAATCCGCGCTCGATGCCCGGCTGCACGGGCTGTCGCGCAGCGACGCCGCCGGGCGTTCGGCCGTCATTTCGAAAACCTATCGCGATGGCGGCGGCTCCGGCGCGATCCGCTCCGAGGCCGACGCGCTGGCCTATGCGCTGGCGCGGATGCCCGCGACCTATGCCGCGGTGACGGCCAGCCTGAACGCGCTGGCCGGGATCACGCCGGATTTTGCGCCCAAAAGCCTGCTCGATGTCGGCGCCGGGCCGGGCACCGCGAGCTGGGCCGCGGCGGAAGCGTTTTCGTCGCTCACGGCATTTGCGCTGCTCGACGCCAACAGGGCACTACGCGCGCTGGCGCTGGAGCTGGGGAGTGCGAGCACGCACCTGCGCGGCATGACCTATCGGCAGGGCGAAGCCCGCGCCGAGCTTGCCAGCGCCGACGCCGCCGACCTCGTGGTGGCGAGCTACATGATCGGCGAAATCAGCGAAGGCGAACGAAAAGCGCTCGCCGAACTGATGTGGGCCAGGACCCGCGATACGCTGCTGGTGGTCGAGCCCGGCACGCCGGCGGGCTATGCGCGGATTCTTGACCTGCGGACGCAATTGATCGCGGCGGGCGCGCATGTCGCGGCGCCCTGCCCGCATGACGGCCGTTGTCCGCTTGAGGCGCCCGACTGGTGTCACTTCACCCAACGCCTGCCGCGTTCGCAGGCGCACCGGCAGCTCAAGGGCGCGGAGCTGCCCTATGAGGACGAGAGGTTCGCCTATGTCGCGCTGACGCGCGCGCCGGTCGCACGGCACCCCGCCCGCGTGCTGGCACAGCCGGTGATTACCAAGGTCGCCGTGACCGCAAAACTCTGCACCGATCGCGGCCTGATGAGCACCATCGCGCCACGCCGCGACAAGCCGGCCTATGCGCGCTTCAGAAAGCTGAGCTGGGGTGACGCCGTGTTCGCGGACCGCCCGGCATCCGCGGAATAATTCGCGGCCTCCGGCGTTTGTGTTGATGACGCGTCCGCGTCCTCAACATGCTTCATCAGGAGTACAGCTGCAATGTCCAGGACATTCGCCGCAATGGCGGCTTTGACTTTCATTCTCGCATCGACGGCGGCATCGGCGCAGATGCTGAAGATCGCCGATACGCCCAAAGGCAAGACGTTCGTCGACGCCAAGGGCATGACGCTCTATACCTTCGACAAGGACGCCGGCGGCAAGTCGATGTGCAACGGTCCCTGCGCCGAGAACTGGCCGCCGCTCGCGGCCGCCGACGACGCCAAGCCCACCGCCGACATGACCATCGTGGTCCGCGACGATGGCAAGAAGATGTGGGCTTACAAGGGCAAGCCGCTCTACACCTTCAAGAAGGACGCGGCCGCCGGCGACACCAAGGGCGACGGCTTCCTGAATGGCGCCTGGCACATGGCGAAACCGTAACCCCCGATTGGAGCGCGGCCCGGATGCGGCGCTTCGCCGAAGCGGCGTTGTACCGCGTCCGGGACATCCAGCCGGGTCCCTGCTTGAACTTACTGCGCTCCTGCAGCGACCAACCGGGGCGGCATCCCTGACGGGGCCGCAGACGCGCGCCGATCTTTCATCTAGGCTGTGCGCCGGTCGTCTCATCAGGAGCTATGGGTCATGTCATCTGGCTGGATCGTTCTCGGCGTCATCGTCATTCTCGTTTTCTTCGCGTTTGCGGCATATAACCGCCTGGTCGCGCTCAGCCAGCGCGTCGGCCAGGCTTTTGTCGATATCGACGTGCAGCTCAAGCAGCGCCACGACCTGGTCCCGAACCTGGTCGAGACCGTGAAGGGCTATGCCAGCCATGAGCGCGGCACCCTCGACGACGTCATCAAGGCGCGCAACTCCGCGATGTCGGCACAGGGACCGGGACAGGTCGCGGCCGCCGAAAACGTACTGAGCGGCGCGCTGGGTCGCCTGATCGCGCTGTCGGAGGCCTATCCCGACCTCAAGGCCAACGCCAATTTCCAGCAGCTGTCGAGCGAATTGTCCGACCTCGAGAACAAGATCGCGGCCGCCCGGCGCTTCTTCAACAACGCGGTCCAGGAATACAACACCGGCATCCAGCAGATGCCCGCGGCGCTGTTCGCCGGCACGTTCGGCTTCACAGCCAAGGAATTCTTCGATCTCGGCGCCAGCAGAACGCAGGTCGAGGCGGTGCCGACGGTTAAGTTCTGAGGGTGATCGTCGAGTATCTCACCGCTTACCGTCATTGCGAGCGAAGCGAAGCAATCCATCGCGCTTCACAAGGAAAGAGTGGATTGCTTCGTCGCAAGCGCTCCTCGCAATGACGGCGACATAACGGATAGACCAGGAAGCAGCATGGCCGCCTACGGTCTTTACACGCACATCGCATCGAACAAATTGCGTTCGATGCTGCTGCTTGCCGGGCTGTTCCTGCTGATCTACGTGCTGGTCTATGCCGGCGCGCTGCTGGCGGAAGTCGCTGTAAACAGCAACCGGTCGGTCGGCGACTATCTGATGCTGGCGGCGCGCGACCTGGTGAAGGCGTTTCCCTATGCGACGGGTGCCGCGGCGCTGTGGATCGTGATCGCCTATTTCTTTCACCAGAACATGATCGATGCCGTCACCGGCGGCGGCGCCGTGACGCGCAAGCAGCAGCCCCGGCTCTACAACCTGCTGGAGAACCTCTGCGTCTCCCGCGGCATTCCGATGCCGAAACTGAAAATCGTGGAGAGCGACGCGCGCAACGCGTTCGCCAGCGGGCTGAATCAGCGGCAATATGCCGTTACCGTGACGACCGGCCTGCTGAAGGCGCTTGACGATCAGGAGATCGAGGCGGTGCTCGGCCACGAACTCACCCACATCCGCAACGGCGACGTGCAGCTGATGGTGACCGCGATGATCATCGCCGGCGTGGTCGGCTTCTTCGGCGAGCTGTTCTTCCGGATGTTCACCAATCTGAGCTGGAATTCCTCCGGCGGCTCATCGTCCTCCAGGCGGTCCTCGTCCTCCTCGGACAGCAACAGCAAGGGCGGCGGCGGCGCCATCATCGTCGTCATCATCGCGGTGGTGCTGATTCTGCTGGCCTGGCTGCTGTCGCAAGTAGTGAAGCTGGCGCTGTCGCGGTCGCGCGAATTTCTCGCCGACGCCGGATCGGTCGAACTGACCAAGAACCCCGACGCCATGATCTCGGCGCTGCGCAAGATCGAGAACCGCGGCGAGCTTCAAGGCGCCACCTCGGCGGTGATGGAATTGTGCATCGACAACCCCCGGGAGGGCTTCGCGGACCTGTTCGCCACCCATCCTTCCGTGGATGCCCGGGCGCAGGCCCTCGTGAAATATGCCGGCGGACGCGATCCCGGGCGGCTGGCGCTGCCGTCGGATACGGAAGGTCAGCCGGGCGACGGCGGGCCGGACCAGCCTGAAACCCCCGGCCAGCTCCCGCCGCCGGCCCCCTCCGGACCCTGGAGCGATGGCCCGGCCCGCGCCGCGCGCGGCCCCTGGGGCCGGCGCAACTGAGGCCGTTGCTGGCCGAATCGGCCTCCACACGTTAACGACACCGGCAGGATTAAGCTTAACGGCCGTCTAATTCGTTGAATTCTCCCTTGTTTCTGCCATGTTCGCGCCCAAAGCAGGGGACGGGGAAGTTCGACCGCTTTTGCGATCGGGGACGAGGCACGGTCCAACGCCGATTTCGCCAACAGGCGGCTCGGTTTGTCTTGTGATCATGCTTGGGATCATGCTGCAGCGGAACATGGCGCGTAAGGGAAATTCATGACGACGAAGCCGGTAGTGATCGTGGTGGGCGCGGACAAGGGCGGGGTCGGCAAGACCACGGTGTCGCGGACCCTGCTGGATTATTTCAGCGCCAACAACATCCCCACCCGGGCCTTCGACACCGAGTCGCCGCGCGGCACCCTGATGCGCTTTCACCCCGACATCACCGAGATCGTCGACATGACGACGACCGCGGACCAGATGAAGATCTTCGATACGCTGAATGCGGCGAGCCCCTCCGTCACCGTGATCGACGTCCGCGCCGGACTGCTGTCGCCGGCGCTGGCCTCGCTGCGCGACATCGGCTTTCTCGACGCCGCCAAGTCCGGGCAGATCACCTTTGCCGTGTTCCATATACTGGGCCCCTCGATCGCCTCGCTGGACGAAATCGCCCAGACCGCCAATTTCATGCAGGGCGCCAAATATTTCCTGGTCAAGAATTTCATCAACGATACGCAATTCTTCCAGTGGGACCAGGCGACCTACAATTCCTATTTTCACCGCATCAAGGACGCCACCGAGCTCACCATCCCCAAGCTAAACGAAATGGCCTACGAGCAGGTCGAGGTCTCCTCGGTGCCGTTCCTCAAATTCGTCGCCAACAAGGGCGTCCATGACGAGGCCGCGAACTATTCGTTCGTGCTGCGCGGCTATGTCCGGCACTGGCTGGCCAATGTCTGGAGCGAGTTCGACCGCATCAAGCTGACCGACCTGGTCGGCTCGGGCAAATCGGTGACCCGCAGCGGCGAAAAATAATTGCGCCAGCGGACGCTATTTGGCTGGATTAGGCGCCGAATTCGCCTGATATAGCGCCAATGTACCGCACGCCCGTCTTCATCATCTGCTCGCCCCGCCCGCTGGTCGGCAGGACGCTGATCGCGCGGCTGTTGACCGAATTCCTGCTGCTGAAGCACGGCGCGGTCGCGGCCTTCGACATCAACCTGAAAGAGCCGTCGCTGCTCGAATTCCTGCCCAAAGTCACCGAGACCGCCGACGTCATCGACACGTTCGGAAAAATGCAGCTGATGGACCGGCTGATCGTCAATGACGGGGTCGCCAAGGTGATCGATCTCGGCTTTCACGCCTTCGACGAGTTCTTCAAGATGACCGGGGAAATCGGCTTCATGAAGGAGGCGGCGCGGCGCGGCGTCTCGCCGCTGATCCTGTTCGTCGCCGATACCGACCGCACCTCGGCGCGCGCGTTTCCGATGCTGCAGCAGCAGATTCCGCCGAACGCCCTGGTCACCATCGACAACGAACATATCGTGCGCGGCGAACTGCCGCCGGCCTTTGCCCGCGGCCGGGTGCTGCGCATCGCCGCCCTGCCGGTGTTCCTGAAGACCTATATCGACCGGCTGACCTTCTCGTTCACCGGCTACCTCCGCAACGAGAAGGATTCATCGACCGAGCTGCATCAATGGATCCGCCAAAACTACTTCAGCTTCCGCGAACTAGAGCTGAACTTGATGCTGCAGGGGTCGTGATGAAAATATCCGCTGTCGTCCCGGACAAGTGAGCGCAGCGAACGCAGATCCGGGACGACGTGGAGAGAGTTCAGCCCGTTGGTTGGCACCTGGCGTGCCGGCGCTTTCGTAGTTCTGCGAGAGTCGCTGAATTGCAGCCGACCCGATTGCACGCCCCGCGATTATCTTAGCGCGCCGTTAACCAGCCGCACGGCAGCCGGCACGATGCGAAGCAACAATATTTACGATTGTAACGATAGCATTATCGCGATTTTTCAGTCGCGGTTTTTCCATGAATCAAATTTCGAAGCTTTTCAGGATCGATGCCGACAATCACGAATTGCTGGGAGCACAGCTCGCGGCGTTCTCACGGCAAGTCCCGCTGCTCTACTTCATCCTGAGCGTGAATTCGATTGCGTTGGCGTTCACGCACCATGGTGTGGCGCCCGTGAGCTTGACGGTGGTCTTTCCAGGCATCCTGGTTGGCGCGTGTGTTCTCCGGTGCCTGATCTGGCTGCGGCGCCGCGATCGCGCGGTTGAGCCGAAGGCTGCCGCCCGTACCTTGCGGTCGACCGTACTGCTGGGCGGCATACTCGGCCTCGCATTCCTGGCGTGGGCGCTGAGCCTGTTTCCGTATGGCGACACCGCCCGCAATGGCCATATCCTGTTCTTCGTCGGGATCACGGTCGTCAGTTGCATCTTCTGCCTGATGCATGTGCGTCCGGCCGCACTGACCCTGACCGGCGCGGTCATCCTGCCGTTCGTGATCTTTCTGCTCGCCAGCGGCGACGCGGTCAAGATCGCCATCGGATTGAACCTGTTGCTGGTCACGGTGGCGATGACCTACATCCTGATCATCTGCTCCAGGCAGTTCGCGGCCATGGTCAATGGCGAAGTCGAGACCCGACGCCTCAGCCAGGAAAACTTCCGCCTCGCCAATGTCGACAGCCTGACCGATCTGCCGAACCGACGCCAGTTCTTCTACCGCCTGTCGCTCCTCGCCGAGCGTGCGCGGACGGAGGCGCACACATTCGTCGTCGCCGTGCTCGATCTCGACGGCTTCAAGGCCGTCAACGATCTCTATGGCCACGGGGTCGGCGACCGCGTGTTGAAGGAGACCGGCCAGCGCCTGCTGCAGCTTTCCGACGACACCCACTTCATCGCGCGACTCGGCGGCGATGAGTTTGGAATCATCGTCGATGCGAGTCTTGATTCCGAGGCCGTTCTCGCGATCGGTGCCCGGGTCTGTTCGGTATTCGATCAGCCATTCTTCATTTCCGGGATTCTTGCCAAGATCGGCGGCTCGATCGGATTTGCCGTTGCGCCGGATGCCGGCACGACGGCGGAGCTTCTGTACGAGCGCGCCGACTACGCGCTCTACCATGCCAAGGCACGATTCCGCGGTCAGCCGGTGATCTTCTCACGCGAGCACGAAATCGAAATCCGCAAGATCAGCACCATCGAACATACCTTACGGCGGATCGATCTCGATGCCGAACTGTCACTGCATTTTCAGCCGATCGTCAATGTCGCGACAACCCGGCTGGTCGGCTTCGAGGCGCTGGCGCGGTGGCACAATCCCGAGCTCGGCGACGTTCCTCCCGATGTCTTCATCTCGGTCGCGGAGCGTACCGAGTTGATCGGAACCATCACCCTGGTCTTGTTGCAAAAGGCGCTGGCCGCCGCCAGTTCCTGGCCGGAGGATATATTTCTGTCCTTCAACCTGTCGATGCGCGATCTGGTCTCGCAAGTCACCATCCTGCAGATCGTCGCCCTCATCGAACGATGCGGCATCGATCCCCGCCGCATCATTATCGAAGTCACCGAGACGGCCTTGATGCAGGACTACGAGCAGGTGCAGGCTTCGCTCGGGACGTTGCGATCGATGGGACTGAAGGTCGCGCTGGACGATTTCGGGGCGGGGCAGTCGAGCCTGAGCTATGTCCATCAGCTGTCGCTGGACAAGATCAAGATCGATCGCGGTTTCATCCGCAACATTGCCACGCAGGAAAACTCCCGCAACATCGTCAAGACCGTGATCGACCTGTGCCGGAACCTGAAATTCGACTGCGTCGTCGAGGGCGTGGAGACTGCGGAGCAGGTCGAGATCGTCAACAGCCTCGGCTGCTCGACGATGCAAGGCTACTTCTTCGCAAAACCAATGCCGCAAGACCGGATCGCACCCTACATCGCGTCGTTTCGGATGCCGGATCGCAAGCGAAAGGCCGTCGCGGCCGGGTAAGTCGAAACATCCGCTGTCGTCCCGGACAAGTGAGCGTAGCGAACGCAGATCCGGGACGACGTGGAGAGTTCAACGCTTCGCCCTCAATGCCCCTCGAACGCCATCAGCGTTCGCACCGGAACGCCCATTGCGCGAATCTTGTCGGCGCCGCCAAGATCCGGCAGGTCGATGATGAAGCAGGCAGCCACCACGTCGGCGCCGATCTGGCGCAGCAGCTTGACCGCGCCTTCCGCGGTGCCGCCGGTGGCAATCAAATCGTCGACCACGATCACCCGTTCGCCCGGCTTGATGGCGTCGGCGTGCATTTCCATTTCGTCGAGGCCGTATTCCAGCGAATAGGCGATGCGCACTGTGGTGTGCGGCAGCTTGCCCTTCTTGCGGATCGGCACAAATCCGGCCGAGACCTGATGCGCCACCGCGCCGCCGATGATGAAACCGCGCGCCTCGATGCCGGCGACCTTGTCGATCTTGGAGCCTGCCCAGGGATCCACCAGCTGATCCACCGCGCGGCGGAACGCGCGGGGGTCGCCGAGCAGCGTGGTGATGTCGCGAAACAGGATCCCGGGCTTGGGGTAATCCGGAATGGTGCGGACGGTGGCTTTCAGATCATGTTCAAAAGGAGGATTCATTGGTGTCTCGTCTGGGTTGAATGCCGATCATTTTCGTCATTGCATCGAGCGAAGCAATCCATGGAGCCGTCAGGAAGGAATGGATTGCTTCGT